>JBBARG010000006.1:0-173541 GCA_040399905.1 Burkholderiaceae bacterium
CCCCTGCCGTCTGTTAATCCGCAGGTCCCTGGTTCGAGTCCAGGTCGGGGAGCCACAGAATATAAAAGCCCGCAAACGAAAATTTGCGGGCTTTTTCGTTTCTGTTGTCCTTGTCAATTTAGGGAAAAGACCTGTCGACTAAGGTGCCTTTCAAGATACAGATATTTTGCTCTTCTAAAAATCATTTCTTCATCTGTGCTCCATTATGCGAGCTCGACATTACGACTGACTTGGAAAAGCAGTTTCATGCAGCAAAAGCACTCTCAAATTAAGCTTTACATTTGTATTCGTTCGAATACAATGAAAGTATGTACACCATCAAACCGCTTCCCCAGTTTACAGACTGGCTCAGCCGACTGAAAGACCCTATGACAAGGGCGCGGTTAGTTCGCCGACTCGAAAAGGTCGAGCGCGGCTTGCTCGGTGATGTAGCGCCTGTTGGTCAAGGTGTTAGCGAGATGCGGGAACACTTCGGTGCAGGATGGCGTATGTATTACATTGAACGTGGAGATACGCTAGTCGTAATGCTAGGCGGCGGGGACAAGGCAACCCAGAGCGCCGACATTGCTAAAGCCATTGCCTTATCCAAGACTATTGAGGAGTAAATGATGACTACAAAAATTCGAGCAACTGATCTGCCCGCCTTCGATCCTGCTGAATACCTGAAGGACGATACGGACATAGCCGCCTATCTGTCTGTTGTGATTGAGGAAGGCGATGCCGGAGAACTCGCCCACGCACTTGGCGTGGCAGCGAGAGCGCGGGGTATGGCACAGATCGCACAAGAAACCGGCATTGGTCGCGAGGCACTTTACAAGGCGCTGCGGGCTGATGCACAGCCGCGCTTTGATACTATTTCCCGTGTCTGTAAAGCACTTGGAGTGAAGCTGGTGGTTCAACCTGCGAATGTCTGACAAAGCTAAAGCCGATAGATACGACTGGCTCATTGATTAAGGCCCGGTTCAACAGCAAATTACCTACAGCGAGCACCGTTTGAACAACGGTGAAAATGTGTGTAAGCTTGCGCCTCAGTGAGTCGGAAAAGTGTCTGTTAATCCGCAGGTCCCTGGTTCGAGTCCAGGTCGGGGAGCCACAGAACACAAAAGCTCGCAGACGAAAGTTTGCGGGCTTTTTCGTTTTTTGAGGCTTGCCATCCAGCGTCAGCCATTTAGCATCGGCGATAAACCCTGAGTTCAATTTCTTTCGCGTTGACAGTGTCTTCAGATCGCAGTCAGCTTGAAGTGCCACCCAAGAAGTAGCATCACCACCGAAATAATCTGCAAGTCGTTCGGCATTGTCAGCAGTTACGCACATTCAGCGTGCCAACACTACTTTTCGCGCAGAGGCCTCGCAGAGGTCTTACTAGCAATCCGCTTCGTTGACTTCGTCGCTTTTAGTTTGCTGGCGTCGGCAATCTTTGTCTGCTTAATCAACTTCGCGTTAGCTGCAGTGATACCTTTGTTAGCTTTACCACGACACAGCTTCGGCTCGCCGAATAGCGCATGGGCAGGAATTCCCAGTGAAGCATTCAGACGACGGATCATGGACAGCGTCAGCGGTCGTGTGTAATTCAAAATTTCATATACCCGGTTGGTCTCGCCGATCATAGGCCGCAAGTCCTTGGGGGTCAGGCCTGCTTGCTCCATGCAGAATTTGATCGCCTCAATTGGATCGGGGGCATTAATCACATGATGCCGGGCTTCATAGGCTTCGATCACCATCAGCAATAGCTCGAAGCTGTCGGCTTCGCTGGAGCCAGGCTCAGGCTCCTGATCGAAGTATGGGGCTACAGCTTTGAGCGCGCTCTGATAATCAAGCTCGGTACGAATTGGTCTAATCTCCATTTCTGACTCTCCTGTTACTGATCCACCGTCGCAGCATCGATCGTATCGTATTCGGCACGTACCTGTGAACTTGATATAGAGCGCGCCAAAGCGGTACGCGACCGCTACGATCAGCCGATATTTATTACCTTGAATATTGAACACAATACGGTTTTGGCCAACAAAGCTCGCGCTCCTGTATTGATCTTTAATTTGTTGCGGCGTTTCCCAGAAAGCCTTCTTCGCCTCGTCATACCAAGCTTTCAGCGCCAGCTCCGCACTGGAATGCCTCGTGTAGAACGTTTTTAGCTTGGCCTGAGAAATTACGCGCATTGATAAATGCATAGTCCCAATTTGGGACTGATGCAAGCACAGGAACGAAAAGTCTTGCCTTCCAAAATCAGAAAACTACAGAAAATTTCTAACAACGCCGGAATGCTAACGATCGTGCCGAAAGCCCTGTTAATCCGCAGGTTTCTGGTTCGAGTCCAGGTCGGGGAGCCACAGAATTCAAAAAGTCCAGCAGCGATGCTAGGCTTTTCCCATCACAGGGACAACAAGAGAAAATCAAGTCCGTAGCATCTATTAAACAGTCCCACCTTAATAGAGTACGCACCAATTTTTACTCCGACTCTCATTCTGCCATTCGTCTGTATAGTTCTGCATTCACGAGCAGAACTTTGCTCGACTCTGCATTGAAAATTTCCCGTACATTCAAGATGACTCTCTATGGTTCTCGCTGATGCATTGCTCGTAGGTGGCGGCGCTTTTTTAGCCGGCGGCATGAACGCCATGGCTGGTGGCGGCACGTTTTTTTCTTTTCCCGCCATGCTCGCGGCCGGCATACCGCCAATCACGGCAAACGCCAGCAATTCAGTGGCGCTCTGGCCGGCGAGTCTCGCAAGCGCGTGGGCGTACCGGCGCGAAGTGATGCGCCATGGCAGATGGGCAGTACTGCTGGGCGTTATTTCACTTATAGGCGGCCTGTGCGGCGGCTTGCTTTTGCTGGCCATTTCAAATGCGGCTTTCTCTCGCCTGATCCCGTGGTTACTCTTGGTTGCAACATCCCTCTTCGCTTTCAGCTCTCAAATCAGCCGCATAATCGCGTCGGTAAAAACTCAGCTGGGTATGCAGTCTTCAGCATCCAGAGGTGGCGCAGGTGGTGCGCTTTTTCAGCTTCTCGTTGCGGTATATGGTGGCTTCTTCGGTGCTGGCATGGGCATACTCACACTTGCCGCGCTGTCGATACAGGGCTTCGAAGATATTCAGGAATTAAACGCTTTGAAGAACATGACTTCAGCGATGAACTATTCAATGGCGGCGCTGACTTTTGTCGTTGCTGGCGCTGTCAGCTGGCCGCATACGCTGGTTGCATTATGCACAGCAGCCATAGGCGGTTACGTGGGTGCTTCATTTGCCCGCCGCTTGCCTGCAGTCTGGCTGCGTCGCATAGTGATCGCCGTGGGTACGGTACTGACCGTGGTTTATTTTTTCAAAACCTATTGAAGCTAATGGACACATGAAGATGAGAGACTGCTTCCTTGGCCATCTCCCATCGCTGTGATGGCCGCGCTTTTTTTATGAGGTTCTACCCATGAAATTCCTGATTGCCCGTTTGAATCATGAAACCAATACCTTCTCACCCGTCGCCACGCCGTTGGCAGCGTTCGAGCCGCTTTACGGTGATGCCGCATTGGCAGACCAGCGTTCTGCGCGAACTGCCATGGGGGCGTTCATTCGGGCCACCGAATCTCTGCCCGGCGCACACTTAGTCACTCCCGTTTCTGCTACCGCCAACCCGAGCGGCACCGTTGATGCCGCTGCCTATAATCATTTGTGCGACACGATTCTGTCGGCAGTACAGGCAGATGTAGATGCGATCCTGCTGGACCTGCACGGCGCGCTGATGGCGCAGAACGCTGCCGACGGCGAAGGGGAATTGCTGGAAAAAATTCGCGCGTTGGCACCGCATACACCGGTGGCCGTGGCGCTCGACCTGCACGGTAATGTGACGCAAAAAATGGTGGACAACGCGGACATCATCGTCGGCTTCAAGACTTATCCGCATATCGATATGGCCGAGACCGGCGAGCATGTCGCCCGCCTGCTGCTTGATCGCCTCTACACTCCCTCGCGACCGCTCACCCGCTGGCATCAGCTGCCGCTGCTCTCGCATACCTTGCGCAGCAACACCAATGAAGGCGCGATGCAGCAAGCGGTTGCCGCCGCACAGGCAGCCGAAACAGAACCCGGCGTTTTGGCGGCTACGGTGATGGCCGGCTTTTCGCTGGCAGATTGTCCAGACGCCGGCATGTCCGTGGTCGTCGTCACAGACGATGACGCCGAACTGGCTGAGCGGGTCGCAGCACAGATAGCTGCAACGAATTGGCAAGCGCGGGAAGACTTTGTTTTTCGCAGCGAACCGCTTGCCGTCTCATTGCAGCGCGCGTGTGAAGCGGCCGCAACGCCCGGCTTGGGTCCCGTGCTGCTGCTAGACCATAGCGACAACGTCATGTCAGGCGGCACGTGCGACACGATGGATATTTTGCTCGCTGCACTTGATGCCGGTATGATGGGCCTGCTTGCCGGCCCCTATTGCGATCCGCAGGCCGTAGCAGCGCTGTGGGATGCGGCCATAGGTAAAACCTTAACGATCCAGGTCGGCAATCGCATCGCACTAGCGCATCAAGGTATCGTCAAGCAAGCAGCCACACTGACCGGCACGGTACGGGCGAAAAGTGATGGGCGTTTTACGGTTACTGGACCGATCTATACCGGCGCACAGATCAGCATGGGGCGCACTGTCTTGCTGGATGTGGGTGCGGCGCAGCTGGTGATTTCAGAACAACGCACGGAGCCTTACGACATCGGTGTTTTTGAGTGCGTGGGAGTGGATGCTGCCGACTGCACTTATTTGCTGCTCAAATCGCGCATGTACTGCCGGCCTGTCTTTGGTGAGTTGTCGAAGGCACTGGTCGAGTGTGACTCTGACGAAGGCGGGCCGACCAGTTCAAACTATGCGTTGTTCCCGTTTACGCAACTGCGACGTCCGGTCTTTCCCCTCGACTCAGGCAGCGCGCCCGGGGAAACGCATTAATTTTTTTTCGATGGGTTCGAGCAGCGGCTCCCCCGTGATGAGCATTGCTACCGCATGCGCAGGCAAGGCCTCGGACACCAGAAACCCCTGAATTTCATCGCAACCAAATTTTCGTAATTGCTCGAGCTGGTGCAGGGTTTCCACGCCCTCTGCGACGATCCGTATACCGAGTGCATGGCCAATGGAGTGAATGGCATTGCAGAGTGCATCGCTTTTCATGTCTTGCCCCAGGCCCTGAACAAAGGATTTGTCGATCTTTAAAACATCGACCTGTAAATGTTGCAGTCGGGCGAGCGAAGAAAGTCCTGTGCCGAAATCATCGATTTCGAGGGGAATCCCCAAGTCCTGCAAATGGGTCAATTCCTCAACCATGACCGCACTGTCAGTACCCAGTACGGACTCGGTCAACTCCAGGGCGATTGATCGTGTAGACAAACCGAATCGGGTAAGACAGGCCAACAGGGAAACCCGGAATCGATCATTTTTGATTTGCAATCCCGAGACATTGAATGACACGCGGCCATAACGCAGGCCGGCATCGTCCCATGCCCGCAATTGTCGGCACAGGCATTCCAGTATCCATTCGCCTAGTGGAATAATCAGGCCTCGCTCTTCAGCCAGCGGTATGAATTCTGACGGCGGTATCGCTCCATGCAACGGATGCTGCCAGCGCGCGAGTGCTTCGAGACTTGTCACTATCCCCGTGTAGCTATCCACGCGAGGCTGAAAGTACAACCTGAGCTGTTCGCTGCCGATCGCCTTCTGCAGATCCTGTTGCAATTGCACCCGGCGCTGCAACGCACCAGCATAATCGTGATTGAAGATGCGGTATTGCGCCTTGCCAGCCGCCTTGGCCGCGTACATGGCAATGTCGGCAAATTGAAGCAGCTCGGGCGCCGATGTCGTGTGGATGGGATAGACGCTGATACCGATGGAGGCAGTGACCGAGAAAGCGCCCCAGGAGGCCGTGTCATTGAGTCGGCTGACCGCATTGAGCACACGCATGGCCCTTTCTTCCGCGTTGGTGAAATCATCGATGGCCTCAACGACCACCATGAATTCATCACCGCCCAGCCGCACTAAGATATCTGAGGCCCGGACCGACCCACGCAGACAGTCGCTAATATCGGTGAGTACCTGATCGCCGGCTTTATGCCCAAGGGTATCGTTGACGGCCTTGAAGTTGTCCAGGTCAATAAACAATAAGGCCAGCTGTTTGCCATTCTTATCAGCCAGCGAAAGCTTTTCGGGCAGCTGGTCAATCAGCCAGCGCCTGTTGGGTAACTCTGTCAGCGCATCAGTCACCGCCATGGTGGCGAGTGCTGCCCGCTGTTTACGAGACTCGCTCACATCACGCACAGTAATGGCAATGCTGCTTTGTGTCTTCACGCCGCGCCGCTGAATCCAGCCACCGGTGGTCTGATCGGGCACTGGATTGTCTTGTCCTGGTATTTGAAGTTCATCCTCAACAATGCCCAGCTTGAGTACGCTGCGCATAAATTCCAGCATCTGCTCATTATCCAGCGGCGCAATCGTACTGATAGCTTTGCCCACCAACTCAGGCTGCGTTCGTCCCAAGCGACGGGCGGCCTGATCGTTACAATCTTCAACGACAAAATCAATGACGCTGCGGCTCGGACCGTAAACGGGCTTGACAATGTAAAGCGCTTCCTGCATACCCTCGGCCGCCAGCCGGAAGGCTTCCCGAATTTGTTGTACGTAAGTCTGGTGCGCCTTGGATCGAAGGTGCACTACACACCCGACTACACCGACGACCAGAATCAGCAGCAGGATCAGCACTGCCGTCGTAAGGCGAAACTTGTTCTTGTCGAGATTCATCTCCGAGGCCGTGGTCTCGGGGAGCAGCGCCACCACGTAAAGTGGATAGCTGCCGACCGACTGCCAGCTGAATATGCGATTCTGACCATCGGCAAACTTGCTACCCGGCTCGATTCGCTGACCGTCAAGCGATTGCGCGAGCGGATCACTATCGGCGCGTTCCAAGGCACGACGCTCTTGAGGAGGCCCTGCAGTAAAAACCTCGAGCCCGTCAATCAGTTTCAGGCTGAATAGCCGCGCATAAAGGGTGTCCTCCACGATATCAAATCCTGCCAGACTTTCTGCGGTTATTTCTACTGCAACGACTCCGGCAAAATCACCTTGTGCATTGTTCACTCGTCGCGAAAACAGCATCACTGGTACCTGCGAGGCGTTCTCACGTTGCAGCACCGGGTCACTGATGTTCATGCCACGGTAAAGCGATTTTTTGTGGTCCAGAAAAAAAGGCGCATCGGCGTAATAAGGCACAGCATCAGACACCTTCGCTTGCTGTAACAGATACCCATTGGCGTCCGTGATAAAAGTACGCAGGGATTTATGTTGCAAGGTTGTTTGAAGAAATCTGTCGAATCGCTCGGTAGAGCGAATATTTTCCATGTCGTTCCGCATCAGTTCCAGTACCTGATCGATATGCCTGACCGTGTTGGCCACTTCCTCGGCCAATACGCGGGTACTGACACTGGTCTCGTAGAGCGCATCTTGCTGCTGGCGTGCCAGATCACTGCGGATCACAGTGTAGGCCGCCCCGCCCGCCAATGTCATCACACACAGAACGGCGCCTACCCAGCCCAGCAGAACAGGCAGGTAAGGTGGATACCAGGAATTTTCAGAAGACGACTTCAGGAACGACATCAGTCATTAACCATTAGTTACTCTCGAGTAACATACTAGTCGATTTTTAGTTCCACCACAAAGAACAATCCCTGTTTCGTCAGGTTGCTGGCAAACGCGCCTGCGCAGCAAGCATCGTTGCGCCCTCTTCTCAGATTCGCAACACCGAGCCGCCCGCATACACGGCCGCAAGGCCCATGTCTTCTTCTATACGCAGCAGTTCATTCCACTTTGCCATGCGCTCGGAACGCGCAAAGGAGCCGACCTTCAATTGCCCCGCATTCCAGCCGACGGCAAGGTGCGCGATCATGATGTCTTCCGACTCGCCCGAGCGCGCCGACACGACGGTGGCAAAGCCGCAGGCTTTTGCGGCGGTCAAGGCCTCATACGTCTCGGTCATAGTGCCGGCCTGATTAGGTTTAATCAAGACTGCATTACATGCGTGACTGGCTGCAGCCTCGCGCACTCGCTGCGCATTGGTGACGAGATAGTCGTCGCCAATGATCTGGATTTTTTTGCCGGCAGCGGCCGTAAAGGCAATCATGCCGGCCGTGTCATCCTCGGCGACCGGATCTTCGATCGACAGGATCGGGTACTGTTTCATCCAGCGCAGCAGCACAGCTATCCACTCGCCTGTGTCATACGTACGATCCTCAAGACCTGGCTTATAGAGGCCAGCACTGCCAAACTCCGAGGCCGCGATATCGAGTGAAATCATCACTTCGCCATTGCGATATCCTGCCTTGTCGATGGCACGTGTCAGCATCTGCAGTGCTTCTTCATTGCTCGCAAAATCAGGCCACCAGCCGCCTTCGTCTGCAACACCTGCACGCTTGCCGGCAGCGGCCATCAACTCACCAGCTGCGCGATAGACTTCCGCCACCATCGCGAGCGCTTCATCCATGCTTGATGCACCGACGGGCATGACGAGCAGATCCTGAATATCTATGCGGCGACCGGCATGAGCGCCGCCACCAAAAATCTGTATCTCCGGCAGCGGCAGCAGCACCGGCTGCCCGCCTGCGAGATGGCGCCACAAGGGCAAGCCGCGCGCTGCCGCCGCCGCGTGCAGCACCGCCATGGAAGTCGCAATCAAGGCATTCCCGCCCAGACGCGATTTATTCGCCGTGCCATCCAGAGCGATCAGCAGGCGGTCAATCGCCTGCTGATCCATGGCATCCAGGCCGACGAGAGCGGGTGCAATCTCGCGCTGTATGTTGTCCAGTGCCTTGCTCACGCCAAAGCCGCCAAAGGCACTGCCGCCATCGCGCAACTCGACTGCTTCATACGAACCGGTTGAGGCGCCAGCCGGTGCAATGCCCCTGCCCCGCGCGCCGCCCTCGAGATGTACATCGACCTCTACGGTCGGGCGACCGCGCGAATCCCAAATGCGACGGGCGAGTACACGTTGGATATGAGTCGTCATTGCTTCAGTTCCTCCTGCCATGCAGCGCTGAGCGCTGTCAGTTTTGTAGCCGGTGACAACAGCCAGCGCCGCGCAAACTTGCGCAAGCGGTCACGGTCATTCTCGGTCAGATATTCCAGCGGTGATTTGCCGTCGACGCGCGCCAGCAGCAGCGCCGCCAATAGTCGGGTGATACGCGCTTCAATGCCAGACGGCGGCTCCCAATCCACGGCGCCAAGATAGGTGCTGGCAAAGGTGTCAAAGCAAGCGATAAAGTCGCTGCGCGAGGCGGGTCGCCACAAACATTTGGCGAGCAAATGGCACAGGCAAAACGCTGCATCAAAAGCCGGGTCTCCATAGACGGCGCACTCGGCATCCAGAAAGATCGGTCCGGCCGGACCGGCCAGAATATTTTTCGGGCTGATGTCGCCGTGCACAAGTGCGATTCGGTTCGCGGCAGTCTCTTCAATTAACCGCGTGAGGTCATCGGCACAGTCGGCATGCACGCGGGCTGTCGCTGCAAAATAGGGATCAAGCCGCAAGGCGAAAAAATTCTGGTCATAGGCGAACGCCTCTGCCAGTGATGGCTGATGCGCCGTCGATGCATGAATGCTTGCCAGCTGTCGGGCGACTTGCGCAGTAAAAGCGGTCGAGGCGACACCGTCACGCAATTGCGTCTTCCAGACCGGATGCTGCTCTGGTGGCAGCCATGTCATGGCAAAGCTGTAGCTTTCTCTGTCTTCACCCAGAATGGCCGGCACGGCAGCCGGCAAGCGCTGACCCACCAGACGTATCCAGGCCGTCTCGGCATGACTGCGCTCCAGGGGGGCACTCCAGTGTGTCGCCACTTTCAGTTCGGGCAGCGCCTGCTTGACGCACAAAGCACCTCGCCGCGTATCGACCCGCAAGATCAATGACGATACACCGCCGGTCAGCGGCGTCATGGCGGGCGTTTCATCGACATCGATCAGGGCCATACGCCTGAGTGCCTGTCGAATGCGGCTTTCTTCTTTTTCCAAGCTTGCGGACATTGTGTGTGACCTGACCTGTTATTTCTGGCCAGTTTAACTTGAGATTGGGCTAGTCACATGACCGATGTCTGGAATTGCGTGCCTCAGCAGATCGCTTATCACGGTCAACATCAATGCCTGAAGGCGGTAGCGCAGCCTGCTCCAGACTCCTGGCAGCCGGCCCGTGAAGCACTTCACCACTGACTGAAAAACGGGAGCCGTGACACGGACAATCCCAAGATTGTTCAGCAGAGTTCCAATGCACGACGCAGCCCAGATGCGTACATTTTGCCGAGAGGGCATGCAACTCTCCTTGCGCATCCCGATAGGCTGCTATTTTCTTGAGGCCGTTGTGAACTACGGCGCCCTGCCCGGCTGCGATTTCCAACACAGAGTCAATCTCGTCCTTCTTCATCCAATCTGCATACTGGGCAAGCGTATTGGCCTGCTCGCTCAGGAATTCGGACATGCCGTGCGTGATCAGTCTGCGTGGGTCATAAAGCTGGCTCCAGGGATTACCTCGCCCCTGAATCAGATCAGAGATAATCATCGCACCCAAAGTGCAGTGAGTCATGCCATTGCCTGAGTCTCCGCTGATGACGAAGACGTTTTCGCTGTCGAATGGGTTCCTGCCCAGGAAAGCGAGTCCATCCGCCGGCTCCATGATTTCCCCGGACCAGCGATACAAAGTTTCTTCGGCCATGGGATAGTGTTCGCGCACCCACCGTTCGATTTCGGCGTAGCGATGTTCAGGGTGGGTATCCTGCCCCGACTTATGATCTGCGCCACCCACGATCAATATGTCGTCATCGGGTTCTGATTCATCCAGACGGATGTAGTAATAGGGGTCGCCCGTATCCCACAGCAATATGCTGGGCACGCTTCTCTTGGGCACTCTGAGTCCAACTACATAGGTACGGTAAGCAGCCTGCTTGGTGTGCAAAGCGACCCGGTTGTTGAATGGCGTGTTGGTCGCCACCACAACAGCATTTGCCCTGATCTTCCCGCGATCGGTGACGACGACTTGTTCTGCATGATCGCGCTCAATCGCTAATGCTCGCGTCTGACAGCATATCTCTCCGCCATATCGCATGATCGCCTGAGCCAAACCAGCGAGGTATGCCAATGGGTGGAACTGGGCCTGATTCGGGTAGCGGATGCATGGACCCGTGTCGAAACTCAAACCGGGAACGCGCGATAAATATTCCACCGGCACACCCGCTCGAATGGCCGCATCGTATTCCTTGCGCAGGTCTTTGAATCCATTTTCTCGAAGCGCATAGAGATAGCCATCCAGTCGCCGAAAATGACAGTCTATTTGCTCTTCTGTGACAGTGCGTTCTACCCATTCGGTCGCGGCCGAGAAGGCTTGAGCAACCTGACTGGCAGCGGCCGCGCCGAACATTTCGGTGAGACCCGCATACCATTCATCAGGAGGGAAGAAGTGGGCAGTTGTACGGCCCGTTTCGCCTGCACCTATACCCAAGGCGTCTATGACGATGACATGCTTACCTTCTCGCGCCAGGCGATAAGCTGTTGTGAGTCCGCCTATCCCTGCGCCGATGATGCAGATGTCGGTATCAGTGTCACCGGAAAGAGGCGCAAACTCAGGCACCTGCGCTGTCGCCATCCAGACAGAAGTTGAAGTGCCGTTCGAAATCTGCATCATCTGGTTCCTTTAAGGGTTTTAGTGCGCACGACTAAGCCAGGGGATTGACGTTAAATGCGGGCAGCTCCAACGCCCCCGTCATTCTGAAGCGGTCCGCCCAGTCCAATGCCTCCGCAATGGTCACGTGCATATCCAGATAGCGGTAGGTACCCAGACGTCCGACGAAGCTGACGTTGCGCTCTGACTGGGCAAGTTTGATATAGCGAATGAGCTGGCCCTTCTCTTTCGCCAGACGGATCGGGTAATACGGAATGTCGCCGGGCCCGCATTCGCGACTGCTCTCGCGATAAATCAGGGTTGCTGCATGACTTTCCCATGGCGCGAAATGCTTGTGCTCGGCGATGCGCGTCCACGGTACGCTTTCGTCGCAATAATTCATCACCGCATTGCCCTGAAAATCACCATCGTGTTGCTCGGTTTTGAAATCAAGCGTGCGGTAGCCTAACCTGCCTTCAATGTGACTGAACCACGCATCGATCGGGCCACTGTAGAAAACGCGTGCGTAGTCCTTGCACATGTCGCGACTGAAAGCGGTGTTGAGGTGCAGCTGTATACCGGGAAGATCAAGCATTTTTTCAACGATTGCGGAGTAGCCATGTCTTGGCATTCCCTGCCATGTGCTCGCGTAGTAGTTGTCGTCGTAGTTAAACCGCAGCGGCAAGCGCTTCAGTATGCTCGCTGGCAGTGCCGAGGGCGCGATGCCCCACTGCTTCTGTGTGTAGCCTTTGAAGAAGGCCTCGTAGAGCTCGTGTCCCATGAAGCGCAATGCCTGTTGCTCGAAGTTGACTGGTTCATCGGTGGCGTGATCGGCCCGCGATTCGAGAAAGGCTTTAGCTTCGGCCGGCCCCAGTGCCATGCCAAAGAACTGGTTGATGGTGTGAAGATTAACCGGCATCGAATACACACGGCCGCCCACAACGGCCTTGACGCGATTTGTGAAAGGCATAAATTCATCGAAGCGGCGCACGTAGTTCCACACACGCTCATTACTGGTATGAAAAATATGAGGCCCGTAGCGGTGCACCAGAATGCCAGTAGCGGCGTCGCGCTCGGTATGGCAGTTGCCGGCCACATGCGCGCGTGATTCGAAGACGTCAACCTCATGTCCGTCACGAGCGAGTTCATGCGCAATCACCGCTCCCGAAAAGCCTGCGCCTGCAACGGCTATTTTTGCCATACTGCCTCCTTGAATTTCACTACACTCTCGCTACATTCGCCCCTGTAATGATTCAAGTCCGGTGACGTCCTCGGCCTCGGCCTGCGCGCGCAAATGCAGGTAACGCGCAAGCGCATCATCGAGCGGCGGCATCAGCATGCCCCGCTCGCTGGCCAGCGCACTGAAGGTCGGGCGCTGTGCCGGGCTTCTTAACTGCAGCGCCGTGCGCTCTTGCAGCCGTATGGTTGCGATGCCAGCCAAATCTGCAGCCTTGCGCGCCAGCTGCGCCCATGAAAGTGCGGTCTGATTGGCGAGGTGCCAGATGCCATGCTCACCGTCGATCAACAGGTTCAATGAAGCATGCACAAGGTCAGGCACATACGTCGGCGAAATGATGACGTCGGACAGTGCGACGAACGGCCGACCTTGCTTGAGTTCTGACAGCGCGACCGAGACGAAGTTAACGCTGTCCCAAGGCCCGAAGAATGCACTCGCGCGAACGACCAGTGCCGACGGATGAATCGCCAGCACCCGCCGCTCGGCTTCAGCTTTTGAGCGACCGTAGGTGCCCAGCGGTGCAACCGGGTCACTTTCCACATAAGGCATTTGCTTTTCGCCGTCGAATACAAGATCGCTCGAAAACGTCACCAGCGAAATACCATAGCGCGCACAAGCCACCGCCAGTACAACCGGACCCTGTGTATTCTCGCGATAGCAGCGCTGCGACTCTGACTCGGCCCCGTCTACGTGCACATAACCGCCCGCGTTCACGATTGCCCAGGGGCGATGCTCGTGAATCGCCTTCTCGACGGATTCCGCATTGGCGATATCCATCTGCGCGCGACCCAGCAGCCGGCACTCCAGATTGCGCGCTTCGCAAATGCGCGCAAACGCGCGACCGAGCGTGCCAGACGCGCCAACGATCAGCAGCGGCTGCACGCTTTCTTGTTCCGGCCATTGCAAAAGTGTGGAACCGCTCAATGCAGGCAAGCTGATCGGCGGGCAAAGAAAACGACCGGCTCTGCGCCACCAGCCGTCCCCTTGCAGTACCGGATGCGACGGCTCGCGCGCGCTTGAGAGTTCCCGCATCAGTGAGGCAACAATAGTCGGACGCGGCGGCTCGGAACGAACGTCGAAAGGCCCCGGCTCGTAGTAACCGTTCTCTGCAGTGACCAGGGTGTTCCAGTCATAGGACCCGAGCAAGGACCAGACAGTCACGGCCCGGATGTCCACGTCATCAGCCCTTACATCTTTCGCAGCGCGCCAGATTTCAAGCAGCCAGCGCAGCTGATCTTCTCGGTGCGCGTCAATGTGAACCTCGGTGATCGCTATGGGAATTTGATACCGCTCCCAGCATTCGCGCAACAGCGGCCCAATGCCCGGCGTGGGCACGGCAAACGCGCGTGGTGTCTCGATGTCGGCGCAGCGATAGCCGCGATAACTACCTACGAAAGAAGCCGGATAGCGTTCAATGCGGTGGTCCAGCCAGCGCTCACTAGTGATGTAGTAGTTCACGCCGATGATGTCGGGCGGACAGGGATGCTCGCGAAACCAGTCGAATTCCTGTGCCGGTATGCCGGTCTCCTGCAAGTACGGCCACAGCGGATGTTCGCGACTAACAAGACCACACAGCAGGTCCCAGCCCAGCCAGCGGCGTTCGTTGTACAGATCGACCAGCACTGACATTTCAGGGGTGCCATAAGTCTTGCCGAGATCATCGGTCTGCACCAGCCTCGCATTCGGGTTCACGCGCCGTATGGCCTGCATGGCAAGGACCACACCGCGGCACTGGTTCAGCAGCGCGCGCACGAAACTCGCATCATCATGTGCGTGGGGATACCAGACCCCGTACAAGCCCGAAAACCTGCCGGTCGTCAGAGGCTCATTGACCGGCGTGTACATAGCCAGCCATGGATAGCGTGCTGCGACTGCACCTGCATACTCGGCCAGTTTGTCACCGAATGCAGGGTCAAGCAGACTGGTATAGCGCGGGCCGCTGCCATGATGTACCAGACCGGCAATTACTTCGATGCCTAGCCGTTGCAACTCGGGCAGCCGCGCATCCGTCCAGCGCCAGTCAGCTGAAGCCACGCCGTCCGGCGCAATGCGCTCCCACAGCACTGGATAGCGGAGCGCGCGTATGCCGAGCGACGCGAAGCGGTCTAGGTCTTCGATCCGCGCTACATGCCCGCTTCGTTCAAGCTGGCTGAAGTAACGCTCGCCCACGCGGTTGAACGTGCACTCGACACCACCCCACAACGCCATGCCTGCGTTCATCGTTATGCGCCCGTTCCGGTGCTGGATTCGTCCGCTGCCGCCTCGAGCATCAGCTTGCGCATTTCACGCACTGTCGTGTCCCAAGAAGTGCGGCTGAGTTTCGCGCGCATCTGCCGTATCTGCTGCTGGCGTTCGCCGGCCGGCAAGGCTAACGCCTGATCGCAGCAGTGAATAAAAGCGGCAGTTGATTCAGCAATGGCTACGACATCTGCATGCTGATTAACGACATCCGTCACGGCGGTACTGACGACAGGAAGCTCGGCGGCCATGTATTCGAGCGACTTGGTCGGGCTGATGAAACGCGTGGCTTCGTTGATGGCAAACGGCATCAGACAGACATCCCACGACGCGAGAAACGCCGGTAGCTGCGAGTAAGGCTGCTGACCCATCCAGTGAATGTTCGGACGCTGCGGCAGCGACGCCGGATCAATTTTCACGACCGGACCAACCAGCACCAGCTGCCATGTCGGGCGTGCATCTGCGATGGCAGTAATTAGCGTCACATCAAGCCGCTCGTCCAGCACCCCGAAGAAACCCAGCCGTGGTTTTGGCAAAAACTCGTGCGGCGCATAGGCGATGTTGCGGTTGAGCGCCTTGCGGAAATGCGCGAGATCGACACTGCTCGCAAAACAATGCACATGTGCGTTCAGGCCGCGCTTGGACGCATACAGACTGGGGCCGCCGGTGAAGACCAGATCGGCCCGCGCAAGCAGCTGACACTCTAACTCAAGCAAGCCCGCAGGCGGATTCATGAAAGCCGACAGTTCGTCCATGCAGTCATAGATGACCATTGCAGGTTCAAGCGCATCAAGCAGCGGCATGGCCATCGGCGTGTACAGCCATGCAATATGGTTAGGGTGCTGTCGTTGCAGCTCGGCCAGCTTTTCTCGCAGCGCCCGAGATTCTTCTGCGCCTTGACCGAAGCCGCGCTTTTCTACAGGGGCGCGTAATCGCAATACCGTCAACTGCGGCAGCGGCTGACTGACCTGCCACTCAACCGGACCCGGTTTTTCCATTGGCTCGGTTTCTTCGATGAAGAAGATCCGGTAGTGCCGAGCCAGCCGTGACATCAGCTGCTGCGGTCGTTGATAAACAAAATCCCAACGCAAGTGGGAAAAGACAATCAGGCTTTCCATACAGGCTCCGCGGCACATTGAAGAAATGCCAGGCAAACAAGCTCAGCGTTAGTCTGACCGCGGCCGCGGGTAGTTGTTCTGGCATGTCGATGCACAAAAACCATTACCGGCATCACCTTTGATGCAACCGCACCCTATCCAAGCGTGGGTGGCATGGATCTGGCTGCGCAGCAATTATTTCTTCCTGCCAGAAACTATTTCCTGAAGTAACGAACAAAGGGGTATGCCGACCAGCAATTCTTCCCTTTGATCATGCCCATGAACAGCATCGCTCCCGTTATCGAAACGCTTCCAGAAGTACCCGTCTCCCTGTTGAACCTCAGACGTTTTGCGCTGCCCGGACTATTTTGCTGGTTTGGCGTGATCATGGGTTCTTGGGTCGGCCGTATTCCGGCGCTGCGCGATGGCGTTCAGGTATCTCACTCCGAACTGTCTTTCATACTGCTGATGGGGGGCTTGGGTGCAGCCATTTCTTTCCCCGTGTCGTCGCGGCTGATGGCACGCTTCGGCGGCCGCTTGAGCATGCTGATCTCGGGCATAGCACTGCTGGGTGTATTGCTTGCCATTGGTGCGGCAAACAAAGTACCGCTGTTAATGGCGGCGGTGCTGATGCTGGGAATTACGGCCAGCACCTTCGATGTAGCCATGAATGCGGTGGCTGCGAAACAGGAAAGCAAGGACGGCCGATCCATCATGTCGATGCTGCATGCCTGCGCATGCGCCGGTGGGCTGGCCGGCGTTACGCTCAGCAGCGCCATGGCAGCGCTACAGATCACTCCGCTAATGCATTACACGATGCTGGCGTTGCCGTTCGCTCTATTGCTGCGCTCGGGCATAGGACTATTGCCAGTGGATGACTGCGAAAAGATAACGAGCAAGCACTTCGTTATCCCGCGTGGTGGTCTCGCAATGCTGGGTGCGCTCGGCTTTCTCGGCGCAATTGCCGAAGGTAGTATCGCGGACTGGGCCGGCATCTTCATGAAAGATCACTTCGGCGCCTCGGATGGATTCGCACCGCTGTCGCTTGCGGCCTTCTCGACCATGATGCTGCTTTCGCGCCTGGTTGGCGACCGGCTAAAAGAACAACACGGCACGAAAGTGCTGATCGCCGGCGGCGCGGTCATAGCAGCAGCCGGCATTTTCTTTGCCGTTGCTGCACCCAACCCGTATTTCGCGCTGGCAGGTTTTGCAGTCGCGGGCATGGGGCTGTCACTCCTTTTCCCGTTCGTGTTCAGTGCTGCGGGCCGCGAAGGTACGGTGGCACTGGCCGGGGTTGCAACGATGACCTACTCAGGCAGCCTGATGGGCCCACCACTTCTCGGTGCGATCGCGCATACCGTTGGTATTGAAGCGGCCATGAATTTTGTTGGAGTGCTTGCGATTGTTATCGCGCTTGTGTGCACTCGTACGCGATTATTAAAATAAAGACCGTATCCGTTTGTTTGATATTGCAGAAATAACAACCAGTATTAATTTTTATAAATCTTGCCTTTTAAATAATTTCTATGTGTTTTCCAAATCCGGAAAGTTTTCATAATGAGCACAAAAAAAATATCATAAAGATTACATTTATTAAATAAAGTCTCTCCTATAAGGACGATTTTTTTCTAGTCCAGTTGATTTCCGCAGTGGTTGCCTTAATAGTCATTCTAAAATAACAAACCTACGGCCAAAGTGGGTTTTAAACAGAACACTTGTATTTTTTACTTTATGCCATTAAGGTAAGCCTGCTTTAAAAAAGTAAAAAATAAACTTAGGAGATATGGATGCAATCATTTGACAATCTTATGAAAAAAGCAGGAATTACTGCTTTAGGACTTTTTTTAATCTGTGGAGCAGGTCAGGCTATGGCTGCTTCGGGCGACGTGCTGAAACCTGAAGATTTTGTAGGAATATCGTTTTGGCTTATCTCTATGGCTCTGGTAGCTTCAACGGCGTTCTTCTTTCTGGAACGTGACCGTGTAGCTGCCAAGTGGAAAACCTCGCTGACCGTTTCCGGCTTGGTTACTTTGGTCGCAGCAGTTCACTACTTCTACATGCGCGACGTATGGGTCTCTACCGGCTCGACGCCAACCGTATTCCGGTATATCGACTGGCTCATTACCGTTCCGCTTCTGATGATTGAGTTTTATCTCATTTTGTCAGCCATCACCAAAGTACCAGGTGGCGTTTTCTGGCGCTTAATGATTGGCACATTGGTTATGCTGGTCGGTGGTTATCTGGGCGAAGCCGGTTACATGGCTGTGTTGCCAGCATTCATTATCGGCATGATCGGTTGGGCTTACATCCTCTATGAAATCTTCATGGGTGAAGCAAGCCGGATTAACGCCAACAGTGCACCAGCGTCGGTTCAATCCGCATTCAATACAATGCGTTTAATCGTCACCGTGGGCTGGGCTATTTATCCAATCGGCTATTTCTTCGGCTATTTGACTGGCAGCAGCCCTGCAGATAGCGCCAATGCATTGAACATCATCTATAACCTGGCTGACGTTCTGAACAAAATTGCATTTGGTCTGATTATCTGGAATGTTGCGGTTAAAGAGTCTGAAAGCAAGACACACTAATAAAAACAAGTCTGATCAGCACTTTCTTCATCCTTAGGGCTGTGGAAAGTGCTTTTTTTTCGGCATAAATAGGACTTATTTTTGCCTATATGAGACGGAGTGACGTTATGTCGGGACCCATTTCTAACTTGGCAGAAATTCCGCAGTCACTGCTGGGCACCCTGCTTGATTCGGTCGCAATAAAAATACGCGACATATCGCAGCTTGGTACTGATTTACTGCCCGATTCGAACTTAGATATATCTTCTGCCATTGCCTATCACCTGCAAGCCGGTGGCCAAAAAGCTAGAGCAAAACTAGGCTTGGGTACTTCTATTGCTTTGGGCTTGACCCATCAAGATGCCATATGCATTGCAGCCTGTGCCGAGCTACTGCACAACGCCTCCCTCATTCATGACGACATTCAAGACGGCGATTTACTTCGACGAGGTCAACCAACACTCTGGTCGGTGTATGGAAAAAATTTAGCAATCTGTAGCGGAGATTTATTGCTTTCTGCTGCCTATCGCGTTTTGTGCGACGTTAGCGCTCGTGAGGCATTGCCTTCGATGATAGCTTTGGTGCACGAACGTACAGCCACGGCAATTAATGGTCAGTGTGCGGACTTGGCGGAGCTGGATCCTTCGCGTGATGGCGTTGAACAGTATTTAAGAATTGCAAAAGCAAAGTCAGGCGCCTTGTTGAGCTTGCCTATTGAGCTGGCTCTCCTTGCAGCACACCTTGACGAGTTCACGAATGTGGCAAAAAAGGCGTGTGAAAATTTCGCGATTTGTTACCAAATATTTGATGATTTGCAAGACTTGGAAAACGACGCGTTGCGTGAAAAAAACCGACAAGAATCGTCTTCAGAATTGGCCCCTGTCCTGAATATTATTTTTATTCTGGAAGCGACTCGCAGCCACGCCGATGCCATCGCTGCGGCATTCGCTCTGGCTTATAAACATCTTTCGCTTTGCGAGGAAGGTGCGGCGAAATTGCCGAATCGCTCTGGCCACTTACTGCTAGAGCAATGCACATCGATGCGATCCAAGCTAATGGTCGCCTCCCCTACTTTTGAAAGTCCTTAATGCCTGCCATTGTGCGTGCCATTGTTATTGGCGCCGGATTCGGCGGCATCGCTGCCGCACTGCGTCTTCGGGCCAAAGGATATGAAGTCCTTGTCATAGATCGCTGTAGTCAACTCGGCGGCAGAGCGCAAGTTTTTCAAGTCGATGGCTTTCGCCATGATGCCGGCCCAACCGTCATCACCGCACCATTTTTATTTGAAGAGTTGTTCGAACTTTTTGGTGAAAAATTTTCTGATCACGTCACTCTGGTTCCGTTAAAGCCCTGGTATCGGTTCGTCTTTTCGGACGGCGATACCTTTGATTACGGCGGCACTTTGGAAGAGACGCTGGCAGAAATTCGCCGCATTGAGCCCAATGATTGTGACGGCTACCTCAAGCTACTGGAGCACTCGAGGCGTATTTTTAACGTAGGTTTCACAGAACTCTCTGCCACGCCGTTTCACAAGTTCAGCACGATGCTGAAACAGATTCCAAAGCTGATTGGCTTGCGTAGTTATGAAACAGTGTGGCAATTAGTCTGCCGATTTCTGTCTAGTCCAAAACTGCGGCGTGCGTTTTCAATTCAGCCACTGCTGGTTGGAGGCAATCCATTTAGTACCACGAGTATCTACGGTCTGATTCATTATCTGGAGCGCGCTTTTGGTGTGCATTTCGCCATGGGCGGCACGGGAGCGATCACCAAAGCACTTGGCGAGTTGATGCAGCGTCAGGGGATTGACGTCCAACTAAAGCAAACTGTCGCCACCTTGGCCATAGAAGAAAATAAGGTCTGCGGCGTCAACATGGAAGACGGTCGTTTCATTGCAGCCGATTTAGTCGTCTCGAATGCAGACCCCGCCTATCTTTACAGCAAAATGGTCAAGCCTTCGGCTCAACCTGTAGCTACACGCTTAAAGCTTAACAATGCTGCATACTCGATGGGGCTTTTTGTATTTTATTTCGGCACCACCAAGACCTACCCTGATGTTGCCCACCACACCATCTGGATGGGGGAGCGATACCAGGAATTGTTGGCTGATATTTTTGATCATAAAATCTTGTCAGATGATTTTTCACTCTACCTTCACAGGCCCACCGCTACAGATCCAAGTTTTGCTCCAAACGGCTGCGATAGCTTCTACGTGCTTTGCCCTGTTCCGAATTTATTAGGGAAAATTGACTGGACAAAGCAAAGTCAGCTTTTGCGTGACAGGATCGTTGCCGCGTTAAGCAAAACCATTCTTCCGGATCTCGAAAATACGATTACCGCAGAATTTTCAATGACACCCGAACATTTCCAAAACGACTATCTCAGTCGCTATGGTGCTGGCTTTTCAGTGTCTCCGCTATTCAGGCAATCCGCCTGGTTCAGATTTCATAACCGCGCTGAAGGCATTAAAAATTTATACCTTGTCGGAGCAGGCACCCATCCCGGCGCTGGTCTTCCCGGCGTGCTGTGCTCGGCCAAAGTTCTGGATGCGCTTGTTCCTGACGCCACAGCTGAATAATCGGCATGCAAGCTTCCAACCCAAAAGATCGTGAAGCTGATCCAACGGCTACTGCCGTATTGGCAGCCAATGGCCGCAGCTTTTATTGGGCCAGTCATTTGCTTGGAAGGCAGCATGCGCAGCGCGCAACCCGCTTGTATCGCTTATGCAGATACATTGACGACATAGCTGATGAATGCAGTTCCGTGGCTGATGCCAACAATCACTTGAACGACATCAAGGAATCGATAAGATCAGGCAAGTCGAGCGACGCCATTGTTCAGGACGGCATTCACTTATTTAAAGGGTGCGACATTGACGCTGAAATTTTTATCGAACTCATCGCTGGCGTTCAATCCGATCTTCTTCCTGTCAACATACCCGACATGGATGCCCTTCTATATTACTGCTATCAAGTAGCGGGAACCGTCGGTTTAATGATGTGCAAAGTGCTTGATACAAACCATCAAGAAGCTTTTGCTCACGCCATCGATTTGGGTATCGCGATGCAACTCACTAATATTTGCCGCGATGTGACAGCTGATGCCGCGATGGGTCGACGCTATTTACCCGCGTCTTTGGTCGGAGAGCTTACGCCGGACGAGTTGCTTGACCCCAGCGAAGCCGTGCGCAAAACGGTTCAATCTGGAATCTCGAATTTGCTGGCAGTTGCCGACGTCTACTACTTAAGTGGCGAGCAAGGTTTGTGTCATCTGCCCCTGGGTGCCCGCGCCGGCATTTTGTTGGCGGCCCGAATTTACCAGGGTATCGGCAAAGAACTGCAACGCCGCCAACTTTGCTTTTGGGGGGAGCGTGTGGTCGTCAGTCCTGCGCGTAAAATTCTTATTTCTGCAGCTGCATTAAGCACACTCGCTTTACGACATTTTCTGTGGTTTCGTCCATTGCCGCATAATCCGCAGCTTCACCTACCTTTAAAAAGAACGCTGCCTTCATCGGCTGCAGTCTTTCTTGACCATGCGCGCTGATGTTGACCTTCTGATCCTTGGCGGCGGTTGCGCTGGCTTGAGTCTCGCTGCAAATTTAGTCAACCAGAATCTCAATAAGAATCTGGCTCCTGCCAGCACCCTCATTCTGGAACAAAGAACGGAGTACACCAATGATCGTACCTGGTGTTTTTGGGGTGATGCGTCTACACCGTATGCAGCATTAGCTACGCACCAATGGTCCTCGTTCACTATTCGCCATGGCACTGAGCAGGTTCACAAGCAATGCGCGAACACGCCCTATCACATGCTTGAAAGCAGCCGATTTTATGAGGCAGCAATTGCTACAATAATGCGAGCACCGCATATAGAGCTAAAGCTTGGCGAGCCGTTATTTTCCGACCCCGTATATCAAATGGGACGCTGGCATATCGATACTGCGGATGGCCCCGTCTCTGCAAAGTTTGTCGTTGATACACGCCCTCAGAGGCAAGCAGAAATAGGAGGCGCCTTACTTTGGCAATCTTTTTACGGCCACGAAATAGAGTGTGTCGATCCTGTATTTGACCCTTCCAGCGTTGACCTGATGGACTTCGCTATCGAGTCGCCACATGGGCTTGCATTTACCTATGTCCTTCCCACATCGCCAACCCGCGCTTTAGTGGAGTACACCGTATTTGCTGTAAATCCTATAACGGCCGATGAATTGAATGGCGCACTGCAAGCCGCCATCGCAGACCGCGTCAAAGGGGCAGAATATAAAATCCTGCGATCTGAAGCGGGCATCCTGCCTATGGGATTAAAAAAACCTGCACCGCTAAAAGGCTCACCTTCGTATTGTCACGCAGGGCTTTCTGCAGGTGCAGGACGATCTGCAACAGGCTATGCGTTTCAAAGAATACAAAGCTGGTCAAAACGCTGCGCAGATGCCGTACTGGCAGGTGGATCGCCGTTGATTCAATCCAGAGACCCATTCTTGTTACGTAAAATGGATCACATTTTTTTAAATGTGCTGCGCTCCCATCCAAAATTGGGACCTGCGTTGTTCACCAGTCTGTTTTCCAAGCTTGAAAGCGAAAGACTGATACGCTTTTTAAGTGACCAAGGAACGCTTACGGATTGCGTTGCTGTCGTCCTTGCACTTCCGCCCAAGCCTTTTATGTCTGCACTGTTCAAATGACAAAAACCGCCATGAGCCGAGAGCGTACGCAGGGATTAATTTTCATTGTTCTGGCACCGATAGCACTTCTGTTTTCTCTGTATTTGACACCGCTTACCCAGCACGGTGAGCTCCTGACAATCGTCTTGCTCATTGCCGTATTTGGCGTACCGCACGGCGCTTTGGATCCACTCTTTGCTAAAAATTTAATACCCATCAAATCAACTTTAGGCTGGTCGACGTTCGTATTTTTTTATCTGTTGCTTGCATCGCTCGTTGTCGTTTTCTGGTGGATTTCGCCCTTCTTTTTCCTGGTGTTTTTTTTACTTTTTTCTGTTTTTCATTTTTCGGGCGATCTTGCTTCGGGCACTTCTATTCTGACGCGCGTTCTTTACGGGGGTGCCTGCATTGTGCTGCCTGCAGCACTTCACTCTGCTCAACTGGCGGAGATTCTTGCTTATCTTGTCGGGCAGGAGAGTGCTGTTAATTTGGCGGAATTTTTACATGTTTTGGCATGGCCATGGCTAGCCGCGTTATGTCTGGCTTCGCTTAAAATTTTCCGCCATGACTGGCTTACTTCGCTTGAAATTTTTGCTGCTTCAAGTCTGGCTTTAGTTTTATCACCGCTACTGGGATTTACAATTTTTTTCTGTGGAATGCACAGCGCCCGTCACATTGTAAGATCCCAAGGCTATGCGAATGTCTCCATTTCAGCGCTTGCAAAGGTTTCTGTTCTGCCCTTGATTTCCTTGGCAACCATCGTAGCTCTGAGTTGGAAAGTGCTACCTGAATCACCACTTGACGAGCGCCTTATTCAGTTCGTGTTTGTGGGTTTGGCTGCATTAACTGTGCCGCACATGATGCTTGTCGAACGCATCCGTTTCTCGGGATGGCGCAATGAATGACAATCCTTGACGGCCTATAGAAATATTTACTTCAGGTCACTGCGAATTAGCTTATCCGTATCAAAACCTCGTTGCTTCAAGCGGCCTAGTATGGCCTCATAAGTTTTTGGTTCTATGACAGGTGTTCTCGCAAGTATCCATAGATAGTTGCGGGAAGGTTCACTGACAGCGACAAGCTGATACTGACTATCCAGATCAATTACCCAATAGTCTCCCCACACCGCCGGAATGAAGGACAGCCAAGAATGTACAAAGCTCACTTGCAGCTTGGGTGAAGTACTGCCGCCGATTTGACGGGCGATGCCAATGGCCTCTTTAAAGTCGCCATTGCTTTGGCGGCAATGGTTGACGACCTGCACTTTTCCATCCGCGCGCAAGCTGTATTCAGCTGAACTATCGCTGACACATTTTTTTTGAAACCAATTCGGATAACGGGCAATTTCATACCACTTGCCCATATATCGGGGCACGTCCAATGCATCGATCGTGCTTAAAGCCTCTGCGGCATTCGCTACAGCATGGAATGAACAACAAAAAAGAATAATCAGGGCAAGAAGTTTTTTCATGAATTTTCAACATGGATCGTAGATAGAATCAGTGTCGATATAATGCCTGTCTTGAAAAATAGAAAAAATAAATTTTTATGATCTACGCCATCGCAGCACTCTTTGTATGCCAACTTCTGGGTGAAGTCATTGTTCAATTGGTCGGGCTGCCGCTTCCCGGCCCACTGGTCGGAATGGTACTGCTTTTCAGCGGCTTGGTTCTGCATGGCCGCGTACCAGAAAAACTCAACAGCACGGTTGGTAAGCTTCTCAGACACATGATGTTATTTTTCATTCCGCTTGTTGCTGGCGTGATGATGCACGCAGAACGCATGGCTTCCGAGTGGTTGCCGTTTATGGCAGCCTGCATCGTCGGCGCGGCCGTGACGCTGATTTTGACGGCACTTACCTTTGCGTGGATGCTCAAGCTCAAACACAAGCACGGAACGGAGCAATGATGCTTATGTCTTCACCCATGCTATGGGTTACTGTGACGCTACTGGTCTATCTGGCTTCTGCCTGGCTCTATTTGCGCAGCGGACGAAATCCTTTCCTCATCCCAGTCCTGACTTCAGTGGTCGTTCTCATTGCCATAATGAAGCTGACTAATACGTCGTATCCGGTTTATTTTGAAGGAACGAAGTTCATCCACTTTTTTGTCGGGCCCGTTATTGTTGCGCTGGCAGTTCCGCTCTACAGCCAAATCAATCGGCTCAGAAAAGTCTGGTTGCCTGTTATCGTCGCGCTGCTGGTTGGCTCGAGCACTGCCATTTTGTCTGCCGTGCTGGTAGCGTGGGCTTTGGGTGGCTCTGTGAGTACATTGATATCGCTCGCGCCAAAATCGGCAACGATGCCTATTGCGATGGCGCTCGCTGATAGATTCAACGGCGTTGTAGCGCTGGCCGCTGTTGCCGTTGCCGTAACAGGTATAGGCGGCACCATCATTGCGCGCCCCCTCTTGAATATGCTTGGCATTAAAGACCCTGCAGTGCGCGGCTTTTCTTTAGGCCTGACGGCACACGCAATCGGCACGTCGCGCGCCATGCAAACCAACGAAACAGCCGGTGCTTTTGCAGCATTGGCTATGGCCTTGAACGGCGTCGCTACGGCGGTAATCGTACCTTTGTTATTCTGGCTATATCAGGTCTTTATCGCGGGATGAGCGATAGACGCCGATTCGTTTTCCGTATTGCTTGCTAATGCCGCGCTGCACTGAACACGGCTTCGATGGAAGCGGCGGATAGCACCGCTTCTGCCCACGCTTCCAGTTCAGACTCGGACGCTGCCTGCAACTGGCTTAATGCCCACGGCGGCACCTCGCCAAAGCGGCGGGCCAGCTGTCGTGCAAGCAGATGCGCCTCGCCTGCAAGGCGTCCTAGATGTATCCCTTGCTGCATCCCTTGCTGCATTCCTTGCTGCATTCCTTGCTGCATTCCTTCTTGCATACCTTTTGCCATGCCTTCTTCGGTGGCAAGGCGTTCAAACGACGTCACATAGGGTTTGCCCATTTCTTCCTCCAGTATTTGCATATCTTGCCGCAGCGCCTGCGCCAGTTCTTTGGGCAGATGCATCATCCAGTCCAGTACCTTCATCAGATCGATAAGCTGTTTGCGCTCCCAGCCACGGCGGTACAGGTCTTTCACCAGCGCCCACTTGGCTGTATAGCGCGCAGACGGGTTGCCACGTGTGGCTCGGGTGGCCAGATGCGCCTGCGTGACGATCGCAAACGGGTTACGGCTGTCGGCCAGACGAGTCTCGCTGCCTTCCCAGTCCAGTAGTTTAGCAATCGGAAATCGGATTCCCATATGACAGCCAAGCACGTCATAAGCAAAGGCAGCTGGTCGCCACTGAGGCTGCTCGTCGGCCAGCACGGCCAGGCTGGCAATCGGCACGTGGTAACGGTCGTACAACCTATAGTTGTAAACGAACATACGCTCGGCAAACGATTCTTGCGCACTCCCCTGTACTTCAAGATGCACATACACCCACTCGGCATCACCATCGCGGCGTGTGACACGCACGAGTTTGTCGACAAAGCGAGTACCGAGTTCGGCATCCTGGACGACAGCGCGCAATTCCTGCTCAAGAAAAAGAGGCGGCTGTGACCAGTCAACCTGCTCATATGCGTGCGGAAAATAGAAATGCAGGAAGTCGGGGAAATAGCGCTCGATTACTTCTTTCCACGGACTGTCGTAGTCGTCTGTCATCGCTGCTCCAGTTATACGGTGCGCTGCAGATAGGTGAAAGAGCCGATCGCATTGCAATGGAGTGGAGCATGCAGCGAAGTGAGTCAAACTTAAGAGAGTGCCACCGCTAAAAGCTACAAGGACAATGCCAATTACAGCTCTCGCGGTGCGTCACTGTTGCATGCATACAAAAAATTCATGCGCAAGCGGCGAATGCCGCTACGTTTTGGACTATCCAAAGAACTTCTAGCTGTTCATAAATGCGTAAAAATTACAGACAAGCTGCGGTACTGAGTACGCTAAAGATCTGAAAATTCGATCATCGTGTAGGCGTCAAAATATTTGAAAAAAAAACTTAAAAATAAAAAAATAGCATCTTTCGCGCACGCGATGAAATACAATCATTCGAAAATTTTTCAATTGAAGGTTCAACGCATCATCATCATAAAATTTCGCGTCAGTTGTTATTCAAATCGAGCATTCTTTGTATGTCTGAGCTACTAATGACGTTGAATCTCCAAACCGGCGCTACTAATTCAGTGCACACCTCAACAGTTAGTTGTGTGGTCCCGAGTCTGAATGAATCCGAGAACCTGCAACATTTTCTTCCTGCGTTACAAGCTGTCCTCGATAACGAAAACGTAAATTGGGAAATTATAGTTGTTGATGATGGCAGCACTGATGCGACACAAGCACTGATGGAAAACTGGTCCGCCAAGCCAGGCTACCGTTACCTTCAGTTATCGCGCAATTTTGGAAAAGAGGCCGCCATAACGGCTGGTCTTAAAGTTGCGAGCGGGGATGCTGTGATCTGCCTTGACTCAGACCTGCAACATCCGCCGGAATTAATCACGGAAATGTTGACGCACTGGCGAGCCGGTATCGATATGGTTTACGCAGTTCGCTCTCATCGTCATGATGAGCCGGGATTGAAACGCTTGAGTACCAAGGCACTGTATGCGCTGCTGTGCAAAGCATCGGAAATTAGAATTCCGGCAGATGCCAGTGATTTTCGTTTGATGGATCGCCAAGTTGTTTTGGCGCTGCTTCAGCTTCCAGAGCGCTCGCGTTTCATGAAGGGCTTGTATGCGTGGGTAGGGTTCAATACTTTAGCCATTGAATACCAGCCTAATAAAAGAAAATTCGGTCGCACCCACTTCAATTATTTCCAGCTGGCTCAGCTTGCCCTCGATGGCATCATCAGTTTCACGACGTGGCCATTGAAGATGATGAGTTTAGCCGGGTTTGCTGTAGCTCTGGTCGCGATGATGTATGGCCTGTACATCGTTGGTGAATATATTTTTATAGGCAACAAAACCTCAGGCTGGACTACGATCGTCACGGCAATTCTATTCTTGTTCGGTCTCAACCTGATCGGCTTGGGAATAATTGGCGCCTACATCGGTCGCATCTTCGAAGAAACCAAGCAGCGCCCGCTCTATCTTGTTAGAAAACGATTAGGTTTCGACCTGGATTCGGTTGATGTAACAAGAAAAAAATGAAAATAATTTCAGCAGTAAAATGGGTTACTCAACCAAAATCGGCATGCTGGCTACTAGCAGCTTGTGCATTCTTTTTGATTGCTGGCGCTGGATTGCGACCGCTGTCATTACCCGATGAAGGACGCTATATCGGCATCGCTTGGGAGATGCTGAATTCAGGAAATTGGTTGGTGCCGACACTGGACGGCATGCCTTTCTTTCATAAGCCGCCGCTTTTTTACTGGATCACTGCATCCGCCTTTAAATTATTCGGAGCCAGTGTTTGGGCTGGGCGGCTTGCGTCAACTCTATCGGCCATCATGGCAATGCTCGCAATCCATTGGTTCGTGCGAAAACACAAAGACATCAAAACTGCCAACCTTAGTGCAGCAATACTGACAACTCAGCCATTATTTTTTGGCGCTGCCCAGTTTGCCAACCTCGATATGCTGGTCGCAGCCATGCTCACTCTGTCAGTAGTTTGTGCAGCAGACGCGTCGATTGCAATTGACCAAAACCGTAGTTACAAGAAGTCACTAGCAGCGGCTTATGTGTTCGCGGCATTCGGCGTACTCGCTAAAGGTCTAATAGGTTTTCTGCTACCGGCAATCATACTTTTCTTATGGCTGACATTAAGAAAAAAAATAGGTATTTTTATTCACTTGTTTAGTCTGCCGCTGGCAGGCCTTTTCCTATTAATAGCAGCGCCATGGTTTTTGGCAATGCAGTGGAAATTTCCTGAATTCACCGACTATTTTTTTGTCTATCAACATTTCAAACGCTTCACCGAAACAGGGTTCAATAATCAACTGCCGTTCTGGTTTTATATACCAGTGCTGCTACTGCTTACGCTGCCTTGGTCGCTATGGAGCATAGTACTGATTAAGCGATATCGTTCATGGAGAGAGAATGACACCAATGATCTGTGCATGTTGATGCTGCTCTGGATATTGATTGTCATTTTGTTTTTTTCAATCCCTAGGTCAAAACTGGTCGGTTATATTCTTCCCGTCCTGGCTCCTTTCGCCTTCTTGCTAGCCGACTCCATCAAGCAGCGTTTGCCTACGTCCACACAAGCCACTACTGAAGTCTGGCTTGGGATTAGCATTGTCACCGGCATGATCTTTTGCATCTCCATCGTTGCCTTCATGACCTGGCATAAGCAAGCGCAGTTTAATCATTCTGCTTTGCAAGATGAGCACGGTTTTAATAGAGACAGCCAAATAGTAATGCTTGATCAATACCAGTACGATCTGCCGTTTTATCTGCAGTCGAGAACGACCCCATGGGTTGTCAGTAATTGGGAAGATCCAACCATTACGAAAAACGATAACTGGCGAAAAGAACTGCTTGATGCAGGGAGATTTTCGGCAAAAATTAAAAACGAGAACCTGATCTCTGCGGAAGAATTGATTGTGCGACTTTGCGCGCATCGCGAAAACACTTACTGGATCTGGGCTGATCACAACGCTCCAAATCGCTTTTCCTTGCTGACTGATGCAGAGCTTGCATTTTCCAACGACAGGAATTCACTTTGGAAACTCCAGCCTGGCAAATCTACTCTGAGCGTTATTTGTGGCGAAAAGCCCAGTAGCGGCTTAAGACAAAAGTAAGCGTCGCGATTCCCATCAAGATGATCGCTAACAATATGTCGTAAGGAATACTTGTTCTGTTAATTATCATCACGAAGGCAAATTCATTGATCAAAAAACCGCCAATCGAGATGCACGCAAAACGCCATATAGTCGGCATCAGCTTTTTCGTCAGATGACGAAAAGTAAGCGTGTAATGGCCACTAAATGAAACGAGAAAGGCAATCGACCATCCGATCATATTCGCCACATAGGTCCTGATATCTGCCAATTCGACGAGAGTCACAGTCAACAGCCAATGCACCGACGCAGCGGCCGATCCGACGAGCAGGAACCAGATCAATTCCATTTTTAATTTTTTCATGCAAACATGGGCTCGACAGTCTCCGACTCGCAAACGAAAGCCATCATTTTTTGTGCCGATGACTTCGGGATGAATCGATCGATCAATAAAGGCATTCTCAAATTAGGCAAGCAAGGCAGGCTTTCTGCAAGCAGCTGCTTGTCGAAGGGCGCAGCATTTCTTAACGGTGCGGCCCCACTTGCAGAGCTTGCTATTCAAAAGGGACTTCATCTTAACTTGACCGAAGCACAAAATGAAACGAAGTTTTGTCAAGCGCTACCGACGCTTATCTGGAACTGCTATTCACGCCGCATAGACGTAGCATTAGTGAAGACTGAAATTGAAGAGCAATGCGACAAGTTCGAGCAAGCATTCCGCAAGCCACCAGATTTTGTTGATGGCCATCAGCATGTACATCAGCTTCCCGTAGTGCGAGAAGCACTGCTGCACACTCTTAAACGCCGTTATGGGCCCGAACAAATCTGGATCCGTTCTACACGCATGCCCGCAGGTATCACGCTATTGCGCGACTGGATCAAGTCAAAGGCGATCGAAGGTTTGGGTGCATTACCCTTGATTCAGTTGGCAAAAGAATGCGGCTTTAAAACCAGTCATTGCCTTCTGGGTGTCTATGATTTTTCGGGTGACGAGCAACATTATCTGGCACGGCTCAATGCATGGTTAAAGCTGGCAACTCAATCTGACGTAATCATGTGCCATCCGGCTTCAGGACAGAATTCTGCCGATCTCATAATGCGTCAGCGGGAAGTAGAATTTGCAGTACTTTCAAATCTAGTACTGCTGGACTTACTGGCAAAACAGCAAGCGCACATCGCCGGCGAAGATTTTTCTATTAGTTAGCTGCGACACACAACTATAACGTCGATACCCAGACCCCTTTTTTATCCTGCAACACCACATCCACCTGCCAGTTCCGCGCTAGCGGCAATACCTGCTCATGAGGCAGTGCAAAGAAGACCTTGGTCAGCGCATCGGCAAGCGTGCAGGAAGGCGCGAGCACCGTTACCGACGACCAGTGGGTTGGCGAGTAGCCGGTGTGCGGATCCATGATGTGATGATGACGATGATCTGCGCTAAACACGGTGTGCGCATCGGATGATGTAGCGATAGCGCGACCATCGGCTACCAGCAGCGGCGGCACGTCGTTTCCTTTGTGCGCCGCATCGTCAATACTGAAGGTCCATGCACGCTCATTCGGCGCATGACCGAGCAGTGTAGTCTCGCCGGTGTCGATCAAGGCGTGCTGGATGCCGTGCGACTCTAAAATCGTCCGCACGAGGTCAGACGCGTAACCCTGCGCTATGCCATTGAGCGACAGCTGCATGCCCGTCAGGTTCAGTCGAACCAACGAAGGAGATATTTCAACTGCACGCCAGTTCACCAGTTGACGCGTCCTGTCGATCGCAAGTTTTGATGGCAACGCATCCTGCTTGCTTGCCTGTGACCATAGCTGCCACAGCGGCTGCATGCTGACGTCGAACGCACCGACGCTGGCGGCAGAGACGTGACGCGCTACGCTGAGCACCTTCAACAAATGCGCATCGGGATTACGCAGCTGCCCTTGCGCATTCAACTGCGATAACGCACTGCTCGGATCAAACAAACTCATCTGCCGTTCCACCTGTCGGATTGCCGCTACGGCAGCGTTCAATGCCGCGTCCAGTTGATCTGCATTCGTATGGCCAGCTTTCAGCCATAGGGTGGTGCCAAAGCCTATCAGCGCGCGTTCGCGCCAGATCAGCGCCGGTGCGGAATTGCCAAACACTTGCGTCGACACACTCGCCCCGAACAGGCCAATTGCCCAACGCAGGCACTGACGACGCGGCATCATGCGGCCACCTCAACCGATTGAATCGCGATCACTGTCCTGCCCTGCTTTTTTTGCTGGATCAGCGGCAGGCAGCGATGATCGTCCTGATAAATCGACACGCAATCGAGGCACTGAAAACACTCGCTATAGTTGATCTTGCCGGACGGTTCAATCGCCTGATATTCGCAGCGATGCCGGCAGGACTGGCAAGGCGTGCCGCATTCTGTGCGACGCGCTATCCACGACCAGCGGCGCAGGAAATTCATTGATGCCAGCGCGGCACCCAACGGGCAAATGTAGCGGCAATAGCCGCGGTAAACAAAGACGGTAAGCGTGAGGCAGGCTACGGCCCACAGCACGAAAGGCCAAGAGCGTTGAAAGTACAGGCTGATGGCGGTCTTGAACGGCTCGATCTCGACCGCCCAACTGGAGAAGGCCGGAGCGACATAGAGCGACGCAATGATCACGACCAGCACACCGTACTTGATCCACTTGAGCTTGGCGTCGAGTGCAGCACGCACACGGCGCTGACGTATGCCCACGGCATTGGAAAGCAAGCTGATTAATTCTTGCAAAGCGCCGAACGGACACAGCCAGCCACAGAAAGTGCCACGCCCCCAGACCAGCAATGTTCCCCCGACAAAGATCCACAGAATGACTGTCATCGGATCGTTCATCAGGTAGCTCAAGTCGTCGCCGCTGGCCAGCGATTCAATGGCCGCAGTGATATTCACGATCGTCAACTGACCTTGCGCGAACCAGCCCATGAAACCAAGCGTAAAGAGCAGATAGAACGTACGCAAAACACGCAAGCGTTTCGCGTGCGCGCTGAAGCGCTTCTGCATAAACAGCGCGACTGTTAACAGCGTAAGCCCAGCGAGCAGTATCGCAATCTCGAAGCGGCGCGCTTGCCATTCGCTTTTCCATTCGGCGTCGTCGGTTTGCAGGTTGACGATCGACTGCACGCTAATGGTTCTGGCTTCGGGTTTTGATTGTATTGGCTCAGGGTGCTGATCTTTTTCTGTAGTGACCGCCTCCGGTTCGGCTTGTGTCGCGAGCGTTTGCGTCGCACCTTTTGCCTTAGCCGCGACTTCCACTTCGGGCGGCGCCTCCCATGGTGTTTCTGCCTTGACCTCCACGTCTGCTGCGGTGGCTTCGACGGTGACGATATGATCCAGCTTCAGCTTGGCCGTTGCGACATTAGCCGCGGCAGTCAGGATGGTGCGCGAGATGGCTTTGGCCGACGTTGTGCCGGTATGCACACCCTGCAGATAGGCAGACTGCTCTGTGCGGCTAGGGGTTTCGGACGGTTTGCCAAGCTGTATCGTGTGGCGCAGCGACAGCCCTTTTAGTTGATCGGCAAATGTTGACAGCCGCGCAGAGTCACTCGGGCGATGGAACAACGGTTCTTTATGCGCCAGCAGTTTGATGAACACAAAATTGCCGGACAAGTCCATCACAATAAAGATATTGATAGTCTTGCCGCTGTAACCGCGCGTGTTCGTAAAATCATTCGACTCGAATGCATAGGCGGCCAGCTCGGGCTTGGCGTCGGGTTGTGCAGGAGTAGGCTTGAACAGCGGATAGACTGCCATGTCAGACTGAACTTCGCCGACGATGAACTGCTCGCCAATCAGCCGCTCGACGCCCTCCTTCGATAGCGAAGCAGCGTGGGCATGCGACAGCATGCACAACAGTGCGAGGCAACATGCTCCTAGTCTTCGCCGCAGATTCAGGCTCATTGTATTTTTTGTTATATTTACCATCGCATCAGCATCGATGAAAAATGGCATTTTGAAAATCAGACGATCCAGCATACCACTCGGGCCTGACCGGGCTATTAGGCTGTATTTAACCCCTGACTCGGAAAAATAAAACACCGAAGGTACCAACGGTTCTATGTCAAAATGCCGCAAAACCAATACGAGGAGATACAAATGGATCAGAGCCGACGCGATGTAATGCGCATAGCCTCCGGGCTGGCCATTGCCTTCTCGGCTGGCCTTTTGAAACCTTCGGACGTATTTGCCGGCACAGCTTGGGCTTCAGAATGGAACGGCGCTGCTTTTACGGCCAAGAGCCTCGAAGCATTCGTCATTGCGATGAGCGGCGACACGACAACACCGAACACACCCAAGACGGTCGTTGAACGTGGCAAAGCCCCTGGGTTGAGTGCTGCCAAAGAAAACGACATCGTCATCGAAGCCCCTGAACTGGCCGAGAACGGCACCAACGTACAGGTGTCGTTGACGAGCAAGATCCCGAACACAGATTTCATTGCACTGTTAGCCGACATGAACCCCAATCCCGTCTGTGTTGGCTTTCATGTCTTGCCCGTCAATGAGGCTTCCTATTCGGTGCGCATCAAAGTCGCAGAAACCTCCAGCCTGATTGCGGTAGTTCGCTCAGAAGGAAAATGGTTTTATACACTGCGGGATATCACCGTCATGATTGGCGGCTGTCTGGGTTGAGCGCGTGCACTGCATGCAGGCATTCTCTCTTTTCGTCAGAGTCTTCAAGCTGCTACGGACGACTCCAGGAATCTAGCATCGTATAGTCATGCCTGGTCAGTAAACTGCCATCTGGCCAGACAGTGATCTCTGAAGTCAGCGGCAAAATATTCACTTCGCACAGCGCCATCAATTCCATCAAAGGTTGTCTGACATTGCCGTCCTCAGAGCGAATCTCAGCAGGGATGATCATCTTTTGAGTGATGTTGGCAGTACTTATTCTGCCCGTCGCCAGAATCATCAAAGGTTTCTCGCTGGAGGCTTTAGCAAGTCTGCACAACTCGTCAGCCAAATCATTGGGATTATCCAGACACTCAAAGCTTGAACCTGGAATGTGAATCAGACTGCGCTTCCCGTATGTTCTGGTTTCCGCATTAAAATCAGTCAGCAGCACGATAGAACTACAGTCCGACATACCGGAAGTCTGTATCAGGTCTTCACCCGTGGCTGTCTTCAAATCCCCCATCTGAACCACAACGGTTGAATCATCGGTCAAGCGCTCATCTGCCATCATTTCCTGAAAGGCTAGGGTCGAATTTTCTTCATACGTGCGCCCACCCTCTTTCAGCCTGTAGCAAGTTCGAATAGGTTCGGAAGGTGTGTCTAATCCTTGCTCATTGCCTTGCTCAATGCCTTGCTCAATGCCTTGCCGTGACCAGACAATGGTGTTTGAAAAAATCGGCCGTATGGAGGGTGCTGCAAGCGATACCTCAGGTTTGGAGGAAGCAACCGGAGTGATCTCTGACTTTTGCCGCATCGCTTGTTTCTGGAGCATGCGCGGTGCTTTGTTTTCAGTAGCGTCGGCAATACGCCCTTCGATGCGATCGAGCTTACTGTCTATGGAATGGTTCAACGCATTCAGTCTGCGTGAGATTTTTCTGTCCATGCTGGCTCCTTGCCAACCAGCCATTAAAACAGCGGTCGGATGGTGCCAATGTAGCAAGTCTCGTGCGATTATCAACCCAATAAATTGATAGTTTGCTTAATAGACACAGTTAAAATGTACTATAAGAAGCGCTGAACGACGTCACTGAAAGAAGGATTCCATGTCTGACCATCACGACCACGATCACGACCACAAACAAGCACCTACCGACTGGAAGCACGACGGCGTCAGGGTCGTGCCTGGCGACCAGCTAGACGGCAATGTGCCGTCGACTCCGGGCATGGACCGCAAGGCGGCCATTAACTTTGCGCGGGTTGGCGCCAAAAAGCTGTGGGCCGGCACAGTACATATTCATCCCAATGCCAAGACCGGCGCCCATCATCATGGGCCTTTGGAGAGTGTAATTTACGTCGTCAAGGGACGCGCCCGCATGCGCTGGGGAAATCAGCTCGAATTCACGGCCGAAGCCGGACCCGGAGATTTTATTTACGTGCCGCCGTATGTGCCGCATCAGGAAATCAATGCCAGCGCAGACGAGGCACTCGAATGCGTGCTCTGCCGCAGTGACGGTCAGGCAGTAGCAGTCAATATGGATATCGAACCGGCAGAGAAACCAGAAACCGTCTTGTGGATAGACCCTACACATCCACAAGGCGGGGTCTGACCAGCCTTGATAGTCAAATTATTTGAGGTCGCAAGCTTCTCTGAGCAGCTTGTCTGCCGTAGCTGACGATTCTGCTTCCTGCCACTCGCCTGCCTCGTTGACTTCAGAGATGACGCTGCCGCTCCCCATTGCGCCGTCCAGCCTTTGCACACTGATCAAGCGATACTTCGCAAGGCGGCAGTTATACTCGGTGGCATTGAGAACAGAGCGATAAATTTTTCCGTTTGAATCAAGCGTACTTGTCTTGAGATCATGCAGATCCCAGATCATAGCCGTACTACCCATCTTGATGACGCGATGCTTTTCAAAGTACAGGCTGGCCTCGTCAGTTTGCGCATAGCGCACCCAGGTGTCTGCATAGACGGGGCTGACGACAAGCAGCATGCTTAACAAGATTGATTTTTTCATTTTTAGCATTTGATGGATTTGAACTGCGAGATACGGCTTTAACAAAAGTAAATTTATAGCATTTATTTTAGATTTCAGTTCACGCCACTAAAATCAGACTTCCTCAATGAAAAAGATCCTGGTCCTATTTTTCTTGCTGTTCGCGCAAACCAGTCAGGCTGAATGGGCTGAAATCTACGAAGACGATGACACTGTCTATTTTCTGGATGCATCGACTAAAAATGAAGCGCAAAGACCGCGTATTGCGGTGCTTAGAAATTTCAAAGTCGCCAAGGCATCGGGTGACCAATCTGCCCGGCTCTTGTATGAAGCCGACTGCGACAAGAAAACGCTGCGACTTATGTCCGGTGTCTATTTGAAAAAAAGCATGGGCGGCGGTGAAGTATCGGGCATGATCAATTCAAACGGCTGGATGAACCCCGAAACGCGTCCCGTACATCAAAAAATATTTGCAGCGCTTTGTCCAGCGGAATAGCGTTAGCACGCAGTAGTTGCAGTATTACAGGAAGTTTCCATTTAAAAAAATGGCGCCAGTTATTCACTGGCGCCTTAGCGCTACGTAGTACCGTTAAAAAATTTCAGGCGGCAGCAGCATTCGGTATGCCTGCCTCGTTGAACAGCGCATCGCGACCATCTTCAACGCCATCGAGCCACAGTATCAAAGCGACCAGCGTCATGTTTGTAGCCGTGCGCATGTTCTGGTTGACCCACTCAAAGCAAGCGGTCTTGATCGCGAGCTGCTGTTCACGCGCCACATCCTGCGTTGCAGTGATAAACAAGTCTTCATATAACTCGTCAACCCTCTCCATGAAATACCCGTCGATTAATGCATCAGACAATGCCGGTGCAAGAGCCGAGGTGACGCTGGAAATCACCGACAGGTTATCCACCTGAAACTGGGTGAAGTCTTTAGAAAAGTCTGTGATTGCTTTGAGTTTTTTAATTGGTGTATTCATAACGAGAATAAATGTAGACGGATAGAATTTTAACCTGTTACTGCATCGAAGCTTGAGCCTGTTGTTGGCTAATTCAAGCGAATCAAGTTAGATCAAGTGACCTGTCTTGACCAGAATCATGCAGCCCTCTTTGCTAAATGGTTGATGGGCGCTCAGATGCGGACTGCGAATCCAGCTGCCTGCCGGATAACGTCCATGCTCATCTTCGAACACGCCATCGATAACTAAAATCTCTTCACCACCGAAATGCCGGTGCGGGTTGAAAAACGTCTGCGGTGCCCACCGCACCAACGCCGTATGCTGTGTGCCGAATTCGGACAGCGGCATGACGGTCAAACCTTCCACCATTCCCTGATACCAGGATGCCGCTTTGGTATCAATCACCTGTCGCTCCTGATCTGCTGTGTCCAGATGACGCAACTTCACGAAAAGCATACAACCGTTATCGGTTCGTGGCGTATGTGAAGAACCCGATGGATTCTTCACATACGTGCCCGCTGTATAAGTGCCGTGTTCATCACTGAACTCCCCCTCCAGCACAAATAGTTCTTCACCTGCATCATGCTCGTGGCTAGTAAATTGCGCACCAGCGGCGTAGCGAACGACCGATGTTGCACGGGCTACTTCCCCACCTTCTCTGTCCAGCATCCTGCGCTCTATGCCCTGCACCGGTGAAGCTGTCCAAGGCAAGTCGTGATGATGAAGGACGACGCGCTGTGAAAAATCTGCATGAATGCGCATAAAAATTTGTTTACTTCTTGATGGCGACGAGCTCAACTTCAAAGTTCAATGTTGCGCCACCTGGAATCACACCCGGCACACCACGCTCGCCATAAGCGGTAGAAGCAGGACAGGTTAGTCGAGCTTTGCCGCCGACTTTGATTTTTTGCATGCCCTGCGTCCAGCAAGGCACGACGCGGCTTAATGGAAATGCGATTGGTTCGCCGCGTTTGTAACTGCTGTCGAACTCTTTGCCGTCCATTAAAGTGCCGCGATAATGCGCAACGACCGTATCAGTAGCCAAAGGACTGTCGCCAGTTCCCTCTTTCAGGTGTTCAACTACCACGCCCGACGGCAGGGTTTCGGATTTTGGCTTGCTGTCAGCGACAACTGCGCCTGAAAACAGCATTCCGGCGGCAACAACGGTTACGAGGGAAAAAGATTTCATGGACTTCCTGAATAATGGATTTTGGTATCGCGAAACCTGCGCGAGCTTGCTAGTTTATCGAAAAACTGCAAAGAGGGTCAGGATCAGGCAAAGTCGGCAATTAAGCGAAAAAGTGAACTGACTACGAACTCATTACGTGTTGGTTATTTAGCAGGATGCTTATCTTTGAAGTCTCGAATTTCCTGATCCAGATCTTTCCATTCTTCGCATTGCTTAGAACAGAATTTTTCCAGCAGATCGAGCTGAATGCGCGCTGATTTAGGCTGACCGACCTGCAAATACGCTTCACCCAAGTATTCGAGTGCTTTCAGATTGCCGGGTTCAAGCTTCAGCGCTTTTTTGTAGTTGGCAAAAGCGCCATCAAGGTCACCGGATTTGCGCGCCACAAATGCAGCCAGGGTTAGCACATCGGCATTATCCGGATTCGCCTTCAGAAGTTTGTCGAGATGGGGCTTGGCAGTTTTCCAGTCGCGCTTGGCAATGGCTTCTTTAGCCAAAGTCAATTCGGGTTCAAGGTTTTGCCTTTCGAGGAAATCCGGCGTCGCGGCCAGACAGGAGGCACTGAAGAACAGCGCACAAAACAATGCCAAGACTCGTCGTGTGCGCATTTGATACCTCATCACAAGTTTCAGGAACCAATCGATGAATACAGCCTGAGCATTTCTTTGACGTGATAATTCGGTATCGACATGATCTGCTCTTTACCTTTGACGAGCACATAGCGCGACAAACCATCAGGGGCCAGGTCGCCTATGCTGATTTCAGCGACCGGATGGCTGTCATCAATGCCACTCAAGCGCACGACGACGGGATTGACGAAGCCGTATTTGCTGCCGTCTTCCGGCTTGCCATACTGACGTTCTTCTTTTGCCCGCGATAAAGTGCCTAGAAAAACATTTACGTCAAAATTTTTCCACAGGCCCGCATCCACTTTCTGATCTGCGGTCCACTCCTGCAAAGCAGATCGTTTCAAGACCAGGACTTTACCTTCAGCATGGCTGACATGAATGCTCGAGACCTGATCGGCGTTCCACACAAATAGTGCTGTAGTTACAGGCTTTGCAGGATGCTCACTCTTGCCTGCCAACAGTTCATGCGAATGGTCTGTCGATTGATACACAATCGCCACTAAGGAAATGACGAGCAGCGCCAGCCAACCCAACGAAGTTTTTTTCACCGGCGTCTCCACCATAAAAACAGGCCTGTCAAAAGCGCCAACAAGGGAAACAGAATGGCACTGATGAAGAAAGTCGCCTTCATTTGACCGTTGGTTAATTCAACGGCGGCTTGTTCATAATTTCGCGGCGTTATATCGATCAAGTCTTCCTGCTCGGCGAGATAATTGACCGAGTTCAGGAACAAGGTGCTGTTGCCCAGCACAGGGAAATGCGTGTTCTTCGCAAAATCGCCATCCCCCACCACCAGCAATGCCGCCTTCGCTTCCGGCTTGCCCATGTTGTCTGCATTGATTGCAGGGCTGGCCAGCACCATCAGCGTCTTTGTACTTGTAGTCGGATTCTTTTGCGTCTTCGCGCTATCGGTCGTAGTCACAATTGGGTTGATGCGAATGCCGCGTGGAATGCCCTTCTCGGCCGGCACGAATGACGCCGTACCGGGAAAGAAAGTCAGTTGCAGATTGCGCGTGATTTTGTGGCGCGGATATTCCGACACCGCAGGCGAGCCGGCATCACTGCGGTAATGGCTGGCCGTATCCAGCACTTCATCGCCTTCATACGCAATGCCGTATTCTTCGAGCAAAGAAGCCAGACCAACGTTGCTGCCCGGGTCGAGCATGGCCATGACCTTGCCGCCCTTACGTAGATAGTCTCCAATAATGGCGGTTTCCGCTTCCGTGATGGCTTTTTTTGGTGAAGCAATCACCATCACCGTGCAACGGGAAACCGGTCTGGAATCGCTCAGCAAGTTGAGTTGCGTGACGCTAAAGCCCAGCGTTTCGAGCGCATCGCGCGCCATGCCCATGCCATTTTTTTCGTGCAGCTCGACGCGACTGACGATATTTTCTTCGTCGCTGTGATCTTCCAGATCATCCAGTGTTTTTAAGCTAAAAGGATTGGCTTCCAGATGCCCGGTCAGGAAGCAGATGGTTTGCGCATTGTTACGCGAAATACGGATCAGCGCGTTCGTGAAGTCAGTCTCGCTGCCGCCATTAATTGTTAATTTCTTTTCGCCCGACTCCAGCACGGCACTGCCTGCGAACTGAATATTGTATTTTCTGGCTTCGGATGGATGAACCAGCGGGTCAATTGCATAGACCTTAATGAGCGGATTTTCTTGTGCATATTGGTCCAGCAATGCCTTGGCATCGACCATACTTTTGTTGCGCAAGTCGTAGAACCAGATCACCTTGACTGGCGACTTGATGTTTTTGATGATGCGCTTGCTGTCCGGGCTTAAAGAATAAACGCCGGCACTGGTCAGGTCCATTCGTCCCAAGCGGTTCCAGAAAAACTGGTTGACGGCGATCAGTGCAAACAGAATCGCAATAATAGGCAGCAGGGCCTCGATTCGGTGTTTCAGATTCGCGCCCATCATTTCATCCTCCTCCACTTCAGAAGTTGAATGGTCGCGCTCAGGGAAAACACAATCACGCTCAAGAAATAAACAATGCTTCTGCCATCGAGTACACCGCGTATCAAGTCCACGTGCTGGGCCGATAGTGACATGTGCAGCAGGATTTCAGAAAACTTTGGAAACAGATCCAGCGAAGCCGGATAGTCGATGAACCACAGCAGCACCAGCACTCCCCAGGTCAGGATCGCAGCGACAATCTGATTGGTGCAGACCGCCGACAAAGCCACGCCGATGGCCATGAACATGGCGCCAAAAATAAACACACCGATATAGCCGCCAATGATGGGACCGAAATCGGGCTTGGCAAAAATCGCCAGTGGAATAACGGCACTTGCCGTCCCTGCAAGCATCAGCGCGAGAATCAACACGGCTGCAGCATATTTGCCCAGTACAGTTTCCCAGTCTTTCAGCGGCAAGGTCAGCAAGAGCTCAATGGTGCCAGTCTTGTTCTCATCCGCAAAAATGCGCATGGTCAGCAGAGGCATCATCAGAATCAGCAGGATAGTCATGTTGTGAAAGGACGTAACCATCTGCGCAACATTCACAAAGAACAGGTTGAAGCTGAAGAAGTAGCCGCACAAAGCCCAGAAGGTCGCAATGACTACCAGCGCAATCGGTGCAGCAAAATATTCCTTGACCTCTTTTTTGAAGATCGCGAACAAGCCCGAAAATGATCCATTCAACATCACAGTAAGAACCTTTTAATTTACACGCTTCAGGGGTAACGAATCAATGCGCACGCATCATGTCAAGCAGCGCTGCTTCAACTTGCGCGCCGGTGCGGCGTACATCGACAAGCCGGCCGAAGGAAATGGCAGTGCGTACTATATTGTCGAAGGCCACATTGTTGTTATCGGCACAGTGACAGCGCAGTTGCCATTGCCCGCCTGCGCTAATGGGACGAATATCTACATCAACGATATTGCGATCGGAAAGCAGCGCATTCTTTATCAACTCCGGATCACACTGCTCCATCGTCAGCAGAATATGTTCATCTTTACTTTTCATCAGGCCGTGGCTGAGCGGCTCGTCAGAGACCAGATGCCCCTGACGCAGCATCACAACGCGGGTGCAGAGCGCTTCAATTTCCTGCATCAAGTGGCTGCTGAAAATCACAGCGCGGCCACTCGAGCTGCTGCGTATCATTTCGCGCGCTTCGACGATTTGCAAGGGGTCGAGTCCGTTGGTGGACTCATCAAGCAACAGCACAGGCGGATCATTCAGGATGGCCTGCGCCAATCCCACCCGTTGTCGAAAGCCTTTGGATAAACGACCGATTGCCTTGTTGCGCACCGTACCCAGATCGAAGGCGCGTAAGGCGCGCTCTATCGCCGGCTTACGGGCTGAATTCGGGATTGCCTTGGCTTGCGCAACAAATTCTAAATATTGAACGACCGATAAGGAGTCGTAGAGAGGTGCTTTTTCTGGCAGATAACCGATCAGGCGACGGGCCGACAGGCCTTGCGGACCGACTGCTTCGCCACAAACACTAACAGTGCCGCTGTCGATTGCATAGTAGCCAGCGATACATCGTAGCGCTGTTGATTTACCACTGCCGTTCGGGCCGAGCAAACCGACAATCTCGCCGGGCTGGACAGACAGTGATACATCAAACAAAACTTGATGCGGGCCAAAAAATTTGCAGGCCCGATCAAGAAAAACCGACGATGCAGATTCTGCATCGTCGAGATCCATCTTATTCATATGGCTTGTCGTGATTGTTCGTGCCGAACTGAACAGGGTCATGGCTATACCAGAGAGTGCCGTTTTTAGCGTCACGAATATTTTTCAGGCGATCAATCGACTTCATTGATTCGTTGGTATTCCACGTAATACCAGGAATCACGCCTTTTTCGTTGTCCGCCATGTAAATCGCGTCAGCCGAAATCAGCACTGTGCCCGTCTTCTTCAGATTGACCATCAACGACTGGTGACCTTGGGTATGGCCTTTGGTGTCGAGGACAACAACGGAGCCGTCGCCAAACAGATCGAAGTCACCGCTCAGTTCCATAAAGTCAAAGTTGCGTGTCTCGTCATAATCCTTGAGAACATATGCAGCGCGCTGGAATTTCTCTGGCCACCAAGCTGACTTCAGCTCTTCTTTTTGCACAACGTGCTTAGCTTTCGGGAACATCTTGATGTTGCCGACGTGGTCCAGATGGAAGTGCGAATAGATGACGTATTTCACGTCTTCTGTCGAGTAACCGATTTTCTTCAGTTGACGGTCGATGATCTCGTCGCGTGACTGTGTGGTCTTGAATGCGCCGCACAAGCCTTGACCCCAGTAGTTGGCGCAATTGCCATCGGACGTTGCAGCGTTGTTACCTGTATCAAATACGATCAGGCCGCGTGGGTGCTTGATGACGTAAACCGGAACCGGCACGGTGATTTTTGTGCCAACGTCTTTCATTGCAGTCAGCCAGCCCTTGTCGAGCTCGAGGCTGCCGCCCTTCAATTGCCACAACTGTATATCTGCCGCAGCGGCAGAAACCGTCATGGCGCAGGCTGCTACAGCCAGCATTAACTTTTTGAATTTCATGATTCAGTCTCCTATCGTTTTTATTAGACAGCTAAAAAAGCTTTTTCAAAACAAGCACCGCAATCCCGTGCCCTTCAAACCAACTACAAAGCAATTTTCAGATTTGGTTCGGCTATACGAGTCTGATATTAATATCAAACCATTACTTATAGATAGTCAGTATGCGTAAATTTAAGCAATACATATTTTAATCCTACAAACATCCGCTTTATCCGGCAGTAGATATGGTTAGCAAAAAAGCACTTGCATTCACTCGGCGCCACCAAGCCGAGCGCGGTGTCTACTATCCAGCCCCAAATTCTCAAACTCTTCGCTCTCCGTGCTTCACGCTCATGAAAATACTGAGGGCAGTTTCACCTATTCCGCTCGTTTAAGACGACGCCGCATCAGGCATGATACAACCTGCATAAAATTTTAATAACAAATCAGGAGATAAAATGAAATTGCACACCATTGCCCTATCCTTGGTACTCGCTGGCCTTTCCTTTCAAGCGCATTCCGAAACCAAAAGCGTTCCAGAACAAACGATCGACACCCTGAACGGCCTGTCGGGCGGTCCGCACGCCGGCTTCCGCGCCAACCATGCGAAAGGCGTTCTTGCTACCGGCAGCTTCAAACCATCTGCAGAAGCAGCTTCTATCAGCAAAGCACCGCATTTTAAGGAAACGGTTCCTGTCACAGTCCGATTTTCAACCGGTACCGGCGTGCCAGTGATACCAGACGCAAATCCAAACAGCCGCCCATACGGCATGGCTATTCGCTTCACCCTGCCTAAAGGTGGCTTCACCGACTTCGTCGGCATTTCCTATGACGGCTTCCCTGTCTCGACGCCGGAGGATTTTCTGGGTCTGCTGAATGCGGTGGCTACCATTGGCAAGTCCACCGAAAGCCCGGCTCCGATTGAAAAATTTCTGGGTTCGCATCCTGCCGCGCTGGCATTTGTGCAGGCACCGAAACCGGCACCAGTTAGCTTCGGTTCACAGTCATATTTCGGCGTTAATGCCTTTGAATTTACCAACGCCAAAGGCGCAAGCCGCTTCGGTCGCTATCGCATTATTCCAGTCGGCGGCAACGAGTTCATCTCGGAAGAAGATGCAGCTAAACGCTCGCCTAACTACCTGATGGATGAACTACCTGCGCGTCTGGCGCAAGGCGAAGTCAAATTCAAGATCATGTTGCAGCTCGCTGAAAAAGGCGATGTCACCAATGACGGCAGCGTAGTCTGGCCGAACGAGCGTGCAGTCATTGAACTGGGCACGCTGACCTTGTCGAAGCCGGTTTCTGACGGCAAGCAGGCTGAAAAAGCACTGGCGTTCAACCCGCTGATTCTGCCGGATGGCATTGCGCCTTCCGCTGATCCTGTACTGCTGTCGCGTCCGCTTGCGTATGCAATCAGCGTTGGGCGTCGTAATTAATTTGTTGTGTGAAAAAACGCTGAACCCAGCTTGCGCCGGGTCCAGCGTTTTTTATTTTAACGACTAGCGATTTGCCACGCTCAGAGGCGTTCGTAACCCTTCAGAAGCGTTCGTAACCCATCAGATAACGCCATTGACCTGCAACGAGGCCCGCCATTGGTATGCGGCCTATACGTATGCGCTTGATGGACACGATACTCAGCCCCGCTCTCTCGCACAAAATAGTAATGAGCCGTGACGAGAGTTCTTTGCGCGCGAAGCGCAGCCGTGTTTCGTTCTGCCAGCTGACCTTGGCCGGAGGAGAAGGCTTGCCGTTGAATTGAATACTTTGGTTCAGCAGCGCCAGACCGTTCTCGATAATTTGCCCGCTGACTTCAACGATATATTCCTGCTCCACCCGCGACAGATCATCGACCAGTTTGCGTTTGACGCGCCAGTCTTGTGTGAAAACCATCAGACCGCTGGCAGCGGTCTCAAGCGGGTCCAGCATGGTCAGGTCTTTCAGATGCCGCTTTAGCAAATGCAGGCCGGAACGGTCATCTGCTGCCTGACTGGCGGCGACAATCAACGAATCCACATTGGCAACGGAGATGCCGGCCGGCTTGTGCAGCATGATCGTGACGTCTTCAATCGGGGTCAAGTCAGCGCCGGGAAGTAACGCGATCTGCTCCTGTCCGGATACACGAAAGCCCGGCTCTTCGACGACTACGCCATCGACCGTAATGCTGGCGCTTTCTATATATAAGATCGCCTCTCCGCGCGAACAATTGAAAAGTTCAGCAACGCGTTTGGCAAGACGGACTGATTCGGACATGAACACCACCATAAGTAAGCCGGCTATTGTAAAGCTCCTGCAGCGCTGGGTCGTACAACTTTTGTAAAATGAAATTCAAGACTGGGCTTGCATGAAATTCTGCGGGTTGTTGCCGTCCTGTGAATAGCGCTGTCGATACCAGGCACGGCTTGATAGCCCACCATGCCATCAATTGCGAGCGCAACGATGCGCGCCAGCTGTGGTCGATGATTCACGCCGTACACGCACAGTCTCGCTAAAAAGCCGCCGCACAAAAACAAAACGCCCCAGCTGAGCTGGGGCGTTTCTCTGGCTTGCCCGACAGACTAGTTACACAGTATGCAGCGATGACAGGTTTTTTTATGTTCGTAAAACTTTACAGGATTTGCGTACCAACCCACCACGCAATCGCCGCCATGAAGGCCGATGCCGGGATGGTAAAAATCCACGCCCACACGATATTGCCAGCCACGCCCCAGCGTACCGCCGACATTTTGCGCGAGGAACCAACACCGACGATGGCGCCTGTAATGGTGTGCGTGGTCGACACAGGAATGCCCATGCTGGTAGCCAGGAACAGCGTGATCGCTCCACCCGTCTCTGCGCAAAATCCGCCAACGGGCTTCAACTTGGTGATCTTCTGCCCCATGGTCTTGACGATACGCCAGCCGCCAAACAAAGTGCCAAGACTAATAGCCACATAGCAGCTGACAATTACCCACCAAGGCAGTGAATCACCGGCTGCAAGTGAGCCGGAGGCGATCAACAGCATCCAGATAATGCCCATCGTTTTTTGTGCATCATTGCCACCGTGACCAAGGCTGTACATGGAAGCCGACACAAGCTGCATGCGGCGGAACCATTTGTCCACGCGCTGCGGTGTAGAGCGTACGAACAGCCAAGACACCAGCAACATGATCAACGATCCAAACAGCAACCCCAGCATTGGCGACAACACAATAAAGCTAATGGTCTTGATCAGACCTGAAGCAATCAGCGAATCTGTACCCGACTTCGCGACTGCTGCACCGACCAAACCGCCAATGAGCGCATGCGATAACGACGACGGTATACCGTAATACCATGTCACCAGGTTCCAGGCGATGGCACCGACGAGTGCGCCAAAAATCACGTAGTGGTCAACTATAGCCGGGTCGATAGTACCCTTGCCGACCGTCGTGGCCACTTTTAACTGGAACACTAAAATCGCAACGAAATTGAAGAAAGCCGCCATCGCCACTGCCGTCTGCGGTTTAAGCACGCCGGTCGAGACAACCGTCGCAATGGCGTTGGCCGCATCATGGAAGCCATTCATGAAATCGAATAGCAGGGCCAGCGCAATCAGAAAGGCCAGCGAGTAAATACTGATGTTTAGGGTTTGCATAAGTCTGGTTGTCTGTGCTCAATGTCGGGGATCAGGCATTCTCGACAATGATCCCTTCGATGATGTTGGCTACATCTTCACAACGATCGGTAACGGACTCCAGAATTTCATAGATCGCTTTTAATTTGATCAGATTGCGCACATCCGGCTCTTCGCGAAACAGCTTCGACATGGCGGCACGCATCACATGGTCGGCGTCGGATTCGAGACGGTCAATCTCGGCGCAAATGCCAAGTATCTCGCGCGCATTGTCCATGTTGTGGAGCAGGCCGACGCTGGCACGCACTTTTTCGCAGCAAGACAGGCACAGCTCGGCCAGGCGTTTGGCTTCTGGTGTAATTTGTTTGATGTCGTAGAGCGACACGGTCTGCGCAGCGTCTTCCATCAAGTCGAGAATGTCATCCATGCGCGTGATCAGCTGATGAATGTCATCACGATCCAGCGGCGTAATGAAGGTCTTGTGCAGCATTTCCAGTGCTGCATGCGTCACCTTGTCAGCCTGCTTTTCCAGACTCTCAATCGCATGAACACGATTTTCAAGATCATCAAACGTCGTCATCAGCGACACCATTTCTTTGCCACCCTTGACGCACAGATCAGCGTGCTGAATGAATAGCTCAAAGAACTTTCCTTCTGTAGGCATCAGTCTTCCGAACATTTTTTTCTCCTAGCCGCTAAAGCGGATGCAATGTATGTAAAAAGAATTAGTCACCGCCGTAGATCGGCGCGTTACCCGTGTAGTTTTCGAATTTGGTAAATTGACCCATGAAGGTCAGGCGTATGCTGCCAATCGGGCCGTTACGCTGCTTGCCGATAATAATTTCGGCTGTACCTTTGTCTGGTGAATCCGGGTTGTAAACTTCATCGCGATAAATAAACAGAATCACGTCGGCATCCTGCTCGATAGCGCCTGATTCACGCAAGTCGGACATTACCGGACGTTTGTTAGGGCGCTGCTCCAGCGAACGGTTCAGCTGTGACAGCGCAATAACGGGACAATGCAATTCTTTTGCAAGGCCTTTCAGGTTACGCGAAATTTCAGAGATCTCGGTAGCGCGATTTTCACCGGCAGAGTTCGCTGACATCAGCTGCAAATAGTCGACAATAATCAGGCCCAGCTTGCCGCATTGCCGTGAGAGCCGCCTTGAGCGTGCACGCAATTCAATTGAACTCAGCGCCGGCGTCTCGTCGATATAAATCTGCGCGTCATTCATTTTCTGAATCGCATGCGTCAGGCGTGGCCAGTCTTCATCGTTCAAGCGACCGGTGCGCAAACGGTGTTGGTCGAGCCGGCCGACCGAACCCAGCATACGCATGGCGAGCTGCGTGCCGCCCATTTCCATCGAAAAAATCGCGACTGGCAAGCCGCTGTCGACTGCCACGTTTTCACCGATGTTGACCGAGAAAGCGGTTTTACCCATAGAAGGACGACCCGCAACAATCACCAGGTCGCCTGGCTGCAAACCGGAAGTCATGCGGTCCAGATCGGCAAAGCCGGTCGGCACACCGGTAATGTCATTCTGGTTTTCGCGATTGTAAAGTTCATCGATGCGCTCGACAACCTGCGTCAGCAGCGGCTGGATTTCCTGAAAGCCCTGTGTGCCACGCGAACCTTCTTCAGCGATCGCAAAAATTTTGGACTCGGCCTCGTCAAGCATCTGCTTGACTTCCTTGCCTTGCGGGTTAAAGGCATTGCCGGAAATTTCATCCGCGACTGTAATCAGTTTGCGCAACACACCGCGGTCACGCACGATCTCGGCATAGCGGCGAATATTGGCAGCAGATGGCGTGTTCTGTGCCAGTGCATTCAGATAAGACAGGCCGCCCACTTCTTCGGCTTTGCCGCCTGAAGAAAGTGATTCGAAAACAGTAATCACATCAGCCGGACGTGAGGCGCTGATGAGTTTGACAATGTGCTGAAAAATCAGCCTGTGGTCATATCGATAAAAGTCATCTTGATTGACGAAGTCTGCAATCCTGTCCCACGCCGCGTTGTCGAGCAGCAGGCCGCCCAATACAGATTGCTCAGCCTCGATGGAATGAGGGGGCACGCGTAGGGAGTCAACTTGCGGATCAGCACGATTGTTCATGGGCGGCATTATACCTGTTACCTATCGGCATAAGACCCGTCAAACGTTATCAATCAGGTTAAGTTTTTCGTCAATTTGTGCTTTTGAAAGCTATCAGCCTGACCGGATTATTTACACGATACAAAGTAAAATTGCAGCTTCCATTTTTTGCTTGCAAGAAAGCCAATTTGCACGAACAAGCTGCACTCTGGCTTTAACTATGGCTTTAATTTTACTCATAAGCCTTTGCCCATAAGCCGCCTTCCCGGAGAGTCCATGTCAGCAAGTCAACAAGCCCCAGCCGCCGTAATGGAGCCGCCGCGCAAGCCAGGTGGACGTGCCCGCATCATGGCTATCATTGCCGCGCTGTTTATTGTTGCTGCCGTCGCCTACACCAGCTACTGGTTTCTGGTCGTACGCCACCATGAAGAAACCGAAGATGCTTACGTACAGGTCAACGTCGTGCAAGTCACACCGCAGGTGCAAGGCACGGTCAGCCAGATACTGGTTGAAGATACCGATAGCGTGCAGGCTGGACAGCCGCTGCTGACCTTTGATAATGCCGATGCCGATCTGGCCGTCAATCAGGCTGAGGCACAGTTGGCGCAAACGGTGCGGGAAGTCAGGACGCTCTACAGCACGTATGCGCAGTCCGAAGCCAGCGTTGCCTTGCGCGTCGCCGAGCTGGCACGCGCACAAGACGACTATACGCGCCGTCAACAAATCAAGACTTCAGGTGCAGTATCGAGCGAAGAACTGCGCCATGCCGAACTCGCGGTCGGCGTCGCGCAGGCAGCCGTCAACGCCGCTCGTGAACAGCTCGCGTCGGGTCGCGCACTGATCGCCGGCACCACTGTCGAGCGCCATCCGAATGTGCAGCGCGCAGCAGCGCATTTGCAAGAAACCATGCTGGCCAAATCGCGCATGACCATCTATGCACCCGTCGGCGGGCAGATCGCCAAGCGCAATGTACAAGTCGGCCAGCGCATGAACCCCGGCATGCCCCTGATGGCAATCGTTCCTCTTGACCAGCTTTGGGTCGACGCCAATTTCAAGGAAGTGCAATTGCGTAAAGTGCGCGTCGGCCAGCCAGTGCAACTGACCACGGATCTCTATGGCAGCAAGGTCGTTTACCAAGGCCGCGTGATTGGTTTGGCAGCAGGCACCGGTTCGGCCTTTGCGTTATTGCCGGCCCAGAATGCCACAGGTAACTGGATCAAAGTCGTACAGCGACTGCCGGTGCGCATCGCTCTCGACGGCAAGGAACTGGCAGCCAATCCGCTGCGCATAGGCTTGTCGGTCAAAGCCACTGTTGATTTGCATGAAACTCCAAACTCACCTGCCAAGGCAATTCAGACACAAGCCTCAGCCGCACTCACCGGCGCTTCAGTGAATCCGGTTGAATCGGTCGTCAAGGCAAAAGTGGCTGGCATCATTGCCGCCAACATGAAATAAGCGCGCACATGCAAGCCTCCCGTGAGCAGCCTGAGCAGCCTGCGCCGCTGAAAGGCCGCGCGCTGCTGTTACTGACCGTGGCAGCTGCGCTGTCGACCTTCATGGAGATCCTCGACATCACGATCGCCAACGTGTCTATCCCTACCATTGCGGGCAGCTTCGGTGTTTCGACCAGTCAGGGCACGTGGATCATTAGCGCCTATTCGGTGGCGGCTGCGATTGCCGTGCCCCTTACCGGCTGGCTGGCGCGTCGCGTTGGCGAAGTCAAATTATTCGTCATGTCCGTAATTGCCTTCACGCTGATGTCGGCACTAGCGGCGTTCGCGGTGAATCTGCCAATGCTGGTTGCCTTGCGGCTGCTGCAAGGTCTGGTATCGGGACCGATGGTGCCGTTGTCGCAGACTCTGCTGGTGCGTAACTTCCCACCTGAAAAACGCGGCGCGGCATTGGGTCTGTGGGCCATGACCATCATCATCGCGCCGATTTGCGGGCCGCTACTTGGCGGCTATATCAGCGACAATTTTCACTGGTCGTGGATTTTTCTGATCAATATCCCGATTGGCCTGTTTTGCAGCGTCACCATCTGGTCGTTGATGAAAAACCGAGATTCAGCAACCGTCAAAGCGCCACTCGACATCATCGGCCTGCTGCTCTTGGTGGTAGGCGTCGGCAGTTTGCAGTTGATGATGGAAATCGGCCGTGACTATGACTGGTTTGAATCATCATTCATTGTGACGCTGGCTGCCATGGCAGCCGTTGGCCTGACTTTTTTTGTTGCATGGACCTGGACTTCGGACAAGCCCGTAGTCGATTTGAAGCTACTGAAGGAAAAGAATTTTCGCTATGGCGTGATGCTGCTGTCGATCGGTTTCATGACGTACTTTTGCACTGTCATAGTAGTGCCATTGTGGCTGCAAAGTGTGATGGGCTATAACGCGACCGAAGCCGGCATGGCGATGGCACCGATTGGTATTTTCATGGTGATCCTGTCGCCTTTCATCGGCAAAAATATTGCGCGACTCAATCTGCGCGCGCTGGCGACACTGTCATTCCTGATCATGGGAACGGTAGCGCTGTGGAACACGCAAATGACGCTTGACGTCACCTTCTGGGACATCGTCAACCCGCGGCTGGTACAAGGCATAGGCCTGGCCATTTTCTTTATGCCTGTGCAGACGCTGATGCTGGCCAATATCACGCCAGACCGCATGGCGGCCGCAGCAGGACTCTCGAATTTCTTGCGCACTGCCGGAGCAGCCATGGGCACGGCAATCAGCGTTACCGGCTGGGAGCATTTGTCGTCGGCACACCGCGCGCATCTGGTGGAAAACATCACCCCGTATGCCAGCCCTAGCCTGCAGTTCATCGACAACTTGCGCTCTGCTGGGCTGTCGACGGAGCAGGCCTATGCGGCTCTAGACAGAACGATTAATGCGCAAAGCTTCATGCTGGCGACGAATGACTTCTTCCTTTACTGCGCGATTGCCTTTTACCTGCTGACCGGCATGGTCTGGCTAACCAAGCCGAAGAAATTCTGAGCGTAAAAAAGCCGGGCAAGCCCGGCTTTTTTACTTCAACTTATTTTGAAGCTTATTTCCAAATTTAAGCGTGTTCGCCAGTGACGACGACATTGACTTCGACCACAACGTCAGTGTGCAATGCAACTGACAGAGGATGTTCGCCAGTGGTCTTTAACGGACCGGTAGGCATACGGATATTTGCCTTGTCGACTGGGAAGCCGAGCTTGCCCAATGCTTCAGCGATATCGTGGTTGGTAACGGAGCCGAACAGGCGACCGTCAACACCCGCTTTTTGCGAAACTGGCACAGCCATGCCGGTCAGTTTTTCGCCTTGTGCTTGTGCAGCAGCCAGCTTGGCAGCGGCAGCTTTTTCCAGTTCGGCGCGCTTGGCTTCGAACTCGGCAATTGCTGTCGCAGTCGCGCGACGTGCCATACGTTGTGGAATCAGGAAGTTACGGGCATAGCCGTCCTTCACACGAACGACCTCACCGAGGTTGCCCAGATTGCCGACTTTTTCCATCAGAATGACTTGCATTTTTTTCTCCAGAATTTTTTAGCGAAGACCCGTGGTCAATCAGGCGGTATGCAGATCGGTATACGGCAGCAGCGCGAGGAAACGTGCGCGCTTGATTGCTGTATCCACCTGACGCTGATAGTGCGCGCGGGTGCCGGTCAGACGTGCTGGCATGATCTTGCCGTTTTCCTGAACGAAGTCCTTCAGCGTATCGACGTCTTTGTATTCAACCTGGTCAACTTTAGCGACGGTGAAACGGCAGAATTTTTTACGCTTGAACAGTGGGTTTTGCTGTTTGCGTTTCTCTTTGAGCTTGCTCTTGTCGAATTTTTTTCCGAATGCCATTTGTGGCTCCTGAATCTAGTAAGTAATTGGTTCGAAATCGGTAAGGTGAAATACCAGGCTCTTGCTGTTGCGGTTTTTGCGAGCGATGAATCCGTTGAAACGGAATACTGCTCCCAATTCTGCCTGCTCGAGCTTTGCTGCGATGCTTCCTGCGGCCAGGGTTGCCATATCAAACTCGACAACCCGTTTAATCCCCGCTTCCTGCAGTTCTGACTGGTGCAGCAATCTTGCTGCCACTATCGGAACCCCGCCGGGGCTGTACCGCATCACATCTCGCTCGGCCAGCGTTGCAACACACTGAAACCGGTTTTCTCCTTGTTCTGTCAACGATGGGCCTGTGATCAGGCCGCTGGTGCCTCGGAACGCTGGCTCTTCGCTGCGTCTTCCTTGTGCACGCTCTTCATGATCGGTGAAGGGGCGGTTTCAGCCTTCTTCAGCTTCACGGTCAGGTGGCGCAACACAGCATCGTTAAACTTGAAGCCGGTTTCGATCTCAAGCAGGGTCTCGCTATCGCATTCGATGTTCAGGCAAACATAGTGTGCCTTAGCAAGCTTCTGGATCATGTAAGCCATTTGACGACGGCCCCAGTCTTCCACGCGATGCACTTTGCCGCCGTGATTAGCGACGATGCCTTTGTAGCGTTCGATCATCGCGGGCACTTGCTCGCTCTGGTCCGGATGGACGATAAAAACTATTTCGTAATGACGCATTACTTCTCCTTGTGGTCGTATTGAAAAAATGCCCACCTCGGCGTCAAGACGAGTGTGGGAAGAGGAAAACCCGCGACTATACGTTGAAATGACTTAAAACTCAACGCTTATCGGCTATCAAGCAATGGCACTGCTTCTGCATGTTTTCGCCAGGGCGGCAGTAGCAAAATGAAAAAAGCTTGCAATTGCCGAATAACTGTACAAAAATACAGGCTGTTTATTTACACAGCATCAAGGCCAAGGAGCCCTGCATGATTAAGCTGACCGCACGCCAGGAACAAATACTCGGATTGATACGCGACGCCATTGAAAATACCGGCTTCCCGCCGACGCGCGCCGAAATCGCCAACGAGCTCGGCTTCCGGTCCGCCAACGCGGCGGAAGAACACTTACAAGCACTGGCGCGTAAAGGCGCCATTGAAATCTCGCCGGGCACCTCGCGTGGCATCCGCCTGCTGGATAGACCGGCTGATGGCATCAATCTGCGCCGGTTCGGCGCGCAGCAAATGATGCTGCCCCACCCGGACCTGATGCAATTCTCGCTACCGCTGATTGGTCGCGTCGCTGCCGGCTCCCCTATTTTGGCGCAAGAACATATCTCGGCGACTTATCAGGTTGACCCCTCCCTGTTCACCGCCAAGCCCGATTACTTGCTAAAAGTGCGCGGCATGTCGATGCGCGACGCCGGCATCATGGACGGCGACTTGCTGGCCGTGAAAAAAACCGATACCGCCCGCGATGGTCAGATCGTCGTTGCGCGCTTGGATGACGAAGTGACAGTCAAACGCTTCCGCAAGGTCGGCTCAGTGATTGAGCTGCTGCCTGAAAACCCGGAATTCAAAACGATACGGGTTGAACCGGGTCAGCATGAATTTGCATTGGAAGGCCTGGCAGTTGGTTTGCTTCGGGCGTGGGCATAAAATGCTTTCTCTATTTTGCTTTGCCCCGCAAAATCTGATTGGCAATCCCACGCAAAATATTGACCTCTTCGGTCTCCAGGCTGGCTCGCGAAAATAACCGCCGCAGCCGCGGCATTAATTTCTTGGGATTGTCCGGGTCGAGAAAATCTATCTTGACCAGTGCGCTCTCCAGATGCGCAAACATACCTTCTATCTGTTCGCTGCCGGCCAGCTCTCCCTGATAACCGATATTAGTCGCTGGTCTGCCATCGCCCAGACAGGCAACACGACATTCATAAGACAGCACCTGCACAGCCTGCGCAAGATTCAATGACGAATAGTCAGGGTTGGCCGGTATGTTCAGCAAGACATTGCATTTCTCGACTGATTCATTCGACAAGCCAAAGCGCTCGTTGCCAAACACCAGCGCCGCATTCAGTGATGCATCGGCAGCCAGTTGCGTGGCCAACTCGCGTGGCGCACGCAGCGGCGGCGAAAATTCCCGCAGCCGTGCCGACATGGCGGCGGCGAAATTGCAACCCGCCAGCGCTTCTTCGAGCGAACCAACAAGCCGCGCATTTTGCAAAACGTCGAGCGCACCGCTGGCAAAGGCCACCGCTTCCTCATGTTGCTGCGCGCCTTCTACTCGCGGATTGACCAGCACCAGCTGCGTAAAGCCCATGGTTTTCATGGCACGTGCCGCAGCACCGATATTGCCGGGCCGGCTGGTCTCGACCAGCACGAAGCGCAGGCGATCAAACAAGGGGGTAGGGGAATGGAGAGTGTTCATTTAAAATAGCGAACTTGCGCGGCAATATATGCCGCATCGCTCATTAATTCATTTCATTGTGGTGACGTTCGCAACATGCGACGAAACCGCAATTTTAACGGAACCACCATGCATCCCATGATCAACACCGCGGTCAAGGCCGCGCGTCGTGCCGCCGCTATCATTAATCGTGCGTCATTTGACGTCGACCAGCTGAAGGTCACGGCAAAGAACCAGAACGATTTTGTCACTGAAGTCGATCAGGCCGCCGAGCGCGCCATCATCGACGTCTTGAAACAAGCTTATCCCGATCATGCGATTCTGGCGGAAGAATCCGGCGCGTCAGCAAATCTGCATGACGACAATGAAAACGTCTGGATCATTGATCCCATCGACGGCACTACTAATTTCATCCACGGCTTTCCGCAATATTGCGTATCCATCGCGCTGCAACACCGCGGCCAGATCACGCAAGCAGTCATTTATGACCCAACCCGCAATGAACTGTTCACCGCATCCAAGGGCGCTGGCGCTTTCCTTAACGACAAGCGCATTCGCGTAGGCAAGCGCGACCGTCTCGCTGACGGCCTCATCGGCACCGGCTTTCCTTATAGCGACCTGTCCGGTCTCGATCAATACGTCAAAATGTTCAAGCTGATGACGGAGCGTTGCGCCGGTCTGCGCCGCCCCGGTTCGGCTGCACTCGACCTGGCCTACGTCGCCGCTGGTCGCCTTGATGGTTTTTTCGAGAAGAACCTCAAACCGTGGGACATGGCAGCCGGTACGCTGCTCATTACCGAAGCCGGCGGCATTGTTGCCAACTTTGCCGGTGAGTCCGACTATCTGTACAAGGGTGATGTCATTGCCGGTTCACCGAAAATCTTCAGCCAGATGCTCAATACACTGAGCGAATTTGCCTGATTTTGTCTAAAGGCTTGATCCAACAAGTCCAAACAATTAGTTGGCTAAAAAGCAGCGTCTGCACAATTCGTGCAGGACGCTGTTATACTGCGCCGCATCCCTGACAAGTGCTCCAGTCTTCTTGTCACTTCTGCAGTCTCTGCAGTCCACTTAATCATCTTAGCCTGTGACTGGCGCCCTTCAATGCGGCGGCGGGCTGAACTAAAAAACTACTCAATGTCCTTTGCTGAACTCGGCTTGTCCGACGCCATCGTGCGCGCCGTAACCGAACACGGTTACACCACCCCCACCCCTATTCAGGCGCAAGCCATCCCCGCCGTCTTAAAAGGCGGCGACCTGCTGGCCGGCGCCCAGACCGGCACTGGCAAGACCGCCGGCTTTACGCTGCCGCTGTTGCAGCTGCTGTCCAACCGTCCTGCTAAAGCGCCGGAACTGCGTGCCGTGCGCGCACTGATCCTGACGCCAACACGCGAACTCGCTGCGCAAGTTGAAGAAAGCGTGCGCACTTATAACAAATACGTGAAGCTGTCGTCGGCTGTCGTCTTCGGTGGCGTCAACATCAATCCGCAAATGTCGCGCCTAAAACAAGGTGTCGATATTCTGGTCGCCACCCCGGGTCGTCTGCTCGACCTGATGCAACAAGGCGCAGTCAACCTCAAGCATGTCGAAATTCTGATTCTTGACGAAGCCGACCGCATGCTCGACATGGGCTTCATTCGCGATATCAAACGCGTGCTGGCAGTATTACCGGCAAAGCGCCAGAACCTGCTGTTCTCGGCAACCTTCTCGGACGAAATCAAGACACTGGCTGATGGCCTGTTGAACAATCCAGCCATGATTGAAGTGGCGCGCCGCAATTCAACCGTTGAAGTCATTGGCCAGAAAATCCATCCGGTCGACCGTGACCGCAAGGCTGAACTGCTGTCGCACCTGATCAAGGAACGCAACTGGTATCATGTACTGGTTTTCACGCGCACGAAGCACGGCGCCAACAATCTGGTCGAGAAGCTCGGCAAAGCTGACATCAGCGCACTGGCCATTCACGGTAACAAGTCACAGGCAGCACGTACGCGTGCCCTGTCTGAATTCAAAGACGGCTCCTTGCAAGTACTGGTTGCCACCGACATCGCCGCGCGCGGTATCGACATCGACCAGTTGCCGCATGTGGTCAACTATGACTTGCCGAATGTGCCGGAAGACTACGTGCATCGCATCGGCCGTACTGGCCGCGCCGGCTCGACTGGTGAAGCGGTGTCGCTGGTCTGCGTTGATGAAAAAAGCCTGCTGACTGATATAGAGCGCTTCATCAAGCGCGAAATCGCGGTTGAAGTTGTGGCCGGTTTCGAGCCGGACCCGAACGCTAAGGCGCAACCGATTCAACTGCGCAGCACGGGTCATGCACCCGGTGGTCGCTCAGGCGGTCGTGCTGGTGGTGGCGGTGGTGGCGGCAATCGTTCACAGCAAAACAAGCCACGCAGCGCACCGCGTGCAGCGGGTGGCCCAGCCAAGCCGGGCAGCCCGGCCGGTCAGGGACGTCGTCCGCAATCAGCGGGCTCTGCAGCTTCGCGACCACGTCGCACTGCACAGGGTTAAGCCAGACTGGAAACATAAAAAAGCCGGGTATCGTTGCCCGGCTTTTTTACGCCCATCTTCCGTATAATTTGCCTACTTAAGGACTCTAACAAAATAACCACCGTCGTCGTCCCAGCGAAAGCTGGGACCCAGTGGCTTTCATTGTGTGCCGCCAGACGCCGCTGGATCCCAGCTTTCGCTGGGATGACGTTTTGAATTCAGTGGAATTTTGTTAGAGGCTTTTAGAACCTATCCCGCTAGGCTGATGGCAAGGCGGCAGCACCTCAGACAGTACGAGTAGTACGGCAAGGAGCTGTCAACGCTGCCAGCGGCCTAGCGGGATAGGTTCTTAGTAGTCAAATCCAAAAAAATAGAGGAGAACACGAATGGCTACCTTCGCAGAAAAAACTAAAAATGAAGCAATCTTGGATAGCCATCGAATCTTTTTAAGTGAAGAAGGCCATGCAATATTTCAACAATTACTTGAACGGCCGCCGGCACCAACTGAATCATTGAAAGCTCTTATGCGTCTTCACGATTTTCCTATGATCGAAAAATGACGACTGCGATTTCGCATAGAAACGTATCAATGCATGTGCATCACAAATAAGAAATTGAATGAAAATTGATCTCCCAGAATCCGGGCTAACAGGTAAAAGCGCTGAAAAGAACACGCCGATGATGGTCCAGTATCTGGGCATCAAGGCGGACCATCCGCAAACGCTGCTGTTTTACCGGATGGGCGACTTCTATGAACTTTTCTTCGACGACGCCGAGAAAGCTTCGCGCCTGCTGGGCATCACCTTAACGCAGCGCGGCACTTCGAACGGTAACCCGATCAAGATGGCCGGTGTGCCGTTTCATTCGGTCGATCAATACCTCGCCAAGCTCGTCAAGCTAGGCGAGTCGGTCGCCATCTGCGAGCAGATCGGCGACCCCGCAACCAGCAAGGGCCCGGTCGAGCGTAAGGTGCAACGCATCATCACGCCGGGCACGCTGACCGACGCTGAACTACTGCCAGAAAAATCAGAGCGTCCGCTGCTGGCGCTCTGTGTTGTCCATCAACGCAAAACCATCACGCTGGGTCTGGCCTGGCTATCGCTTTCCAGCGGCCGCCTGCGCATGACGGAATTGCGCACGGATGAAGCCAGCCTGAGCGCGCGGTTGCGTCAAGAACTTGAACGCATCGCACCGGCTGAACTCCTCGTCGATAGCGCAACGCAATCGCTGTTGCAAAACCTCGCAGGCGCCAAACCGACGCAGGTGCCGGACTGGCACTTCGATATCGCCGCCGGCGAAAAAGCGCTGCAAGAACAACTCGGCGCCAGCACCCTCGCCGGCTTCGGCGTTAGCGGCCACAGCGCAGCTCTCGGTGCGGCCGGCGCGCTGCTACTGTATGCGCGCAGCACACAGGGTAAAAACTTGCAGCATGTGCGCACACTGGCAGTCGAAACAGAAAATGAGTTCATTGCGCTGGATGCGGCGACCCGCCGCAATCTGGAACTCACTGAATCCTTGCGCGGCAGCGAGCATGGCACTGCCCCTACTCTGTTCAGTTTGCTCGACCACTGCCGTACCGCGATGGGTTCGCGGCTCTTGCGCAACTGGCTGCATCACGCCAGCCGCGAGCAACGCGTCGCACAAGGACGGCATGATGCCATCGCCTCGCTGCTTGCCACTGACGCGTGCGCGAATTTGTCGGGCACGCTGGCCGCCGTTCCTGATATTGAACGCATCGCTACCCGCATCGCCCTGCTGTCCGCCCGTCCGCGCGACTTGGCTGGCTTGCGTGCCGGTCTGTCGCAACTGCCCGTGCTGCGTGCAGCAACGGCTGCCTGCCATGACATGAGCAGCTGCGCGCTGCTGCTGCAAACGCAGGACGAACTCGCTACGCCCGATGATTGTCTGCAGCTGCTGGAACGCGCGATTGCGCCCGAACCGGCGGCCATGGTGCGTGACGGTGGCGTGATTGCCGCCGGCTTTGATGCCGAACTTGATGAGTTGCGCGGGCTGTCGGAAAACGCCGGTCAGTACTTGCTGGATCTGGAGACACGCGAGCGTGAGCGCACCGGCATCAGCAACCTGCGGGTTGAATATAACAAGGTCCACGGCTTCTACATTGAAGTCACGAACGGCCAGACCGCGAAGGTGCCGGATGACTACCGGCGTCGCCAGACTTTAAAAAACGCCGAGCGCTACATCACGCCGGAATTGAAGGCGTTTGAAGACAAGGCACTGTCGGCGCAAGACCGCGCACTGTCACGTGAAAAAATGCTCTACGAGCAGCTGCTGCTTGATCTGGCTATTTTCATCGCGCCGCTGCAAACCATTGCATATGCCGTGGCAAGGCTTGATGTGCTGGTGGCGCTGGCTGCGCATGCAGCGCGCCACAACTGGTGCCAGCCGCAACTCTCCACCGAGGCCGGTATCGTGATCGAACAGGGCCGTCATCCGGTGGTGGAAAACAGCATCGAGCGTTTCATTGCCAATGATTGCCAGCTCGCGCCGGAACGACGTCTGTTGCTGATCACGGGCCCTAACATGGGCGGCAAGTCCACCTACATGCGCCAGCTTGCGCTGATCACGCTGCTTGCCTATGTCGGCAGCTATGTGCCGGCAACGTCAGCAAAAATAGGTCCGATCGACCGCATCTTTACCCGCATTGGTGCTGCCGACGATCTGGCTGCCGGTCTGTCGACTTTCATGGTCGAGATGACCGAGTCGGCTGCCATCCTGCATGGCGCAACAGAACAGTCACTGGTGCTGATGGATGAAGTCGGGCGCGGCACCTCAACCTTCGACGGACTCGCGCTCGCATGGGCGATCGCGCTGTACCTGCTGCAGCAAAGTAAAAGCTACACGCTGTTTGCGACGCATTATTTTGAACTGACGCAATTGCCGCAAACGCATGCCGGCTGCGCTAACGTGCATCTGTCAGCGGTCGAGCATAAAGACAGCATCGTGTTCCTGCATGCCGTGCAAGATGGACCGGCTTCGCAAAGTTATGGTCTACAAGTTGCACAGCTGGCCGGCGTGCCACAGCCTGTCATACGCGCAGCACGCAAGCATCTGGCTGCGCTCGAAGCGCAGGCAATTCAGCAAAATGGTCAATTTGATTTGTTCGTCACCAGGGACGACAACAGCAACGACCCCGAACAAACACCGGAAACACCATCGGCAGCATCATCAACAACGCTGCAGGCACTTGATGCAATAGATCCGGACCAGCTTACGCCACGCGAAGCACTGGATGCACTCTACCGGCTCAAGCAGCTGGCTAAAGACGCAACAAGTTGAACCGCCCTGTCTCCCTGCGCTTGCTAGCGCTGCTGATAGGTTGGCTGCCGCTGATGGCCGCATCGGCTGAAGTGACGCCATTCAGTTTCAGCGTAGTCATGCATGCGGTGCAAGAGAATGTGCAAAACAGCGGCGACGAAGCTGACCTGCGTGACGCGCTTGAACTCGCCCAGACAGGCGAAGCTGCATTCATCATCGTCAATGGCATCAAGTCTGAACGGGAAGCCTGTAGCGACAAACTTTTCAGACAACGCAAGGCACTGCTTGAGACAGCGGAGGTGCCGGTGTTTCTATCGCTGGCAGGCAGCGACTGGGTTAACTGCCGCGACCGCCGCAGCAAACCCAGCGCACTTGTATGGCTAAACACACTACGTGAACAGCTGTTTGCCGATGTCAGCTGGACAGGTGCAAAACATCTGACGCTCACACGTCAATCGGCAAATCCGGTCTACCGAAGTTATGCAGAAAACACCCGTTGGCAATATGGCGGTCTGCTCTTTGCCACCATTAATCTACCGGCCAATAACAATCGCTATCTCAGCGATGCCGGTCGCAATAATGAATTTGAAGACAGGCAGATCGCCAACCGCGACTGGCTGCGCCGTCTTTTTGCGATTGCAAAACGCGACGGCAATGCGGCCATCGTGCTGATCTGTGACGGCCAGCTGCTGCAAGCAACACGCACAGCCAGCAAGCGCGACGGCTTTGCCGAAATACGGCAACAACTACTATCGCTGACAAATCAATTTCCGGGAAGAGTGCTAGTGGTACAGGGGTCTGGAGTATCGGCAGAGGGACACAGCGAACTACACTGGAATGGCAATCTGGGCTATGTGACTCTGCCAGCAGGTCAGCTCAGCATTACGGCAGATGCATCGCTGCCAGCGCTGTTTGCGCTGGCAAGCGAGAACGCGCATTGATTACTGCAAAGGGAGAGTACGGAACTGGTCGCCGTCTTCTGCTTCGCCATGATGGTGATGGCCATGTGGGCCATGTACATGCCGGTGTGAGATTTCTTCTTCGCTGGCAGAACGTACTTCAACCACATCAAGCGAAAAGCGCAGCGAAATGCCGGCCAGCGGATGATTACCATCGAGGACCACTTTGCCGTCCGCAATATCGGTCACGGTGAAGATGCGCACTTCAGCTTCATCGTCATCCAGCGTTTCTTCCGGTGCGCCTTCAAACTGCATGCCAATTTCAAGCTCGGCAGGCAGCGCTTCACGCGGCTCGATTTTGACGAGCGTGGCATCGTATTCGCCAAACGCGTCTTCAGGCTCTACCTGAATCGTGACTTTATAACCGGCTTCCTGTCCGGCCAGCGCCTCTTCAATTTTTGGCAAAGTGTTCTGATAACCACCATGCAGATAAACCATAGGCTGAGTGCTTTCTTCTATCAGGCTGTCTTGTGCATCTGATAGTTGGTAATTCAGGGTAACGACAGTATTTTTGGCGATCTTCATAATGGATTCCTTTCATTTGCATCAACGCGAATTATACCCGCGTCAACAGCGGGACTAAAACCAGAAAACGCGCAGCTATAATGGCGCGATGAAAAACACATCCGTACTGGGCTCTTTGACGGCTAGTCAATTCCTGAAAAACTATTGGCAAAAAAAACCGCTGCTGATTCGTCAGGCCATCCCGGACATGCAAGCCCTGCTGTCACGCGAAGCTTTGTTCGAACTTGCTGCACGCGACGATGTTGAATCGCGTCTGATCACCAATTTCCGTCAGCAATGGAAAATGCAGCATGGACCGCAGCAAGAACTCCCTGCCATCTCAAAAAAGAACTGGACCCTGCTGCTCCAGGGAGTCAACCTGCATGATGATGAGGCAGACCGACTACTGCATCAGTTCCGCTTTATTCCAGATAGCCGGCTCGATGATTTGATGATCAGCTATGCGACCGACAATGGTGGCGTCGGTGCCCATTTTGATTCCTATGATGTGTTCCTGCTGCAGGCCCACGGCAAGCGACGCTGGCGCATAGGCGCGCAGAAAGACCTGACGCTACAAGAAGGCATGCCGCTGAAGATTTTGAAAAACTTCACGCCAGAACAAGAATTCATACTCGAGCCCGGCGACATGCTGTACCTGCCGCCGCATTACGCGCATGAAGGCATTGCCATTGGCGAATGCATGACCTATTCAATAGGATTTCGTGCACCGGCCTGGCAAGAGTTGGGTGAATCCTTTTTGCAATTCATGGCCGATACCATAGACCTGCCGGGAACCTATAGCGACCCCGACCTGAAGGCCGTCAACACGCCCGCCAAAATCAGTGACGACATGCTCAGCGCAGTGGCCAGCGAAATGGCCAAGCTCGCCAGTACCGCAGATGATATCGCGCTGTTTCTAGGCGAATACCTTAGCGAACCAAAGGCGACAGTTTATTTTGACCCGCCGGAGCGGCCTTTAAGTGCCCCACGATTTTCTGCGGCCGCCGGCAAACGCGGGCTTAAATTGCACCGTAAAACCCGGATGCTATATCGCGGGAAACATATTTTCATAAATGGCGAATCATTCCAGCCAGGATCAAGCGATAAGCGTATTTTGAGTACGCTTGCTGATGAGCGATTAATCAACGCTGATTTGATTAAAGCCGCTTCAACCGATTTGATGGAGAGCTGGTTTGAATGGTATGCCGACGGCTGGCTGGCTCTGGCATAAGCCCATGATTTCGCAAGAGAAATCCATTGCAATGAGGGGCATTTACGCGTTAAAGTGCGCAGCGGGTTTTCTCAAAACAGTTGCCTGTCATTGAGTGACAAGCTTGCTTGCTGAAAGAAACGGCTTGCAAGCTTTTCAAGTAAACCAGTATAATTTCCGGTTAGGAAGTTTCGATGATGCGGCAGTGCGTCAAATCGCATTGTTACAGCTGAAAAACAACCTGAATGTGCGATAACTACCGGTAGTTATTAATCGAAAAAATTAGGCAATACTTTTTAAATTAACTGAAGGAAAATCATGAAAAAATCGCTGCTGATCGCTTCCCTGTTGGCTCTGGCTCTGGCTGCTTGCGGTAAAAAAGAAGAAGCTGCTGCTCCTGCCGCTGCTGAAGCTCCTGCTGCTGCCGCTCCTGCTGCTGAAGCACCTGCTGCTGCTGCACCTGCTGCTGCTGAAGCTCCAGCTGCTGCTGCTCCAGCTGCTGAAGAGAAGAAGTAATTCTCTTTTGCCAGTCAAAAAGCGCTCCTCGGAGCGCTTTTTTATTGCTTGTTTTTTTTCTGCCTTCTTCCTGCCTGCTACCGCGTAATGCTCAGGGCTGACGCTCACACTGCAGCCAGTCAAAGCCGTCATCCTGGTCTGCGATCAGGACTTCGATCTGCTCTTCCCCCACCACCGCATCCATCGCCTGACGCGCCAGTGCCGGCGTATTGTTTTGTTGTGACAAATGCGCACCCACAATTTTGTTGAGACGACTGCGGTCTAGCGCTGCAAGAATTTCGGTGGCATGGGCGTTCGACAGATGACCGAACGGACCACCGATACGAGATTTTAGCGATGGTGGATAGCGCGACTCTGCCAGCAGCTGCACATCGTGATTGCATTCCAATAGCAAGGCATCACAAGCGCCCAAAGCCCCGACCAGATGCGGCGTAGGATGACCGGCGTCGGTCAGCACGCCAAGCTGCAGGCGGCCATCACGGGCCACGTATTGCAACGGTTCGCGGGCATCATGCGGAACGGTATAGGGGAGCAGTTCAAGCGCACCGATTGTAAACGGCACATTGTCACGGCAGAAGCGCACATCGACACCGGCAGCAGCATCTCGTACCGCCTGCCAGGTACCAAAGCTGAGCCAGACCGGTAGTTGATAGCGGCGCGCGAGTTTGAATACGCCGCCGACATGGTCCGAATGCTCATGGGTCACCAGAATACCGGCGAGAGAAGAGGGATCCAGCCCCAGCCTTTGCAGCCTGCGCTCGGTTTCGCGCAAGCCAAAGCCGCAATCGAGCATGACGGTAGTGGGGCTGCAGCCGGTTTGACTATCAGCTTCGATACCGGATGCAGCCGAGATCAACAGCGCATTGCCTTCACTGCCACTGCCAAGACTGGCAAACTTCACGCGCAGGTCCGGCAGGAACAGTAAAGCATGCCGCGACCGGTTTTACTTGAGCTGGTCGCTAAGCAGGCTGAGGATTCGCTCTGCATTTGCGTTGGTTGCAGGAGCGCCCTGCTCATCCTGCACCATCACACGGCTGGTTTCGCCAGTTGACTTGACCATCACGCGATAACGCAGCGCCGTTTTCTTTTCATCCTTGGTGCCGAATAGTTTTGAGAAAAAGCCCGGCTCGCTGGCCTTGTTTTGTGCATCGTTGCCCTGATCGACATAACGCACAAAGTACAGGCCGCGGTTGCGGTCACGGTCTTCAACCGTAAAGCCGCCACGATCGAGCGCCAGACCAACGCGACGCCATGCGCGGTCGAAAGGCTCGTCCACCGCAACAAAACCGCCAGTGCTGTCCTTGCTCAGGCGGGCCTGTTGTGGGGCCGGCTTGGCAGCAGCAACAGTGGCCTTGGCCAGTTTTTCCTCGGACCCCAGACGCACCATCAGGCGGCTCAGAAATTCGGCTTCCAGATCCGGATTCGATGGACGGCTGGTCCACATGGAGCGGTCTTTCATCTGACCAGTCAGCACTTCCGTCGCACCGCGATGACTAATGAAAATTTCAGTGCTGCCGTCGGCATTGCGCTCAAGACGGGTACGGTACTTGTCGCGCTCACCGGTTGAATATAAAGAATCGAATACTTTGCCAATCGAGTTGCGGATAAAGTCTTGCGGAATCTTGGCGCGGTCTTCTGCCCAATCGGTTTCCATCACACCAGCTTCCGGCAATTCGGTCGCCAGCAGAAAACCATTTTCTTGCCAAAAGTCTTTCACGCGCGGCCACAGCACTTCAGCTGGCAGCTTGACGACCAACCAGCGTTGGCTGCCGGCGCGTTCAACGCGTATATCGGTGGCCTGGTTAGGCGCGACTGCTGCGTTATCGCCGCTGACATTCGCCTTCGCATTCGGGGCCGACGCTGACCGCTGCGCATCGAAGCTGGACGCGGTTGCCGTGCCGGGACCGCTGCCTGGAATCGCGTAACGATTATCTGTTTTCAGCTGGGTCAGGTCAGGCGGCACATCAAGTCTCGATTTAGGCGCTGCCTTGCCCGCGCTTTTGTAATCGATCTTTTCCGGCTCCATCATGCTGCTGATGGAACTGCAGCCAGCCGCACCGGCTACGAGAAGCGCTCCGGCGACGAGACGTGAAAGCGCATGCGCACGGGGGGGTACTGGCTGAAAGGGAGTGGTCATATCAAAACGAAAACGGGTGAATGGAATCCAATGGATCATTGTAATACAGCAGCCTGGCGTAAAGCCGCGCGAACGGTCTCATGGCAACTTGCATCGAGCGCCACCAGTGGCAGTCGTATGCCGCCGGACATCATGCCCATTTCCGCCAGCGCCCATTTAACAGGTACCGGATTAGGCTCGACAAACAGTTTGCTATGTAAACCCAGCAGAGGGTTATTGATGGCTATCGCCTTGGCGACATCGCCGGCCATCGCCGCTACACAAAGTTCATGCATGGCGCGTGGCGCGACGTTGGCGGTGACAGAGATATTGCCGTGCGCGCCGCAGAACATGAGTGCCATGGCCGTTGCGTCGTCGCCGGAATAGACGGCAAAGGAAGCCGGCACAGCGTTGAGCAGTTCAATGCCGCGTCCGATATTGCCGGTCGCGTCTTTGACGCCGATGATGCCAGGCACAGCAGACAGCCGCACGATGGTGTCGTTGCTCATGTCGGCAACCGTACGGCCCGGCACGTTATAGAGAATCACAGGCAGATCAACCGCTTCGGCAATTTTGCTGAAATGGCGCACCATGCCTTCTTGCGTCGGACGGTTGTAATACGGAACAACCTGCAGCGATGCATCAGCGCCGACGGTCTTGGCAAACTGCGTCAGTTCTATCGCTTCCGCGGTTGAATTACCGCCAGTACCGGCGATGACCGGAATGCGTCCGGCAGCATGCTCAACAGCTACGCTGATCAGCTCGCAATGCTCGTCGACGTTGACAGTCGGCGATTCGCCGGTGGTGCCGACAATCACAATCGCGTCCGTGCCTTCGGCGACATGCCAGTCAATCAGTTTGCGCAGGGTCGGGATATCCAGACTGCCGTCTTCCTGCATGGGGGTCACTATTGCAACGATGCTGCCTTTGATCATGGTTGTGCCATCGCAAAAATCAAAACCGTGATTGTAGCGGATAGGCTTGCCCGGCGGGTAGCCTTAGCGTAGAAGCTGGCACCGAAAGTGCAAGAAATCACAAAGCCAGTTGGGAAGTATCTTGCAGTGCGCCACCGCTGCTTTTGATCACGCATATACGCTGCAGCATGGCCGGCCGCGGCGCAGCTACGTAACCATCTTCATAGGCAATCAAGCGCAGTCCGGTCTCGGCACGAACAAAGTCAAGCAATTCGCCGGGGGCGAGCAGGAAAGCGGGATTCGATGGCTTGCCAAAGCGTCCGTTTTCTTGCGCGAAGGTTTCATAGATGAGCACGCCGCCGGGCAGCAGGCTGCGCAAGAGCGGCGCCATCAAAGGCCGGTGCAGATAATTGGTCACGACAATACCGGCGAAACGTTCTGGCGTGAGCGGCCAGTCAGGATCGGATTCCGCGTTTTCCTGTTCGAGATCAAAACACAAGCCGGCGATGTTCGCCGCCTGCGTTTGCTCTATTGCCGACGCCGAACGGTCGACTGCCAGCACAGGATGCCCGAATGAAGCAAACAGGCGTGCATGCCGTCCGCCGCCGCAGGCCAGGTCGAGCACCAGCCCGGCTGGTACCAGAGCGGCAAAGCGGCTGACCCAGACCGAGGGCTGGTCCTGTTCCAGATGCACGGTGTCAGTTATAGGCCAGCCCCATTTCCTCGCGCACGTCGCGCATGGTTTCCTGCGCCAGCTTGCGTGCCTGATCGCAGCCGTCGGCCACAATCGCGCGCACCAGTGAAGGGTCGTCCAGATATTCTTGCGCACGCTCGCGCATCGGTTCCTGTTCTTTCAGGATGGCGTCAATGACGGGCTGTTTGCATTCTATGCAGCCAATGCCGGCCGACTTGCAGCCCTTGACGACCCATTCCTTGGTCGTCGTATCAGAATAAACCTGATGAAACTGCCAGACCGGGCATTTCGCCGGATCGCCGGGGTCGGTCCTGCGCACGCGCGCAGGATCGGTTGGCATCGTGCGGACTTTCTTGGTCACGACTTCGCTGTCATCCCGCAGCGCGATGGCATTGCCATAACTCTTGGACATTTTTTGGCCGTCGAGGCCCGGCAGACGCGACGCTTCCGTCAGCAAAGCCTGCGGCTCGACCAGAATCAGTTTGCGACTGCCTTCAAGGTAACCAAACAAACGCTCACGGTCGCTCATGGACAAATTTTGCGTATCGTCGAGCATTGCTCTGGCCTGCTCGATGGCTTCGTCGCTGCCCTGCTCCTGATATGCCGTACGCAGTTCGTGATACAGCTTGGCGCGCTTGGTGCCGAGCTTCTTGACGGCTTCTTTCGCTTTTTCTTCAAAGCCTTTTTCGCGGCCATACAAGTGATTGAAGCGGCGCGCAATCTCGCGCATCATTTCCACATGCGGCACCTGATCTTCGCCAACCGGCACCATGCTGGCGCGGTAGATCAGCACGTCGGCTGCCTGCAACAAAGGATAACCAAGGAAACCGTAGGTCGCCAGATCACGATCGGCCAGTTTTTCTTGCTGGTCTTTGTAAGTCGGCACGCGTTCGAGCCAGCCCAGTGGCGTAGACATCGACAGCAGCAAATGCAGCTCGGCGTGCTCGGGCACTTTGGACTGTATAAAAATGGTCGACTGTGAAGGGTCGACACCGGCTGCAAGCCAGTCAATGACCATGTCCCAGGTATTGGTCTCGATCTGGGAAGGATCGTCGTAATGGGTCGTCAGCGCATGCCAGTCAGCGACAAAAAACAGGCACGGATGCTCGGACTGCAGCTTGACCCAGTTTTTCAGAGCGCCATGATAATGACCAAGATGCAAAGCGCCAGTGGGGCGCATGCCGGAGACAACGCGATCGGGATACATAGTAATTTTATTTCAGTAAGAAATTGAGCGGAGAAATCAGCAAGGACAATAACAGGTTGGCACCGGCAATCACAGGCATCATCCAGTATTGCAGCAGATTGAGCATCATCAGGCCGAGCACGATAAAAAAACCATACGGTTCGAGGCGGGTGAATTTATACGCATAACGATTCGGCAAAATGCTCGTCATGATGCGGCCACCATCCAGCGGCGGCAGTGGAAACAGGTTGAAGGCAAACAGCACCAGATTTATTTTAAAGCCAGCCTTTGCGACCAGGAAAAAATACTCTTCCTGCATGCCAGCTGCATCAAGTGAAATGAAAATAATCATCCACAGCAAAGCCATGAATAGATTAGCCGCTGGTCCGGCCAGCGCTACCCAGGCCATCTGTTTTTTGGGATTGCGCAAACGCGAAAAATCAACCGGAACCGGTTTCGCATAACCAAACAGAAATGGGCTGCTCATCAAAGCCAGTGCCAGCGGAATCAGGATAGTGCCAAACAGGTCAATGTGCCGGATAGGATTCAGGCTCATCCTGCCTTGCGAATACGCAGTCAGGTCACCGAAATACTTGGCCGCATACGCATGCGCGGCTTCATGCAAGGTAATGGCGAACAACACGGGTATGGCATAGACAGCAATGGTTTGGATAATGTCGTTCATCAGTGGGATTTTAGCAGAGGGCCTTCAGTGGCTGCGCATTCAGGCAAACAGCGACACGTCGCCCCTGCCCTCGCGTAAGACCGTCATCCCGTCGCCGCTGAGGTCGACTACTGTGGTTGGCTCCAGACTACAACTGCCGCCATCGATCACCAGATCGACTTGTTTCTCCAGCAATGCGCGGATTTCTTCCGGATCGTTCATCGGCAATTCTTCGCCGGCCGGAATCAGCGTTGTGCCCAGCAAGGGCTGACCCAGTTCTTCCAGCAACGCATGCGCAATCGCATGTTCCGGCACCCGTAGTCCGATCGTCTTGCGCGAAGGATGCGACAAGCGACGCGGCACTTCCTTGGTCGCTTCCAGAATGAAGGTATACGGGCCCGGTGTGACAGCCTTCAGCAAACGGTACTGACGATTGTCGACTTTTGCATAGACAGCGATTTCCGACAGATCGCGGCACAGCAACGTCAGATGATGTTTGTCATCGACGCCGCGTATTTTGCGTAACCGTTCGACTGCACTCTTGTCATCCAGATGACAGACCAGTGCATAGCTCGAATCCGTCGGCAGCGCGACGATGCCGCCGCCGTGCAAAATCTGCGCAGCCTGTTTGATGAGGCGCTGTTGCGGATTGTCCGGATGAATCTGAAAGAATTGGCTCATTAAAAAAATAAAAATAAAAAGAGCGGCACCTGGTGGGATGCCGCTTTTAGTGTGTGTTTTAAAAAAAATTTTTGTTGCATGACGAAAGACGCTGGATCCCGGCCTACGCCGGGATGACAGTAGAGATTTAGATGTCGCCACCTTTACTACCGTCGTTCCAGCGAAAGCTGGAACCCAGCGTCTTTCATCGCAAACAAAAAAATTACACGCTTTACAAACAAATCAGCGTTGCGCTTGTAGCGCCTCAATCCGTTCTTCTACAGGCGGATGACTGGAAAACAATTCCATAAAACCCGCCGACTGATTGATACCCAACGCAGCAACCGATTGCGGCAAGTGACTCGATTGCATGCCACCCAGACGCGATAATGCATGCATCATAGGCTGTGGGCTTCCGAGCAGTTTGGCCGAACCGGCATCGGCGCGAAATTCACGCTGCCGCGAAAACCATGCAACGATCATCGACGCGAGTATGCCGAAAACAATCTGCGACACGAGTACGGCTACCGTATAGCCAATTCCGGGGCCTTGGTCACCGTTACGAGACAGTGCACGGTCTACGGCATAGCCGACCACACGCGACAGGAACACGACAAAGGTATTCACGACCCCTTGCAACAAAGTCATGGTCACCATGTCGCCGTTGGCAACGTGCGCAATTTCGTGACCGAGCACTGCCTCAACTTCTTCGCGCGTCATGTTGAGCAGCAAACCGGTCGACACTGCCACCAGTGCTTCATTGCGGAAGGCACCAGTCGCAAAAGCATTCGGTTCACCGTCGTACACGGCCACTTCGGGCATGCCAATGCCAGCACGTTCAGCCAGACGTCGAACGGTATCAACCAGCCACTGCTCGGTTGAGTTTGCAGGCTGCTCGATCACATGCGCGCCCGTGCTCCACTTAGCCATGGGCTTGCTGATCAACAGCGAAATAATCGCGCCGGTAAAACCAACGACTAGCGAAAACACCAGCAGCATGCCGACGTTCAGCCCCTGCGCCGTGAGGAAACGGTCAACACCCAGCACCGACAACACAATCGACAATACAGCGACGACGGCGATGTTGGTCAACACGAACAGCATAATTCTTTTCATATTCTTAACTCTCCGGACAAGTAACGTGCGTACCTGATGTAGGGACGGCAAGGCAATTTTCAAGGGTGATAACGACGCTGGATCCCGGCCTGCGCCGGGATGACGGTAGTTGTTTGGAATGCGTCTAATACTCTATCGTCATCCCGGCGCAGGCCGGGATCCAGTGACTTTGATGTAAAACCTAAACCAACCAATCATGCCAGACCGGTGTCAGCCCCGCAGGTAGCGGCGGCAGGCTGCCCAGATCCACGCGCGATTCTTTCGGGCCGTGGAAATCCGAGCCGCGCGAAGCGAGCATGCCGGACTCCAGCGCGACTTTGGCATATTGGCTGTATTGGTCTGGCGTATGACTGCCCGTCACGACTTCGATACCCTCGCCACCCAACTCGCGGAAGGTATCGAGCAGGGCATCGAATGACAACTGCGAAAGTGGATAACGCCCGGGATGCGCAATGACAGCGCGACCACCGGCGGCGCGTATCCAGGTCACCGCCTGCTCAAGCGTAGCCCAGCGATGCGGCACAAAACCCGGCTTGCCTTCAATGAGGAAATTCTTGAACACGTCCCGCACTTCATCATGTACGCCGCGCTCGATGATGTAGCGCGCAAAGTGCGTGCGGCCTATCATTTCGGGATTGCCCGCATAGTTCAGCGCGCCTTCAAACGCGTCCGGAATGCCAGCCTTGTCGAGTTGCGCCGCAATTTCATGCCCGCGTTGAATGCGGCCGCTGCGCACTGATGCCAAGCCTTGCTGCAGCACGGTGCTGTGTTCATCAATGTTAAGGCCGACGATATGCACTGTCTGCCCAGTCCAGGTGATCGAAATTTCGACACCGGCAATGAATCGCAGCCCGATTGCCTGCGCAGCGTGGCGCGCCACGGCAATGCCGCCAATTTCATCATGATCCGTTAACGCCCAGACATCGACGCCATTGGCATGCGCACGCGCTGCCAGTTCCGCCGGCGCCAGCGTGCCGTCGGAAACATGGGAATGGCAGTGCAGATCAACGTTTAGCATGCGGATATTGTACGCGTTGCATCAGTAGTACGTCAGAGCGTGCTTCAGCGCAGAAATTCCTCAATCAACACCGCCAGCGCTTCGGGCTGGTCATGATGCAGCATGTGGCCGGCATCGCTCACCATCGTTTTTTGCAGATTAGGAATGCACGCAAGGCGGCGGTCAATCTCCAGCCTTGCTGTTTCTTTCGGCCCCATCCAGCGCCAGATGTCGGTGTCGTCTGCTTCGACCCACAGCACCGGCGCACTAATCGCGGACCAGCAGGCCAGCACTTCATCGACACGGTATAAAGCCGCGCCAGTGATTTTGTGCGCAGGGTCAGCCAGAATTTCCCATTCGCCTTGCGCATTGGGCGCGGCCCATTCGCCAGCCAGAAATTCAGCGCGCTCGTGCGACAGGCGCGGGTTAGTTTTCATCAGCCGCCCCGCCACTCCGGCACGGTCAGCATAGCCACGCATGGTTGGCGGCGTGCGCAATTCATCCAGCCATTTAGCGTAACGCCCCGGCGCTTGCTTGGGATCACTCACAGGCATGCCAAAGCCTTCCAGATTAATGAAGCGCGCAATCCGCTCTGGCCGCACGCCGGCATAAATGCCGGCGACGTTGGCGCCCATGCTGTGGCCGAGCAGATTGACGGCTTGCTCCGGCGCATAGTAATCGAGCAAGGCATCCAGGTCGCCCAGATAGTCAGCAAACCAATAGCAGTCACTGTGTACGCGCTCGGTCAGTCCGAAGCCGCGCCAGTCGGGCGCGATCACATGCCAGTCCTGCTTGAGGCAATCGACTACAAACTGAAATGACGCCGCCACATCCATCCATCCATGCAGCATGAAAATCTTTGGCGCACCGGGCGTGCCCCAATGGCGGACGTGGGTGCGCAGGCCGCGCAGGTTAATAAATTCGGAACGGGATATTTTCATTGATGGGAAACTTGCTTGAAGCTGTAGTGAATAGTACGATCGCGCGACAATTATAACGGAGCACGCATGGCCACCAATAAGCTAGCGCAGGCGGATCAATACACCGCGTTGTATCAGGATTTCCACTGGCAGGTGCCGGCTGATTTTAATATCGCCGCGCTGTGCTGCACGCGTTGGGCCAGTGAGCCTGACCGAATCGCCATCTATGACGACCATGCCGATGGCGACCACAAGGTCGTAAGCTACGCACAGCTTCAGCGTGAGGCAAACCGCCTGTCGAATGTCTTGCAGGGCTTGGGCGTAGAGCGCGGCACGCGCGTTGCCATCGTGCTGCCGCAGCGCTATGAAGTCGCCGTCGCGCATATCGCCTGTCATCAGCTCGGTGCAATCGCGATGCCAATGTCAGTCTTGTTCGGGCCTGATGCGCTGGAATACCGGCTGCAAGACAGCGGCGCCATCGTTGCTATCGTCGATGGCGCAGGGCTGGCAAATCTGGCGCCAGTGCGCGCTGCCTGCCCACAGCTGCAGCAGTTGATCACGCTTGATTGCCACCATGCCGACCATGCAGACAGTCTGGACTGGTCACAGGCAATGGCGCAGGCATCAGACAAGTTCAAGCCGGTCGGCACAAGGGCAAGTGACCCGGCTGTGCTGATTTATACCAGCGGCACCACCGGCGCGCCCAAGGGCGCATTGATTCCGCAGTCAGCTTTGCTGGGCAACCTGAGCGGCTTCGTCGCGTCGCAAAACTGGTTCCCGCAGGACGATGACGTGTTCTGGTCACCCGCCGACTGGGCATGGACCGGCGGCTTGATGGATGCGCTGCTGCCCACGCTCTACTTCGGTCGCCCCATCGTCGCAAGCCGCGCGCGCTTCTCTGCCGAGTCAGCCCTGCAATTGATGGAAAAATATCGCGTCACCAACAGCTTCCTGTTTCCGACTGCGCTCAAAATCATCATGAAGGCCGTACCAAAGCCACGCGAGCATTACCAACTTAAACTGCGCGCCATCATGAGCGCCGGCGAAGCAGTTGGCGACGCCGTCTTTAACTGGACGCAGACGGCATTAGGCGTCACCGTCAATGAAATGTTTGGCCAGACCGAAGTCAACTACATCGTCGGCAACAGCGCAGAGAAATGGCCGGCCCGGCCCGGCAGCATGGGTCGCCCCTACCCCGGCCACCGCGTCGCCATCATTGACGACGACGGCAACGAGCTTCCCGCTGGCAGCACCGGCGAAGTCGCGCTGCACCGCTGTGACATACACGGCCATCCCGACCCGGTCTTTTTTATTCGCTACTGGAATATGCCGGACGCGACCGCGCAAAAATACAGCGGCGACTGGTGCCGCACTGGGGATTTGGCGTCAATCGATAGCGATGGTTATCTCTGGTATCAGGGCCGTGCCGACGATATGTTCAAGGCGGCGGGCTACCGCATTGGACCGTCCGAAATTGAAAATTGTCTGGTCAAGCATGCAGCCGTTGCGAACGCCGCCGTCGTGCCCAAGCCCGATGCCGAGCGCGGCAATCTGGTGAAAGCCTTTGTGGTGCTGACTGACGGCGTTGCGCGAAACGCAGAATCCGATGCCAAGCTCATCAGCGAATTGCAGCAACATGTGCGCGGCATGCTCGCGCCGTATGAATATCCTAAAGAAATCGAATTTATTGAAGCGCTGCCAATGACAACTACCGGCAAAGTGCAGCGGCGTGTACTACGCCTGCTGGAAGAAGAACGCGCGGGAAAATAAAAAAAGACTGCGAGCCCACAGGCTGCAGTCCTTTTCTTCTGACAGAAAGAAACCTTACAGGAAGGTCACTTCACCGCTCGTTGCCTCGACCAGTTCAGCCTTCGTCACGCCCGGTGCGAGCTCCACAATCTTCAAGCCTTCGCCAGTCACATCCAGCACACCCAGATCGGTAATGATGCGGTCCACCACACCCACGCCTGTTAGCGGCAGCGTGCAATGCGGCAGGATCTTGTGCGAAGTCGTGCCGTCCTTGGCCTTGGCCACATGCTCCATCAGGACAACGACGCGCTTGACGCCAGCGACCAGATCCATCGCGCCGCCCATGCCCTTGACCATTTTGCCGGGGATCATCCAGTTGGCGAGGTCGCCATGTTCGGAGACTTGCATCGCGCCCAGAATGGCGATATTGACTTTGCCGCCACGGATCATCGCAAACGAATCCGCCGAACTGAAAATAGATGATCCTGCCTGTGCCGTGACCGTTTGTTTACCTGCGTTGATCAGGTCAGGATCGATCTCGTCTTCAGTCGGAAACGGACCGATGCCAAGCAAGCCGTTTTCCGACTGCAGCCAGACTTCAATATCTTTCGGCACATAGTTGGCCACCATTGTCGGCAAGCCAATGCCGAGGTTCACATAAAAACCGTCTTGCAATTCCTGCGCTGCGCGCGCAGCCATTTCTTCACGTGTCCATGCCATCGTTGTTCTCCGCTTTACTTTGCACGAATTGTGCGTTGTTCTATGCGCTTTTCCGGGTTCGCATTGACGACGATGCGATGCACGAAAATGCCCGGCGTGTGAATCGAATCCGGCTCCAGTTCGCCCAGGCCCACCAGTTCTTCGACTTCGACGATGGTGATCTTGCCGGCCATCGCGACGTTAGGATTGAAGTTGCGTGCGGTCTTGTGATAAATCAGGTTACCCGACGGGTCGGCCTTCCATGCCTTGACCAGCGAGATGTCTGCTACTAGCGAGCGTTCCATCACATACTGTTCGCCATCAAATTCGCGGATTTCCTTGCCGTCGGCAACGATAGTGCCGACACCGGTCTTGGTGAAAAAAGCCGGAATGCCTGAACCACCGGCGCGCAGCTTTTCAGCCAGCGTGCCCTGTGGTGTAAATTCCAGCGCAAGTTCGCCGGCCAGGTATTGGCGTTCGAACTCTTTGTTTTCACCGACATAGGACGCGATCATTTTTTTGATCTGACGCGTCGCCAGCAACTGGCCCAAACCAAAGCCGTCTACACCGGCATTGTTCGAAATAGCAGTCAGGTTTTGCACGCCCGAGTCACGCAACGCAGCGATCAATGCCTCGGGTATGCCGCACAGGCCAAAGCCGCCAACGGCGATCGTCTGCCCGTCCTGCACCACATCTGCGAGCGCCGTGGCGGCGTCCGGATATACTTTTTTCATGGGTCTCCTCAGGTAAACTCTGTCGTCTAATTAATAGGTAATCGATAGGTAATAGTGCCAAGGTCGCCAGCATAGGCCGCCTTCCTGCGCGACACAATACCGTAAAAGTACCAACCTGCCCTGCATGACCACTGAACACACACTCGATTTTGCGATGATTTTCCAACATGCGCCGGTAGGCTTATGCATTTCGCATCAGCGCGTCATCACCACTTGCAATGAAGTGCTGGCCGGCATATTCGGTTATCCGGCCGCGGCGCTGGCCGGCTTGTCTTTTTCCGTGCTCTACCCAACGCTAGACGAGTTTGAACGTACTGGCGCACGGATTGCGCCTATTTTGAATCAGCGCGGACACTACTCGGACGAACGCATCATGAAGCGCGCCAATGGCGAGCTGTTCTGGTGTCATGTGACCGGACGCGCCTTGCAGCGCGATGATCCGCATGCGATTGGCATCTGGAGTTTTGAAGACTTGGCTAGCAAGCGGCCAGTCACCGCCGAGCTAACGCCACGCGAGCGCGAAGTAGCGGCCTTGCTGGTTGAAGGCAAGACAAGCAAGCTGATTGCGAGACAACTCGATTTGAGTCCGCGTACGGTGGAAATGCATAGAGCGCGGTTGATGAAGAAGTTTAGTGCGGCGACGTCTACCGAATTGGTGCATCGGTTGATGGGGGCTGGTGGTACTGCGGAATAAGAATTTATTTTCTGGCTCAGACAAAGACGCTGGATCCCGGCGTCCGCCGGGATGACGGTAGCGATGGGAGGAGCGCCTCTATCACTACCGTCGTTCCGGCGAAAGCCGGAACCCAGTGTCTTTCATTGAGCACGAAAAATCATCACTGCACCGGCAACACCATTCTCACCCGCATAGCCTCCGGCAAGGGCAGCGACTTCTCCAGCCTCTGATCCACCCAAACGACTTTCGCACCCCCTTCAGCCGCCAACGAATCAGCATCATCCACGCGTCGAATCTGATGCAAAGTCTCGAAACTGGAACGACCAAATTGCCCGACGAAGGTGCTGACGTCAATCTCGCCCGGATAGCGCAACTGCTTCAGAAACGTGCAATGCGCATTGATGATGACCGGCCCCACACCGACTGGCTCGGGCGGACAGCCCAGCGCCTCGAACCAGCTGATGCGCGCCTGCTCCAGATAGCGAAAGTAGACGGTATTATTTACATGACCCATCGCATCCATGTCGCCCCAGCGTATTGCCATGCGCACGCTGTGCACCTGCGTAAAACCTTCTTTCATCAGAACGCCGCCATCCCGTCATCTGCCGTCATGATTGCACCATTGATGAAGCGTGACTCGTCGGCTGCCAACAGCAGCAGCAGACCATCGAGGTCTTCCGGTTTGCCTACGCGTTTGCGGGGCAGCATGTCCACCAGCTTCTGGCCGCCTTCGCTATGAAAATATTCCTTGTTGATTTCCGTCTCGATGTAGCCAGGACAGATCGCATTGACATTGATGCCGTAGCGGCCCCACTCAAGCGCCATCGCCTTGGTCATCTGCACTACACCGGCCTTGCTCATGCAGTAGACGCCGATCTGCGATAGCACGCGCAATCCTGCAACCGAGGCGATGTTGATGATGCGGTGCTGCTTGTTCGGGTCGGATTTGGCGCGCACGATCATGCGTTTAGCCGCTTCTTGCGCAACGAAAAAGGCGCCCCGTAAATTGGTGTCCATCACATCAGCGTAATCTTCAGGTTTGACATCGATCAGCCGCTGCGTACTCGAGACGCCCGAATTGTTGACCAGAATATCAATCGGCCCTGCTTCGGTCTCTGCATGTGCCAGCGCCGATTTGATGCTCGCGTAATCCGTCACATCTAGCTGCACCACATGCGCAGCACCGCCATTGGATTCGATCTCGGCACGCAATTCCTTGAGCCGCTCGACCCGGCGTGCTGCCAGCACCACCTGCGCTCCCGCCTCGGCCAGAATTTTTGCGAAGCGGCTACCCAAGCCACTCGACGCACCCGTTATGAAAGCAACCTTACCATTGAAATTGACTTCTATTCCCACGATGTCTCCCTTTATGTTTTTAAAAGCTTTTTACCACCATCCCTTATCATTACATGAATCTGCGGCTCTCAGTCTGCCGCTACTGGCGCTGTCCGTTAAAATCCCTGACAATCATGCATCAATATAAAAACAAACTTTCGGTGAAGACATGAGCCCCAGCCAGAACCCTGCATTCCTTGAACAATTCGGCCCACGCGAAGCGATGGAATACGACGTCGTCATCGTCGGCGGCGGCCCTGCCGGTTTGTCGGCCGCCATTCGTCTGAAACAGCTGTCAGCCGACATCAATGTCTGCGTGCTGGAAAAAGGCGGCGAACTCGGCGCCCATATTTTGTCCGGCGCCGTGATGGACCCGCAGGCAATGAACGAGCTGTTCCCTGACTGGAAAGAACGCGGCGCTCCACTCAACACCGCTGTCAGCGAAGACCGCTTCCTGTTCCTGACCGAATCCAAAGCAATCAAGACACCGAACTGGATGCTGCCCGGCTGCTTCCAGAATCATGGCAACTACGTTATTTCTCTTGCCAATGTCGTGCGCTGGCTCGGCCAGCAGGCCGAAGCGCTGGGCGTGGAAATTTTCCCCGGCTTCCCTGCTGCTGAAATCCTGTATGACGAACAAGGCGCGGTCAAAGGCGTCGCTACCGGCAACATGGGCATTGACCGCGACGGCAAGCCTACCGATGCATTCCAGCTCGGCATGGAACTGCATGCCAAGTACACGCTGTTTGCCGAAGGCGCGCGTGGCAATCTGGGCAAGGAGCTGATTGCCGGCTTCAAGCTCGATGCCGGCAAGGACCCGCAAACCTATGGCATCGGCATCAAAGAGTTATGGGAAATCGATCCGGCCAAACACCAGCCCGGCCTGGTGGTGCACACCGCGGGCTGGCCGCTGGACACGTCCACTTACGGTGGCTCGTTTCTCTATCATCTGGAAAACAATCAGGTAGCCGTCGGCTATGTGGTGGGCCTCGCATATGAAAATCCCTACCTGTCGCCGTTCGAAGAATTCCAGCGTTATAAAACGCATCCGGCCATCCGCGGCTTTTTTGAAGGTGGCAAGCGCCTGTCGTACGGCGCGCGTGCCATTACCGCAGGTGGCCTGCAGTCGCTGCCGAAACTGACCTTTGCTGGCGGCGCACTCATAGGCTGCGATGCCGGCTTCCTCAATACCAGCCGCATCAAGGGCAGTCACGCCGCCATGAAAACCGGCATGCTGGCCGCAGAGGCAGCGTTTGCCGCCTTGACCGCTGGCCGTGCGCAGGATGAATTGAGTGACTACTCTGTCGCCTTTGAAAAGTCGTGGCTGCATGAAGAACTGCATGTCGCACGCAACTTCAAGCCATGGATGAGCAAGGGCCTCTACACCGGCACGCTGATGGTAGGCATCGACCAAGTGCTGTTTCGCGGCAAAGCGCCGTGGACACTGCACCACAAGCACGCTGATCATGAATGTCTGAAGCCGGCGGCCGAATGCACGCCTATCGTGTATCCAAAGCCGGACGGTAAGCTGACCTTTGACAGGCTGTCGTCGGTCTTCATCTCCAACACCAACCACAACGAACACCAGCCCGCGCACCTGACGCTGAAAAACGCTGACGTGCCGGTGGCCATCAACCTAGCCAAATATGCAGGACCGGAGTCGCGCTATTGTCCGGCCGGTGTTTATGAATACGTAGCAGCTGAAAGCGGTGGCGAGCGTTTGCAGATCAATGCGCAGAACTGCGTGCACTGCAAAACCTGTGATATCAAAGACCCGACGCAAAATATCGTGTGGGTTACGCCGGAAGGTGGCGGCGGGCCGAATTATCCGAATATGTAATCGGAATTGGTAAAAGTCGTAAAGATAGACGGGCCTGGTCGAACTGACTAAGCCCGCTTATTTTTTTGTATTCTCGAATTCTGCCAGCATCGCCTTACTGTTTTCGATTGCCTGATCGAGCGTGTTCATATCGCAGCTCAATGCTGCGCATAGCAGCCGCATCGTGTCGCGATTTGGATTGTCGCGCTGCCCTGCCTCAAGCGCTGAAATGTTGGGCTGCCTAGAGTTTGTCTTTTGGGCGAGTTCGGTCTGCGTCAGTCCGGCAGCTATGCGCAATGAGGTCATCGTCACTTTGCCATCGTCTGTTTCAGCCAGCGGCAAAAATCCTTCTGCAGCTTTGCGCAGACGCGCCTCAAACTTAGGGTCTTTTGATTTGCGCTCGGCTATCTTGTCATTCAAATTCGATCTCATTGAATCACCACCCTTTTAAATTGCAAATTTGACAAAGGAATATAACAGGTTGAAAGTACTGCGCAAAGTAAACAAAATAGATAGAAAGTTCATGTCCAAAAAACCCAACCCCGAGTTGATAGACGAAGACAATCCTGAGTGGACGGAGGAAGAAATCTCCCGCGCCCGGCTAGCCAGCGACGTGCTGCCCGAACTCTTACCTTCAAGTTCGGAACTACGCGATTACATCAGCAGACACCCTGCCAAACGATAAGACTTGTCTGCTATTGTTACGACCCTATGCAAACGCCAACCCACCCCACCCTCGCCGAAGCCTTCTGGTACTGGTTCAAACTCGGCTTCATCAGCTTCGGTGGCCCGACCGGCCAGATAGCGCTAATGCATACCGAACTAGTCGAGCGACGACGCTGGATTTCCGAGCAGCGCTTTTTACATGCACTTAACTACTGCATGCTGCTGCCAGGTCCGGAGGCGATGCAGCTGGCGGTGTATATCGGATGGCTGATGCACCGCACCCGCGGCGGCATTTTGGCCGGACTGCTGTTCGTGCTGCCGTCGCTGCTGATTCTCACTCTGCTGTCGTGGATCTATCTGGCATTTGGTGACGTGCCCGTGGTCGCCGGTATCTTGTACGGCATCAAACCGGCCGTGGTCGCCATTGTGCTGGCAGCGGCGTGGCGCATCGGCAGCCGTAGTCTTAAAAACCGCTGGCTGATCGGCATTGCCGTGTTGGCTTTTATCGCGATTGCCGTTTTCCAACTGCCGTTCCCGCTAGTCGTGCTAGCTGCTGCCGTCATCGGCTTTGCAGGCGGGCGCTGGCTGCCTGCCAGATTTCAAATCGGTGGCGGTCATGCCAGCGACAAGTCTTCCTATGGACCGGCGCTGATTGATGACCACACGCCGACGCCTTCGCATGCGTATTTCAGTTGGTCTGGTCTGATTCTGGTAACGGCAACCGGCATTGCCCTTTTCATACTCAGCTGGAGCCTGCTGGTCATGGCCACTGGCCTGCAAAATCCGCTGGTGCAGATGAGCTGGTTCTTTACCAAAGCAGCGATGCTGACTTTTGGTGGCGCTTATGCGGTGCTGCCTTACGTATACCAAGGTGCCGTCACTACCTACCAATGGCTGACGCCTGCGCAAATGATAGATGGACTGGCGCTCGGTGAAACCACGCCGGGTCCGCTGATCATGATCGTCGCCTTCGTCGGCTTTGTCGGCGGCTGGACCAAGGAGCTATTCGGCGCAGCCAACCTGTTCCTCGCCGGCGCAGCCGGTGCGGCCGTGGCGACTTTCTTTACTTTTTTGCCGTCGTTTGTTTTCATTCTGGCGGGTGGCCCGCTGGTTGAATCGACCCGCAACAATATACGTTTGACGGCACCGCTGACTGCCATTTCAGCGGCCGTGGTTGGCGTCATTGTCAGCCTAGCCGTGTTCTTCGCCGAGCAGGTATTTCATCTTTTGCAGCCGCTGCGTGACTGGGACTGGATTGCACTGGCAATCTGCGTCGCGGCCGCGATTGCCTTATTGCGCTTTAAAGTCGGCACTATCAAGCTAATCCTTGCCTGTGCATTAGTGGGGCTCGTGGTATCTTATTTGCCTTAATGAATGCATAGAAAAGTCACTGGATTCCGGCCTGCGCCGGAATGACAGTGGAAATTAAGCTGCACCCGAATAATTTGTCGCTCCTGTGTTCCAGTTCAAGCCGGAACTTAGTGACCTTAGCTTGGTAAATATGACCGAACGCATCATCCCCGTCGCCGACCTGCGCTACCTGCATTCGATACCGACCATCCCTGCCACGCTTGAACCGGCGACCGGTTTAATGGCTGACAAGCTCGCGCGCCCGCTGCGCGACTTGCGCATTTCGGTCACGGACCGCTGCAATTTCCGTTGCGTGTACTGCATGCCAAAAGAAGTCTTCGACAAGGATTATCAGTTCCTGCCGCATAGCTCTTTGCTATCGTTTGAAGAAATCACCCGCATCACCAAAATTTTCATTTCGCATGGCGTTGAAAAAATTCGACTGACCGGCGGCGAACCGCTGCTGCGAAAGAACATAGAAAAACTGATTGAAATGCTGGCCTCCTTGACAACGCTCGACGGCAAGCCGCTTGACCTGACCATGACCACAAATGGTTCGCTGCTGGCCAAAAAAGCGCAGTCACTGAAAGACGCAGGTTTGAAACGCGTGACGGTCTCGCTCGATTCCCTTGACGAAGCGACTTTCCAGAAAATGAATGATGTGGACTTTCCAGTTGCCGACGTCTTGCATGGCATTGATGTCGCGCACAGCGTCGGTTTGCAATCCATCAAGGTCAACATGGTCGTAAAAGGCGGCGTCAATGATCAGGAAATCGTGCCAATGGCGCGCCATTTCAAAGGCACGCCTGCGATCCTGCGCTTTATTGAATATATGGATGTCGGCGCGTCGAACGGCTGGAAAATGGACGACGTCATTCCATCGGCTGAAGTCGTGCGCCGCATCAACGAGAGCATGCCGCTGGTCACGCTCGAACCCAACTACACCGGCGAGACCGCTACGCGCTGGCGTTATGTCGATGGCGGCGGCGAAATCGGCGTCATCTCCAGCGTTACGCAGGCATTTTGCGGCGATTGCAATCGCGCACGTCTTTCTACGGAAGGCAAACTTTTCACCTGTTTGTTCGCCACCAGCGGCCATGACTTGCGAGCCTTGATGCGCGGCGAATACAGCGATGCGCAAATCACCGCTGCCATTGCGCATTTGTGGAAACAGCGTGAAGATCGCTATTCAGAACTGCGCAGCATTAACACCGAAGGCTTGAACCGGCCGGTGCGCAAAGTCGAGATGTCTTATATCGGCGGCTGAGCTGTTACCACCGGCTTTTACCACCACTTCATGAACGCACCAACCCCGACTAGCCATGACGCCAATGCGCTGACAGTCACGCAAGCGCAAGCCTTGATTGCGCAAACTGTCACGTGCGTCACTACAACGGAGACACTGCCGCTCAAACAATTACTGCAACGTGTACTAGCGGCAGACGTCATCTCGCCCATCAATGTGCCAGCGCACGATAATTCGGCGATGGATGGCTATGCCTTGCATCACGACGACCTCGACGCCAAACAATTGCACGTTGTCGGCATTGCGCTGGCTGGCAAACCCTACACCGGCAGCGTGCAGCGCGGTGAATGCGTACGTATCATGACCGGCGCCGTCGTGCCGGCCGGTTGCGACACGGTGGTGCCGCAAGAATTAACACAGCAAATCAATCAGACCATCAGCTTTGAAGTTAATGTCGTAAAGTCCGGCGCAAACCGGCGCATGGCCGGCGAAGATCTGGCCTTGGGCAAACCCGCATTAAAAAAAGGCAAAGTACTGACGCCCGCCGACCTGGGCCTGCTGGCCTCGCTTGGCATAGCCGAAGCCAGCGTGCAACGCAAATTGCGCGTCGCTTATTTTTCTACCGGCGACGAGTTGCGCTCCCTAGGCGAACCACTCGCTGAAGGCTGCATCTACGACAGCAACCGCTACACCTTGCACGGCATGCTCACGCGGCTCGGTTGCGAGCCTATCGACATGGGCGTCGTCAACGACAACCCTGCCGCACTCGAAGCCGCTTTAAAAACAGCATGTGAACAAGCTGATGCGATCATCACCTCTGGCGGCGTATCGGCCGGTGACGCCGACTACATGAAGCAACTGCTCGCGCAGTTAGGTGACGTGCATTTCTGGAAAATCGACATGCGTCCCGGTCGACCCGTGGCATTCGGAAAAATAAATTCAAACGACCGCAGCGCCGTGCTTTTCGGTCTGCCGGGCAATCCGGTCGCTGTGATGGTGACATTTTATTTTTTCGCGCGCGAAGCATTATTTAACATGATGGGAGCCTCTTCACGGCCGCTTCCCGTCATGCGTGCGCTGTCAGCGCAGCTGATTCGCAAGAAGCCGGGTCGCACCGAATATCAGCGCGGCATCGTCAGCCGCGATAACGCTGGCCAGGCAAGCGTGTGCGTCACCGGCTCGCAAGGATCCGGCATGCTCAGTTCAATGTCGGAAGCCAATTGCATCATCATGCTTGAGCATGCACAAGGCGATGTACAAACAGGTGATACCGTTGATGTAATCCTGTTCGATGGTTTGATGTAAAACGTCTATAAAAATCCGGGCATCGCTCCGGGCAAAAAACTCCTCTCCAACTTGGGAACCCAGCCTGCGTTCCCTGCACTCAAGCGCTGCACTGCGTATTCAATCGGTGCTTCCAATCCATGCTGACGTCCGTGAATTTTCCAATTCAACAGGAGTGCTTGTGCCTTCTACTTATCCCTATCCACCGACTGACCCTGAAATTGCCGCGATAGTCGAACAACTCACCAACAGTCTTGAGCACTTACCGCAAGTACTCGAACAATTTGACCAGGCAATGAAAGAAGGCGTCACGCTGGGGGAGCTTCGCGGCATCACCAAAACCGAATTTAATTCCCTGTTCAAAATCACCAGCAAGCTCTGCAACGACGGCGCTTTCGAGCATGCGTTACCGATCTGCTTGCAACTCATGTTGCACGACCCTACCGATAGTCGCTACGCCTTTCAAACGGGTTCATGCCTGCAACGATTAGGCGAATATAAATATGCAGCCATCTTGTTTGCGCGCACGCTCGATCTTCAACCGAATGAAGCGGCAGCAGCTTACCGCTTAGCTGAATGCCTGCTTGCGATTGATAAATCAATCGAAGCAAAAGCCCTGTTTGAAATGGCGATCGAGCTTTCGCGTGGAAAATTTCACTGTCGCGAATTATATGAACTGGCAGAAGCCAGAATCTCTGGTATGCAACACTAATCTTTAGAATAAATTTAAGGAAAAATAATGGCCAACAGAACTCCGACGTCAAGCGGACCAAAGAGAAGTGATTATCCAAATCAAGACATTGAGCAGCCAGCTGAAGCAAAATCAGAAGAAACTAATCCAGTAGCTGCAAACTGGAATAGTGGAATGGCACAAATCATTGAGAATGATTCGGAATCTATCGTTATACATAGCAGCGACTGTGAAGAAAGAAGTGAGTCTTCGAATTTCTCCGAGAATTCCAGCGCATCCGATGCTAGCGATCGGGAATGGGGAAACAGAGCAGCAAGCAAAATGAACACCCGTAACACCTCGCAATCTGAAGGAGACCACGCTGCGGCAAACAAAACGCAGTCACATCAACGCCCATCCAAATTTTGTCTGGTAGGTACAGGCACATCGCTTGGTTTTTCAGCCGCTGTAGCGGGCTTCACTGCCACGGCATTCCTCTACGATTTAATGACAAGGTTTCCGGAGAAAGCTACAACTGAAATTGGCGCCGCATTTGGCGCCTCTATTGCCATTGCTTTAGGCGGCACTCTCACCTGCAGCACCAGCATGGTTTTCATGATCAGGGAATTGTGTAAAACGAGTTCGGATTGAAGGGCACAGTTGGCGCAACACTGCGATGGATGAACCACGGCACCATCCATCGCTGCTATTCGCCCTGCTTGTTGCGCATCCAGTCCGCCGTCCTGAAAAACGCATTCAGCAAGATATCCTGATCGTCTTCCGCAATACCCAAGCCCTGCATGGCCAGCACCATGCACAGCAGCCACTGATCGCGCGCTGAAGTACCGATCGAGAACGGCAGATGCCGTGCCCGCAAGAACGCATTGCCATAGCGCGGCGTGTACAGGTCAGGACCACCGCTCCAGCCTGACAAAAAATGATAAAGCTTGTCGCGCGAGCCTTCGAGCGATGGTGGATGCATCGCGCGCAAGGTAGCGAAGTCCGGCTCAAGATCCATCAAGTCATAAAAGCGATCAACCAACTCACGTACGCGCTGGTCGCCACCGATCAAGTCATACATTGTCTTGTGTGTTTCTTCTTTAGCGTTCATGTTTGCAATCATAACTGAAGCAGCTGGAACCATTCTCCTAGCAAGCCCACCAAAGCTCGATTATTGAAGATGCGAACCAGAGAGCAACCATGACTGACTACTACTCCCATCCACCTGCCGATGCTGAGGTTGCCTTTATTGTTGATCAACTCAGCAACGGTCTGCAGAATATAGAGCAGACACTTATGGATTGCCGCACGCAGTTAGAGCAAGGCTATTCGATGGGCGAACTGCGCGGCATCACCCCTGAAGAGTATGCGGCACTTTACAAGATTACTCGCGACCTTTGCGATAAGGGCGACTTCCACCACGCGTTACCAGTGGCACTACAAATGGCACTGCACAACCCCATGGAACATCGCTACCCCTTCATCGCCGGTGCCTGCCTGCAGCGCCTCGGCCATACGGAACAGGCCGTATTAATGTATGCGTTGGCCTGCGACGTCAAGCCCGATGACGCTGCGTCTGCCTACCGCTTGGGAGAATGCCTGATGACGGCGCAGCGTCCGCATGAAGCCAAGCAATTTCTGCAAAATGCCATTGAACTTTCATACGGCAAGTTCCATTGCCGCAAATTGCAGGAACTAGCGATAAGAAAACTCAAAACTTGCACTGATTAATATCAAAGAAAAAATGTCCCTCCCAACAATCCACGCACTTTTTTTTGGCTAACGCCTAGCGTGTTCATCAAAGTAAAGGAAAATAAAATATGATTTCTATATCCAACAATCGCATCCTTCAGCCGGACGATGACATCATTTATTTGCAAGTACCGCTACCTTATTACACGATGGGGCCGCAAGAAGTAGATAGCTGGAATCTCGCAACAGAAGAAAAAAATGGAGAAGAGTGCGCTCACGTTGCAGTCGATATCGAAAGCGATAACAGCAGTTCAGTGATCGATTCAGTCAGCGATGCCGGCGGCAATTCCGACTCTGATTTCGACAGTGACTCCGACAGTATCTCTATGAATATTTCGCATTTACAAACAGGAACTAGCGTTCCCAATACTCCTAGCGCGGCCGTATCGGCGGCCAACCGCATGGTTGCTCCCGTTCCAGTCAATACTCCCGTTCCAGTCAATGCTCCCGCTGGTCAAGTACATGTTTCACCATCAAATTACTTAATCGGTGCTTGCTCTGTCGCTGCCCTCGCGTCACTTAGCTGCGCCATCGTTTTTACCTTGCAAGCCACGGAGCAGATTCAGACCAATTCAGAACAGCCGCCATTGTTAAATGAACTCGCTGGGTTTAAAGTTTTAGCAGGCCTGTCATTTTTTTCGATGCTTGCTACAACTGGCTGTACGATCAAGAACATCGTGAGTAGATTGCAGAACTAACTTCTAAGTATCAAGTACTGCACCTCTTCCTGTTATATCCGTCAACTCGCCGCACCATCCGTCGAGCGAGTTGACTTCCTCTCTTTATTCCCAGCATTTACTCTCGCAAATTGTTCGTTTGACGCACCGCAACGGCAGCCGAATTAGGACTTTCACAACTAATTTAATCTTTACCATTCAAGCGTCAAAGGGCGGTGAAAGACACGCAGGTCGCGACAGCATCACCCCCTGCATTTAATAAAACACAGTTCGCGTATGCACGATTTAATAGAAAAGAATTCTTCCCGTCTGGAATACCTGATGCGCGCCGTTGATGTACTCGCGCTCTACGTCACCGCACAAACAGCCAGCATGTTGCGGTTTTCGTCTGCACTTGACACTGTGCCATCGGTCCACATGATGCTTGTGTATTTTTGCTGTGCGCTGGCATTTCTGCTGCTGGCGCAGTTCGATTTATACAATTCCTGGCGCGGCCGTTCGCTGCAAAGCATGTTTACCCAAACAGCGCTGGCGATCGCCATTTTGCTTTCCGCTGGCGTCGTGTTCAGTTTCCTGATCCAGCAGAGTGATCAACTTTCGCGACTGTGGCTACTGTACTGGTATGTGCTGAGCCTGACAGCGATTATGTGCACTCGCATTTTTCTCTACTCGGCATTGTCGGCGCTGCGTGAACACGGCTACAACCACAAACGCGTCATCATCGTTGGCTATGGCGAGACCGGTCGTGAACTGCACAGACGCGCCAGGCAGCAATTGTGGACCGGCTATCAAGTCAAGGCCATTCACGCCAGCACTGCAAAGTATTTGTTTACTGACGACATAGAACAACTCGAACTCTTGCAACAGATTCCGGCTGCAGTAGCGCGTCATGCCATTCACGAAGTCTGGCTGACACTGCCGTTGGCCGAATCCGCCAAGCTGCAGGATGTGCAATACCTGCTGCGCAATACGCTCGTTGATATTCGCTGGGTGCCCGACACCAGCGCGATGGGCATACTCAGCAACAAGACTGTTGAGTTTCTCGGCATGCCGGTCGTGGAATTGAATATACCAGCCAGCGGCGGTGTACACGGCTTGGCCAAAGACCTGTTCGACAAGCTCTTTGCTCTGACAGCATTGCTCATGCTACTGCCCTTGATGCTCACACTAGCTGTGCTCATCAAACTCAGTTCATCCGGCCCCGTACTGTTTCGCCAGCCGCGTTTAGGCCTGAACGGGCGACGCTTTGATGTCTATAAATTTCGCAGCATGAAAGTCCATGCCGAAGCATCAGACAAAGTCACGCAAGCCACCCGCAACGACCCGCGCATCACACCCATAGGTCAATTCATGCGCCGCACCAGCCTTGACGAACTGCCGCAGTTCATCAACGTACTCAAAGGCGACATGTCTGTAGTTGGACCGCGCCCGCATGCGCTACAACACAATGATTTGTACAAAGACAAACTTGCCAACTACATGCTGCGGCATCGCGTCAAACCCGGCATCACCGGATGGGCGCAAATTCATGGTTGCAGAGGCGAGACCGACACCGATGAAAAAATGGCGCGTCGTGTTGCCTTTGATTTGCATTACATCCGGCACTGGTCATTCTGGATGGATCTGAAAATCATTGTATGGACCGCCTTCAAGGGATGGACTGACACCAATGCATACTGATATTGCAGCACCAGCACTAGTACCAGAGCCAGCAGCAATCAGCAGGCAATTACCGGAAAATATATTTGAACAAGTCGTTGCCAATGCACCGCTGGTGGCAATTGATCTGCTAGTTGAAGATGCTGAGCGCCGCGTGTTGCTAAGCTGGCGCAAGAATCCGCCAGCACGCGACAGCTGGTTTGTGCCGGGCGGTCGAGTGCGCAAAAATGAAACGCTCAGCGCAGCGTTCAGCCGCATCACTGAAGAAGAACTGGGCCAGCCATTTCGACTGGACCAATGCGTGTTCGTTGGCGTCTACCAGCATTTTTACCCCGATAATTTTCGTGGCGAACATGGCGCGAGCACGCATTATCTGTCGCTCGCGCACCGGCTGTGGACAGGCGATCTGCCACTGCGGCTGCCGCTAAAACAGCACGCCGAATACCGCTGGGACTATCCCGCCGCCATTGCACAAGACCCGCTTGTGCATGCCTATTCACGTGCCTATTTTGCGAATTGAGCCATCATGCGAGCACCTGTCCTGGTTCCTGTCATTCTTTGCGGTGGTTCCGGCACCCGCCTGTGGCCACTGTCACGCGCGGAATATCCAAAACAATTTCTGCGCCTGACCGGCAAGGAAAGTCTTCTGCAACAAACCCTACTGCGCAGTGCCGCGTTGCAGGGTGAAGCTCCTTTACTACTGGCGCATGAAGACGCGCGCTTCATCGTTGCCGAGCAACTGCGCGAAATCGGCGTCAACAATGCCACCATCCTGTTAGAGCCGGTTCAACGCAATACCGGCCCCGCCATTGTCTGCGCAGCTTTGCAGCTCTTGCAAAAACATGAAGACGCGATGATGCTGATAATGCCGTCGGACCATGCTATCGAAGACAACCATGCATTTGCCATCGCTGTTGAAATAGCGCGCGAAGCCGCGCAGGCCGGCAGCCTGATGACCTTTGGCGTGCGGCCGCTGCAAGCCGAAACAGGCTACGGCTACTTGCGTGCCAACGACTTGAGCGGGCAGCCCGTCATGCCACTGACCGAGTTCGTCGAGAAACCGGACCGCGCGACAGCAGAACGCTATATAGCCAGCGGCCAGTACTTCTGGAACAGCGGCATGTTCCTGTTTCGTGCCAGCCAGCTGCTCGACGAAATCGAGCGCTATGCCCCGACCCTGCTCGACATCTGCCGCAATGCCGTCACTACAGCGAAGCGCGACAGCGACTTCGTGCGGCTTGATGCCGACTTGTATGCGGTCTGTCCATCCATTGCTATCGACTACGCACTCATGGAACGCACGACCAATGCCGCCATGGTGGAACTAAAAGCAGGCTGGAATGATATCGGCTCGTGGGTATCGGTATGGCAGACAGCCAAGAAAGACAGCGACCAGAATGCCGTGCAAGGCGATGTGCTGCTGCAGAACTGCAGCAATTGTCTGGTGCATGGCAACGACAGGCTGGTCGCTGCCGTCGGCCTGCATAACATCACCATCATCGACACCCCCGACGCGCTGCTGGTAATGGACAGCCGCCAAGCGCAGGACGCCCGCAAACTGGTTGGCGCGCTGTTACAGGATCAACGTCCGGAAGCGAGCATGCACCGGCAGGTCATGCGTCCTTGGGGTTCGTATGACGCCATCAGCAATGGTCGCCGCTTTCAGGTCAAGCGCATCACCGTCAAGCCCGGTGCAAAGCTTTCGCTGCAAATGCATCATCATCGCGCCGAGCACTGGATTGTCGTAGCTGGTACTGCACGCGTGACGCAGGGTGAAAAAACTTATCTGCTAACTGAAAATCAGGCGGCTTATATTGATATTGGCGATGTTCATTCGTTGGAAAATCCCGGCAAGATTCCGCTGGAATTGATTGAAGTGCAGTCCGGCAGTTATCTTGGGGAAGACGATATCGTGCGGCTGCAAGATTTGTATGGGCGGGTTTAGTGTTTTTTTGAGTCTTAATTTGTTGAAGTACGTAAGACACTGGGCCCCAGCCTGCGCTGGGGCGACGGTAGATAAACAAACGTCATCACAACTTACTACCGTCATCCCAGCGCACGCTGGGATCCAGCGTCTTCCATCGAACAACAAAAAATGCATGAAGCACACCACCTATAAAAAACACCTCAAGTGCAAACCCTCACCCATTCCATAAAGCTGCATGTGCACTGGTTCTGTCTCGCCAGCGGCTTTTTCATTTTACTTGTCGCACTGGGCTCCATTCCCGGCACAGCCGACGCCCTGTCACAGCGCTTTGGCGACAAGCTGCTGCATACGCTCGCTTACAGCGTGATGGCCGTGCTTTATTTTTTTTCTTACATCGGCAGCAAACTCGCACGCAGCCTCGCCACACTCACGACGATTGCCTTGCTTGGCGCACTCGACGAAACAGTACAAAACTTTCTGCCTTATCGCAATTCCTCGCTGGCTGACTGGTGTTTTGATATTGCTGCGGCGTTCATCGTGGTGACTTTACTTTTAACGCTGACAGGCAAGAGCGCACCGACAGGAAAAATCTGTTCGGCAGCACATAAAGATTAACCCTTCAGATTAATTCTTCACATCGGAAAAATTATGCGAAAAAAAATCACCAAAGCTGTTTTTCCCGTCGCTGGCCTCGGCACGCGTTTTCTACCGGCGACGAAGGCTAGCCCGAAAGAAATGCTGCCAGTGGTCGACAAGCCGCTGATCCAGTACGCGGTTGAAGAAGCCATCGCCGCCGGCATCACCGAAATGATCTTCATCACCGGCCGCAACAAACGCGCCATCGAAGACCATTTCGACAAGGCCTACGAACTCGAAGCAGAACTGTCAGCACGTCACAAGCAGTCACTACTGAATGTGCTGCATCAAATCAAACCAGACAATGTGCAATGCTTTTATGTACGACAAGCCGAAGCACTGGGCCTGGGACATGCCGTACTTTGCGCCGAGCGTCTGGTGCAAAACGAAGCATTTGCCGTGATCCTTGCTGATGATCTTCTCGATGCAGACGTGCCAGTCATGCGCCAGATGACGGAGCTGCATGCGCATTACGGCAGCAGCATCATTGGCGTTGAAGCTATACAACCAGAACAAAGCAGCGCCTATGGTGTCGTCGCCGGCACAGCCTTTGCCGAGCGTTTGCTGAAACTGACTGCCATCGTCGAAAAGCCTACACCAGAACAGGCACCTTCCAACATGGGCGTCGTCGGCCGCTACATTCTCACGCCATCTATCTTTCGCCATCTGCACAGGCTGCAACCCGGCAGCGGCGGCGAGCTGCAACTGACTGACGCCATCGCCGGCCTGTTAAAGGCTGAAGCTTTGCTGTCTTATGAATTCGACGGCACGCGTTATGACTGCGGCACCAAGCAAGGGTATCTGCAAGCGACCGTGCAATTTGGCCTCAAGCATCCTGAACTGCGCGATGAATTCCTGCATTTTTTAGAAAACCTGCCGCTGCGGCAAGCTACGGTTCATCAACAGATACATGCTGTCGGCAACGTCATATCCATGTAGGCCGCTTGATGACGCGAACCGTTTTAGTGACAGGCGCAACAGGCTACATCGCTTCGCATACTTGCGTGTGTCTTCTCAATGCGGGCTGGCAGGTGATTGCACTCGACAACCTGTGCAATAGCTCGCCGCAGGTGATTGCGCGCATCGAACACATCACTGGCAGCAGCCTCCCCTTTTACCAGACCGATGTGCGTGATTACACGGCGCTTTGCTCGCTGCTTGAGCAACACGCCGTGTCGGCAGTCATTCACTTTGCGGGCTTGAAGGCCGTCGGCGAATCGGTCAGCCAGCCGCTGACTTATTTCGACAACAATGTTGTCGGCAGCATCACGCTGTTGCGCGCGCTACAAAGTCACAACGTAAAAAACCTGATCTTCAGTTCCTCTGCCACCGTCTATGGCGATCCGCAAACGGTGCCGATCACGGAAACTGCGCCGCTGTCTGTCACGAATCCGTATGGTCGCTCGAAGTTGATGGTGGAACAGGTGCTGACTGATCTGGCGCAATCCGACCCGCAGTGGCGGATTGCGACGCTGCGCTACTTCAATCCGGCCGGCGCCCATGAGAGCGGCTTGCTCGGAGAAGATCCGCGCGGCACGCCGAATAACCTGATGCCGTATGTCGCGCAAGTCGCTATCGGCCGGCGCACGCATTTGTCTGTCTATGGCGACGACTATCCAACGCCCGATGGCACTGGCGTGCGCGACTACATACATGTCATGGATCTGGCGCACGGTCATCTGGCAGCGTTGCGGCGACTGCTTGCTCATGATGGCTGCTTCACCGTCAACCTCGGCACCGGCCATGGCGTATCGGTATTGCAGGCAGTGCGCGCCTTTGAACAGGCCAGCGGCCGCCGCATTGAGGTGTGCTTCGTCGCGCGACGACCCGGCGACGTTGCCAGTTGCTACGCCTCGCCAGCGGCGGCGCAGCAGCTGCTCGACTGGCAGGCCGAAAAAAATCTGCAGCAGATGTGTGAAGACCAGTGGCGCTGGCAATCTGCCAATCCGCAAGGCTTTGGCACTTCGGCCACTTCGCTCAGTCCGACTGATGTGACTGAATGAGCCAGCGCAAGTCCCGCACTGAGTCAATGCGCAAAATACAGAAAGACCAACACACCTGAACTCTTCATGAACTCAAGCCTGCCTGAATCTGTAATAAAAACCGCAACCTCAAAAGTCGCCCTCATCACGGGCGTCACAGGACAAGATGGCGCCTACCTGTCCGAACTGTTACTGGCCAAAGGCTATGAAGTGCACGGCCTCAAGCGCCGCGCCTCGCAACTCAACACCGGCCGCATCGATCACCTATACCAGGACCCGCACGACATGGCGCGCCGTTTCATTCTGCACCATGGCGACATGACCGATACCGCGTCACTGATACGCGTGATTCAGCAAGTGCAGCCTGATGAAATTTACAATCTGGCCGCGCAAAGTCATGTCGCTGTTTCGTTTGAAGAACCTGAATACACCGCCAACTCGGATGCGCTAGGCACCTTGCGCATGCTCGAAGCAATCCGTGTTCTCGGGCTGGAAAAGAAAAGCCGCTTTTATCAGGCGTCGACGTCGGAGTTGTTTGGCAAGGTGCAGGAAATACCGCAACGCGAGACGACGCCGTTCTACCCACGCAGCCCGTATGCGGCCGCCAAGCTGTATGCGTACTGGATCACAGTCAATTACCGTGAGGCCTACGGGCTCTATGCGTGCAACGGCATCCTGTTCAACCATGAATCGGAACGACGCGGCGAAACCTTCGTCACCCGCAAGATCACGCGTGCGCTTGCACGCATCGCGCTCGGACTGCAGCCCTGCATGTATCTGGGTAACGTCGACGCATTGCGCGACTGGGGCCATGCACGCGATTATGTTGAAATGCAATGGCTGATGCTGCAGCAAACAAGCGCTGAAGACTATGTGATTGCCACCGGCGTCCAGCACAGCGTGCGCGACTTCGTCAACGCAGCGGCGAAGGCAATGGGCGTGCAACTGCTCTGGAGCGGCTCCGGCATTGATGAAATTGCCCGGGTCGAATCAGCAGGGCCACAACCCGGCATCGTTGCCGGTCAGGTCGTGGTGCGAATTGATCCACGCTATTTCCGCCCGACCGAAGTCGCCACCTTGCTTGGTGACGCCAGCAAGGCGCGTGAGCAGCTCGGCTGGCAGCCGCGCACCAGCTTTACTGAACTGGTGCAGGAAATGGTCAGTGCCGATCTGGATGCGGCACGCAAATATGCGCTGGTCAGAGAAAATGGCTTTACTGCCTATGCGCATCATGAATAACGCGGCAACCCCGGCCATGCCGGCAGAAAGAATTTTTGTCGCCGGCCACCGCGGCATGGTGGGCTCGGCACTGGTGCGCGCGCTGCATGCGCGTGGCGACTGCCAACTGATATTGCGCAGCCATCAGGAACTTGACCTGACCGATACGCAGCAAGTGCAGCGCTTTTTTACAGACAATGCCGTTGACACCGTTTATCTTGCGGCCGCGCGCGTCGGCGGCATCCATGCCAACAATCACTACCCGGCTGAGTTCATCACACAGAATCTGCAAATTGAACTCAATGTGATTCATCAGGCCTGGCAGCACGGTGTACAGCGGCTGCTGTTTCTCGGCTCGTCCTGCATTTACCCGCGCATGGCCGCGCAACCGATGCAGGAAAGCGCTTTGCTGAGCGGCTCGCTCGAGCCCAGCAATGAACCGTATGCGGTGGCAAAGATCGCCGGCATCAAACTGTGCGAAAGCTATAACCGTCAGTACGGCACAGACTACCGCAGCATCATGCCGACCAATCTCTACGGTCCGGGCGACAACTACCACGCAGAAAACAGCCATGTAATGCCGGCGCTGATACGACGCCTGCATCAGGCTCGCGTAAAGGAAGCGCCCGAGGTGCAAATCTGGGGCAGCGGCACGCCGCTGCGCGAATTTCTCTACGTTGACGACATGGCAGCCGCCTGTCTGCATCTGATGCAACTGCCTGCCGACGACTATGCGCGGCTGGGCAGCCCGCAGTCGTCGCATGTGAACGCCGGAAGCGGCGAAGAAATCAGCATTGCCTTGCTGGCGCGCTTGATCGCCTGCATCGTCGGCTTTGAAGGCAAACTTGAATTCGATGCCAGCAAACCAGACGGCACGCCGCGCAAGCTGCTCGACAGCAGCAAACTCAGAAGCACAGGATGGCAGCCGCGCGTGGACTTGCGCGAAGGCATACAGCGCACCGTGCGCGATTATCTGGCTGCGAAAAGCGACACCGATGCAGAGTTTTCATATCGCTTGCCCTCGCTTGCAGAACCCCATTCCTTTCGGACCTGACACGCGATGCAAGCAATGTCCGCAGCAGAATCCTTAGGCTTGCTGGCAGCTGCGCTGTTGCTTCTGCCGCTGGCGTTCGCCGTTTGCCTACGGCTACCTTCTGTCGTGGCGCTGGGTCTGGTCGGCATCCTGTTCAGCTTTTCTTCATCGACATGGGGACAAATCGAGGCGGACAACACCATCTATGCGCGTGGCACTGGCCTGTTTTATTTTTCCTTACTGAACTTGCTGCTGTGGGTCGCGGCCGCAGCCAGTCTGGCACGGCGGCTGAGTAACCGCCAAGTGCCGACCACGCCTTCACCGTTTCCACTCACTTTTGTGGCATTCATGTTTCTGCTGGCGGGGCACTTAACGTTAGGACTCATGGCAGGCAAGGACGCCACTGTCATCCTCGGCTACAACGGCATTCTCAATCTGGGCAATATGCTGCTGTTTTGCCTGCTGCTGGTGCTGGCCATAGAGACTGAAAAACAGCGGCGGCAGTTGTTATTGCTGATGCTGGGACTGGCTGCTGTTCGCGCCGTCTTCGGCATGATGCGCTACCTGTGGCTTGGCGGCGATAGCGCAAACCCATACCGCAATTTTGAAAACCTCGATATCAAGCTCTTTTATTTCGATATCGCCGACAACTATGTAGCCGCCCTCGCCGCCTTCTGCATTGCATGGTTGCTGCTAATGCCGCAGTCCCGCATTGCTATGCCAAAACGGCTACTGCTGCTGGCGTTGCTGGCGCTCGAAATTGCTGCGGTGGCGTTGTCGTTCCGCCGCTCTTCCCTCATCGGGCTGGTGCTGATGTCTTTCGTTCTGCTCTGGCGCCTGCCATGGCAGCGCCGACTGCAGGGCATGCTGGCCGGTAGCGCCGCCATGATGCTGGTGGCGCTGGCTTTCATGCGTCAGCGGCTGCAGTTCAACAGCAGCAGTGACAGCTTTTTATCGTCCTTGCTGTATGACGTCGGTCCCGCGCGCGCCACCGAAGTGAGCCGCTTTTACGAACTCGAAGCCGCAGCGCATAGCCTGCAGGGCAACTGGCTCTTCGGGCTGGGCAGCTGGGGCACGTTTTACGGCAACGAAGACATACTCGACTATCACTTCGGCAAATTTGATTTCGTCCATAGCGGCTTTGGTCATATTGTTTTGAAATCCGGCCTGGTCGGACTGGCTTTGTTTGTCGCTTTGCTGCTGGCCTTTACGCTGCACTATCTGCGCAGCCGGCCTCAACTGCGCGGCAATGCTGCATTGCTGGCCGACGCAGGCTTTGGCAGTTTTCTGTTTTGGTTGCCCACACTCATGGTCGGTACGCCCGTCATCGAGTTTCGCAGCATGCTGCTGCTGGGGCTGGCGCTTGCGCTGCCGTATCTGGCGTCGCGCAGCCAACTTGCAGCAACGCGCTCTGCATCAGGGGTTCGCTATGCTGCTGCGTAACTCGCTTTGGAATCTGGCCGGCTCGGCATTGCCAGCCATCGTCGCACTGGCGACCGTGCCACTGCTGATACACGGTCTCGGGCTGGAGGGCTTTGGCATCGTCACCCTCATCGGCTCCGTCATTGGCTACTTCGGCGTGCTCGATATTAATTTGTCAGCCGGCTCCATCAAGTATCTGGCGCAATTCCACGCGCAAAACGAGCGCAGCCAATTCGCAGAAACTTTCTGGTTCGGCTGCCTGTTCTACGGCCTCTTAGGTACAGTCGGCGCGGTGGTGCTGTACTTCGGCGCAGACTTTTTGACCGAGCGTTTTTTTACTGTGTCGTCTGCATTGCGCGCCGAAACGCTACTGGCATTTCAAATAGCTGCCTTCGGTTTTGCGATGTCGCAAATTCAAAACTATCTGCTCGTCATTCCGCAAGCGCTGCAACGCTATGACCGCTCGGCGCAGGCAGAAGCTTTTTTTGGTGTACTGGTCAATATCGTCTCGGCTGCAGTTGCCATCAATGGCGGCGGCATGGCTGGCGTGATTGCGGTGCGGGTCGCGATTGCGACTATCAACAATCTGTGGCTGGTGTGGCTGCTGCACACGCTGGGCGTGCCGCTCAAACCGGTCTGGCCACGTCGCGACATTCGTCATACGCTCACCGCTTTCAGTGCCTATGCGTATCTGTCGCGGCTGGCGGCCTTGCTACAGGCGCATGGCGACAAACTCATCGTCGGCACCCTCGCCGGCCCGGTCGCGCTGACTTTCTATACGGTACCCGCGCAACTGGCGGGCCGCATTCTGGGCTTGTGCTTCCGGCTCGCCAGCGTGATCTATCCACGCGTCTCTGCACTTGCTGCCACTGGCCAGCATGCAAGCTTGCGGCTGCTGTATCTGGATACAACGCGGCTGCTGACTTATCTGAACCTGATCGTGCTGGGCATGATTGCGCTGGCGGGCGAAGAATTTCTGCGCCGCTGGGTCGGCGACGAATTTGTAGCGCAAGGCTATCCGGTGCTGTTGCTGGTAACGCTGGCGCTGCTGGTGGATTCCCTGACGAATATACCGTCGCTGGTCAACGACGGGCTCGGACATCCTCGCGTAACAGGCCGCTTCGCGCTCGCGCGCGGCGTGACCGGCATTGCGCTGGTGTTGGCCGGAACCTACGTCGGCGGCATCATCGGTGCCGCCGCCGCGCATTTGCTCGCCTCGCTGCTGATGACGGTACTCTTCCTCGTCTATGTGCATGGCCGCACGGTGCCGGTGTCGCTGCTGGAAACCTTGCGCGTTTCATGGCTGCCCAGCATCGCCATCGGCAGTGTCGGGCTTGCCGTGCTCATTCCGCTGAAATGGCTGTTGCCTTCAGGTGGTGTTGGCACGCTCTTGCTTGTATCTATGGCCCTACTGGCTCTTTTGGTAGCCGGCTATGTTTTTATCGTCAGCGTCGACGAGCGGCATGCCCTGCTGGCTGTTGCGCGCAAATTTTATCCGGGAGCCTGACCGATGCGCATTTTATTGGTCAGTGAAGATATTCCGGCACCAGCCATTGGCGGCCTCGCACGGCATGTGCTGACCCTTCGCAGTGCCTTGCAGGCAGCAGGACATCAGGTTGACCTAATGGGCAACGACGACTTTTCGCCGGACACGGTCGAAGAACTGCGCGCATCTGGCGGTCAATTCTATGGCGAACTGCGCGGGCAGTTCGACGGCTGGAAAGAAATGCAGCTAGGCCTGTTCATGCCGCCAAAGCGCGGCTGGATTGCACGTCGTTTTGCGCGCGCTATCATGCGCCGTGCAGCCGACTATGACGTGATCCACTATCACGGCCACTTGCCAAACCTTGCGCGCTTTATACCGGCCACAGTGAATTTCATCCAGACCCGTCACGACCAGGGCAGCGATTGCCTGATTCATACGCGATTCCGGCGCGGCGCCATTTGCTCCGACATCAGTCCGTCTTCCTGCGCAGGCTGTCGCTCATGGAAGCCCAACTGGCTGCAACGAACGGTATCGGCTGCAACAGTCATGCACTTTCGCGAGCAAGTCGCCAGTGGCTATGCACGCCACAAGACCGTGTTTGTATCCGACCTGCTCAGGCGCAATCTCGAACGTAGCTTCGGCCACGCAAAATGGGGCGTGACCGTGCATAACTTCGTCGACCACACTGCGCTGCAGGCGGCGCAGCAAACAGCCGCCGCACCCGCAACAGACGGCACGCTGCGCTTGCTGGTTGCGGCCAAACTGTATCCGGCCAAGGGGGTGAGCAAGTTCCTTGATGCGATCGCGCCGCGCCTCCCGCAAAACATGAAAATTGATATTGTCGGTGACGGCGAAGAAGAAGCGGCGCTGCGTGCGCGGCATGTGCAATTTGCAGACAAGCAGATTATTTTTCATGGCTGGCAGCAGGCCAGCGAAACCTTGCGACTGACGGCGCAAGCCAATGCGGTCGTTGTGCCCTCTGTTTGGGAAGAGCCCTGTGCGACCACGGTGCTCGAAGCGCTCATGATGGGCAAAACCACCTTTGCCCTGCGCCGTGGTGGCACGCCCGAACTGGCCGCCTACGCGAGCGCACCGGACCAACTGCGCTTATTTAACACGATGCCGGCATTGGTCGATGCGCTGCTGAACTTTAGCGTACAGCCCGATTATCCGGTGACGTCACGAGCACGGATTGCTGATGCCAGCCACGCAGTAAAAAAACTACTGGCCTTGTACCGGCTGCCGCCGGGCCCTATTCCCGTTTAGCGCAATCGAGTAAATACAAAAAATGAGCCCACGCTTTTCCGTCATCACCTGCACATGGAACAGTCAGCCATGGCTGGCTGAATCAATTCGTTCAGTATTGCGGCAAACGGGGCCGGAAGCGGAATATATTTTTGTCGATGGCGGCTCGACCGATGGCACGCTAGCCATGATTCAATCTATACCACGCGATATAAAACTCGCGCAGCATGTAACTGGCGGCATCAGCAATGCCATGAACTGCGGCCTTAAACTTGCCACCGGCGATATTGTCGCGTATCTGCATTCGGATGATTTTTACCTGCATGAGGATGTACTGAACACCGTCGCTCAAGTGTTTTCGGCGAGTGGATGCCGCTGGCTTTTCGGGCGCAGCATGCGCGCCATTGACGGGGAACTGCTGCCTGAAAATTATCAGGCACCGCTGTATAGCCGGCAGCAACTCCTGCGCGGCAATTTCATTCCGCATCCGGCGTGCTTTGTTGCGCGTGACTTGCTATGCGAAGCTGGCGGCTTCGACACGTCACTGCGCTATGCCATGGATTACGACTTGTGGCTGAAGCTCTCCGAGCTGGCCGAACCCATGCAGACCAGCATGCCGCTGGCAGCATTTCGCGAACATGCGGGCAGCCTGTCAACCAGCAACCGCATTGCGGCCATGCGCGAAGACCTGCAAGTCCGGCTGCGGCACTTAAGCCCCAACCCCCTGACACGCGCCTTGCATTTACTCAGATATAGCGTGCGTCGTCAGCGTGCATTACATTCTTTGGCTAGGAGAACTTGATGCGTGATTTTTCCCTCATTCTGGCGACCGTCGGCCGCACCAGCGAGCTCAATCGTCTGTTTGATTCGCTGGTGGCGCAGACCTATCGCAACTTCGACGTGATCGTCGTCGACCAGAATCGTGACGACCGGCTGGAGCCCATTCTGCAGCGTGCGCGCAGCCTTGGCATCATCCTCAAGCATCTGCGCCATTGGCCGGCCAATCTGGCGCTGGCGCGCAATGCCGGCATTGCAGCAGCCGGTGGCAAGTGGCTGGGCTTTCCCGACGATGATTGCTGGTACGAGCCGCGCATGCTGGAGCGCATTATGGTGCGCAGCCGGCGGCGTGACAGGCCGCGCGGCGTTGTTGTGCGCTGGGTCGAACAGGACAGCGCATTGCCTCCCGGCCTTTTGAGCTGGCAACGCTCGTCGCGCTTTCGCGATATTCCAGTGTCGTCGATTACGCTGTTTTTCGAGCGCAGCGTCATTGATGAAATCGGCGGCTTTGATGGCAGGCTGGGTGTTGGCCAATGGTTTGGCGCAGCCGAAGAAACCGACATTGTGCTGCGTGCCTTGCGTGCCGGTGCCTTGCTCGCGCATGAACCGGCTGCGCATGTCCATCACCAGATTGAGCCGCCACTAGGCTCTGGCAGTCAGCAAGCCTGCAACTCGGCGCGGCATCGGGCACGCGGCACCGGCGCGCTGTATGCAAAACACAGACTACCGCGCTGGGTCATTTTGCGTGGCCTGATGGCGCCGATATTGCGCCCGTTATTGAGAGGGCGACTTGGCATTGAACTCTCGCACGGGATGGCCGTAACACGCGGGCGACTCGATGGGTGGCTGCAGTGGTCGCGCCAGCATGCGCGCCTGCACGGCAGCAAATAATGAACACAGCAGAAAAACGGAGAACGCTATGATCAAAATCGCCTTGGTCACCAACACGCCGCCGCCTTACCGCGTGCCTATCTTTACGCGACTCGCGCGCTGGCCCGGCATTGATTTGCATGTAATCTTCTGCGCGCGCCGTGAACCGAACCGGCTCTGGGATTTGCCGCCGCTGGACTTTCCGCACTCATTTCTTCGCGAGCGTTTCGTCACTGTCAAGGGGCGCTACATCCACCACAATCCCGATGTCATGCCACTGCTGTCCAAACTCGCGCCCGATGTCGTGATTACGGACGGCTTCAATCCTACCCACCTTTACGCATTCCTGATGGCGCAACTCAAGGGCGTACCACATATCGCCATGACAGACGGCACTGATCTGTCTGAAAAGTCGCTCTCGCTTACGCACCGGTTGGTGCGGCGTGTCGTCTATGCGCGCAGTCAGGCTTTCATTTCTGCGTCAGTCGGTGGCGACCGCCTGTACCGCTCGTATGGCATCAAGCCGGCACGCTGCTTCCATTCCTGGCTTTGCATAGACAACGATGAGTTCGCGCCTTCTGCGCAAGGAGAGAAGAAACGCTTTGACTTCATATTTTGCGGCCGCATGGAAAAAGCCAAAGACCCGCTGTTTGCGCTGTCAGTCGCCTACCAAACCGCGATCGACATGCAACAGCGGCTACGCATTTTAATGGTCGGCTCGGGTAGTGACGAACAAGCCTTGCGTGCCACCGCGCTGGAACTTGCCGATTGGGTCGATGTGCAGTTTCATGGATTCGCGACCCAGCGAGCACTGCCGGGCTTGTACCGGTCTGCCCGGCTATTCCTGTTTCCTACGCATGCCGATGTGTGGGGCATCGTTGCCAATGAAGCCTGTGCTGCAGGTTTGCCGGTGCTGGTGTCGCCGCATGCGGGCGTGGCAGGCGAGCTCATCCAAGATGGCAAAAACGGTTTTGTGCGCGAACTCGAAATCGGTCAATGGGCAGAGTGTGCACGTCAGTTACTGAGCGACGATACGCTGTATCGCGATTTCAGCGCGGACAGTTTGCAGCGTGTCGCGCAATACAACTTTGATTCCGCGGCAATGGGCCTGGTTGACGCCTGCCGCACAGCACTCGGTGAACGCGCCAGCGTAGCGGCCTGCACGATTGCTTCGACCACAGGCGACCCGCATGCGCAGGGCCAGCCCTGAAGAATCAGTTATGAATCGGAAATCATGAAGCAGGCAAGACTGAGTCTGTCAATTGATGACGGCCATCCTGCAGACCTGCGCATGGCCGATCTGCTGATGCGGCATGGCTTGCGTGCGACCTTCTATATCCCCCTGCGCAATTGCGAAGGTCCGCCGGTGTTGGCGCCGTCAGCCATACGACAACTGGCGCAGCATTTCGAGATCGGCTCGCATACGCTGGAACACCGCTTTTTGTCACGGCTCAGTGTGCTTGACGCATTAACGCAAATCCAGGAAGGCAAGGCTGCACTGGAAGACCTGCTTGGAAAAAGGGTCGATGGCTTTTGCTACCCCGGCGGCAAATACCGGCCGCTGCACGTAAAAATGGTGCAGTCTGCCGGATTTTCCTATGCCCGCACCACGACAAACCTGTTTCTGTCTGCAGGAATCAAGCCGTATGAATTACCGACGACGCTGCAGTTTTATCCGCACCCGCGCTCTGTCGTGATGCGCAATTTCATGTCGCAGGGAGACTGGAATAAACGCCTCATTGCTTTGAATGTTATTGGCTATGAATCGGACTGGCTGGACCGTTTGTATTTGCTGGTGGACTACGCAGCCAGAAGCGGCAGTGTGTGCCATTTATGGTGCCACTCGCTTGATATCGACAAGCTCGGACTTTGGAAAAGGCTGGATGAATTGCTGCACTTTGCTGCACAGAGGTTTACTGCCTCACAGAGGCTGGACAATTCACAACTGGCAGCAACGGCGATTGAGTTCAACTAATGAGTTGATGGGATCATGAGGATCAATGCAATGACATCGAGTTACGTTTCGCTGCTTGGTACACGCATCGATGCAGTTTCATGGGAACAGGCTGTTGCCCGCATCGTGCGCTGGGCAGTCGCAGGTGAAGCACGCATCGTCTGTTTGTGCAATGTGCACAGCGTTATCAGCGCACGGCGTGACGCAGCCTTGCGTGCCGCTGTCGACAGTGCCGACCTTGCCACGCCTGATGGAGCGCCGCTGGCCTGGCTCATGCGCAAGCGCGGTTATGCAGAGCAGCAGCGCATCAGCGGGCCCGACCTGATGTGGCAGGTACTGGCCGAAGCCGAACGCTTTCAGTTGCCGGTCTTTATGCTAGGCAGCACTGCGGCCACGCTCGCGCAACTCAAGGCCGCCATACAAAACGCTTATCCGCAATTGCCGTTGGCCGGTATGCTGTCGCCACCATTTCGCACGCTGACCGCCGCTGAAGATGACGCCATCGTGAATACCATTAATGATTCGGGCACACGGCTGCTGCTGGTCGGGCTGGGTTGCCCGAAGCAGGAAATATGGATGGCCCGTCATCGCGAGCGGCTACACGCCGTCATGCTCGGCGTTGGCGCAGCCTTTGATTACCATGCCGGCACGCTCAAGCGTGCGCCACCATTCTGGCAGCAACATGGGCTTGAATGGCTGTACCGGCTTGCGATGGAACCGTCGCGGCTACTAAAACGCTACCTGGTGACCAACACGCTCTTCCTGCTGTCCTTGCCATCCGAGTTATGGCGACGGCCGCGCAATTGAGCAGGCAGATCTGATTCAGCACTGACTTGCTGCTTCCAGTCGCTAAAGTTGAGCATGCCGCTGCCGGCGACTTCGGCAAAGTGGGCGTTTTTATTTACGTAGACATTGCCATCAAATTTGCCGAAGCGTTGCACGTAGATGCCGCCATGCTCGCTCCATAGCCTGTAGGTTGGCGCAGTCTCATTAGATTCAAAACGGTTACGCAGGATCTTGTTATGCTGGACCGCTGCGGTCGCACCGGTTTCATTGAAGAGCATGTGTTCGAACTGGCTATTACGAAAAACGTTATCGCGAATCACATTGCCAAACGCATTGTGTAGCTGCATGCCGCCGGGGTTGTTTTCCATCAGGTTGCCTTTGACGATGACGCCATTGGCGTAATCATCCAGATAGATGGCATGCGCCATTCGCTGTGACAGCCCGCGTATCTGGTTGCGTTCTATGCGTACCTGCAGAGGCTTGCGGTCGCGTGCGAAGGTATAGATGCCGCCGCAGTCGCTTAACCGGAGACAGACGCGCTCAATGACATTGTCGGCAACGATGGCATCGCGATGCACGCGAATGCCAATGTAGGACGCATCGCGAATATGATTGCGCATAATCCGCTGTCCAGTTGATAGCTCGAAAACCAGCGCGCCTTTCGAACGACGCGGCATGCCCAGCATGCCCGCGCCTTCGATGGTTGAATCGGCGACCAGCACATCGCGCGCATCATCGTTGGCGCGCAAGCCGTTTTGCACTGTATTGATGATGCTGACGCGCTTGACCTGCAAACCACTGCCACCGGCAAGAATGGCGTCTTCGCCGCTATTGCGTATAACGGTGTCGGTAATCTGCAAGTTAGTTGCATCGCTGCCGTCTATGCCCAGCGTTGCAGCAAAAATTTTAACCCCTTGAATCTGCACATCATGCGAACCGCTTGCATTGATGCCGCGTGCACGCGGCGCAGCCCATGTGCGTCCTTCGGGTGTCTTACCGTCCGGCGGCCACACATAAAGCTTGCCGTCTGCATAAGCCCATTCGCCGGGGCTGTCGATCATCCAGCGTTTTCCTTCTACATAAAATGCTGTCTCGGGCAGCAGCGGAAACGAGTCGTCAGCGGCTGGCATTAAATGCGGTTGTAGATACGTTATGCCATCTTCATAGCGAATAATCTGTCGCGTCTCTATCAGCCAGTCGGCTGCGCGCCATACCAGCGTCGCCCCTGACAAATCGTCAACGGGCATGCGGTAAATGAGTTGACTCGGTATTCCTGAGCGGCCCGCTGCCCATTCTTGCGGCAGGTTCGGGTAATGCGCCAGCGCGATGAATTCGCCGTTGATCTCCATTTGTGTGGGAATGAAATCGATCGCAGCCCACCAGATGCTGCTGTTTTGCTTTGTCTTTACCCAACCCTGCACCGGCCGCGCCGGCGTGATCGTCGCAGCGCCACAATCGCCGTCCGTTAGTACCCTGACATTGTATTTGTTGGACAGGTCCAGCTCACCGCTATAGGTGCGGCCGCAGCTTAATAAAACCGTATCGCCATTTTGAATACTGTCGGGAATAGGCAGTACTACTGGTGCTGAAGTCGCAGCAGCAGCAAGTGCCTGGAATAACAAGATAGTCAGCAGCAGTTTGTTTCGCATGGAAGCTCCGTATCAGGTCTTTCCATCTTCCTGCATGCGTAGAACAGTGCCTTGCCACCTCTCAAATAAGCTTCAAACAAGCTGCAGACGAAAAAAAGCCAGCACAAGGCTGGCTTAACAATCATGCCGCGTTGGCCGGCTTGACTGATTCGGAATTTTTAAAAGGCTAGCTTACCAAAGCTTATTTAAACTTCCATGCACGCACATAGTTCACTGCATAAGAGTTGCCGCTACCAGTAGGGGTGGTGCTGTCAGGCTGGCCGCTTGCGCTGCCGTACCAGAGGTCGAGCATGATGTACATCGGGTCACCCATCGTCACGTTCGCAGTAAAGACTTCACGGCCATCGAAATAGAAAGTCTGCTTGGTCGGCTCCCACTTCAAAGCATACTTGTGGAAACCAGTCGACAAGTCACCAGTCTGAATAGTCTTGGTGCCGCCCAGACGGCTGGCGTCAAGCCAGATCGTTGGTGCATAGGCAGTCGGATGGTAGTTCGCATCAGACCAGCCGCTTGCTGCACCGCCCCCTGCATACGCTTCCATGATGTCGATCTCGGGACGGCGCGTGCCGATATGGTTAAACAACCAGAATGCCGGCCACGTGCCTTTACCGATAGGCAGCTTGGCGTCGATTTCAAAATAGCCGTAGGTCTGGTAATACTTGCCGTCGGTGTCGATGGTACGGTTGAAGAACTTGCCGGTAGCATCGCGCTGCGGCCAGATCCTGAGCGTGCCATTGCTGACGTCATAGTTCTTGGTTGCGTTGCTGGCTTCGTACCAGATGGTGTCGTTCCAGACGCTGGTGTTGAAATTGTTGAACTCATCCTGGAAGCTGAGCGTGTACAACGAAGCATCTTGACCGACTGGTGCAACTGCGGCCGTTGTTGGAGCTGTCGTTGTTGGAGCTGTCGTTGTTGTCGTTGGTGCTGTCGTTGTTGGAGCTGTCGTTGTTGTCGTTGGTGCTGTCGTTGTTGTCGTCGTTGGCGATGTCGTCGTTGGCGATGTCGTCGTTGGTGCCGTCGTCGTGCTAGTACCACTGGTGGTGCTGCCCGACGTGCTGACTGAGGTTGTTACAACCGAGCCATCGGTATTGGTTTTTGTTGCGTTTGCAGTGGTCAAATTACCCGCGGCATCAAGTGCATATTGCGCTGAGCCGGCTCCGCCGCCACAGGCGACGAGCAAGGCGGATGCGCTGGCCACTGCAGACAAAGTCAAGCTACGAAGGGTGGTGCGATTACGTGATACGTTCAACATTAGTTAGTTTCCTCATCAGTTTTATCCGATCTGATTAAACACAGATCCCTTGTACTTACCCTGATTCAGAGCTTTACTATGAGCATTAAGTTCCGACTGGAAATGAAAAAATTTATTAGCTGAAAGTTCTTGGATTTATACGTTATGAATTGTCAATGCTTGTTTGCTATGCTGCGTGCGAAAAAAAACGCATTGAGTTTTTAGCTCAATGCGTTTTAATGAGTCAGCAGATATTTTTCGAAAGACGCTGGATTCCGGCCTGCGCCGGAATGACGGTAGAAGATTGGTAGGCCATATCAATTACTACCGTCGCCCCAGCGCAGGCTGGGGCCCAGTGTCTTTTGTTGTTAGCCTGCGCTGATATCCAGCGTCTTCAAGGAATCCTGCAAAATATAACGTTCAAACCGCAGGCAACCCGCTCGACCCTATAGAAGCAGCAATCGCCTCCTGCTCTCTGTCTGCATTAACAGCATCCGGCAATTCATCAATCATACGGCTGCCCACTGCCCTCAACTGCAGCTTCAGATGTTCAGCAAGCTTCAAGCTGAGTGCCGCTATCGTAATGGTCGGAAAATTCGCGCCGGCTGTCGGAAAAACCGAGCTGCCTGCTATATAAAGATTGGCGACATCATGTACGCGGCAATCACGGTTGACTACACCCTGCAATGGCGAGTCGTGCATGCGGGTCGTGCCCATGTGATGCCAGGTACCTTCTTTCTCCATTGTCGATGGCCACTCGCCACCTTCGAATGGCGCGTCGAGTTCAACTTCAGCCACGCCTGTCATGCGCAACTCTTGCGCCAGCAAGTTGAGCGTGCGGTCTGCTGTACGACGGACAAGATCATTCAAACGCCAGTTGACTTCAACGCGCGGCATGCCAAGTGCGTCGCGCTGATGCAGCGACAACGTGACGCGGCTGTCGGGGTCGGGTGATGGTTCTATGATGACTTGAAAGCCAGTGCTCTTTATTAAAGTACGGGGATGGAAGAAGCGCGTGAACCCATAGGCGAATGTATTGACTGGTTCCTGCAGCATGGTGCGCATGTCGGCGCCCAGCGACCAGCCCGGCTGCTCTTTTTGCAGCAGCGCCTGCTTGCAGCGAAAAAGGGCTTTGGCGCCTTCACTGCCTTCGCCGGGAAACTCCGAACAGAAACAGATACGGGCATTGAGCAGCTGTTCCTGCTTGAGTGTGGCTTCGGTTAACGCGAACTGCGCAGCGATGTGCACGCCATGCGCTGCTACGGCTGCATTCATGTAGTTGTATTTAATGTCATAGAGTTTGTTGCGTGACCAGGCTGGCGTAAATTGAACACGACCTGTGAGCATGCGCGGATGATCCATGAAGAAGCGGCCGACAAGATCATGCCGGTTGCCTATGCCTGCCGGTAGTATCTGTGAAGATGCCAGCAACAGGCGGGCATTTTCAATGCCGCCGGTGGCCAGTACAAACAGGCGCGCGGTGACGTTGATACGGCGTCCCGACAAGGTTTGCACCTGCACTTGCGTGATGCGTTCACCATCCGTGTCCGGCACGATTTGCGTGACATTCGCATGCAGAAAAACCCGCACATAACGCGCCGCCTTCAATTCGCGTCTATAGGCTTTGCCAAACCGCACTGGCGGACTGAATTGCGAAATCGAGTCGCGAATACGACCACTCGTCAATGGAACGCGCCGCACGTCGGAGCGGTTGATTGATTCTTCCCAAAACCCTGCATCAAAATTATGCGGTCCCAGCTTCAGCAATTCATGCGTGCGCTGGTAGTACGGCATCAGGGTATCGAGGCCGAAGGGCCAGCCGCTATGCGGTACCCAAGATTTGGCTTCAAAGTCCCACGCATCCAGCGGCCGGCTCCATCCGCCCCAGCAGTTACTGCTGCCGCCAAAAAATCGGGCGCGACAGCCGTCGGCAAAATGGTAAGGCAAACCAGTGGCCGCGCCACGATACAAGTCGCGGCTTTCATCGTCTGGTTCGAAGCCACCGCTCTCGAGCACGCAGGTGTCGATGCCATACTTTTCCATTTCACGTGCCAGCGTAATGCCGGCCACGCCGGCGCCGATGATGCACACGCTTGCCACGACTACTTTACCTTCTGCCATCTGCCTTGTATCGATGAACATTGTCTGGCTCCCTGGGTTTTTATCAGTTCCTGTCAGTGCTTATGAGTGCCACCATTTACGGACTACGCGGCGCAGGCTTGCCACCCAATGCTGCGTCAGCAAGACCGGATGGCGCAGCATATGAAGCCGCGTCTTGTAGAGCACCAGTCTGGCCAGTGGCTGCTCCTTGCCGCCTAGTCTGGTTTTGTAGTCATAATGACCCCACAAAAAATGAAAGCGCGTCATGTGAGCGGCAATGGCGCTCTGTATGGTCAGGTAGCAGCATAAAAAGCCCAGCCGCAAATCGTCGTACTTGGGATCATGCGCAATCACGTGCATGAAAACATCGGTGCCTGAAACTGTGCACAAGAGACCGGCGCATACTACGTTGTCAATTTCTATGATGGCAATCAGTCCGCGCTCATGCAGGATCGCCTGCAACCTGCTCTCTTCCACACTATCCATACCGAAGCGGCGACCTTTGCTAAGCATGCGCGCGCGATTGAGCCGGATTACGGCAGCGATATCGGCGTCATTAATCAACTGCCCGCGCACGACTCGAAATTGCAGGCTTGGCTGCTTGCGACGGCTACGCGCAAGGTGATAACGGATTTTTTCGCGAGTATGACGTGACAGGCTGGCCAGATAGTCGGCGTCTGACAGCGGCAAGCTAAGTACGAAGTCTTCCGAAAAAACCAGTCGCTGCAACGGGTACGGCAATGGCGCGTCATTCAATTCAACGGCATGCAGCACAATGGCTGATATCTGCGGGTGACGACGAAACAGGTCTTGTGCAAATGCGCACAGATCGACAGCCTTCAGGCTGCAGACTTCATTAATAACTCTTGCCGTGCGCTGCCTTATTTCAAACACCACCACGGAAATAATGTCGCCGTTCTGGCTGCGACCTACCCAGACTTGCGTCTGCGTGTCCAGGCTGCCATAAACCTGCAGATGTGGCAGGCTGCAAAAGATACTTTGCGTGAGCTGCTCCAGCGCCGGCCAGATGAATGTCGGCAGCGTGCCCTGATAAAACTCCGACGTCATGACCCTGGCTATCCTGCCTATGCTGCCTATGCTGTCAGGCAGATAATCTGCCGGCTTGTTCATCAGACGTCCGCCACGGACATGCTCATGCGCTGTATGTCACCGACATAGGACAGTTGACGGTATTTTCCATAGCGGCTGCCGGAGCCATAGCCATAACGTCCGGCGCGCAGTTCCATGTCATTGAACAGCACGCCCTTGGCAGACAGACCGGCGCGCGCGAGCCGCTTGAGCGATTCGGCAATCTCGCCCGGCGTGGTCACGCCGGCGCGGGTGGCGATGAAAATGGCGCCGGAATGGCTGCAGATGATGAGGCTGTCCGACACAGCAAGAATGGGCGGCGCATCAATCAACACCATGTCGTAGTGCGGCGCAAGTATATGTAGCAGGCCTGAGAAAGTCGGCCTCAGCAAAAGTTCGGACGGGTTAGGCGGCAAGCTGCCGGTGCTGATGAAGTCGACATTCTCGAGCACGTTTTTGTGGACCAGTTGGTCAATGTCTCGCCCGCCTATGAGCAGATCGGACATGCCGCCGGCGCGTGGGCAATTGAAATAGCGGTGCAGATGACCATCGCGCAAGTCGCCGTCAATCAATAATATTTTGCGGCCGCTGGCACCGAGCACGGCGGCCAGATTAGCCGAGACAAATGACTTGCCCATACCGGCAGTCGGGCCCGTGATGACGACAATGTTATTGCGCGCATGCGTCATCGTGAATTGCAGTGCTGACCGAAAATTGCGCAGGCTTTCGATGGCGACATCCATACTGGCAATTCGCGCGAGCAAGGGCAAGCGGCTGGAGGTATTGCTCTCGCCTGCCAGTGACTGCTGCATTTTGCTGCGCGGGATGCTGGCGTAAACGGGCAAGCCAAACATTTTTTCGATCTGGTCCGGATCGTTGAGCGCGGTTTGCAGCGAGCGCCGTATGAAGGCGACCAATACGCCCAGAAAAAATCCCAGAAAAATGGCAATGGCGATGATGCGCGGCCGGTTCGGCGTAACCGGCTGATCCGGCTTGAGCGGCGCGTCAACCAGCCTGACGTTGCTGGTTTTGCCGACCGTGATCAACTGCAGTTGCTGCGCGCTAGACAAGAGCGCGGTATAAAGTTCGCTGTTGACTTTGACGTCGCGCGCGAGCTTGACCATTTCCTGCTCCAGGTTCGGCAAGGTCTTGATCTGACTGGCAGCGTCACGAATTTCAATGTTGATGTCTTTGAGCTGCTCATCAATGCTGATGACAGCTGGATGGTTGGACGTATAACGCGACAGCAGTTCGGTACGCTTTTGTTCCAGTTCGATACGGCGCGTGCGCGCCGATGCCGAGCGCTGCAAATTGATTTTCGCTTCTTCACCCAGATCAACTGTGCCGTGCGCATTGCGGAACTGGTTGTAGCGAACCTCGGCCTGCTCTAGTTGATCTTTAAGCTCCGGCAACCTGCGGTTCAGGTAGGCGAGTGATTTATCCGCTTCTTCGGTGCGGCGCGAACCGTTCTGCTGCATGTATTCCTTGCTGATTTCAGTGAGCAGCTGGTAAACGCCCTGCGCGCTGTCGCCTTTGAGCGTTGCATTGATAACGCCGGACTGCTTGCCCATTTCATTCACGCTCAGCGCCCGCTGAACAGATTCGATCGCAGCAAGCCGCGAACTGCGTGTGAGTACAAAACGGGTGCCAGGCCAGCCCCACAACTGCGAAACCTTCAACACAACTGGCCCATACGCTGTGGACTGATTGATCGTTTCACCGACACGACCGTTAAGACGCAGGCCACTCTCGCTTTCTGTTACTTCAAAACGTCCACCTGAGAGCATGTGCAATTCGAACGGCCGGTTTTCCAGCATCTCCGGCACTGAAAAATCCGCCACATCGATTTTTGCCGCACCCCACGCATAACCCCACAGACTACGCAGCCACGGCATGGAGGCCGCCAGACCGGTGCCGGCCACCAGATTGCCGATGAAGGGTAAACGGTCAGGCCGTGCATCGATATACAGGCGCAGGTTGTCGATGGCATGGGCAACGACGAGGCGTGAACGCAAAAGTTCAATTTCTGCAGCCGCCGGCGTTTTGAAATCAATCATCGAGCCGGCTTCACCGAGAATATTTTTCGGTTCGCGCTGGCCCTTCTCTTCGACATGAACCAGCAGGCTGGCTTCATACTGCGGGCGCGCCAGAAATGCATAAACGGTGCCAAGCAAGCTGACGATGAGCGCAATGCTGATGATGAGCCAGCGTTGATCAATGATCATATTGAGATAAGACGACAAATCCGCTTCGCTGTCGTCCGACAGAATCAACGGCGGCTCGGGTGGCGCGCCCAGTTGCGGCATCAGGGAATTCTTCATGGGGCTGCTCTCGGATGGGATTTAATTCAAGGAACAGGCCAGACGCCTGTTGCGTGCCAGTTGCGACAAACGGCGCTGCACCGCGCGCTCGATCAGGTGGTAGGCCTGCTGAAAAGCAGGCAACCCCTGCTGGTAAGGATCAGGAATATCGGCCGCGCAGCTGTCCCCGAGCCGGGCCAGTTTGGCTGACGCTGCCGGAAAGCGTTGCGTGACAAACTGCAGCTGTGCGTGGTCCATAGTGAAGACCAGATCGGCTTCGCGCATCATCCAGCTGCTGAGGTTGCGCGCACGATGGGCGCTGATATCAATGCCGGCCTGCCACATGATTTCAACGGCAATAGGGTCGGCAGCTGCGCCATCAAGCGCGCACAGACCGGCAGAGTAAATTTCATGGTGCGGCAAGAGCTCGCGCATGAGCCCTTCCGCCATCGGACTGCGACAGATGTTGCCGGTGCAAAGCAGCAGGATATTGCGGATCACGTCACCTCCCCGGCGTGGTGGCAATCACCGCAGTGGGCAAGGCACCCGGTATCAGCGCGCTGATGGTGCGGTTCCAGTTTGTGAGGGGTGTGGCAGCGACATACACCACATCTTTCGGATTGAGCTCGAATCCTTCAGCCATTGCCAGCGCGCCGGGCGCATTGGCATCAAGCTGATAGACCACTGATTCGCTGCTGTCACGTCGCACTACATAGACTTGCCGCGCATCGCCACTGACGGGGTTGATGCCGCCTGATTCGCCGAGTGCTTCATTAAGCGTCAGCCGTCCGTTGCGCATGGTCAGCGCGCGCGGCGAGGTGACTTCGCCGGAGACAAAGATTTTGCTTTCTTCGCGCGATAGCACGCGCACCACATCACCGCTGGCCAGCATGATGGTGCCGGGATTGACGCCGCGCTGCACCAACAGCGGCATGTTGATCTGGTAGGTCTTGCCCGCGCGCGTGATCGCGATGCGGCTCTGGTCGGCGGTGGGCAGCATGCCGCCGGCACGGTTGATTGCTTCGAGCAGCGTCATCGGAATGTCGTTGATTGGTTGAACGCCGGGCAACTTGACTTCACCATCAAGGTAGACGCGCTTGCTGCGATAGGACAGCACACGCAGCGAGACTTTCGGGTTTTTCAGATAAAACGCGAGCTTTTTAGTCAGTCGCGTATGTGCCTGCTCAGGTGTGAGGCCGGCGACATTGAGCTTGCCGGCATACGGAAACTCGAGCATGCCGTCCTGATCAATTTCGAAACCGGACTGCTGCTGCGCCAGCGGGCTGGCCGCCGCACCGGCGGCACCAACGGCACCCAGCGGCGCGGCCGGCAGCATGGAAGCGGATAACTCGGGATGGTCCCAGACGACAATCTGCAGCACGTCGCCCGGCGAAATTGTATAGGCCGTCGCGCGTGACATCAACGCGCTGATGTTTTCAGTGACTTGCAGTTCTCGGGCTTCGCGCTCCTGTCGCACCAGCTTCGGTGTAATGGGGCGGATCTCGCTCTTGATCTGGTCTTCGGCTGCGACCTGACTGGTGAATGGATGTGATTGGCCGAACTGTATGCCGGGTGATAACGAGGTGCAAGCTGTCAGCAGCGCGCATGCTGCTGACAGGCTGAATAGATATGGGATAGCTTTAAGACTTGGGCGACCAATTCTACTTACTTCACTCTGCTGCCGCACTAGCTGACACACTCGCTGACACATTCGCTGCCACATTTGCTGCCTCCGCTGAATCCCGCCAAGTCATGTGAAGGACTTTACGGTGATCGGCGCAGGATGCTATTGAGATCGCTCAGGCTTCTCGCAGCGTTTGCAAGGGTGACTGCGTCAGTACTGTTCGCAGCCCTGCCCAGCCGCCGGCCAGCGCGCAGGCCGCACCGGCGCCTATGCCAACGACCCAGAGCATGGGACTGAAAGTCCACGCAAAATCAAAGACGAAACGTGCCAGTACCCAGCCCGTCAACGCTGCACCGCTGGCTGCCATGGCGCCGGCAACGGCGCCTATCAAAACGCACTCTATCCACTGCGCACGTGACAATTGCCGCCGCGTGGCGCCCAGCGCGCGCAGGATACCAGCTTCGCGCAGACGCTCTTGCTGCGAGCCGAGCATGGCCGCTACCAGCACCAGCACACCAGCTGCCAGCGTGAAGAGAAACAGGAACTCGACCGCGGCCACCACCTGCTTAATGACTTGCTGGACTTGTGCGAGCATGCTGCCGACGTCGACAATGGTCAGGTTCGGATACGCATGCATTAACTGATTCACCAGCGGCTGCTGTTGGGCCGGCAGACGGAACGCGGTGATCCACGTGCGCGGCAGGGTCTGGACAGCGGACGGACTAAGTATCACGAAAAAATTCACGCGCATCGAACCCCAGTCCAGTTTGCGCAGACTGGTGATACGAGCCTCGACGGTCTGACCAGCAACATCAAAACGCAGCGTGTCGCCGAGCTTCAAACCCAGCGTCTTGGCCAGTCCTTGCTCCACAGATGCTTCGGGCGCGTCACCGGCTGCAAACCAGCGGCCGGCGATGATCTGGTTTTGCGACGGCAGCGCAGACATGGTCGAGAGATTGAATTCACGCTCCACCAGGCGCCGCGCGCGTTCTTCCTCAAAGCTGTCGGCGCTGATGTCACGGCCGTCAATTTGCAGCAGTCGCCCGCGTATCATCGGATACAGCTTCGCGTCGGCAATGCCGCTTTTGTCGAGCAGGCTGACGATGGCGTCTTTCTGTTCCGGCTGGATATTGATCATGAAATGATTCGGCGCGTCAGCCGGTGACGACTGCCGCCATGCAGCCAGCATGTCTTGCCGAATCACAGTCAACAACAGCAGCGCCATCAGTCCGAGCGCCAGCGCCACCATTTGCACCACGCTGGCTGCGGGGCGGCGTTTAAGCGACGTCAAGGCGAAGCGCCAGGCCGGAAAATTCAGCGGCGCGCGCAATAGATGCAGCGACTTCAACAGCGCGCTTGCAAGCAAAGCAAAGAGCAACAGCGCAGCACCAAAGCCGGCTGCGGTAATAAGCCCGAGCCGGACTTCACCTGCCTGCCAGACCAGCAAGGCGATGAAGCTACCCAGCGCGAGAAGATAACCTGCCAGCGTGAACGCTTGCGGCACTTGCTGCTCGCGCCGCAATACGCGGTTATGCGGCACATTGCGCAGTTGCAGAACTGGCGGCAACGCGAAACCGAGCAAGAGCAGCATGCCAGCGGCGATACCTTGCAGCAGTGGCAGCAAACTCGCAGCCGGCAAGCTCACGTTCATGAGCGGGCCCAGCCAGTGCAGTAACGCGAAGTGCGCACCAAAGCCGATGGCCACACCGGCCAGACTGGCGACCAGACCCAGCAGTAAAAATTCAATCAGGAATAACCAGGTCAACTGGTTTTGCGTCAGCCCCAGACAGCGCAGCATGGCGCAGGCATCCAGATGCCGCTGCATGAAGCGGCGCGCCGCCAGTGCAATAGCCAGCGCGGCAAGCATCGCCGAGAGCATGCTGACGAGTGCGAGAAACTGGCGCGCACGGTCTAGCGTTGCGCGCATCTCGGGGTTGCCGGTATCAAGCGTCTCGATTTGCATGCCGCGCAGATGACCGTCCCTGATCTGCGCATCTATCCACTTTTGAAATTGGGAAAGCTGTTCCGCCTCGCCCGCCACCAGCAGCCGGTAACTGAGCCGCGAGCCATTTTGCACCAGACCAGTGTCTGGCAAGTCGTCGGCAGCGATCATCACGCGCGGTGCGAAATTCATAAAACCGGCGCCACGGTCTTGCTCGTGCACGATGGTGGCAGCTATGACGAAGCGCTGCTGGCCGAGCTGCACGCTGTCGCCCTCACGCACATTGCGTGAAGCCAGAAAGCCGGGGTCTACCCAGACAGTGCCGCGCACAGGCGTGCCCTGCGCAAGCTGCTCCTTATCGTTGACTGACAAGGTGACAGCACCGCGCAACGGATAAGCGACCGACACAGCCTTCACCGCTACCAGTCGTGAATCTTCGGCCGCGCCTTTGCCGGTGCCCGCCATGCTGGGAAAGCTGATTGTGTTGGCAGTAACGAGCCCGCGTCGGAGGGCTTCGGCGTACCACTGCGTTTTGAGCGGATGACTGCTGCGCACGACCAAGTCCGCGCCCAGCAACTGGCTGGCGTCTCGCGCTAGCGCACCGTTCATGCGGTCGACAAAAAAACCGACAGCCGACAAGGCGGCGACTGCCAGCACCAGTGCGAGCAACAGGAAGCGCAATTCACCGGCACGCCAGTCGCGTGCGGTCATTATTACTGCTTGTCTTAATTGCAGGCCAAGCCAGAATGACTGCAGCCGCAGCAAGGGAGCTTTCAATAAAGAACTCATCCGTGCGAGGCAAAGAAACGGTCAACTTCGTCAAGGTAGCGGGCGCGGCGCGCGTCATCCAGAAATGCCGCGCTGAAGCTATTGCGTGCAAGCGACTGCAAATGCACGCGAGTCAGCGGCAACGCATCAATGCAGGCATAGAAATTCTGGTTCATGTAGCCGCCAAAATAAGCCGGATCATCGGAGTTAACGGTAGCGACCACGCCGGCGTCGAGCAACTGCACAAGATTGTGGTCTTCCATGCGGTCGAACACACGCAGCTTGATATTTGACAACGGACAAACGGTCAAGGCAACCTTGTCGCGCACCAGTCGCGCGACTAGCGCAGGGTCTTCAACACAGCGCACGCCATGGTCGATGCGTTCGGCATGCAACAAATCCAGTGCGTCACGAATATAGTCGGGCGGCCCTTCTTCGCCGGCATGGGCAACGAGGCGCAAGCCGAGTTCGCGGCAACGGGCGAAGACGCGAGCAAATTTTTCCGGCGGATGACCGCGTTCGGACGAATCGAGCCCGACACCGATGAACTTGTCACGCAATGGCAGCGCCTGTTCTAGCGTAGCAAACGCGGCGTCTTCAGACAGATGACGCAGGAAGCACAGAATCAGACCGCTGCTGATGCCAAATTCTTGCTCGCCGTCTTGCAAGGCGCGGCTAATGCCGTTAATGACAGTAGCAATCGGCACGCCGCGCTCGGTATGGGTTTGCGGATCAAAGAAAATTTCGGTATGGCGCACCTTGTCAGCCGCCGCGCGCTGCAGATAGGCGCGCGTCATGTCATAGAAATCCTGTTCATGCAGCAGTACGCTGGCGCCCGCGTAGTAAATGTCGAGAAAGGATTGCAGGTCTTTGAAATCATAGGCGGCGCGCAGGGCGTCCACCGATGCAAACGGCAGCGTGACTCCATTGCGACTGGCGAGCGCGAAAATCAATTCGGGTTCGAGCGAGCCTTCTATATGCATGTGCAGCTCGGCTTTAGGCATGGCGCCAGCGAGCGCGTGCAAGGCTTCTTTCATTCAACATTCTCCACAGGCGTGACCGGCATGCATTGCTGGTCTGGGGCTCAATTGTACTGAGTCCCTCGCTATGCTGCCGACTATGCTGCCGGACTATGCCTGTGAATTACATGGTGGCGCCTTTCATGCCGTCCAGATGTGTGCGCTCATATGCCTCCTGACAAGGGGCGCAGCGCTCCGCTGCCGGCATGGCCAGCAGACGTTCGTACGGAATCGGATAGCCGCAGCTGATGCATTCGCCATAGCTATCGGCAGCGATTTTTTTTCGCGCCAGTTCAATCGCCCGTAACTCTGTCATGTCACGCGTGACAGCGGCGTTCCCGAGGTCGATCGACAGGTTGGCAAAAGACAAATCGCCCGGGTCCGGTACTTCACTGGCGAGTTGCACATAATCATCCTGCAGGTTGACTTCGCGCCGTATTTCTTCACGCAAGGAGTGCTCGCGTGTTTCAAGCACGTTACGCAGATGGTTTTTTTGCTGCTCGTTCAAGGTATCCATAGGAATTTCCGGGCGATCAAGTGAACTAAAAAGAGCCTGCTGCAAATGGAATGCTGTTTGCGGAACAACTCTGCCGAACTTTGTGCGTTTGATTCATTCTGTTGGCAGAATCAAAGCCTTGGTTTGATCTTTGACAAGGGAAGAACTGAGACTTTTCTTAGCCAGCGGCGCAAGCTAATTCCTCTTTTTTCATTCGATAAATTTAAGCAGGCGCGAGCGGCTTAATCTTGCCAACCGACCATTTAGTTTTCAAAATATGAATGGTTTGCTCATTAACCGTTCAAAAAAATGAATGAAAATTCTGATTAAGATCAGTGCTTGCATCTCGCTTGATGTGGCTCAAGCGTCGGGTGCTGGACTTCAACCATATTCCCGCTAGACTCACGTTTCTAGCTATTAACTTGCAAGCTGATACGAAGAGCGCCGCCATGAAACCTGAATTTACTGCAGAAGAGTTGATCGATGAGTTGCTGGCCACAACAGGTCAGCACCCTATGAACCTGCGTGAACAATATCTGTTGCGCGAAACGCTATATAGCCTGACGCGACTGATACGGTCAGAACAGTTGCTTGAAATCAGGCAAAGCGTTTCACGACTGATTCCTGCTTCCTTACGTCCCATACATATCCGCCGCAGCAAAGGAAAACGCACGATGACTTTGCCTGCGTCGGGCCAGAAAAATCTTGTCTTTGGCCGTCTCGAGTAAATAGTACGCTGGCCTTGCTGACGCAGGCATTGCACTTTAGGGAACACTGCAAAGCAAGAGCCTTGTGACTGCCTTGTTTTAAATCAGTTCCAATTTACTGATGACAATCATGGACTTAGTTGCCGTCGAGCAGAGTTATCCACAAGTTTGTCCACCACTTATGTGCGTAACAATGTGCGTAACAACGCCCGTGCATGCGCGTTCAGGCCGAGCACACTGAACTCGCCGCCGCAAGCCTGATCGAATTGATGACACGTTCATTCATTCAGACTCTCAGCACGATGTTGAAGCCACCTGTTCATTTACCCGATGAAGCCGATATCGGTAGCGGCGAAAAAACGCCCGGTCAGATCGAGACTGAAAAAATGATCAGGCAGATTCCAGTTCAAAAAAATCCGCAATCGGGCAAGTCTTCTTCAAGTGCTCAGCACAGCACGGCATCGGAAGCGCAAGCCGCCACCGCTCCTTCTGAAGAATCGACAACGTCCGAAGATTCAGCAGCAAGCAGGCAGCGGTCTAGCGACAAGGCCATATAGTCATAACTATTGGCTACACAATGCGACAGCAGCTTCACGTATTTGGGCGCGACGATCTCACCAATCAGCGTGCAGATGATTTCCAGTGCTTCCCAGGGGTGGGTATCGTCATAGAGCGCATGCAGTTTGAGCCAGCGCATCGCTTTTTTTCGTTTGCCAGGCTCAAATGAATTTTCATAAGTATCGGTCGAACAGATCAGCCGCGACCATTCGCCGGTTGCGCCTTCGATAGCCAGATTGGTCGCCGCCATGCTCGTGGCCAGCGAATCGCGCTTGCTGCTATGCCAGCACCAGTGATTGAGCGCCTGACTTTCGACCGGCAAGCTGGCTCCTATTAAGTCATGCTTCGACACACCACAGGCCATTGCCCATTCAACCCAATGATCAGCATGATTTTGTTCAACGCGAATATTACTCATCAAGTATTTACGCGCCATGTTTTCACCGGTCGAACGTCCATATTGAACTTTGCAAAGATTGACTGCCATATATTGCGGAAATTGCTCAATCACAGGCCAGCCTGCAAGCAGGAATTGGCGCGTTTGCTGCAAAGGCAAATTCCCATCACGCATTGTTAAAAACAAGGGATGCTTGACGACTTTTTCTTTGGCTGCCTGCGTGGAAGAAAGCACGTCGGCCGCCCATGCCGGATAGCTGCGAATATCTGTCAAAGGTCCGCACCGCTTAAATTCCTGAAACATTTTTTATCTCCTGATTCCAATCTTTTTAAATAGAAAAATACTCTTCGTAAAATCTACGCTTTGACTTAAACGCAGGCATGTTGGTTCGCAGACTATTTAATTTTCATCAAAAGGAAAAAGGAACTATGAAGCGCCGAAAGAGGTCTGTTTCTATTGATAGAAATAATCTGCTGTCTCTACTTATCGCTACTTCCTGATAGCAGCATGCAGGAGGTTTGCCTCACTTTGGTTCAACGCGACGGTTCATTTAAAGTATGTTCGAGCAGAACAAGCTCACTCATGTTGCCTTTCTGGTCGGGCCAACAGGGAAAATAACCAGCTGGAACGAGCCATGCGAGCGCATTCTCGGTTACACGGAAAGCGCGGTTTTGTTACGTTCCCTCACTAACCTGCTCGTACCGGAAACAAGAAAAAAATGTCTGGAGCGCTTGCGACAAGCGCGTATCGATGCCGGCATTCTCGATACCAAAGTCTTGCATCCCGATGGAAGAGTCATGCCGGCTACGCTGACTTTCGTGCCGCAATTTCGCAAGTCCGGCAAATTCAGCGGCTATAGCATCATTGTCGGCCCGCTCGCGGAACGCGCTATCGGCGAATCCGAACACGAAGCGATCGCACGCATCCCGTTAAAGTCGATGGTCAATTATTTGGCCGGCACTTTTTACGTCATTAACGAAGCCGGTCGGTTTGTCGTCTGGAATAAACGGGTAGAGGCGGCAACACAATTGAGCACTGCAGAAATACGCGCTGTCAATGTACTGGACTTGTTTGCGAAAGATGAGCAACAACTCATCGCAGCTAAAATCCACCAAGTCTTCGAGCAGGATAATGAAGTCTTGGTCGAAGCAAGCCTGCTGGCAAAATACCGGATGCCTACGCCTTTCCTGTTTACCGGCGCACGCTGCAAAATTGACGACCGCCCTTATCTTGTCGGCATGGGACTCGATATTTCAGAACGCCGCAAACAGGAAGAACAATTGCGGCTGCGCGAGCGCGCCTTGCATGCCAGCGGCAACGGGATTGTGATTACCCGCTGCGTAGGAAATAAAAATCCTATCGATTATGTGAACCCGGCATTCGAGCGTATTACGGGATACCGGATGGAAGAAATCATCGGGCGCGACATGCGCTTTCTGGCCGCGCCCGGCTTGGATGACTGGGAACGCAGCCAGCTGCGCAAAGCCATCAATGAAAGGCGTGAATGCCACGTCATTTTCCGTAACTTGCGAAAAAGCGGCGACATATTCTGGAATGACTTGAACGTGACCCCTGTGCAGGACGAGCACGGCGTCATTACCCATTTCATAGGTGTCGTGAATGATGTGACTGAATCAAAGCATCGCACCTCACATCTTGAATATGAAATCAACCATGATTCACTGACGGGGCTGGCCAACCGCAATTTGCTGTGGGACAGGCTGGAACAGGCTGTCAACGCTTCGCAAAGAAACAAGGCGCTGGTCGCCGTGATGTTGCTTGATCTGGATAACTTCAAGGGCATCAACGACACCATGGGACATGATGCCGGCGATGAAGTCTTGAGGGTAGTCGCGCGCCGGCTGCTGTCATCGGTTCGCGATAGCGATACGGTCGCGCGCCTTTCCGGCGATGAATTTGTCTTGATACTTTATAACCAGCCCTCGTTGCGCTATACCTTGCGCATGATCGACCGCTTGCGCGAAGAGTTGGCCAAGCCCATGTTGGTCAACAATAAGGAGATTTTTGTCGGCTCCAGCATGGGGGTCAGTATTTATCCGCATGATGGTGCATCGGTACATGAACTGATCAAGGCGGCTGATGTAGCGATGTACCACGCCAAAGCGAGCGGGCGCAATGAAGTCAATTTCTTTTCAAACGAAATGAAATCTCGTGCTGAAGAAAAAAACAATCTTGAAAAAAGCATGCGTACGGCGATTGAGCGCGATGAAATTTTTTTGCTTTATCAACCCAAGATCAATCTGCAAACTGAAAAAATCGTCGGGGCCGAGGCACTGTTGCGCTGGCAGCATCCGGAGCATGGGGTTTTGCTGCCAGCGTCATTCTTGCCGGACGCCGAGGAAAACGGACTGATCGTCTCGTTCGGAGAATGGGTTATCCATCAACTGTGTACAGCACTGCAGCGCTTGCATCAGCTAGGATTCGCAGATTTATCCTTGTCGATGAATGTCTCGTTTCGCGAGTTCAGCCAAAAAAACTATGTCGCCATGGTGGAAAGAAATCTGAAAGAAGCCGGCTTGAATTCTGACGTGTTCGGCATTGAAATCAAAGAATCACACCTGATGCGCAATCCTCAATTGGCGCATGAAACCTTGAAGAATATCCGCGAGCTCGGCGTAAAACTCACTGTTGATGATTTTGGCATAGGACCCAGCTCCCTGTCTGATCTTCCCAAGCTGGCGGTGACTAACTTGAAAATCTCGCGCGCATTTATTGAGGAAATCAGTAATGCCGGAAAAACTGGTCTGATTGCAAAAACCATGATCAGCATCGGCCACAACATGGATTTAAATGTTATTGCCGACGGCGTCGAAACGCGGGACCAGTTAGATTTTTTACGAACGAACGGCTGCGACCAGATGCAAGGCAATTTTTTTAGTGCGCCAGTTTGCCTGTCGGCATTCGAAACATTAATTCATCAGCAAAATACACCCGCCTGAACCGCGCTTGCCCCTGAGGACAGGGATTGGTATGTATTAAGCACCTTATAATCACTAGGATCTTATGTAATTACATTTAAAATAACTACTGATACAAGGGTTCGCGTTGGGAAAATCTGTCTCTCGCCGCATTGTCACCATTCATGATGAACGGGATGCCGCGCGGCATGCACGTGGCCGAGTCATCATCGTTGATGACGATGAAGCAATCCGCCAGGCCGCTTCTGCTTTGCTGCTGCTTGAGGGCTACGCAACTGAATTGCATGACTCGGCACTTGCCTATCTGGCAAGCATCGAGCAAGCTGAGCCTGTCTTTCCGGGACCTCACTGCATTTTGCTAGATGTAAAAATGCCGAGTCTGACTGGTCTGGAATTGCAGCGCCGCCTTGCCGATCTCGCCCATACGACCCCGATCGTGTTTATGAGCGGTGGCAGCGTTGCGTCGGATGCGGTGCAAGCGTTCCGCAGCGGCGCATCAGACTTTCTAATCAAACCTTTTGATGAAAGCATGCTGCTCGATGCGGTCAAACAGGCGCTTAAGAAAAGCCGTCACGAGCAGCAGGACAAGGACCAAATTCACGATATCGCGGCGCGCCATGGCAGCTTGTCAGAACGCGAAATGCAGATTGCCAAAATGGTATCGAGCGGTATGCTCAATCGCGACATCGCTTCAGAACTAGGCATTGCGGTCCGTACCGTTAAATTGCATCGCATGCACATGATGCGCAAACTGGGCGCTGCCAACGTTATTGAACTGGCACGCTTGCTGGACCGGCTCGACGAATAAACTTCAATACTTGCCCTTTGGGTCTATATGCAAGTAGGAATTCGTGCGTTACTCTTGGTTTATTTTAAAATAAATAATAAATAATAAACCCGGAGATGCCAGAATGCCTGAAAGCTCAAACCTGAGCGATGCCCATCTGCCCGATAAAGACAAGCCTTATGTGATGCGTACTGCAGGCGATTCGCTTGCGGATATTTCGCGTAAATGGCTGGCTGAAATCACGCCCGAGAATTTTACTTCCTGCCATGAATACCTGGCAGCAGTCAGGCTCGCACGACATATGAGTAAAGTTGATATATGCCGCGCTAGCCAGATTAATGGTGACCCGGCATCAGGAATATCATTGCCGACCGTTTCAAAAATTGAGAGCGGCACGTACGGTGAACCCGGCTTCCGTACCATGATAAGACTGGCCCGCGGCTATGGAATACCATTAACAAATTTTGAGCGCTTCTTCGAATAAGGCTGGTTATTTAAGCCAGACAGCGAATGAAAACAGACAATATGCTTGCCTCGATTGACATCGATGGACAAAAACTGAAAGCAGCGCGCGAAGCGAAAGGCCAATCTGTTATTGAGATGGCGGCGTCGCTGACCTTGTCGCGCGATCAGGTCAAGGCTATCGAAGAAGGCGGCGACAAACCGTTCTATACGCCCGCTCATAAACTGCTGGCAGTGCGCAAATACGCCAACGCACTTGGCATTCCTTATGATGATGTTGTCACCGGCGAAGGCGCGGAACTGACCATCGCCGCACCGGAAGATGCGCCGCCAGAGATGCATGTGCACGTCGCTCAGCCAGCCATTGCCTCTGAATTGAGGATGGCTGCCGTAGCACGCAATGCCGAGATTCGCCGCCACACCCTCATTGCAGGCGGCATTCTGTGCGTCTTGCTGGCGCTGTATGCCAAAGTACGCGGCAGCGACGACGACTTCGTTTCTCAGCAAGAGCAAAGCGAGCTCGCCGTTGACATGTCTGACAATGAAGATAAGACCTCGGCAGATAAGACCTCGGCGGACAAGACTCCGGCCGATCATCCCGCACCACCGGTACGTGAAGCAAAAGCGGCTGCCGTGTCAGCGGAGACAATTCCAACAGCTGCTGCTGCAAAGTCAGAAGCCAGCAACACTGAAGAGAACTGCCCGCAAGAGCACGCCGGCGCCGACCTCAAAACCTGGTCGCCTGCTTATCAACGCAAATCCGACCCGAGGCTTTACCTTATCAGTCCGCGTGGCGGCTCGCTGTGCGTTGCAGACGTGAGCGGCAATGCAAAACGCATTGTCTTGAAACCCATGGTCGGCCAGACGATTGCCGGTAAGCCGCCCTACACGGTGCGTGCCGCGAATTTAACGCAAGTCGAAATGTACCTGCAAGGTCTGCGCGTGAAAGTCCCTACCGAGGCGAATGCGCTGCGCCTCATACCGACTCGAAACACCCAGCCTCAACCTGCAGAGCAAGCGCCTGCCAATGCGCCGGACGCCTGAGCGCGTTTTCTGCGTTTTGCGGTGCACCACCGACCCGCTGTTTCCGTTCTCCTTCTTCGCTGCACCAGACTGCTAGCGCTGGCTGCATGCCGTCAGCCGGTTTGTACGGCAATGCAACATCGATAAGGATTGACGGCGTCTGCAGTCAATCGGAATATCCGTGCACTGCATGCGTTTGCGAGTTCTGCTTAGAATCCACGCTGCGCAGCCACAAAATAACAAATAGACAAGGACGAGACTATGAACAATCACCCGACTAGGCGCCGGGTCCGGCGGCTCTCATCAATTACTGCAGCAGGTTTGCTCGCACTGGGCATGGCTGGCAGCGCTGCTGCTGAAGAATTCAGGGTTGGCATCGTCAGCTTCTTGTCGGGACAGGCCGCCGACAGCTTCGGTGTGCCGGCTGTAAACGCCGCCAAAGTCCTGATTGATGCCTTCAACAAAGGCAAAGCGCCTGCGCCTTATAACAAAACTGGTTTTGGCGGCATTACGATCGTGCCGGTCTATGTCGATGAAAACGGCGGCGCCACGCGCCAGGTACAGGAACTGCGCAATCTGTATGAAAGGGAAAACGTCGACATCGTCGTCGGCTATGTCGGCTCTGGTGACTGCCTGGCAGTCGCGCCCGCGGCAGAGGAAATGAAGCGCTTCCTGATTCTGTATGATTGCGGCACGCCGCGCATTTTTGAAGAAGCCAATTACAAATATGTGTTCCGCACCGCCGCGCACGGCGCGTCGGACAACGTTGCCGCTGCGCGTTACCTCAAAGCGCGAAACATCAAGGTCAACTCATTCAACCTGATCAACCAGGACTATGCGTGGGGTCAGGATTCGCTGAAGGACTTCACGCTGTCGATGTCGACGCTTTATCCGCAAGCCAAAGTGCTGGCTGACCAGCGTCCGAAATTCGGCGCCGGCCAGTACGGCACCGAGATTTCGCAGCTGATGTCGCAGCCGGCTGACGTCACCCACTCCAGCCTGTGGGGCGGCGACTTGCAAGCGATGATCCTGCAAGCCTCACCGCGCGGCCTGTTCAAGAAAACGCAATTCGTGCTGACGGCTGCAGACCATGTGCTTACGCCACTGGGCGAGAAAATGCCGGACGGCGTCATTCTCGGCGCGCGCGGCGCTTATGGCTTAATGGCGCCGAAGTCGGCGTTGAATGACTGGTGGTGGTCGTTGTACCAGAACGCTTATGGCACTTATCCGGTGCAAGCGCCATACCGTATGGCGCAGGCACTGCTGGGCCTGAAGCTGGCCGCAGAAAAAGCGATGGCAGCCAACGGCGGCAAGAAACCCACGCCGGAGCAACTGGCGGCAGCTCTGAAGGGCTCGGAATGGGATTCACCGGGTGGGCGCATCAAAATGGCGCTGGGTGATGGACATCAAGCGATACAGCCGACTGCCATCGGCCGCACCCGCTATGACGCTGGCAAGAAGATGGTCGTGCTTGAGGATATACAGCGCTTCCCTGCCGAGTGCGTCAACCCGCCTGCGAATATGAAATCGGAAGAATGGCTGAAGGCGGGCTTTCCGGGAGCGAAGTGCAATTGAGTTTGCTGCATTGAGCGCATATTAAAAGTCACTGGATCCCAGTCTGCGCTGGGACCCAGTGACTTTGCTCCACTAGCCCTAACCACAAACATCACCCATGAATCTCGCCCTCACCATCTTCATCGATGGTCTCACTTACGCCTCGTGGCTATTCATTGTCGCGCTGGGTTTGACGCTGGTCTTCGGCGTCCTCAAAATTCTCAACATCGCGCACGGCAGTTTTTACGCGCTCGGCGCGTATGCCGCTGCGAGTCTGGTCGGCTGGTTTGCCAGCATGCAGTTCGCACCGGCGCTCTCTATCGTCGCGCTGCTGCTGGCCGCCGTGGTCGTCGCCGCTCTTGTTGCGCCGCTGTGCGAGCGCGGCCTGCTGCGCTACTTTTACGGCCGTGATGAAGTGCTGCTGGTGCTCGTCACCTATGCGCTGTTCCTGATACTGGAAGACGTCACCAAGCTGATCTGGGGCGTCAATCCTTTCTATGTCTCCGAGCCGTATGCGCTCTTCGGCAATGTCGACATCGGCAGCATGTCGTATGTCGGTTATGACTTCGTACTCGTGGCTGTGGCCATTGTGGTCGGCTTGATCGTCTGGTGGGGCCTGAACCGCACGCGCACGGGCAAGCTGGTATTGGCCGTCATTCACAGCGAAGAGGTGGCCTCCAGCATGGGCGTGAACGTATCACGCATTTACACGCTGGCTTTCGGCACCGGTATTTTTCTTGCTGCATTGGGTGGCGCGCTGACGGCACCGATGATTTCGGTGCAGCCAGGCGTGTCGGTCGGCGTCATCATCGTCTCGTTTGCGGTCGTCATTATCGGTGGACTTGGCAGCATTCCGGGCGCCGCGATTGGCGCGTTGATTGTAGGCGTGTCCCGCTCCGCTGCCGTACATATGATGCCGGCTGCCGAATTGTTTTCGATTTATCTGGTCATGGCGGTGGTGCTGATGTTCCGTCCTGAAGGCTTGTTCCAGCGAATACAGGCAAGGAAGATCTGAATGAAACCATCAAGAATTTTAAGTGCCGGATTGCTGTGCATTGTGCTGCTGCTGGCAGCCGGCACCATGATGCCAAAATGGCTGACGTTCTTGCTCACCATCGCTGCTGCCAACGGGCTGGTGTCGCTCGGCATTGTGCTGTTGATGCGCAGCGGCGTAGTGTCGTTCGGGCAGGGCATGGTATTCGCCGCTGGCGGCTATGCGGCCGCGCTGGCGTTTGGCAAGCTCGGCATTACGGACGCGATATTGCTCGCCATTGGCGGCGGCGTGGTGGCCACGCTGGTGGCGCTACCGTTTTCTTATCTGATAGCGCGTTACCGGAATATTTTCTTTGCCATGCTGTCGCTGGCGCTGTCGATGGTGCTCTACGGCGTGCTGGTCAAATCCGACGTGCTAGGTGGCTCGGACGGCTTCAACATGGGGCGTATTACCGTCTTTGGCATCAAGCCGGCCGATGCGTGGAGCGGCTACGTCAACTATGCGGTCACAATTACGCTGTCTGGTTTCATCGCTCTTGCTGCGCGCGTGTACTTTGATTCCACGCGCGGTCTGGTGGCACTGGCAGCGCGCGACAATGAAATTCGGGTCGAGTATCTGGGCAGCTCGGTGCGCGAACTCATTACCATCAACTACTTGCTCGCTGCCTTCACCGGCGGCATGGGCGGCGCGCTGGCAGTCATGGCGCTCGGCCATATCGAGCCCAACTTCAGTTACTGGACCACGTCCGGTGAATTCGTGTTCGTCGCAATTCTGGCTGGCCACCATAGTGTATTGGCCGTCTACGTGGCCTCTACCCTGCTCGAAGTTGTGCGCTCGTTCTCGAGCCTCTACTTTCCGAATACATGGCAACTGGTGCTGGGTTTGTTTCTGCTGGCCGTCATCCGCTTCCTGCCACGCGGCATTGGGTCACTGTGGGAAGCACGCCGTCAACTGGGAGAGCGCGCATGACTATCCCAACTTCAAACAACCTGGCGATCTCGGCGCGCGGCGTTCAGAAAAAATTTGGCGCAGTCGTCGCTGCCGCCGATATTAATCTCGACATTCCGCATGGCCAGAAGCTCAGTCTGATCGGCAGCAATGGGGCCGGCAAGACGACATTCGTCAACATGATTACGGGCTTCATCAAGCCCGACGCCGGTACGATTCTTCTGCATGACGACAACATCACCGGACTGGAGCCGCGCGTCATCACGCGCAAGGGTGTTGCACGTTCCTTCCAGATACCGCAGCTGTATAAAGATTTGACGGTGCTCGACAATATGCTGGTAGCAGTCGCCAGCCAGCATGACAATCTGTCGTTCTGGCGGCCAGCTAAAAATACTGCAGCGATTGCGCGTGCGCAGGAACTGCTGGCGCGTTTTGATTTGAGCCGGCATGCAGAGCGTGTCGTGAGCGAACTGCCGGGTGGCGTGCGCAAGCTGCTTGATATTGCGATGGCACTGACGAAGCAACCCAAGCTGCTGTTGCTGGATGAGCCGACTTCAGGTGTATCGGCCAATGAAAAATTTCCGATGATGGACACCATCATGCGCGCACTCGCTATCGAAGCGGTGACGGTGCTGTTTGTCGAGCATGACATGGACATCGTCGAACGCTATGCAGATCGCGTCGTGGCCTTTTACAGCGGCCGCATCATTGCCGACGACACGCCCGCTGCGGCACTGGCTGCACCGGATGTGCAACGCTATGTGACCGGCACACTGCGCTGAGAGAAAAATAATGCTGACACTAAATGCAATCAAGGTAGACATTCAATCGGTGCAGGTGCTGCGCGGGTTTTCGATGGAAGTAGCTGGCGGCAGCATGGTCGGCCTGATCGGCCGCAATGGCGCAGGTAAAAGCACGACGTTGCGCGCCATCATGGGCCATCTGCCGCTGAAGGCTGGCAGCATCCGTTTCGACGATCAGGATCTGGCAGCGCTGCCGCGTCATGCGCGTGCCGCGCTCGGCATTGGCTATATGCCGGAAGACCGCGGGCTGGTGCCGGAACTGACGGTGGAAGAAAACATTCTGGTGCCCGTCTGGGCGTCGAAAAATTTGCAAGCGGCGGAACGGCTGGATTTTGTTTACGGCGTGCTACCAGAATTAAAAGACATGCGCGAGCGACGTGCGCTGCTGCTCTCCGGTGGCCAGCAAAAACTGGTGGCGCTCGCACGTGCACTGGCCATCGGCAGTCGCCTGCTTTTGCTCGACGAGCCGTTTGAAGGTGTCGCACCGGCTTTGTCCGAACGGCTGTCGGAAGTCATCGCTGGTTTGTCCGGCAGCGCGATTTCCGTGTTGATTGCGCAGTCGGATTTGAACCATTCGAAGAATTTGCTCAATGCCGAAGTCGTCATCGAGCGCGGCGAAAATTTGCAGGCTGCCTGACATGATCAATTGGAACGAGCATGTAGAGTTGCCGGCACTGCGCACTGAAACGCATTTTGATGGACGACAGATGCTCTGTTTTAGCGAGCGCCCTGCTTCTTTTTATGCGCTGTTTGCACAGTCTGCAGCGAACCATCCGGACGCAGAAGCGATCACTTGCGAAGAGCAGCGCTGGACATATCGCGCAGCCGAACAGGAAGTCAATCGTATTGCAGCGGGCCTTGTTGCGCATGGTATTCAACGCGGTCAGCGTGTGGTGCTGTTCATTGCCAACAAGCCGGAGTTTGTTTTCGTTTTATATGCGCTGCAAAAAATTGGCGCCATTGCGGTGCCAGTCGGCACACGTGAACAAGCACCGGGTCTCGCTTATATCGTGAACCAATGCGGCGCAGCCGGCATTGTGTTTGACAGCGAACTTGCTGACCGCCTACCTGCCGACGATGCCCTCAAGCTTCGCGTTCATGTCGGCGCGCAGGTAGCGCATGCTGTGTCGCTGTCTGCGTTAAACGGCGCACCAGTGGCTGCAGCGGCAGTCAATGAAGAAGACTGCGCAGCGATTCTGTATACATCGGGCACCACCGGCAATCCAAAAGGCGCAATGCTAACGCATTTGAACATTGCGCATTCCGTCGTCCATTACCTGACGTGCCTGAAGCTGACACAGCTTGACCGCGCTGCGCTGGCCGTGCCGGCCAGTCATGTGACAGGCCTCATTGCACTGATTGCCGCCATCGCCCATGTTGGCGGCACGTTGGTGATTGTGCCGGAATTCAAGGCTGCCAGTTTCGTGCAGTTAGCCGCGCAAGAGCGCATCACGTATTCATTGATGGTGCCAGCGATGTATCAGCTCTGCCTGCTGCAGCCCACATTTTTTACACTGGACTTATCAGCCTGGCGCATCGGCGCCTTTGGTGGTGCGCCCATGCCGGCTGCAACTATTTCAACGCTGGCATTAGCACTGCCACAACTCACACTGGTGAATTGCTACGGCTCGACCGAGACCACGTCGCCGGCTACGATCATGCCGCTGGGATTGTCTGCGGTGCATGCCGATAGCGTTGGCATTAGTGTGCCGTGCGCGACGATCACGGTCATGGACGAAAACGGACAGCCAGTGCCGACCGGTCAATCCGGTGAATTATGGATAGGCGGCGCTATGGTCGTGCCCGGCTACTGGGACAACCCGCAGGCTAGCGCCAGTGGTTTTGCTAACGGCTGCTGGCGCTCCGGCGACATTGGCTCGGTGGATGAGAATGGATTGGTGTCTATCCACGACCGCATCAAAGACATGATCAATCGAGGCGGCTTCAAGATTTATTCGGTTGAGGTAGAAAACACGCTGATGAGTCTGGCTGGCGTGATCGAAGCCGCAGTCGTAGGCCAACCCTGTCCGGTGCTGGGCGAGCGCGTTCATGCGTATGTGTATGCGCCGGATGCACAGCTGGACGCAGCGCAGGTGCAAGCGCACTGTGCAGCGCGACTGGCCGACTACAAGGTGCCGGAGCAAGTGATCTTTGTCGATGCGCCGTTGCCGCGCAATGCGAATGGGAAGTTGTTGAAGCGGCAGTTGCGGGGGTAGCTTAAAGTAATTTATTGGTTAATTGAAGAAAGACGCTGGATCCCGGCCTGCGCCGGGATGACCTTTGTTTGTAAGGCGCTCTCCACGCTACTACCGTCGCCCCAGCGAAGGCTGGGGCCCAGTGTCTTTCGTCAAATATCAAATAAACCTACCCAATAAGCTCGACAGTAAAATCAAGTATTATTTTTTTCATCACCGCTACCAGCCTCCTCTTCACCAGCGTCAGCCGGCGTCTCCACCGACGCATCAACCGCAGGCGTAACGGTTTTAGCTTTTCCACTCAAGAAGTCATTAACGCTTTTGTCGATTTCTAACAGGGCTTTTTCCGCCAGCGTCGCATCAAAAGTGCGCCCGTTCACTTTCAACAGACCGTTCGCATAGTCAAAGCTGGCTTTCACGCCCAACGGAGTTTCCGCAGCGAGGCCATATGTGACTAAGGTTTTTTTCTCATCTGCGGTGATGGCTTTGCCGATGACGACTAGTTCACCGCTGGACTTGAGCACGGACGCAAGTTTGATTTCAGGGCTGGCCGACTTCATCAGTTCAACCATCAGATTGCCTGCAAGGCTGCCGCCATCGACTGCACCGGTCAGTTTCGTGATGCCGGCAGAAAAGCCCATACTGAGCAAGTTGCGCGTGGCGGTAAGCATCAATTGATTTTCTTCCTGCGTCAGATTACGAAAGCCACAGGATTTGCCTGACAGGTCGATTAGTGTTTCCACGCTCGCTGCATGCATGCCCTTGAAGGCGAATTGCAGCATCAGGTCGGTGACGAGCTTGCCGCCAAAGTTGGCGCTCTTCAGGCTGGGCGTGACGGCCATGTCGAGCCGGTCGCCCTGCTGGCTGACTTCACTGATGAGTTTGAATTCTTCTGCGGTGCCCTGCGGTGTGCTGAGCTTGCCTACTGTCAAAGACGCGCTGCCAATGCCACGATGACGGTTGGCCATGTCAATTTGCATGCCGAGATTGGCGAGCTCGACGGCATTGCCGTCACCGCGCTGAATGATTTTTTCTGTCTTCCAGTTAAATGCCAGCTTATCGCGGCCGATGGCGATAGTGCCGGTGGAAGGCGAAATCGTCAGCATTGTGTCTTGCTTTGCCACTTTTAATTCAGGCAGATTCATGTCTGAATGTAGCGCATCAAAAAAGTCGACCTTGCCAGTACCGCTGAGCTTGGCCTGACCGTTGAAGAGCCGTTCGAAGTCGGCTTGCGTCTGCCCCTGCGGCTCCATCGTCCATTGCATGCGCAGCACGGAGCCTGGCAAAATCAGATGCGACATTTGATAGCTGACACGAACAGCGAGCAACGCCGGCATCTGGCCGGACGCATCGCAGGCGTCAACGAGGCTCAGGTCAAATTGACCTGTGGAAGAAAAAAGGCTGGTTTTATGGTCAAGGTTTTTCAGCTGGTAAGCTGAATTAGCGGCTGGACTTTGTACGAGTTTCTGCAGCGCGGACTCGGTGCGTTTTACGCTGTAAAAGCTGGCAGCCACCCAGCTAACAAAGAAGAAAGTGACGCCGGCAGCGGCTATTACGATACGACGTGTTGATGTTTTCATGAAAGAGCGCTGTGATAAATGATATGGAAATTGTATCATTCATACTTACTGCAAAGAAAGCTTCAAGCATGCAGCAGCATCACCAGCATGACGACAATAAGTGCCGCCGAGGTCAGGAATGCCAGGGCGCGACTCGGCCTCAGCAAGTTTGACAGCTCCGCCACATAAGGCGCAGTGAGTGGCACTTGATTGATCTGAGGCCTTACTGCAGGCCGACTAACCCGGTCTTCAGCGCGACGTGATCGCGATGCCGCTGCTGCTTGCCGCAGTTGTGTTTCGGTCTGTGCTATCCACAGATCATGTTTTTCGCGCTGTTCAGGGTCAGACAAGACAGCATAGGCAGCACCAATCAGCTGGAATGCCCGCGTGCTCTCGTCTGTACCCTGATGATGGTCCGGATGGAATTTCTGGCTCAGGCTTTTATAAGCAGCCCTGATCACTTCGGGCGGCGCGTTGCGAGCGACCTTCAGATTGTCGTAATGCGTTTGAAATTGACTCATTGATCGATATCCGGTGACAGCTTGATACCGACAGGCTAGCCCTCACAAGAAATTGTCAATTGAGCAATATCAAACTCAGGCCGCTGATTTCCATAATGCTGCTTGATCAATCTGGCTTAGGTCGGCCACGCCCAGCAAGGCCTGTGCAATGTCTATCTCCTTTTGCAGAATGTCGATAGCGCGGGCAACGCCAGCCTCGCCGCCTGCCGCCAGCCCGTAGAGCCCGGCGCGTCCGATCAGGCAGGCACGCGCGCCAAGCGCCATGGCTTTGACAATATCACTGCCGCGCCGCACACCGCCGTCCATCAACACCTCGCATTGTCCGTCGACTACCGCAACAACGCCCGGCAGCGCTGCCAGCGCCGAAGGTGTGCCATCGAGTTGACGGCCACCATGGTTCGACACGATGACGGCATCAGCACCGTGGCTGACCGCGAGCCGCGCATCTTCCGGATGCAGGATGCCTTTGATTGCCAGCTTGCCAGACCATTGACTACGCAGCCAGTCCAGATCTTTCCAACTGACAGACGCATCAAACTGCGCACCGATATGCGCGGCAAGGCTGGTCAGATTGCGTTTAGGTGCCTTGGCTTTTTCCAGATTGCCAAAGCCGAGTCGTGGCCCCTTGGCCATGCGCCATAGCCATCCCAGCCTGCGGGCGTAATCGAACACGTTATCGAGGCCTAATCGCGGCGGCACTGTAAAGCCATTGCGCACATCGCGCTCACGGGTTCCCTGCAAAGGCATATCCACAGTCAGCACCAGCACCGGACAGCCAGCCACGCGCGCACGCTCCAGCAACGAAGCGGTGACGCCACGATCTTTTTGTACGTAAAGCTGAAACCAGTGGTCGTGGCACGCAGTAGTCGCAACTTGCTCGATGCTGCTACTGGAAGTAGTGGACTGGCAAAAGCCGACGCCTGCTGCAGTCGCCGCACGTGCCATAGCCAGATCACCGTCGGGCCACACAACACCAGCCAAGCCCGTAGGACCCAGGATCATTGGGGAAGTAAGCTGCTGGCCTAGTACGCTACATGCCTGACTACGCTGACTGACATCGACCAGCACGCGCGGCGCAAAGTGCATTTGCGCAAAGGCTTCCAGGTTGGCGCGCAGGCTGCGTTCGTCGTGTGCACCGCCATCGACATAGTCAAATACCGAGCGCGGCAGTTTGTCGCAGGCAATCGCGCGCAGATCCGCCACGGTAAGCGCTTGTCTTAACTTCATTGGTCAGTCCTTTTATTATTTTTTTTCTAGTGCAGCGTGCCTGCTGCTATTGTTAAGCAACGGCGATATCATAACCAAGAAGTCGTGCTGATGATTACTCAGGATGAGTCAGCTGTTCCCCACCGACAGTGACGTGTCGTGAACTGGCGGTTTTTGCTCTGGCGCCTTGTTTTGCTCCAGATGCCGTGCATGAATGGGTTGCTGTTCTTCCGGCGTGGGTGGCAGTTCCGAATAAATTTGCTCTTCGATGATATTGAGATATTGACTGCCATCGAGCGGCTTGCCAACATGAGGCAGGGTTTCACGGGGACCATGCTGGCCGTGTTCAGCTTGATTTTGTGGCAGTACTAAAGGATCGTTTGGCATCGCTGCTCCTTGCTGCAAAAAGTAGAAAGTCCCGCTCGCACTAGCGGCGCACTACTGGATTAGATAGCAGGCAATGCGAATGATTCAGCTGATTTCATTGAAATGATCTGCCACAAATTTTGCCACCATTTTCAGAGAACAATTCAAGCACCTGGCAATCTAATTAATTTTTTATTTCATCAAAAATAAGCTACGAATACTCTTTTCAAATAAATCGATGCCACAGAAAATGACTAGCGCTGACTCCGGACTGCGGCAAATGATCTTGAAAGATCCTCTTCCGGATGCCACTTCAGAGAGCAACGCAGTGCCGGATATTTTGCATGCAGTGCGTGAACATTTGAAAATGGAAGTCGCGTTTGTTTCAGAATTTAAAGAGGGCTTGCGCGTTTTTCGCTACGTGGATTCGGATTGGGAAAACAGCCCTGTGCATGCCGGGGAAGGTCACCCACTGGAGAGTTCTTACTGCCAGCGCGTGGTGGACAAGCGTCTGCCGGAATTGATTCAGGATGCGCAAAAAAACCCGGTTGCAGCAGCAATGGATGTGACAGCAGCCATACCGGTTGGCGCTCACCTGAGCGTTCCTCTGGTGCTGACAGATGGCAGCTTGTACGGTACTTTTTGTTGTTTCAGCAGGAACGCAGATTACAGCCTCAACGAGCGTGACCTGAACCTGATGCGCGCATTTGCCGAGCTGGCTGCGAAAACTATTAGCAGGGAGCGCTCGAACAGTATTCAGGAAAACGTGAACCGCGAACGTATCTTGAACACCATGCACAACGACGACATACGCATGGTCTATCAGCCGATTTTTGATATCCGGTCGAAGCGGGTCGTCGGGTTTGAATCGCTGGCACGATTTCCTGATGCAGAAACCAGAACACCCGACCTATGGTTTAACGAAGCGCACGCTATCGGCCTGGGAGTAGAACTGGAGTCGTGTGCCATCAAACTCGCACTCGATATTTTCCCGAAACTGAAAAAGCCGAACTACCTGACCATCAATTCCTCACCTGAGTTGATCATGACCGGCGCTCTCGAAAAATTGCTGGGGCAGGTAACTGAACTAGACCGCGTGGTACTCGAAATCACCGAGCATGCAATCGTTCAGAAGTACAAAGAGATCGCTGCGCGACTTGCTCCTTTTCGCAAGCGGGGTTTGAAAATTGCGGTCGACGACGCGGGCGCCGGATATGCGAGCTTTCGACATATCCTGAATCTGGCGCCGGACCGGATCAAGCTCGACATGAGCCTGACGCGCCATATTGATACCGATCCGGCACGTCGGGCTCTTGCGGTTGCGTTCGTTCATTTTTCATCCAACACAGGCAGCCAACTGATTGCCGAAGGTGTTGAAACAGACGCCGAACTGATGATGCTGCAAGAGCTTGGCGTAACCGGCGCACAAGGGTATTTTCTGGGTCGCCCCATGCCCTTGCAAGATATGCTGAACAAGCCATGGTGGAACATGGGATCTGCCAGCGTTCAGGCTTCTGCAGCATCTAAGCGTGGTGTGTAGCAATTACTTTTGCGACGATGACTAAGCGGGCGACGATCTGATCTGCGATTGAAATTACAATTCAATCAAACCATGTCGCACTGCAATCAGTGTCAACTCCGCCTGATTCGCCACTGCCAGTTTCTGCTTGATGTTGTACAGATGGGTGCCAACGGTACGTGGAGAAATATTAAGCATCTCGGCAATCTGGTTCACCGACAAGCCTTTGGCCAGCTGAATAAAGACACCGAATTCGCGCTCCGACAAAATCTCGATCGGGCTTTTTTCACCGTTGAACTCTTCCAAGGCCATTCGTTGCGACACATGGCTGTCGATGTACATGCGTCCATCACTGACCTGACGGATTGCATGGATCAATTCATCTGGTGCGCTGCGCTTTGACAAATAGCCCAGCGCCCCTGCTTTGAGCATGTAGCGCACATAGCTGGGGTCTTCATGCGAAGACAAGCCCAACACTTTCGCCAGCTTGTCACGAGAGACAATGCGCTTGGTTGCCTCCACGCCCATGGTGCCGCCGAGGGAAATATCCATCACGATCACGTCGGGTTTGGCGACCGGTATCTGCAGATACGCGGCCTCGGCGGATTCCGCTTCTGCGACGACCTTGATGTCGTCGGTGGCATCGAGCAGCATACGAAAACCAAACCGCACGACGGCATGGTCATCTACCAGCATTACATTAATTCGTTTGTTCATACTGCACTTTCCTTAACCGGTAGAGAAACACGTACATCAAGTCCGCCGTCGGCAGAGGGCACGAACGCGATACTGCCACCCAGCGACTCGGCTCGCTCCTGCATGCCACGCACGCCATAATGGCCGTCACGTTTGAGAGTGACAGCACCAGTGCCGTTGTCTGCTATGGACAGCGTGAGCCAGTTGTCTTGCATGGCTATCGTAATATGAGCGCGCGACGCTTGCGCGTGGCGCAGAACATTAGTCAACGCTTCCTGGACAATTCGATAGGCCGTCAGTTCAAGACCGGCATCCAGCGGCGGGATGACGCCATCAACTTGTAGCTCAATCTTAAGGTCTGTATGAGTAACTTGTGTGCCGGTCAGCAGATCGCGCACCGCGTCGATCAAGCCCATGCCTTCGAGCTGTATGGGTCGCAGACGCGGAATCATGCGATGCATGGCATCCGACATCATGCCGGCGGTATCAAACAGCATCTGCGCCGAGCGCTCGATGTTCCCGCCCTTGACTTCCGGATGCTGCGTAATTGACTTTGAAATCGTGCGGATTGCAGTGAGCGACTGCCCGAGTTCGTCGTGCAATTCTCGCGCCAGCGATGCCCGCTCTTCTTCAATGCGCGCATGCAGCACCTGCGTAAATTCGCGCTGTGTCGCCAGCCTCGCCTGTGCTTCGGCGCTAGACTGCCGCACCTGAATATTGTCTTCCACCGCTTGCGCCATGCGATTGAACGCGCGCCCCATCTCGCCAGCTTCCTTGCCGGGCAATGCAGGCAGGCGAACATGATGGTCGCCCTGCTCAATCTCGCGCAAGCCATGCTCGATTTTTTCCAGCGGCGCCAGCCAGCGTCCTACCAGCCAAAAAATAAGCAAGTCGGCCAGCAGAAACAAAATCGACTGCGCAATCAAAATATCACGCAAGTTATCCCAGCCGTCGAGCACGGCGCGGGTTGGGTTGGTCGTTACCGCCAACTGAGAACCGTTCAGCGGGATGATGCGGGTTTTCATGGCCGGCGATACCAGCGTCGCATACCATCGCGGCGCATCGCGCCCAAGTTTGTAAGTTGACGGCGGCGAGTCATACAGCAGCTTGCCGTTGTTGTCGTAAAGTTGAATGTCATTGGCTCTTACGCGGCCAGTCGCGCGCAAAAACGCGACCAGCTCCGGCACATTTTCAGCGGCGTAAAAGCTGCTGATACGACCAAGCAGCTGCGAAGCGATGCGGCCCGAGGCTTCCATTTCTTCGCGCACGCTATTCCGCGTTGACGTCACTTCAACCATGATTAGAATGCTGAAAACCAGCAACGTCATCATGGAAAAAATCAGGTTGATTTTAAGGCGCAGGCTCATCGCCGCAGCGCGAACTAGCGTTTTTGCAGCATGGTCCGCTGCTCCGGTCTCGGATATATTTATCGTTTTCATTTTGTAAATTCTGGGCTGCACCACACGCTCATGAGGTCGCGTTTATGACAGTTCCTGTCTCCGGCGCATGATAGCAGCAGGCACGGTATGATGAGGCTCCAGCCAAATTTACTGGCAAGTTCGCCGATAAGTGCCGCCAGACAAGTTCATGAAAATCATTAGGCTTGATTACGCGAAACCCAGATGCACGAAGTTTCGAGGAAGCGCATGATTCAACTCACTGAACGGCCAAAACCTTTCAGCTTGATGTTAAAAAACTTACTTTCTAATTTTGGAGATAATTATGACCTGGACAACCCCTGCAGCAATCGACCTGCGTTTTGGCTTCGAAATCACAATGTACATCGCCAATCGTTAATTATTGGCCCGGCAGCCTTTCGAAAGATTGGCTGCCTCTCTTCCTCTCTCCGTTTGGTGTTATTGGTGCGACCTAATTTGGTCGTTTTTTTTCGCCTGTTTATTTTCAATTAGCTAATTTTTTATAACATCAGATAACTCCGAGCAAATCTAGACCAGTTTTTGTAGTTTTTATTCCACTGAAAAAACTTGATTAATGGTTTTAATGATGGGCTTCCCTTGGTTGCTCAGGTAGCATCCATTTTTTTTGAACTAAGGTATGCCCAGCAAATGGGTGGAAATATAAAAATGATAATGAAGAAAACAACCCTTTCCGTAATGGTCGCAGCCTGCTTCGTATCGACAGGTGCGATGGCCCAAGATGCTAAATTGCTTGCTCCGGTAGTGGTTACTGCTACGCGCGTCGAACAAGACAGCTTTGATTTGCCTATGTCGATTGATAAGGTTGATAAGAAAGATATTCAGGATGGGCAGCTTCGGATGACGCTGTCTGAGAGTTTGATTCGTGTGCCTGGTATAACTGCACAAAATCGTACCCAAATGGCGCAGGATCCTCAGATTTCTACGCGAGGATTTGGCTCGCGGTCATCTTTTGGAGTACGTGGAATCCGCTTGTACATTGACGGTATTCCACTTTCGATGCCAGACGGCATTGGTAACCCTGGCAGTATTGATCTAGAAACCATCGGCAGTATTGAAGTGCTGCGCGGACCTTTTTCAGCAATGTATGGCAATTCTTCCGGTGGCGTCATTCAACTATTCACCGAGCCGTCGCCTGCCACGCCTGAAGTTTCTGGTGATGTGATGTTTGGTAGTTTCAATACGCGACGTGATTCAGTGAAGGCCAGCGGAACCAAAAGCGGTGTTGAATATCTACTGAACTACTCGGATTATTCTTCAGACGGTTATCGCGAGCAGAGCGCGAGCACAAAAAAGCAAGCGACTGCTCGACTCAAGATTAACCTATCAGAAGATACAAAACTGACCACTTTAATCAGTACTATGGATCAATATGCACAGGATCCGGGTGGGCTAGTTCGAAATGAATCTGTCGGAGATCCTTCCGCATTCACGAGTCCAAGAAGCGCTGCAACCACGTCAAAGCTCGTCAATACGCGTGTAGAGCGCTCCAACACGCAAATCGGCTTCAACCTTGAGAAACTGATCAATCAGAACAATAGCTTCAATCTGATTACTTATGCGGGTACACGATCGAATCGCCAGTATCTATATGTTGCCCCAACATTTAGCGGTGCACCGAATAGCCGTGCCAGCGATATCCAAAGAGATTTCTACGGTACAGAATTACGCCTCACAAACAAGGGTATGTTGCTCGACCGTGCCTATACGCTGACAGCCGGCATATCAGCTGGGCAGATGAATGACACGCGCATGGATATTAACGCTGACAATGGTGTTCTCCGCACTATTGTTGATGCCAATCTGAACCGCAATGAAAATCAAACGGCAACAAATTTTGATCAATATATTCAAGCTAGCCTTGCTGCAAATGACAGAATCGATTTTCATGCAGGCATCCGCCACACCACTGTTGATCTTAAATTTCAAGATAAGCAGGTCGACCCAACAAAATGCTTGGTAACGTCAACGCGCCGCTATTGTGATACCAGCGGCAGCACCAGTTTTTCAAAAACTACGCCTGTTATCGGCACGACATTCAAATTGACGCCTACCATTAATCTGTACGCAAATTTTGGGCAAGCATTTGAAACGCCTACTTTGGTTGAAGTTTCGTACGACAATGCCACCACCGGCAGCGGCCCTAACCTGAACATCAAACCTAGCAGCAGTGACAATTATGAAATTGGTGCAAAAGCACTGATTGGGGATAATTCACGCGTTAATGTTTCTATGTTCAACATTACTACGCAAAACGAAATCATTATCAATTCAACTGTAGCAGGCAGAACTAGTTATCAGAATGCCGGCACCACTAAGCGTACCGGCGTTGAAATGTCTTTCGAGTCAGCGCTTGCGAATAATTTTTCTGTATTTGCCGCCTACACTTTGCTTAATGCATCGTTCGACTCTGCTTTTAGCTACTCTGGTAATGACGTGGTAAAAGGAAATGTGATTCCAGGCACCTATAAATCACAAATTTATGGTGAGCTAGCTTGGAAACATGCTCCAAAGAATTTCAAGATTGCTCTTGAAGGTCGTTACAACAGCAAAGTGTATGTAAACGATACCAACTCCGATGCAGCTCCTGCTTACACCGTCTTTAATTTGCGAGCCAGCCTACAACAAGAATTAGGGCACTGGCGCCTGACAGAGTATGTGCGTGTTGATAATCTGCTAGATAAAAAATACATTGGATCAGTCAGAGTCAACGACTATACAAATGGCCGCTACTTTGAGCCCGCACCGGGCACTAACTGGATCGCAGGTGTAAAAGCTACCTACGCATTCTGAAATAATCAATAGCGAGAAAGCCCGCATATTTATGCGGGCTTTTTTTATTGTGATCCGAAATTTTACAAACTGGCTTGCTAATCCACGCGAACATCACACGCCCGATAAAATTCCATCGCATGTTGCCGCGACTCTCTAGGGTGCTGAAAAACATCCACCACAGCCGTACGCAAAAAAACTCTATCCTCTTCATCCTGCATGAACCACCGCTGCTCGGGCGGTTTGTCCTTTGACTCCTGTACGTGCTTGTCGAAGATGCCAACGAACTTTGCTCCACTCACGCCACGATCCCGGAACTGGGCGGCGCGCTGTATACAGTCGGCACCCTGAGAACATTCCTGCTTGCTTAATGTGTTGGACTAGCTCAGTAAAGGCCAGGCGAGCAGAAGCGCTATCCCTTTTGCAGGCATCGTTATTCCTTTATTGAGATTAGGTAGCGATTTAAATGTCGACAGTACCGCTCACATTCCCTGTCCGCACAAAGCAGGCCTCAGCAAAACGATCAGCATGAAGTTCCGGGGACTTTGGGTTGCGATAAATATCCAGCAAGGCGCCGCGCAGGAATTCGGCATCGTCTACGTCCTGCACAAACCAGCGCAACGAAGGGGGTACGGCCATCAGCAATATGAGGTCGCGATCAAACACCTCAAAGAATTTGGCTTCGGACATGCCGGCATCGCGCGACAAGGCCGCGTTGCGGATGTAGTCCGACCCCTCGCTGCATTCTTCAATGCTCAGTGAATGGGCATTTACCATAAGGGGGAAGGTCAACAGGAAAAGCAGTTGGCAGAGGTGCGAATTAAAGCCCAGTTGCAGGCGCGAAGCCAGTGATGAAGAAAAAGGCATCTGGACCTCCTTCAGACTGATGATGATTTCATTATATTATCAGTCTGCAAAGATAATTCAGCCTTGATGTATTACGAATGCATCATGCGGTGTGGTCTGGCGGACTCACTTCGTCATCGGAAGACAGAGATATATAGTCGAGTTCAAGGTCAGCCTTGTCGACCAAGGCCTGCGGCAGCGCTTTTTGCACTGAGACGCCCAGACGCTCGAAGTCTTTGGCGCGTTTGATCAGGTTGCCGCGACCACTATAGAGCTGACCGAAGGCGGTGTTGAAGCTGGTTTTGGCAGAGTCAAGCTTACGTCCCAGCTCTTCCATTGAGCCTATGAATCCGGCCAGTTTCTGGTACAACTGGCTGGCGCTTTCAGCGAGCTCGGCGCTATGCGCGTTCTGGTTTTCGAAACGCCACAACTGGCGCACGATATTCAGGCTGGTTAGTAGCGTGGTCGGCGTGGCGACCAGTACATTTTGCTCGAGCGCTTGCTGGAACAGGTTTTCATCGGCGCGCAAGGCTTCCACAAAAGCCGATTCAATCGGGATGAACATGAAAACCATCTCGGGTGAATTGATTTCACCGAGTTCAAAATAACGGCGGTCTGCCAGCTCTGTAATGCGTGCGCCTATAGCTGCCACATGCTCCTTGATGGCCAGTGCGCGCACTACTTCGTCTTCCGCATTCACATAGCGCGTGTAGGCATTGAGCGAGACTTTAGCGTCAACAATCAGGTGCTTGTTTTGCGGCAGATAAATAATCACGTCAGGACGCTGCTTGCCTTCTTCGGTGTTGAAGCTGACTTCGCGCCGGTAGTCTTTACCAAGCTGCAGGCCGGAGCGTGCCAGCACGTTGTCTAACACCAGTTCGCCCCAGTTGCCCTGCTTCTTCGCCTGACCTTTGAGAGCGGTTGCGAGGTCGTGCGCTTCTTCCGTCATTTGGCGGTTCAGTTCTTTCAGTTGTGTGAGTTCCACTTTCATCGCAGCCTGCTGCTGCGTATCGTGATAATGAATCTCTTCGACTTTGGACTTGAATTCGTTGAGCCTTTCCTTGAAAGGATTCAGCAACTGTCCAAGGTTTTCTTGATTTTGTTCGGTAAAGCGGCGTGTCTTGTCTTCGAGGATGTTGTTGGCGAGATTCTGGAATTCTTCTGTCAGTGCCTTTTTGCTGGTCTCGCTCATCTCGCGCAGCAGCACGAGTTTTTCTACCGACTGCTTGCGCTCTTCTTCGAGTCTTGTGCTGACGGTGGCGAGTTCACGATCGAGAATGGTCAGCTGGTTTTGCAATTCATGCGCGTCATGGCTGTCAGCGGCGTGATCAGCGCGCAATGTCTGGTTGGCTTGTTCCAGCGAGCGCAAACGTTCATGCGAGGTAGCCAGTTCGACGCCATGCCGGCTTTTGGCAAGCAGCCACGCAATCGCTGCACCCAATGCAGCGCCAATGATCAGCGCGACGATGGCTAGAAAAATGCCGTTCATGTTCATCTCCGGTTCTTAACGCAGAGAAGTTTAGCAGTTCTGTCGCTCGTTCTTCAGGATCTGCGGCCTCTTTCATTTATGGCATGCGCATGATTGTGGCTACAAGTGTGGCTACAATAGCTGCACCTCAATTTCCCGACCTTGACCATGGCGCAAGTACATCCTGCTGGCTGGCGCGAACTATCCGTAACCGGTGCCGCGCAACGCGAAATCGAAACCTTGACGCTATTGGCCACCGCACTGCCGGATATCTATACGGTATTTCATGGCGTGCACTGGACCAATGTCGAAAAGGGTTTTTCTGCCTATGGCGAAATTGATTTCATCATCGTCGCGCCAAGTGGCCGCGTTTTGTTAATCGAGCAAAAATCCGGCTTTCTGACCGAGACTTATGAAGGGCTGGCCAAGAAATATCCGGGCATGGACAAACCCAAGCTGGTACGCAATCAGATCATGCGTACAGTTTCGGTACTGCTGCAGCGCTTCGGCAAGGATGGCAAGGATGGCGAGGCCTTGTCGATTGATTATTTGCTCTACTGCCCTGACTATCAAATCAAGCGGGTAGAGATTGCCGGCATTGATGCCGCGCGCATAGTCGACGCCCGCAACAAGGACAAACTGCCGGCGCTGATACAGCAGATACTGCCGGCGACAGAGGCCAGCGCGCAGCGTGAGCGGGTACTGAAATTTTTTGGCGATGTACTGCAGTTACTGCCTGATCCAAGCGCGATGATCGGGCAGGCAACCGCCTTGGTCACACGGCTATCAGGCGGGCTGGCAAGCTGGGCCAGACAGCTGGAATTTACGCCCTTCCGTCTGCGCGTAATCGGCACTGCCGGCAGCGGCAAGACGCAACTGGCACTGGCTGAGTATGCGGCGGCAATCGCTGCCGGCAAAAAACCCTTGTATGTGTCGTATAACCGGCCCCTTGCCGATCATGTGAACAGGCTGGTGCCTGTCGGTGGCAGGGTCGCCAGTTTTCATCAGCTGTGCGACAGCTTCGCGCGCGAGCACGGCGACAGCCCCGACTATCGCGATGCCGGCATCTGGAAAAAACTCGAAGCTAATCTGGCTGAAAGTGCATTGCCACCCGAATGGCAATTCGATGTACTCATCGTCGATGAAGGACAGGACTTTTCAGAAGCATGGCGCGATACCTTGCTGCGCCTGTTGAAGCCAGACGGCCGCGCAATCTGGCTCGAAGACCCGATGCAAAATCTGTATGGTCGCGAACCTGTTGCGCTGCCGGGTTGGGTGACATTGCGCTCGGCTGCCAACTACCGCAGCCCGCGTCAGATTGTGGATTTGCTGGCATCACTGGCACCGGCCGGCCACCAGATAGATGCTGCCAGTCCGTTCGCCGGCGCTGACATTGATGTGCTCTCTTATCCGGCTGGCGACAGTGCACAGCTTTTTTTACAGACCAAGCAGGCTATTACGCGTTGCCTCGGCGCTGGTTTTACGCGCAATGATATTGCCTTGATCAGTTTTCGTGGCAGGGAAAATTCCGTCTTGCTGAATCTGGATGCACTTGGCAACCACAGCCTTAAATCGTTCGATGGCAGCTATGACTTATTCGGCAATCCAGTTTTTCGCGATGGTGAATTGTTGACTGAATCTGTTTATCGCTTCAAGGGACAATCCGCACCGGCCGTGATTTTTACCGAAATTGATTTTGAAACGCTGGATGAGAAAAATTTCCGCAAGCTGTTTGTGGGCATGACGCGGGCGCGCTTGAAACTGGTGCTTGTTCTGTCAGAGCAGGTTGCGGGGAAGCTGCTGCAGGAATGGTGAACAAACCTAACCAGTTTTTTAGGCCACCACGCTATGCTTTTCCAGCTTCCAGTAAACACCGGCAGTAAGCATCCCGAAAATTAAATGCGCAAGCAAGGTAACCCCGCCGCGCATGTCAACGAACCAAGGGAAAAAATCAGCCAGCAAATAAAAGTTGACCAGATAAAGCACCAGACCAAACAAAGCTCCGACTACAATCACTTTTCCCGGACTGCCATCAAGATGCAAAGCCGCGACGATCAAGGACAGGATCAGCGCGAAAATTACGCCCAAAGCATAGTGTGTCAACGCCATGACTGCTACGACCGCAGCTGAAAACTCTGCCTCACCCAAGACTTGCTGCCCCATCGTGATGGCGGCAATACGCCGAGCTAGTATCCACGGATGTGTCGTCATATCTGTAGCAGACCATAGCAGCGACAGCACCATCAGCACAGCACCGGCGACAATACCTGCTGCCAGCGCAGCGATCCAGTCCGGCTGCTGCATTCTCAGATGCGGCAAATGAAGATGACGCTGCATGACAAACTCCTGTTGTTTGGATCTTTTCAGGGGAATACCGGACGATGTGTGTCCTCGCCACAGAACTGCATCTCGGGATGCCTTTGCTGCAAAATCTCTTCGATCTGCCTGATGCGGCGGGCAGGCACATCCACAATCAGCAGCAACTTGCCTTTTTCAAGTTCGGCTTGGAATTTGCGCAGTTGCGAATTCGGAATCGCCGCACCTACAAGACTTGCTGCCCAGCCGCCAAACAAAATACCAACGAGAGTGCTGGCCAGGAAAATCAATGGACTCGCCTCATTCAAATTCAGGTAGCTCACTATCAGAAATGCCAAGCCTATTCCCAAGCCCGCGCCGCACAACATCCCAAAGGCTGCACCATGCAGCACATCGGTTTTATGAAGCAAGTTGGCTTCGGGCAGATCTGCAGGGATAGGTCTGCCATCTGTCATGAAACGGATATAACGTTCTTCGATGCGCGCGAGCAGTAATTCGTCAAGCGTGCGGCGTGCGCTGTCTATGTCGGGGTGCAGGTAGTAAAGCCTGTGTCGCATGGCGCTCTCCAAAATTGGTAGCAGGATGCTTATCAGTATAGGAAACCACTGCTACTTTTCAATGGGAGAGACCGGGCAGACTAGTGGAAGAATCCGCCATTTTTGATTCGATCTTGCGCATGATCAGTAAACCGCCGCATAAGGCTCAAACGTTCATAAATCGATTGACACCTTAAATGAGAATGATTAGCATTTAATTTCTTTAGCTTTTACCATCTAACAGGCAAACCATCATGACATTGCGTACTCTGGCTTTGGCGCTTGCGCTCTCCCCTCTATTTGCTATCGCAGCAGATGCAGAAATAGCCATCACGATCAAAGATCACAAATTCACACCCGCCGAGGTGCGCGTACCTGCCGGCAAAAAGATCAAGTTGATTATCGAAAATCAAGATGCGACAGCGGAAGAATTTGAAAGCCACGAACTGAACCGTGAAAAAATCATCGCGCCGCGCTCCAAAGCGACGGTTTATATCGGTCCGCTGAAACCGGGCAGTTATCCGTTTTTTGGCGAGTTCAATCAAGCGACTGCGCGTGGCGTAGTCATCGCGGAGTAAACAATCATGTTCGGCTCAGCCCTGATTATTTTTCGTGAAACGCTGGAAGCAGCGCTCGTTCTAGGCATCATTGCTGCTGCAACCCGTGGTGTAAAAGGTCGCGGTCTGTGGCTGGCAGCTGGCGTCGTTGCTGGCTTGCTCGGTTCGGGCGTCATCGCCGGACTTACCGAAACAATAGGACAACTTGCTGACGGCAGCGGCCAGGAACTATTCAATGCAGCAGTCTTGGGCATTGCGGTCTTGATGCTCGCTTGGCACCACATCTGGATGTCTTCGCACGGCGCAGAACTCGCGCGCGATGCCAGACAAGTCGGTACTGACGTCAGAGACGGCACTAAAGCGATCTCTGCTTTAGCCATACTGGTCGCCTTGACCGTGCTGCGCGAAGGGGCGGAAAGCGTGCTGTTCATGCATGGCCTCGCTTCAAGCGCGAGCATGAGCATTTCCAATATTATTGCCGGCGGCGCGCTCGGTTTAGCAGGTGGCGTGGTGGTCGGGTTGATCATGTTTTTGGGCTTGATGCGCATACCCGTGCGCTGGTTTTTTTCCGTAACCAGCACCTTGCTTTTGTTGCTGGCAGCAGGCCTTGCCGGGCAAATGGCGCGCTTCCTGATTCAGGCTGACTGGCTGCCTACGCTGGCGTCACCGATCTGGGATATGTCGCACATCTTGCCAACCAAATCTGCAGTGGGGTCGGTATTGCATGTGCTTGTTGGTTACGAAGCCAGCCCAACTGGTATGCAAATGCTGTTTTACTTCGTCACGCTTGCGGTCATATTTTTCGGCACAGCTCTCGTGAAACGCCAGCAAAAACCGGTATTGGCGACCGGCAGAGCCTGAAATCATGAAAAAAAACCATACCCTCAGTTTGCTGGTCGGTGTAGTGATGTCGCCAGTCGTTTTTGCAGGCCCTTCCGAATACATCTATACCCCTAACGTTGTACAAGGTGAGCGTGAAATCGACTTCAAATTCGGTTCACGCAAAATGTCTAACCGTGAAGAAGATAAGTCAGCCGCCTCTATCGGTCTGGGCTATGGCGTTACCGAGCGCTGGTTTACCGAGGTGTACCTGAAGTACAACCGCGCAACCGGCACGACTGAATTTGATGCGATTGAATGGGAAAACAAATTCCAGTTGACCGAGACCGGGAAGTATCCGGTTGACCTTGGCCTGCTGGTGGAGGTCGAACGTCCGAAAGATCGCAGCGAAGGTTATGAAGTCAAATTCGGTCCACTGCTGCAGACTGATTTTGGCAAGACGCAAGTCAATGCCAACCTGCTTTTCACTCGCAACTACTTTGCAGACTTTTCAAATCGTACGCAAGCGAGCTATCAGTACCAGGTCAAGTACCGTTTAAAACCAACGCTGCACTTCGGCATACAAGGCTTTGGTGAAGTCGGGGACTGGGACCGCTGGAGCAGCGGCAATGAACAATCGCATAGAGCTGGCCCTGCGATCTTCGGCAAATTCAATCTCGGGAATCGCAAAGCAATCAAATACAATGCTGCCTATCTGATCGGTAAAACAGAAGCGATCAATAGCAAGACTTTCCGAATGCAATTGGAATACGAATTTTAAAATCATGACAAGAAAAATACTCGACACCAGCCAACTCCACCCATCAATCCGCGAGCAAGTCAGCAACTACCAGCAGCAGGTCATTACAGAAGCTCAGTCTGCAATTTCTTCACACCGGATTACGGTAATTGGCATGGCGATCAATCCCTACTGCAAGAAAGCTTGTCAGGCACTAACTGCAGCGGGTCTGAGCTTTCACTATCTGGAGTACGGTAGCTATGTCAGCAAATGGCGTGAGCGTGGCGCTCTTAAAATGTGGACCGGTTGGCCGACCTTCCCTATGGTCTTTGCAGAAGGCAGCCTGATCGGCGGCTACACCGATCTCAAGCGCCTGCTAGCCAGCGGCGAATTGAAATAAAACTCAGGCGACTGCAACTACTTCGGCGTCGCCGCGTTTGCGGATGACATTGACGCCGACGTTGTTCGGATAGCGCTGCAGCCAAAGATCAACGGTCGTACCGCGTATGGTCAAATCGCGTATTTCTACATGGTCCAAAAAGGACGGCAGTTGCGGATGCCGGAATCGAATTTCGGGTTTTTCCGGATCGAATGACAAACCCAGACACGCTTGCATCAACGAGAAAACGCAAGCCGCAGCCCAAGCCTGCGGCGAGCAGGCCACCGGATATAAAGTTGGCCCTTCGTCCGGCCGTTTTTCAAAACCACAGAACAGTTCAGGCATACGGTGCTGGTCCATGTAAAGACTAACATCACGCAAGCCGCTAAACACCGTCATGGCTTTAGCAGTAAAGCCGTACCGCGCCATGCCTTCTGCGATGATGGCATTGTCATGCGGCCAGACTGAACCATTGTGGTACGCCATAGGGTTATAGCGCGATGCCGAGCTCGGTATAGTCCGTATACCCCAGCCGCAGTAAAAATCACGCGACAATAACTGGTCTGCTATTTGCGCGGCATGACGCGGCGTTGCAATGCCGGACCAGAGCGTATGACCAGCATTTGATGAGGCGACTTTGCATTGACGCTTGTGGCCATCCAGCGCCAGCGCATAGGTGCCGATTTCTTCGCACCAAAATGCTTCGTCAAAACGTTTTTTCAGAGCGATGGCATCACGCTCCAAGTCCGCTGCGAGTTCATATTCGCAAAATAAAATGGCAAGTCGGGATGCGCGCAGCTTCGCGTCATAGACATAGCCCTGCACTTCACATAAGGCGATAGGTGCTTCGGCCAGCTGGCCATCGCGATGGAATATCGAGTCGTGCGAATCTTTCCAGCCTTGTTGTGCCAAGCCAGATTCCGCACGACGCGCATATTCGACAAAGCCATCGCCGTCCCGGTCACCATAATTATCAATCCAGTTTAGCGCCGCCAATATGTTGGGCCAGATAGTACGAATAAATTCAAGATCGCCGGTGCGCTCGTAATAAGCACCAGCCAGACCAATGAACAAGGGTGTGGCGTCGACCGTGCCGTAATAGCGGCCAAACGGAATTTCCTTCAGAGCCGCCAGTTCGCCATCGCGCGCTTCGTGCAAAATTTTGCCGGGCTCGGCGTCACGCACGGCATCCATTTCACGCGCCTGTGTATCCGCCAAAAAACTAAGTACGCCCTTGGCCATGCCAGGATCTATCCACAGATATTCATGTGCCGTCAAGATGCCGTCGCGGCCGAACGTGGTCGAGTACCACGGCAAGCCGGCGAAGGGATAATCCCCTTCAGGCAAACGGGTCGTCAGCATGATGAGGTCGGCGGTTGAGCGATCAACCCAGCGATTGAAAAAAGGATCCGAAGTCACGATGCGACAACGCTCTTCACTCCGCGAGCGGGAAAATTCACTGACACGGGTAAAGGCGCTGTAGTAGTCATGGGCACTGGAAGGAACACCGTCCTGCACACAGCCGATTTTGATATAAAAATGTGCTTCGGCTTTCGGCGGCAGCACGACTTTAAAATCTGCACGGTCACCCAGCAGGGAATCGGGTTGCGGCTCAAAGACTACATGCGTCTGGCGCACCACGCCGTCTAGACCGCGGTAGCCAAGCACTACGTCACTTTTACCTACCTTGGGCGGCAGATGTTCACCGCGCCGTTTGCGCAAGGTGCCGCGTACTTCAAAAATATCTTTGTAGTCGGCCGCAAATTCGATTGAGATATTCGCTTCGATAGGCTCAAGCCCGAAATTCACCAGACGCACATGCTCATGGCAAGTATTTTCATAAAGTAGCTTGGCGCGAAAGACATGCAACTCGCCTTTTAAAATCCGGTTCTTGCCTTCCGGATGGAGGTCGGGATTCATCAACTCGATAATGAACAGGCCGTTGTCATCCTTGACGGTTGAATTCAGATACATGGGCCGCACGTCTTCTATGCGCAACTCCAGATGCGACAAAAAACAGGTGTCACCATGGTAGAGGCCTTCTTCGCCCAAGCCTATCGATTGCACGTCGCCAAAGCGATCAAACATGGCAAACAGTTTGTCATGCTTGAGAACTCGCCGCCGTTCGTCGGTTGGCGAAGACGTAGCAAGGATGTACCACTGCTCGCCGAGCTGGATTTTTTCAACCATGTTTTTTCCTGGTTACGCTGAGGCTTGCGTTATCAAGCGCCGGTAGATCTGCAAATAATTTTCTGCCATATGCGAAGCTGTGAACCGATTCTCAAATGAAGCCCGACATGTTGCACGGTTAATTTTTTCCACCTTGCTCGCTGCCTGTATTGCCTCTTGCTGGTTGTGAACGATGAAGCCGTTCACCCCTTCTTCAATGATCTCTGGAACTGATCCATGGCTATAAGCGATGACAGGCACACCGCAAGAAAAAGCTTCGATCATCACTAAGCCGAACGGTTCGGGCCAATCGATCGGGAACAGCAAAGCTTTTGCCTGCGCCAGCAGCGCGTGCTTCTGCTGCTCGTCCACTTCACCGATGTAATGAATCAGCGGATGCTCAAATAACGGGCAGATCTCATTCTTGAAATACGCTTCGTCGGCTTTGTCGACTTTGGCGGCGACATATAGCTGCGTGTTGCTGGCAAGCGCAATCTCAATAGCACGGTCTACGCGCTTCTCCGGCGAGATGCGACCCAGAAAAGCAAAATATTTTCCTGCTTCAGGATGGAAAGCGTACAAGTCAGGTGGCAAGCCGTGGTACACCGTGCCGCACCAGTTAGCCCACGCCAGCGGCTCGCGCTGGCTATCTGAAATGGACACCATCGGGCAAGTGGTGAAATGTTCAAACAGCGGCACCAGCTCCGGCAGATCCAGTCGTCCATGCAAGGTCGTCACATGCGGCGTACTGAGATTGAGCGCCAACGGGAAGTGCAAATAGTCAGTGTGGAAATGAATGATGTCGAAGTTGCTCGCCTGCTTGGCGACCTTGTCCATCTGTATGGCGTCGTAAGCGAGCCAGGAGCGGTTCAGCATTTCAGCGCGCAGTGAGCGTTCGACGCTGGGCACTAGCTTGGCAGAGGTAATGGAATCGGCGGTCGCAAACAGCGTCACCTCATGCCCCTGACGAACCAGCTCTTCAGTCAGGTAGGAGATAACACGCTCCGTTCCTCCATAGCCTTTTGGAGGAACGCTTTCAAAAAGTGGGGAAACCTGCGCGATTCGCATGCATCAATCCATCAAAACGAATTGAAACGAAAATGGCACGGAGGCTCTCTTATTTTATTCTTGCCTCTACCTTCCTACCTTTACATAGAGATGCAGAACTGCAAATGGTTCCTTGCAAAAGATGAGACTGTAGTGCCGAGAGGCTAAAGGCCAAGCTCTCTGACATATAATCTGCCAATGAAAAAATGTGACTTCAGCCTTGACGGCGACTATGTGGAATTGAATCAGCTGCTCAAGCTGATCGGCTTATGCGACAGCGGAGGCGCAGGAAAATTGATCGTCGCCAGTGGCGACGTGAAGGTGGACGGCAAAACAGAACTGCGCAAGACCTGCAAGGTACGTGCAGGTCAGGTGGTGACGGTTGGTGATGTCACCATCAGGGTGCATGCTGCTGCGGGTACCTGAGCGCCCTCCACACAACCATCAAACGCTCGTTGCTCAGGATTCGGAAACGATCGCGTTTTCCATATTCATGAAAATAGGCCGCCCGTCTGGCGTATTGAGCGGCACCACAATTTCCTTACCATGATCGTCCTTGAGCAGTGCGCATAAGGTTGGGCTCGTGCGCAGCGCACCGTTGAGATCAACTTCAAGATCAGCGATCACGAGTTCGACACCGGTGAGGATTTGTTTGATTTTCATTTTATTTTCCTGGTTGGTTTATCAAGTAACTTGCCAGATTGTCGCTTGAATCAAGCTCTGCAAATAATACCTGAAAATTTTTAGGGCCAATACGTGAATCGCCGAGTTCAATTATCATGCCGCAATGAATAATTTTCTCGACCCTGCCATTCTCTTTTTTGTCTTCGGCGCATTTGCCGGTGCAGTCAAATCCAATCTTGAAATCCCGCAGCCTATTGCGCGCTTCCTGTCCTTGTACCTGTTAATGGCGCTAGGCTTGAAAGGCGGATTTGCGCTGCAAAAATCCGGTTTTACGCTTGAAATCGGCCTTGCTCTCGGGCTTGCCATTTTGATGGCAATCATTATTCCTTTAATTGGTTATGTCGTCTTGCGAACCAAATTAAATAATTATGATTCTGCTGCTATCGCAGCTACCTATGGCTCAGTCAGTGCGGTGACGTTTATCACTGCCACGCAGGCGCTTGACCAGGCTGGCATCAGCTACGGCGGTCACATGGCTGCCGCGATGGCGCTGATGGAATCGCCTGCGATTATTCTTGCTATTCTTCTGGCCAACAAAGCACGGGCGCAGTCAACGAAGAAGACCAACCCTGTCGGCATATCAAAAATTTTGCACGAGTCGTTTACCGACGGCGCTCAATTGTTGTTAATGGGTTCAATGATAGTTGGCCTCATCAGCGGAGACGGCGGTCAAAAAATCATGGCGCCTTTTTCCATTGACCTCTTCAAAGGCATGCTCGCCTTCTTCTTGCTCGATATGGGCTTGATGGCAGCAAAGAATTTTGACGGCCTCAGAGGCAAGCCAGCCATCACCCTGCTCTACGCAATTGGCGCGCCTTTAATCCACGCCTCCTTGGCGCTGGGTCTTTGCAGGCTGGTAGGCTTGCCGCTGGGTGAGACTATCTTGTTGATGGTGCTCGCTGCCAGCGCTTCTTACATTGCAGTGCCTGCGGTATTGCGTCATGCACTGCCGGAAGTGAATCCTGCTTTGTATATGGGTATGTCGCTCGGGATTACCTTCCCGTTCAACATCATCTTGGGTATTCCTTTGTACTCCTACGTCGCCAGCCTCAGCTTTTGACTAGTGGGCTGGTGCCAGTTCCTGAACAGCTTGAAAGTGGGTCAGGAAAACCTTGCCGCTGAGCGCTTGAAGAAAATGTGTCTTCTTCAAGCGATCCATCACTGGGCCCTTCACTTCCGACAAGTGCAGTGCAATGCCAGAATCCCGCAGTCTTTTTTCAATCGTCTCAAGACTCTCCAGCGCACTGGTGTCAATGTCGTTTATGGCTGAGCATTGCAATACGACATGCGCTAATTCAGGATGCGTGGCCACTACTTCATTGATCCTGTCCTCCAGTGCTCTTGCGTTGGCGAAGTAGAGACTTTCATCGACCCGCAAGCTGACCACTGTCGGGCTGACACTAACTGCGTGGCGCAGCACATTACGAAAATGCTCGGTGCCGGGCACCTGACCTACTTCAGCAATATGGGGATGGCTGGTCCTGTACAGATACAGCACCAGCGACACACCCACACCGACGACTAGCCCGGCTTCTACGCCCATAGCCAGCGTCGCAAACAGCGTGGCCAGCACGGCGACAAAATCAGCTTTCGAATAGACCCACGTCTTCTTGAGAATACTGAAGTCCACCAGCGACAGCACTGCCACAATGATCGTGGCAGACAGCGTAGCTTGCGGCAGAAAATACAAAGCCGGCGTTAAGAGCAAAGAAGCCAGCGCAATGCCGATTGCGGCAAAAGCACCGGCAGCAGGCGTCTGCGCACCCGCATCAAAGTTCACCACCGAGCGGGCAAAGCCACCCGTCACGGGAAAGCCACCCGTGAAAGCGGCGGCTACATTACTCGCGCCCAGCGCTACGAGTTCTTGATCGGGCTCGATACGCTGCCGTCTTTTTGCGGCCAGCGTTTGGCCGACCGACACAGACTCCACAAATCCCACCACGCTGATGAGCAGCGCAGGTATGGCCAGTTCTTTCCAGAGTGCGAGATCCCACAATGGCAAAGTCAGTGGCGGTAAACCTTGTGGAACGGTACCCACAATTTTCAAGCCCTGCGTTTGCCATTCAAAAGCCCAGGTCAACAACGCCGTCAAAGCAATGGCCGCCACCGGACCGGCCTTAGCCAGCACATCGGCAGTACGGTCTTTCAATCCCACGCGCATTAATAGCGGCTTAAATCCTTTGCGTACCCAGAACAAAAAAACCGTGGCCAACACGCCGACGTAAAAAGTCAGCAGGTGCGTATTCGGAATTTGCAGGAAAAGAGAATGAGCGAGGTCGATGAAGTTATGACCGTCTGCTTTCACACCCATGATGCTCTTCAACTGGCTGGCGGCAATCAACAGCCCCGAGGCCGAGATAAAACCTGAAATAACTGGATGACTTAAAAAGTTAGCCAGAAAGCCCAGCCGCAAAAAACCCATCAACAGCAGCATGCTTCCAGAGATAAAAGCGAGTGTGATGGCAACAGCCCAATAAGCTGGTGAACCCGCCACAGCATGCTCGCCAATGGCGACAGCAGTCATCAGCGAGACAACCGCCACTGGCCCGACTGCCAGCACGCGGCTGCTGCCAAAGATGGCATAGATCAGCAGCGGTGCCACGCTGGCATAAAGCCCGACTTCTGGCGGCAGACCCGCGAGCATGGCATAGGCCAGACTCTGCGGGATCAGCATGATGGTCACGATCAATGCAGCGACCATATCACTGACGAAGGTATTGCGGTCGTAACTATGCCCCCACGTCAGCACCGGCATGGAAGGCAGATAGCGATTCCCGCTCATGAACCAGCAAGCGTTCTCTGCCGTGTGCGGCGGTTGATGATTTCAAAAAGGATCATCCCTGCGATCATGAAGCCCACAAAAATAGCTGCCTTGGCTTGTCCTGCAAACAAGGAAACCAGCGCAGGCCCGGGACAGAATCCAGCCAAGCCCCAGCCTGCTCCAAAGAGCACCGCACCAATTAACAGTCGCTTGTCGATTTGCTCAGTCGTTGGTAAGCGCAGTGCGCCACCAAAGAAACTGACCGTCCTTTTTTTAGCAACAGAGAAAGCAAATATTCCGACAAAAATAGCGCCGCCCATGACCAGTGCCAGAGAAGGATCCCATGCGCCGAAGAGGTCGAGGAAACCAATCACTTTGCCGGGATCTGTCATGCCGGAGAGCAGAAGACCTACACCAAACAGCAGACCAACAAAAAATTCACTGAGGCGATGTTTCATTACAGGCTCCCTTGAAAAATGTGGCGAACTGCATAGACCATCAAGAAGCCCGCTGCCATGAACGTAGCTGTTGCCACCATTGACCTCGGCGACAAACGCGACAAGCCGCAAACACCATGACCACTCGTGCAGCCCGAACCGTAACGCGTACCAAAACCAACCAACAGTCCCGCAACAGCCAGTGCGCCAAATTCAGCGTCTATGCGGGGTGCTTGTACTAAGTCAGCAGGTGCGAAGACAGAAAACAGCAGCGGCGCTGCGGCCAGGCCCAACAGGAAAGCAAGCCGCCAACCAATATCACCTTTGAGCGGCGTGAGCAGTCCGCCCAAGATGCCGCTGATACCGAGGATGCGGCCATTCACCAGAATGAAGAGCGCAGATGCAAGGCCGAGCAAAATGCCACCGGCCAGCGAGGCCCACGGCGTGAAATGAATCCAGTCAATTGTCATGTTCAGTCCTTGGTAGAGGGTTTGCAAAACTGGGTATAGAGCACTTCCATTACGGCCAGCACTTGCGGGCTGCTGAGCGCGTAATAAATATTCTTGCCGTCTCGGCGCGTGCTCACTAATTCTTCATCACGCAAGACAGTCAACTGCTGCGACAACGTGGGCTGCACGATACCCAGCAGCTCTTCGAGTTCGCCGACGCGTTTTTCCCCCTCTGCCAATTGACACAGGATCAGAAGGCGGTCCGGGTTAGCAAGAGTCTTCATCAGCCTGCAAGCCTTTCCCGCCGCGCTTTGCATTTCGGATAATTCGATGGCTACTGTCGTCATGATTCATTTCTTTAATGGATGACCTTATTTTATTGACCAATAATATATAAGTCAATAGAATATGAAAATCTTAATGGAAGGCCTGACCATGACCACCTCCCCAGTCACCCCAGAAGTACATGGCATTTTTGATCCCGGCACTTGGACGGTGACTTACGTCGTGCATCAGGGGCCTGAGTCGGCTTGCGCCATCATTGACTCCGTACTGGACTACGACCCCAAGTCCGGACGCACCAGCCACGCCACCGCCGACAAAGTGGTCGACTACGTGCGCGCCAACAAGCTGCGTGTTGAATGGATTCTGGAGACCCACGCGCACGCCGATCACTTGACCGCTGCGCCATACCTGAAGGCACAGCTGGGCGGAAAAACAGCCATCGGTAACCACATCACCGCCGTGCAAAAGGTTTTCAAAGGTATTTTCAATCTGGAGAGCACATTCAAACTCGACGGTTCCCAGTTCGACCACCTGTTCAAGGAAGGTGAAGAAATCCACGTAGGTGAATTGGCCGGCAAGATTCTTTTTGTGCCGGGCCACACCCCCGCTTGCGTGGCTTACCAGTTCGGCGATACGGTTTTTGTTGGCGACACTTTATTTATGCCGGACGTCGGCACCGCGCGTTGCGACTTCCCCGGCGGCGACGCCAGAACGCTGTATGCATCAACACGCAAGCTGCTGAGCCTGCCGCCGCAGACACGCCTGTTCATGTGTCACGATTACCCGCCCGACAACCGCGAGGTAGCCTTCGAGTCGACAGTGGCAGAACAGCGCGCCAAAAATATTCATGTGCATGACGGCATCAGCGAAGAAGAATTTGTCAGCATGCGCACCAAGCGCGATGCCACATTGGAGATGCCCGTTCTGATCTTGCCGGCTGTGCAGATCAACATACGCGCCGGTGAACTGCCGCCGAAGGAAGCCAATGGCATTGCTTATGCGAAGATTCCTTTGAATGCGCTTTAGCCGTCAATGGCTTGGACTGGCTAACGGATCAGCAGCGGCAGCATCTTGCGCACATCACCATGCAGCGAAGTCAGCGCACTCTCGAATGGAAGGTGAGGCATTTCATCCTGGACGAGTTTAGCTACTGCCTGAGCCTGAGCCAGGTCACGTGGTTTTTTGATTGGTTCACGTGTGGATAGCCCAGAGAGCCAAGCCTTGTGCAAGGCAAAAGCGCGCGGGTCTGGTGCCCGCATTGGTACTGGCCAGCCATCCTCATCAATGGCGACTGCATCGAGCTTGGGGGAATTCAACAGCCACTGCAGGCCGGGCACTTCCGTGGCAACTAGATCCGACTCGGAGAACGTGACGTTTTCCGTGACCTGCATGCCGCGAGGTGCAATCACGAGATCCACCATGAACTGGCCGGCATTGGCGGCGCGGTAGCCATTTTCGCGAACACATTCAAATGTCTTGTCCGCCTTTTTTAGCAAGCCCAGCAATCCGTTGCCGTCTAGTTTCTCCGACACGACCGTCATTTTTTGGCGTGTATCGTAGAGCAAGTCGACATCACCAGATGCGAGTGATTCGAGCAGAAAGTGCGTGCCCGCAGCCGCTTCGTAGGCGTGCAAAGCCTGAGCTCCAATGACGGTAAATCCATCATGAAGGCCGGCCCGGTCGAGTTCGCGCAGCACACGAGCCACAACGCGAGGAACGCGATTGAGCCGCAAAGCCTTATTTAACCTTGCCTGCTCTTCAATTTTTTCCGTTATCAGCCGCAAACGTTCCTTCGCTAAGTCTCGTCCGGCAGTAAATGCCGCCAATAACGCCTCGGTTTCTGCCGACCTCGGTCCAAGCGACTTGCCGTTACCACTCCGGTCCCGATCCCTAAACAGATATTCAGTATTCCGCACCGTTTTCCAGCGCATTCCATAGGTATAGGATGCTGCATGACTGAGAGCGGAACGATAGTTTTCAAAAAGTTGTTCGGTATTCACTTGGTGAAGGCGTTGCTGGTTTGTTAGCGGTTTCATGGCGTTTCCGGCAAAAACAATGATTTTCTAATTATGCTGGAAACCAAACCTAGGCTCAACAGCCGTTTCCGGCATAAATAAAGTTATTGCATTACCGCCGGAAACGCAAACGGGCGCAGGAAATCATCAACTTGCGGAGGATAGTTGCCTTATCGCCTGCAACTTGCCAACACTAATTCATATCTCGCAAAACAGCGCCACTTCAACAGGTAAAAATGGCGCAGTTTCACAAACTGCGCCATAACTGAGCCACAATATTGTTAAACGGCGCCAGCATAGTCATGTCATACACCACAAATTTACTGAGCAGCATTCAGGCATCCGGGAACGGATTGACACTGGCTAAACTACTGAGCTGGCATACAGCCGCGCCACGCTAGGCGTGTATAAATTGACCCGCGTCGAGCTACTGCGGGATCTATACGTCTGGACCTATGAGCGCTCGACGAAAGAATACCTAGCCATCAAGCAAGACCTTGCAGAACCAGGCCCTCTTCGCCTGGCTTGGCGTGACTTCATCAAGCAGACCTTCCGTGAGGTGATCATTCATCCCGAATGTGATCCCTTAGTCAGTATTCAACAATCTGTCATGGAGCACATTCCAGAACACGAGCAGGCCAATCTGCAAGCACTAATCATCGAAGAACTCAGGCGACTGCACGAGGGTGTACTAGCACGTTATGGTTTGCGGATGTCTGAATACACCTCATGGAAGGTAGTGCATGGGCGGTGACATCACGTTTACCTCAATCACATGACACTTTTTTCGAAGAGATATGAAAGATCAAGCCACTTAAGAGTGGAACCCTTAAGGCAACCATAGCAGAGGTTATAGCCATCAATGTAGACGCGAGTACGGTGCGCTGAGCGTCCTGAAATGAAAAAACCGGCTTTCGCCGGCTTTCTCCTCCGCACTTCTGATAGACAGGCTACACAGCCATCACGGGTTAGTTGTTAAAAGAACTTTAGCGTAAACACCCAAAGGCTAGCAAGTGGTTTTGCGATGAACACTCAGACCTTCGCATGTCGACCTCCTTAAAAAGAATCAAGCATAAACATCCACCAAAAGCACCAAACCCTATCGTATCCGCAATGAAATCGCTCCCCAAAAGAGGTTGAATACTGCCATTGGATTGGCATTCGAGAAAACCAAAAAAAAGCAGCATGTGTTTCATGAATCTTTAAACCGTGTTGCAGTTCGAACTTGAAACCGAGTATCTTTCAATAAATGACGTATCGTCTTTAGCCATAATGACTATTAATTTGAGATTAAAAAATCAGGGAATTCATAATGAAAGAAATACGTAACTGCACTTTTCGCTTCAAGTGTCCGCGTAACTGGGATGACCTTCAGATTACAAAGATCGCATCGCAGAGGCACTGTCCGGCATGCTCCCGAAATGTTCATTTATGCAGGACTTCATCCGAACTAAGCGCTGCAATTCGTAAAGACTTATGCGTCGCAGTAGACATCAAAGATAAGTCCACCGGCAAAATCAATCGCTTGTTGGGTGACGCCATAATCTAAACCGACAATCATGCCATTACTTAAACTGACTGCAGCTCATTTAATCGCCTCGCTCAAACGTCTTGCACCAAAGCGCGTCATGGTCGCCATGAAATCCGGCGAAATTTACATTGGCAAACTTGATAATGAAGTAGTCTTCAGTCTCATTGGCGCACAAACTCGATGCCCTTTCATTGAGTGCGATTGGGATGGTTTTGCGGTAGTTAAATTCGGTATGGTTGCCTCGTTCCTGAAAGCTCCGCCCACGAAAGAAACTGTACTCCTGAGTTACAGCTCAGGCAGACTGAAGATCGATACGCTGTCGATGACGGCAAAGTGGGTCAGTGCTCCAGACTGGATAGCCACTATGGCATCCGAGGCTCATTTGATGGCAGACGTGGAATCCAAGACTCTGCTGTACTGTCCACGTTGTGGAAAGTGCAAAGGTGAGCCCGTTGATCCGATTGCACGACAATGGCCTGCGGGACTGCCTGTTGCTTCCCAATTAAAAAGCGACCATGCCAACATGGAATGCACTGCTTGCAAGCACAAGTGGTGTGAAGTGGCGAACTGAGCAACACCGCGACTATCTTTGTTGTGCACTTAAAAGTGTTGATAATAATGCGCGCTCTGGTGGCGTCAGCGAGTATTAGTCGGCTTGTATCTAAGTCTTGTGGAAATAAAACAAATATTTCTGGCGTCGGTCGCTGGGAATAACGATACGGGTACTTCTTCTATTTCTGAGCTGCCTATGCGGCAGTGAACTTCAAATTGGGCACTGGCGCGACTGCCGGGCAGCTTCTGGAATGGCTTACCGTTAAGCATTGCCAGCAGCGGCGCGATGGCGACATTGACTTCATGCACGCTGCTAAATTGCTGATGCCGCAGGCGCATCATGATCCAGCGTTCCACGATTTGCACGGCCGACTCGGCTTTGGCTTTGTCCTGCGGATGACGCGGTCTGGCCGGCAGAATCGAGGTGCCATAGTGCCGCGCAAAGTCGAGCACCGTATCGTTACTGCGCGGCTCATAACGGTTTGCATCAGCGATCATGGCTTTGGGATTGTCGGGCACGATCAACTGGGGCACGCCGCCAATGAAACTCAGTGCCTTGGCTGTCGAGGCGAGCCAGTCGGCCATCGTCTCCCGCGGTGTCGCGCAAGCAAACGTGTAACTCGATGCGCCCAAGGCAGCCACAAAGATGTGGGCGCGACTGCCGTCGGTCAGACCGATGGTGGGGCCGGCGTAATCAATGAACAGCTTCTCGCCGGCGCAATGAACCTGACGCATCGAACGCTTGAGCTGTTTGGCGAAGCGCCGGTAATTGACACAGAATTGCGGGTAGGAATAGGTCTGCCGATCAGCGTGATCAGCCCGATACTCTTCCCACAGCAGCATGAGCGTCATACCCTTGCGACGCAGTTCGTGGTCCAGGCGCGCGTAGTCCGGCTGGACATGGTTACGCGGGCGCTCTTGCAATACATAAAGCCGGTGATCCAGTTCCGTGTCGCTGGCGGCCTGAATCGCGGGCCAGTCCAGGCCCGCTACGGCGGCAAGCCCGACATATTTGGTGACCACGCCCTTGGAAATGCACAGTGCATCGGCAATCTGCTGGTGCGACAGCTTGGCGACCAGCTTCAAACGCAATACGTCTTTTATCTTACGCATAGTGATCCTTGGTACCGGCACGCTGTCTCCAGACAAAAAGCTGGAAGCGTACGCGTTCGGTTGCTCTATGCGTAACCTCATCACGGCGCGGTACGACGCCATTCTGGCATCGTGACCAGTGGTTCTGGTGTCGTGACCGCTGATTCTGGCGCTGCCAATAAATCGGTCACGATAGACCAGAATGCGCGGTCACGATGCGCCAGAATGGCTGGTCACGATGGGCCAGAATACCCACCAGCGGCCCCATGCAAGTGGTGTCCGGTCGTATTGGCAGGCAGAAGGTGCATTTTCAGGCACCACCGGCAGATCGCCTCCAGACAGACATAAATACATTTTTGCGCTGGTTTGAATCGGATCAGGAAGAGCACCCGCTATTAAAAGCTGGCCTTGCTCACTTATGGTTTGTCACGCTCCACCCCTTTGACGATGGCAATGGCCGCGTCACATGTGCCATCGGTGACATGGCACTCGCTCACGCCGAGCAGACGCCGCAGCGCTGCTACAGCCTGTCGGCGCAGATCCAGAATGAGCGTAAGGACTACTACTACCAATTAGAGCAAACCCAGAAAGGAACGCTTGATGTGACGCCCTGGCTGGTATGGTTTCTTGGCTGTCTGTCACGCGCCATGCAAGGGGCTGAGATGTAGCTCGCAGCAGTATTCGCCAAATCGAAATTCTGGCAGCACTGGGCCGGTGTGCCCATGAATGCCCGACAAATAAAAATACTGAACCGACTGCTGGATGGTTTTGAAGGAAAACTCACCAGCAGTAAATGGGCGGCCATCGACAAGTGCTCGGCTGACACCGCCTTGCAGGATATTAATGAGTTGATTGTGCTTGGTGTGCTTCACATGACTGACAGCGGTGGGCGTAGTACAGCTTACGAACTCGATTATTTTCAGGTTTCAGGAAAGTAGCCGTTTTCATTTTGAAAGGCATTCATCAGATCATCGAACTCTTGCTGGGTGAGCCTGAGTACCTTTTTCCCAGTTAAATCATAATTTGGAAATTGGCCAAGCATTAAACCACCAAGCCAAGGCTCAGCTACAAATGCGCCATCAACAAGCCAGAGGTCATAGGGTGCAGTTGTATTAAATTCAGCCATAGCTTTCTCGTATATTTTTTTAAGATAATCATCGACAGAGACTTGTGGCATGCGCGCTCCCATATTTCTAGCAAATTAGATCAGCAACAATCAATACACCCAACTCTCCTGCCTTACCGGCAAGCTATTAAGCAACTGCCGATGCGACTGCCACTTAGGCATGAACCGATCCATCAATCCAACGAAACGATCATTATGAGATGGCTCCAATATATGGACCAACTCATGCACAACGATATACTCCAGACATTCGCGCGGCTTCTTCGCGAGGTCCGTGTTTAAACGAATAGACTGAGCCAGCGGATTACAACTGCCCCACTTGGTCTTCATACGCTGCACAAAAAATCGATTCGCTTTCACACCGATTTTTTTCTCCCAGCTCGCCAATAACACCGGCACAGCATCCTTGATCAATCCGCGATACCAAACATCCAGCAGCTCCTGCTTTTTCACCTTATCCCAGCCAGGACGTGTCTGAAAAACCATTCGGTTGTGAATCAATTCAACAGAAGGCACCGCATCAACTTCGATGGCCTTCATTAAATATCGCTCACCCCACACGTAATGGCTCTCGCGGTTCAAAAATTCTCTTGGCGCTTCCCGGTCTTGCTTGCGTAATTTCTTTTGCTGCTCACGAATCCACGTCACCTTGGCAATTGCAAACACCCGGATCGTGTCCAGCTTCATATGCGTAGGCGCAGCGATGGTCACCCTGCCCTTAGGTGGATGCACACTAAGGTGAACGTTCTTAATGTCCTTGCGGACAACATCCACCGTAATGTCACCGATTTGAATCTGGTTTTTCATCAGTATTCGGTCTGCGCGACAATGATCAAAAAGATCCGCTCAACCTCGGTTTGACTGTTATTCAACAAAGGCAGTAGCGCCGCTTTAATAACTCGCTCCCTAGCCTGATTGCCCCTAAAAGCATCAGGTCTGACTCGAAGCACCGTGTCATTAACCTGCAAAGCCAGTGCCTCATCGTTACCAAGGTTGTTGTACAACGCCCGTTTTCCCGGCGTATTAAGTGCCGGTGGCGTATCCGCCGCAGTCCCTGCTTGCACACGCTTGGCGACATCCGCGATCTGTCTGAGGAACTCCTCGTAGTCGATTTGCTTTTGCCGCAAATTGTCCAAAATCTCAGTTAACAAGACTGACATCTTGTCGTAGAACGCCGGATCATTCAGGTGATCCTTAATGATCTTGCTTCGGACGTTATTGGCAATCGTCTCTGCAATCGCCTGCGGGCTGTCTTTGATTCCATTAGGCAGGCTATTAATGGCGTCTGCAATGCCGCTCTTCACAATCAAGTCCAGCAAACCGATTTCACCGAACTGCGAAATGGCTCGCGGTTCAGACGCTTCGATGTATGTATCAATCAAATGCCGCATATCAGCTTCATAGGCTTTGAGATCAATCGTCTCGCCACTAGCCTGCCGGATTACTTCCCGCAGCTTCAGATAGCTTTCTATCTCCTTCTTGATGCTCTCAATTGACTGCGGCGTGTAGCCCGCTTGTGGCAGATCGTCCGAGATATTGGCAAAGGCTCGCACCAGCGCTACCGTGGACTTGTACAGTGCCACCCGTTGCGGCTCAGTCCCTTTCAAGTCATCCGGCTTTTCGGTATTACCGCAGAAGTAGTGAATATGTTCCAGCTCGCCCTTAGGCGGCTGCACCGGTTCGCACAGCATAGCCATCGCCTCCAACGCCGCATCGAGCCGTTCACGACCTTTTTCAAGCCGGTCTTGCAGCAAGATCTCAGGACTACTGCCTCCGCTATCTGAATCATCAATTTCAGAGGTATAGACCGCAATCGCACCCTGCACTTTTTTAAACAGATCTTTGTAGTCCACGATATAGCCGAAAGGCTTGTCATCGCCATCCAGACGGTTGGTGCGACAGATCGCCTGAAACAGCCCGTGGTCTTGCATCGACTTGTCGATGTAGAGGTAGGTGCAATGCGGCGAATCAAAACCAGTCAGCAGCTTGTCCACCACAATCAGCAGCTTCATGTTGGCAGGCTGATCTTTGAACAACTGCTTGGCCTGGTCTTCGTAAGTTTCGGTTTTGTTCTTGCCGGGTTTGGGATCTACACCTTGAAGTAGCGCGGTATAGGTGTTGTAGATGAACTGCTTTTCAGTTTCAGTGTTTGCGCCGGTTTCTTCCAGCGTTACATCCTGTGCTTGCGGGTTGTAAGAAGTCACCACCGCGCACTTACCTTTGAATACCGTCTTCTGAAACAACTCAAAGTACTTACAGGCTTCAAAAATACTGGAGGCTACCAGGATGGCGTTACCCTTTTGGCTCGACAGGCGAGGCTTCACACCAAAATCAAACACAACATCTTCCACCACACGATCCATGCGTGAGCGAGAACTGAGCACTTTCTGCATCGTCCCCCACTGGTCACGCAATGCAGCCTTTTGCCAGTCGTTCAAACCCCTAGTTTTGGCTTCAAACCATGCATCAATCTTGTCTTGCGAGCCAAGGCTCTGTTCGATGTCGCGTGCCTCATAAACCAGATCAAGCACCACGCCGTCTTCGACGCCTTCGTTAAACTTGTAGGTATGGATGTAGCCACCGAAAATTTCCAGACTGGTGGCCTTGTCTTCCTTCAGCAATGGCGTACCCGTAAAGCCAATAAACACGGCCCCCGGCAGCATGGCCTTCATGATCTTGTGCAGCTTGCCGCTTTGGGTGCGGTGACATTCATCCACAAACACAAACAACTCACCCACCGTCGGGCTAGGCTGTTTTTTCAGCTCTTCAATGAACGCATCAAAATTCTCTACGCCGCGCTTGCCAAACTTATGAACCAGCGAGCACAGTAGCCGAGGCTTAGCTTGCCCCAGTTGGGACATCAGGTCTTGGCCGCTGCTGGTTCGGTAAATCGTTTCACCGCTGTCCTGAAACACACCCTCGATCTGTTTATCCAGTTCATCTCGGTCGGTCAGTATCAGCACACGGGCATTGGGCTTATTCTCCAGCACCCACTTCGCCAGCAGCACCATCACAATGCTTTTACCACTGCCCTGTGTGTGCCACAGTATGCCGCTCTTGTAGGCGTTGACATGCGCCTGTGCTGCCTTGATGCCAAAATACTGATGCACACGGGGGAGCTTCTTCACGCCACCGTCAAACAAAATAAAGTCATGGATCAATTCCAGCAACCGATCTTTACGACACATCTTCAGCAGGTACTTGTCGAGCTTAAAGCGACTGTTGTCGGCTTCGTCTTCTTTCCATTGCAAAAAAAACTTTTCTTCGGTCTTGATGGAGCCGTAACGCAAACCTTCGGAATCATTGCCTGCAAAAACAATCTGGACCGTAGAAAAAAACCACTCGTTAAAATCCTTCTGCTGGTTCGATAGCAATTGTCGTATACCGTCACCAATCGAGGTGCGGCTGTTCTTGAGCTCAATCACGCCCACCGCAATCCCGTTGATGTACATCACCAAGTCCGGTCGACGCTCCAGGTGGCCGCGCAAGGTCACTTCTTCAGCGATAGCGAAATGGTTTTTCTCAGGCTCATCCCAGTTGATCAGCTTGATATTGTCGGCCACTGCACCGGCATCCACCCTGGCATCTACGCCATAGCGCAACAGGCTGTAGACCGCCTTGTTGTTGTCGTACAAGCTGCGGTTAGGATTATTGGCTTCAGTCTTCAGCAGATACAGAGCGCGACTGATCTGGATAGATGAGTAGCCAGCAGAAGTAAGATACGTAGAGAGCAAACCTTCTTCGATGTTGCTGTTGCTCTGTTCACCCTTGTCGCCAAGGTACTGGTAATGCAGTTCATCGCGGAACAGTGCTACGACGCGGTTCTGCGTGGCACGCTCTGACTGACCGATGGCGCTCATACCAATCGTATCCTTCCTGTGAGTAGCTCTTGCATCATGCCTTGCTTTAGAGCTTTGGTTTTGTCGCGACGCTGTTCAAGTGCTGCAAGTTCAATATCCATGTCAGAGAGAACTACTGCGATGGCGGTTTGTTCGGAAAAAGTGGGCGGTAGTAACATCTCGAAGTTCTGAAACGTCGGAAGTCGTAGCGAATCCACGGTTGCCTTAACGGTATTTTGCATAGCCCAAGCGCCAAAATTTTCAGAAAGAAAAAAGTGAATAAACCTGCCTGAAATTCCCGATTTGAACTGTGTAATGGCGTAAACACGTTGGTGCACATCGAACCGCCCGTGAATGTAATGAAAAATACTTCCAATACGCCCTTCGCCGGGAACGAGAATAGCCTCGCAGTCGTGAGAATAACTGTTAATTTTTTCGACAATTTCTGAGCGTACAAAGAAAGGATAATGTCCATCCTCAACTTTGTCTTCGTTGTTCCGGCTACCTGTTTTAATGTGCGCCACCTGCCCTAACAGTTTCACCTCCCACTCCCCACTAAATCCCGGCAGGCGTGTCTGCCCTGTGAGCAGTTGCTGCATGGCGGCCTGTTTGAGGTCGCGCTTCTTGGCGATGAGTCGATCCAGTGAATCCAGCAGCGCATCTACATCGGAGAGGGCTGTGGAAATGGCATGTTGTTCAGCTAAAGGTGGAACAGCGAATATGAGCTTACGAATTTTATCAAGCGTAAGTCGGGTAATTGCATTACCCGACATCGCATCTTTCATGCGCTGTTGTCCAGGATCAGAAAGTAGCTGCTGAAGGAAGAAAGCGGCTATATGATTTTTTGTATTAAATCTGAGGAAAGCAACACTGGACAACAGACTGAATTCTTCAATTAGCGTATTCAGTGCTGCATTACCTGTGTTTGCTCCGTCCTTAGTCAGCAATAAGTCACCTTTCTTTACGTCACATCTTTTATATATATTTTCATGCTGCACAGAGTCAATTCGATCAGCTGTAGAAATATCTAAGTATCCAAATCTTATATTCTTTGAGGTTAAATATAAATATTCATTACCGCGTATTTTTGGTGAAAAGTGTGTGCCATCTTGTATTTTTATGCAGACTTCATTACAGGTCATTAATTCCCATTCTTTTGGGATAACGCCGATCTGAGTTTGCTTATATCCAGCTATCACTTCCATGTGACCCCCATCTTTTTTAGATGTTCGTCCACCCGTCTTGATAGCACAGCAACCTCGTCCATGATTTGCGGCAGTGGCGAGGCATAGCGTTCAGCTAGTTCCCGAATACGACCTGTCAAGGTTTGCGACACACGATCTAATTCGCCCTGCACCGCACTCGCTATCGTTGCGATCCACTTGTCGTCCACGACCAGCGTCTTGATGTCGTCCTCAGTTAGTTGCATATATTTTGCTGCGACCTTGCTAAGTAATGCTTCTTGTGCAGCTTTGATTTTGCTGCTGGCTTCAGCCTCTTGCTCAGCAAGCGCAAGATAGTCCTGCAAAACTTGGCGTTCATCCGCTGCGTCTTTGTCGGCTTTGATTTCTTTAAGCCTTGCAGTAACGGATGCTTTGGTCAGTTTGTCTTTGTCATTCTTCGCGTCTTCCAACAAACCGCCTTCGCCACCATACTCCTCTGCCATTTCTTCCAACTGCTGCTCCAGTGCCGCCAGTTGTGATTCCAGCGCCTCGATGGCGGTTTGGTCTTTGGCAAAATAACGGGCAATCACCAGCGCAGGCGGAATCAGTTCAGTGCTGTATTTCTTTTTGCCCACCACCATGTCCGGCTTGGCTTTGGTTTTCTTGGACTTATCATCAATGATCAACTTGGGCTGTGCCGCTTGCATCCAACCATCGGCAGCAATCAGATAACAATCATCTTCCATGCTCTCGGCCCAGTAATCCATCAGGTGCTGGTACAGGTCATAGGCATCGAGCAGGGGCGCGTGCTCAAAGCTTGCCAGCAGTGACTCGGCAATGGTTTCAATCAGCGCCTTGGGATGACCATTTTGCTTCAAGCCCTTGAGGTGCGGTGTATTGGCTGCTTTCCATTCGGTGAACAACTGCGTGGCTTTGATATTGAAAGCCGTGAACTCTGGGTGTCCGAAGATGGCGGGTTTGATTTCAGCGGCAGCAATACGCAGTTGGCTGTAGCCAGGTCGGCTGTCTTCAAACAGTGCAGCACGAACTGCGGGGATGACTTGCCAATAGGGCTTGAGGGCATCCAGGTCGCGGTTTGGAATGCCGCCGCGCAAGTGGCCTTCAATGTCTTGCAAGTCTTCCGCTTCGGTGCTGTCGATATAGCGTGGCAGGTTCAGGTTGTAGTCGTTCTTGCCGTCGCTGATCTCGGCCACTGGAACCATGCGGGCATAGCCGGGGGTATCAATCTGGCGGTTGAAGATGTCGACGATGCGGTGCAGGTCTTGCTCGCGCAGGCGGTTTTTAGGGCCGTCTTTTCGAAAGCCTTTGGACGCATCCACCATGAAAATACCCTTGCGGGTGTTTGCACCTTCTTTGTCGAGCAAGATAATGCAAGCGGGGATGCCTGTGCCATAGAACAGATTGGCAGGCAGTCCAATGATGCCTTTGATGACGCCACGCTGAATCAGGTTCTTACGGATTGCACCTTCGGCATTACCCCGGAACAGCACACCATGCGGCAAAATGCATGCACCTTTGCCGGTGGATTTAATAGAGCGCAGGATGTGCAGCAAATACGCATAGTCGCCCTGCTTGGCCGGCGGGATACCGTAGCCATCGAAACGACCATACGGATCTGCATCTGGCGTTAGGCCCGTGCTCCAGCGTTTATCGCTGAATGGGGGGTTGGCCACTACATAGTCAAAGGTCTTGAGTGCGGTGCCTTCTGTGAACAGCGGGTTTGCCAAGGTATTGCCTTGCATGACTTCGGCCGTGGCGTAGTCATGCAGAATCATGTTCATCCGTGCCAGGCCAGCGGTGGCGTTGTCTTTCTCTTGACCGTAAAGAGTGACCTTCACGTCTTTACCGCGCTTGGCCTCATCACCAATTTTCAGAAGCAAGGAGCCAGAACCGCAGGTCGGGTCGTAGACGGTGGTGTCGTTGGTGGTCTGTGCATTACGAATGCCCAGCACCTGCGCCATGATGCGGCTGACTTCTGCGGGGGTGTAGAACTGTCCCTTGCTCTTGCCGCTTTCGGTGGCGAAGTGGCGCATCAGGTATTCGTAGGCATCCCCTAGCAGGTCGTCGCCGTCGGCGCGGTTTTGTGAAAAGTCGAGATCGGGGTTTTCAAAGATGGCGATCAGGTTAGTCAGGCGGTCAACCTTCTCTTTGCCGTCTCCCAGTTTGGCCGGGTCGTTGAAGTCGGGCATATCCGACAACTTGTTGGCTTCAGCTAGCGGCCCCAGAATCTTCTTGTTGATCTGGTCGCCGATGTCGGTCGTTCCCTTCAGCGCCACCATGTCGGCAAAGCTTGCTCCATTGGGAATGGTAATGGGTGCGTAGGGCTGACCAGCGTATTTGTCGCTGATGTACTTCACAAACAGTAGAACGAGAACGTAATCTTTGTACTGACTGGCATCCATGCCGCCGCGCAGTTCGTCGCATGAGGCCCAGAGGGAGGAATAGAGGTCAGATTTTTTAATTGCCATAACTTGCTTGAATTTACAAAAATTAGTTCGAGAAAATCACCATCTCTCAAAAAAAAATCGGCGAATTACACGATTATATTTAAACTTTATGCCTGGCTCAGGCTCTCTTGATTTCAATAATATGAAAAACTCTAGGCTCTGCCCCAGGCAAATGAAGCGTAACCTCATCCCCAACAACTGCTCCCAACAAAGTTTGAGATAGGGGTTTGTTTTCATTTACAACGCCATTTGCGAAGTCGTCTTTACCTGATGTGATTTGCACTGTAAGAATCTCAAGTGGCTTCTTGAGGTCAGCGTAGCGAATAAAGTCACCTACCTCGATTTCAAGTTCATCTTCAGAACCGATGAGGGCAGAACTGACTGTCTCAAGCTCCAACTGCGACTGGGAGTTTGCTTTAACGACCCTAGCATTTTTCTGCTTTTCTGCCGGCTTAGATTCCTCGGTAAATTTCGATGGCAGACCTTCTTCTATCCAAGACTCCCCAGATGAGTGTTCTGGCTTCCAATTTTTTCGAATCTCATCAAGGAAACTGATCAGCTTTTCTGTTTCTTGACGAGGTGTGCGGAACCAGTCAGTTGACCAAATACGCCAGATTCGGCCGCGCCAGCCAAGAGCTTCCAGAATTTCTTGTCGAATTCTATCTCGATCACGTACTGATAAGGCAGAATGATAAGAGGCACCATCACATTCAATAGCAGCCAAATATGATCCTTGTGAGTCGGGAGGTAATCCCCCCACAAAAGAACAGTCTTCAAAGGTAGAATTTTCTCGTAATGCAA
>JBBARG010000007.1:0-148516 GCA_040399905.1 Burkholderiaceae bacterium
TGAAAAGCAGTACGTCGAGAGGCTCGCGAGTGTCTAGGATTTCCGGGGCGATTCAAGCGCACTCAATTCAACCTTGTCCAAGAAAAGTGCAAGTTACGTCGGATTTGACTTCACCAAAGACTGGCGCATCTACGAAGACAACACCAACCCGCTGCTCCGATCCTTGCTAATTCCGGTAACCGTCACCGCAAACAACGCCAGCAAAACTTATGATGGCCTGACCTATAGCGGCGGCTTTAGCTACACAACATCAAAGCCCTCGGAGCCCCTTTCAGGTTCGGCAAGTTACTCCGGCACTGCGACAAGTGCCGTCAATGCAAGCGCAACGCCTTACTCCATTAAGATAGATGGACTTTTTTCAGACAAATACGACATCAGTTATGGTGGCACTTCACAAGGCGCCATCAATGCCGGCACTTATGCCATCACCCTCTCCGGACTGAGCGCGCAGAACTACACAATCAGCTACGTCAATGGCAGCCTGGTCATCAATCCCAAGCAGCTAGCAGTCAGTATCATCGGCACGCCAACCAAGGTCTATGAAGGTAACGCCAGCGCAAAACTTACCTCAGCCAACTACAGCATCTCCGGCTACGTCGGCACCGATAAAGTCACAATCAACCAGACTTATGGCTCCTATAACAGCCAGCACGTCAGTCTGGCCAATAGTGTCAGTGCGAATCTGGGTGCTGCGAATATCGTTGCCGGTGCTGGCACGATAGGGTCGAACTACTTGCTGCCCACGCTGGCTTTTGGTGCCGGCCGGATCACGCCCGCTACACTGACTTATCTGGCTGACCTGCGCACCCTGTCTTTCGGTTCAAGCATCCCGCTGCTGACAGGTAACGTCATCGGCTTTATGGAGGGCGACAATCTTAAAAATGCCACGACAGGCACCGCCGTATGGAAGACGGCAGCAACGAGCAAATCATTACCTGGCAAATACGCGATCAACGGCAGCGGCCTGACGTCCAACTACGGCGACTACAAGTTCATTCAGGCGGCCAGCAATGCGACGGCATTGACGATTTACTGCCCTACTAAAACGTGCCGCTGAAGCTTGCCTGACAACTGATGTCGGACAATAAATCTGCCGTTCATGGCAAAGCCGCAGCGCAGCTTCTGCTGCTGCGGCTTTCTTTTTGCGTGCTTGGTGTGTTGGTCACGACAATCGCCGACGCGCAGTTCATCCCTCCCGATGCCGGACAATTGCTCGAGCAGCAGCGACGTGCTCCACTTCTTCCAGCACCAATAGAAACGCCAGAGCCGGCAGTGGTGGCACCAGCAGTTTCTCAGGATGATGACGTCAAAATTTCTGTTGGCCAGCTACGGATTGTGGGCTCGACGGCCTTCAGTGCCGAGGTCCTGCGCGCGCTGGTAAGTGATGGTGAAGGCCGCTCGTTGTCGCTGTCTGCGCTGCAGCAACTGGCTGACCGCATTACGCACTACTACCGTGAGCGTGGTTATATTCTGGCGCGGGCACTCATCCCTGCGCAGCAGCCGACGAATGATGTGATCGACATACTTGTCATTGAAGGTCGCATCGGTGAAGTGATTGTGAACAAGCAGACGGTCGCAGGCGGCGCTGCTCTGGCGCCCCTTGCACGCCTGAAGTCAGGCGACATTGCGCGCAGCGATAATCTCGAGCAGACGCTGTTGATACTTTCCGACCTGCCGGGTGTGGCGGTCAGCTCTACGCTCAAACCGGGTAGCAGCCCGGGAACGTCCGACCTTGTGGTCGACGTCACGCCGGGTGCGTGGATATCAACCTCTGTCGATGTGGATGCCAATGGCGACCGCTTTAGCGGCAGAAACCGCGCCAACGCTACGCTTAATTTTAATAATCCACTGCACCTTGGCGATCAGGCATTCGTGCGCGCCGGTGGCAGCAATCTGGGAATGCGTTTCGTTGAAGGTAACTGGCAGTTGCCGGTTAACCGCTACGGTACACGCATTGGCGCATCGTTTTCTAACTTGCACTATGAGCTTGGCGATACGCTTGCGCCCTTGGGTCTGGAGGGCGAAGCCAGGCAACAGGGCTTGTTTGCGCTGCAACCGCTGCTACGCAGCCGGCGCGCCAACTTGAATGCCAGCTTCAGTTTTGATCATACGGAGTACGAAGACCGCGTCACAGCAGTGGACGTCAAGATCAACAAGATATCTGATACCTGGACTGCCGGCCTGAAAGGCGACTGGATAGACAACTGGCAGGGTAGCTCGACATGGGGATTGAAATTCACCCAAGGTTATCTATGGCTGGATCCGGAAACAGCGGCCATTGATGCGGTGAGCGCAGCTACTGCTGGAAATTTCAGTAAATGGAATCTGGCGCTGGATCGCTTGCAGATGTTGACACCAACAACGAACCTGTTGCTGAGCATAAGTGGCCAGTTAGCAGGCAAAAATCTGGATAGCTCAGTACGGATGGGACTAGGCGGTTTCTACGGCGTTCGCGCTTATCCGCAGGGCGAGGCCGTCGGAGATCAAGGCTATTTGCTCAGGCTGGAATTGCAGCACGCGCTGCCTTACGTCGCGGGCTGGCATGGCACTGTGTTTGTCGATCATGGCCGTATCGAATTCCGACGCCGCCCGTGGGTGGCTGGAATTAACAGCCGTACACTGACCGGAGCAGGTGCGGGCCTGATTTACAGAGGGCAGAAAGGCTGGTCATTCCAGACTGCCGTCGCCTGGCGGGTCGATACAGAACAGCCTCTTACGGATCGGGATCGTATGCCACGACTATGGCTGAGTATTGGGCATTCACTCTGAACGTCTGCTTGTAAATTCAACTTACTTTTGTTTATTAACGAAAGACGCTGGGCCCCAGCCTGCGCTGGGGCGACGGTAGTGGTTGAGATGTCGTCTAAATTCCTACCGTCATCCCAGCGCAGGCTGGGATCCAGCGTCTTTCGTTGAAACCTTGAAAAAAATCGTGCTGGAGCGGCGGAAGTGGTTGAAATGTCTATTGCAATGAATACGAAGACAGCGCTTAGTTTTCTTTCTTGCGCGCTGCCTCATCAAGCTGCCTCAGCCAGTTGAGTTTGTCGGCGATCTTGCTCTCGAGTCCACGCGGCGTCGGCTGATACCAGCGCGGGTCACCCAGCCCTTCGGGCAAATAGGTTTCACCGGCCGCATAGGCATCCGGTTCGTCATGTGCGTAGCGATACAGTTTGCCGTAGCCAAGCTCTTTCATCAGCTTGGTCGGCGCATTGCGCAAGTGCTCGGGTACGGGGCGCGATTTGTCTTTGGCTATGAAGGCACGCACGCTGTTGTAAGCGTTGTAGACGGCATTTGATTTCGCAGCGCAGGCCAGATAAACGACGGCCTCGGCCAATGCCAGTTCGCCTTCGGGCGAGCCCAGACGTTCATAGGTTTCGGCAGCGTCCAGCGTTAGTCGCAATGCGCGCGGGTCGGCCAGGCCGATGTCTTCGGCGGCCATGCGAATCAAGCGGCGCGACAGGTAGCGTGCGTCGGCACCGCCGTCTAGCATGCGCACGAGCCAGTAGAGCGCAGCGTCAGGGTTGGAGCCGCGCACGGATTTATGCAGCGCGGAGATCTGGTCGTAGAAGGCGTCGCCGCCTTTGTCGAAGCGGCGCAGTGCGTCGCCCAGACTTTCTTTCAACAATTCGCTGTCGATCTCTGCAGTTTTTTTCTGGACGGCGGCGCGCAGTACGATCTCGACATTGTTGAGCAGCTTCCTGCCGTCGCCATCGGCGCTCGCTACCAGCGTAGCTTTGGCGTCGTCGGTGATAGTGCTGCCGGCGCCGTCCATCCGTAACGCACGCTCGACCAAAGTCGTCAGGTCTTCGTCGGTCAGTGATTTGAGCACGTACACTGCCGCACGCGACAGCAAAGCGCCGTTGACTTCAAACGAAGGGTTCTCGGTAGTCGCGCCAATGAAAGTGAACAGCCCGCTTTCTACATGCGGCAAGAACGCGTCTTGCTGGCTCTTGTTGAAGCGGTGCACTTCATCGACAAACAAAATAGTTTTGCGGCCCGAATTGGCCTGAATGACTTGCGCCCGCTCGACGGCTTCACGAATGTCTTTCACACCCGACAGCACCGCGGACAGTGCGATGAATTCTGCATTGAAGCCCTGCGCCATCAGTCGTGCCAGCGTGGTCTTGCCAACGCCGGGCGGGCCCCAAAGGATCATGGAATGCGGCTGACCGGATTCGAATGCCACGCGCAAGGGCTTGCCGGCGCTTAGCAAATGTTGCTGTCCTATGACGTCGTCCAGTGTGGCCGGACGCAGCCTTTCAGCTAAAGGAATCGCGCTCATTGTGCGCTCATTGTTGCAGGACGTCCGCGCCCTTGGGAATTACAAAACGAAACTGCGTCGCAGACAAGGACGGATTTTTTTCAAAGCGGGTAAAGCTCAGTAGCGATACTTGTCCAAAGCTGTCGCGCAATTCCATCGCAACAGGCATTCCGTCTTTCAAGCCAATGCCGATTTTTTCAAAGTTGGTGTCTTTGGTTTTAGGAATCGCCTGCAGCCATTCGATGCCATCGCGGGTGCCGGCTTCGCTCAGCGTGAAATTCTTTTCCAGGTCGTTGCTGCCAAACAGAATCGCTGCTGGCGACGAGCCGATTGCGTTTCCCAGTGGTCGGATCGTGACCTGATTCAGGTCTTTGTCGTAGATGTAGAGCTTGTCGCCATCGGCTTGCAAAAGCTGCTCGTAAGGCTTTTGGTAGGTCCAGATAAATTTACCGGGCCGTGCAAAGGTAAAGCTGCCGCTCGCTGCATTCGACATGCGCATGTTGCCGCTATCGCTGTCGGCCTTGACCAGTCGCTGGCTAAATTCACCGCGTGCAGTGCGAGTGGCGTTCACGAACAGTTTGAATTGTTCCAATGCCGATGCGTAGGACAACGATGGCAATAAGGCCAGTAAGGCCAGTAAGGTCACACAGCTAAAGATAATGCGCAAATTTTTCAGCATGGTTTATTCAGCATTCCCGACAGGTACCAGAATTTCACGATTGCCATTTGACTGCATGGTAGAGACGACACCGCTGGTCTCCATTTGTTCCAGCAGCCGCGCGGCGCGGTTGTAGCCAATGCGCAAATGACGCTGCACCAGCGAGATGGATGCGCGCCGGTTTTTGAGCACGATGGCGACGGCCTGATCGTACAAAGGATCGGCTTCACCGCTCGGCCCTTCTACACCGGCGCCAGCTTCGCCACCCTCTTCCAGCGTGCCGCCCTCGAGAATGCCTTCAATGTAATTCGGCTCACCTTGCGACTTCAAATGATCGACCACGCGGTGGACTTCTTCGTCGGATACGAACGCGCCATGCACACGCACAGGCATGCCGGTGCCGGGTGGCATGTAGAGCATGTCACCCATGCCGAGCAAGGCTTCGGCGCCCATCTGGTCAAGGATGGTGCGCGAGTCGATTTTGCTGCTGACCTGAAATGCAATACGGGTCGGGATGTTGGCCTTGATCAGGCCGGTGATGACATCCACCGATGGCCGCTGCGTGGCAAGGATCAGATGCAGACCAGCCGCACGTGCTTTTTGCGCAATGCGCGCGATCAGCTCTTCAACTTTTTTACCGACCACCATCATCAGATCGGCCAGCTCGTCGATGATGATGACGATGGTTGGCAGTTTTTCCAGCGGCTCGGGGGCGTCCGGCGTGAGGCTGAACGGATTAGGAATTTTTTCTTCACGTTTTTCGGCTTCTGCAATTTTCTGGTTGTAGCCCGCCAGATTACGCACACCAAGTTTCGACATCAACTTGTAGCGCCGTTCCATTTCGCCGACTGCCCAGTTCAATGCATGGCCAGCCTGACGCATGTCGGTCACGACCGGTGCGAGCAGATGCGGAATGCCTTCGTAGATGGACAGCTCAAGCATTTTCGGGTCGATCAAAATCAGGCGCACCTGATTCGGGTCTGCCTTGTAGAGCAGCGACAAAATAGTGGCGTTGATGCCGACTGATTTACCAGAACCGGTGGTACCAGCCACCAGCAAGTGCGGCATCTTGGCGAGGTCGGCCACGACCGGATGACCGGCGATGTCCTTGCCCAGGCCGATTGTGAGTGAAGACGCGCCATCGTTATAAACCTTGGAGCCGACAATTTCAGACAGACGCACGATCTGGCGTTTCGGATTCGGCAGTTCCAGTCCCATGTAATTTTTGCCGGGAATGGTTTCGACTACGCGGATCGAAGTCAGCGACAGCGCACGCGCGAGGTCGCGCGCGAGTCCCACGATCTGGCTGCCCTTGACACCGACTGCCGGTTCGATTTCATAGCGCGTAATCACCGGACCCGGATAAGCGGCCACGACTTTGACTTCAACGCCAAAGTCGGAAAGTTTTTTCTCAATCAGGCGGCTGACAAATTCCAGCGTTTCGATGCTGACGGTTTCCTGATTTGGCGGCGGCTCGTCGAGCAGCGACAGCGGTGGCAGGTTGGTGTCCGGCATATCGAGGAACAGTGATACCTGCTTTTCTTTTTCGACCCGCTCCGACTTCGGCACCGCGACCATTTGCGGTTCGATGTGCATGGGTGTGGATTCAACGATGCGGGCGCGCTCCTGCACGACGCTGACTTCGCGTTTCACGGCCGCTTCCAGACCGACCTTGCGGTCTTGACGAGCGGTGTACAAGGCCATTGCCATTTGCGCGCCACGCTCTAATGCGCCGCCGAGTTTTTCAGCAACCGCCATCCATGACACATGAAAGCACAGGCTGAATCCAAGGCCGAACAACAGCATCAGCAAAAGCGTCGAACCATTAAAGCCGAACGCTGATTGCGCAGCGCCGCCTATCAGTTCACCGAGCACGCCACCAGGCGCGCGCGGCAATTGCGCCTTGAGCGAATACATGCGCACGAATTCGAGCCCGACGCTGCCGATCAGCATCAACACAAAGCCGGCGAAGCGTATGCCCAGTTCATGCCGGTGCAGTTGTTCAGGTTCTCTTTGCAGCAGAAAGCGGGTTGCCAAATGACGGTAGCTGACCCACACCTGCGCCAGCATCGCGATGCACCACCACCAAGCGGAAATGCCAAAGATGTAGAGCATCAGGTCGGCAATCCACGCGCCGGTGGCGCCGCCCCAGTTCAGAGGCTTTGCAACCACATTGGCATGTGACCAGCCGGGGTCTACGGTCGAATAGGTCAGGAAAACCAGAAACAGGTAGGCGCACACCACCGCCAGTACGATCCAGCGCGCTTCTGACAAAAGTCGCAGCAAACGATTTGGCAAGGGATCGGGCGCGGGCGGCGGCGGGGTACGGGTATAAGTCTGGCTGGTTCTGGTCATGACTGTTATTGGTTCAGACCGGCTCAATATGTTCAGCCGGCAGGTCGTCTATAATCTGGAACTGATTTGAGCGGCACTATCGCACGAATCAGGGCGGGATGAAACACTATGCAGTGCACGCCCTTCCTGAAATCAAGCGCTACAGCTCCACGCCCTATTATTTACTTTAGAAAAGCCCCATGTCCACCCCAAAACACGCTCACGTCCTGATCCTTGGTTCCGGCCCTGCCGGCTATAGCGCCGCTGTCTACGCGGCACGCGCCAACCTTAATCCGGTGCTGATTACCGGCGTCGAGCAAGGCGGCCAGCTGATGACCACCACCGACGTGGAAAACTGGCCGGGCGACCCGATGGGCGTACAAGGCCCGGAATTGATGCAGCGTCTGCTGCAACACGCAGAACGTTTTAAAACCGATATCATTTTTGACCACATCCACACCACGCATCTGGCTGAAAAGCCGATTCGCCTCATTGGCGACGCCGGTCAGTACACCTGCGACGCGCTCATCATCGCCACCGGTGCATCGGCGCAGTATCTGGGCCTGCCTTCCGAAGAGAGCTTCATGGGCAAAGGCGTGTCGGCCTGCGCCACTTGCGACGGCTTTTTCTACCGCGGTCAGGATGTCGCGGTTGTCGGCGGCGGCAATACCGCAGTCGAAGAAGCGCTGTATCTGTCGAACATTGCAAATAAAGTAACGGTTGTGCATCGTCGCGACAAATTCCGCGCTGAAGCTATTTTGATCGACCGTCTGATGGCGAAAGTCGCCGAAGGCAAAATCGAACTCAAACTCAATCACACTCTGGACGAAGTAACTGGCGACGCCAGCGGCGTAACGGGCATGAACATCAAAGCGACGGCAGACGGCAAAATCACACCGGTGACTTTGCATGGCGTGTTCATCGCCATTGGCCACAAGCCGAATACGTCGATTTTTGATGGCCAGCTTGAAATGCGTAACGGCTATATCGTCACCAAAACCGGGCTCGAAGGCATGGCAACGGCCACCAGCGCGCCGGGCGTTTTTGCTGCCGGCGACGTGCAGGACCACATCTATCGTCAGGCCATCACCAGCGCCGGCACCGGCTGTATGGCCGCGCTGGATGCGCAGCGTTACCTCGAAGGCCAGGAATAAGTCTGGAATAAGCAGCTAATGCAGGTTAATCAGCCATGGCAGCGTCGCTTAAAAATTTCACCGATCTCAAAGGGCTTCAGGCACAACTGAAGCGCGAGGAAGCGGCGCGCGCTGAAGCTGAACAACTGCGGCGTGAGCAGGAAGAAAAGCGCGAGCGTGAAGCGAATATTTTTCGCGCCAGCATAGGCGAAGTAAAACCCATTGTTGGCACGCCGCGCGTACTGGTTACCGAGCCGCGCCCATTGCCGATTGCACGCCAGCGCATCGCCGACGAAGAAGCGGCGCTGCAAGAATCCTTGTCTGACGACTTCAGCGTGGAAACGCTGATGGAAACGGATGAAGCCTTAAGCTATGCCCGCAACGGCATTGGCGCAGATGTACTGAAAAGATTGCGGCGCGGCGAATGGGTCACGCAGGCGCAGCTTGACCTGCATGGACTGCGAACAGATGAAGCACGAGAAGCCGTTGGCCAGTTTCTGCGCAATGCCATCAAGCAGGGCAAGCGCTGCGTGCGCATCATTCATGGCAAGGGCTTGGGATCGGTGAACAAAGAGCCTGTGCTGAAAAACAAGGTTCGCAACTGGCTGGTGCAGAAGGATGAAGTCATGGCCTTCTGTCAGGCGCGGGCGGCGGATGGTGGGAGTGGGGCTTTGATGGTGCTGTTAAAAGGTTAAAGCTTAAAGACACTGGGTTCCGGCTTTCGCCGGAACGACGGTAGATAAACAAACGTCATCCCAGCGCAGGCTGGGATCCAGCGTCTTTAGTGCATCAAACCGCCTCGTTCCCCGTCTCGCCAGTACGAATCCGAATCACCTGTTCAACCGCGCGAACAAAAATTTTACCGTCGCCGATTTTGCCGGTGCGCGCCGCTTTTACGATGGCTTCCACCGCATGGTCCAGCACTTCTTCGCTGACCACCGCTTCTACTTTCACCTTCGGCAGGAAATCAACCACATACTCGGCACCACGATAAAGTTCGGTGTGTCCTTTCTGACGGCCAAAGCCTTTGACTTCAGTGACGGTCAGGCCGGTTACGCCGACGTTTGCCAGTGCTTCACGCACTTCGTCGAGTTTGAATGGCTTGATGATGGCGGTAATGAGCTTCACGTTGAACTCCTCTGTTATTGGTATGGGTTAAATAGCGATAGCGTGTTATTCACGAAATTTTGAGGTAATCGGGTAGCGCCAGTCGCGGCCAAATGCGCGGTGTGTCACGCGCACGCCAACAGGCGACTGACGCCGTTTGTATTCGTTAATCTTGATGAGTCTGGTAATGCGGTCCACGTCTTCTTTACGATAACCTGCCGCCAGCAGTTCTGCAATGCCCTGCCCTTCTTCCATATACAGCTGCATGATACCGTCCAATACTTCATACGGCGGCAGCGAATCCTGATCGGTCTGGTCGGGCCGCAACTCGGCCGACGGCGCTCGCGTCAGGATGCGCTCGGGGATCACGGCAGCAATACTGTTACGGTACGCACAGAGCCGGTAAACCAAAGTCTTGGCAATATCTTTAATGACCGCAAAGCCGCCCGCCATGTCGCCATACAGCGTGCAATAGCCCACTGCCATTTCACTTTTGTTACCGGTAGTAAGGACGATAGAGCCGGACTTGTTCGACAAGGCCATCAGCATGGTGCCGCGTATGCGCGCCTGCAGGTTTTCTTCGGTGGCGTCTTCCGGCAAGCCGGCAAACTCGAAATTCAATGCATTGCGGAAGGAATCAAAACAATCGCTGATGGGAATTTCGTCGTAGCGCACGCCAACACGCTTGACCATGTCACGCGAATCGACCCATGAAATTTCTGCGGTATACGGCGACGGCATCATGACGGTGCGCACTTTATCTGCACCCAAGGCGTCAACGGCAATGGCCAGCGTCAAAGCCGAATCAACGCCGCCCGACATACCAATGATGGCGCCCGGAAAACCGTTCTTGCCCACGTAGTCGCGCACGCCGAGCACCAGGGCTGCATACACTTGCGCTTCGAGCGACAGTGCCGCTGGCAGTGGTTGCGGCTTAGGCTTAGCTTCGTCGAAGGCCACGACCATCAGGTCTTCGTCAAAATGCCTGAGCTGGTTGGTGATCTGACCGCTGGCGTTCATTACGAATGAATAACCGTCAAAGACCAGCTCATCCTGCGCGCCGACCAGATTCGCATAGACCAGCACCAGACCCTGCGCGGCGACATGCGCGCGCATGACGTCAAGCCGCTGCTGTTGCTTGTTCATGTGATACGGCGACGCATTCGGCACCAGCAGCACCTGCGCACCGGCCGCGCGCGCTTTGGCCGGCATGTCGGCATACCAAGTGTCTTCGCAAATATTGATGGCAAAGCGCACGCCCTTGACGTCAAAGGTGCAGGCTTCATCTGCCGCAGTGAAATAACGCTTCTCGTCAAAGACGGTGTAGTTGGGCAGCGCATGTTTGCGGTAAGTCGCAATCACGCGCCCGTTGCACAAGACCGAAGCGGCATTGAAATAGAGGTCGCCTTGCGCGAGTGGATGGCCGACAATGACATGCAAGTCTTGCAGCGGCGCGAGTGTAGCGGCCAGGGCCTGCAACGCTTCGGAAGATTTTGCGTAGAATGAACGGCGCAGCAACAGGTCTTCTGGCGGATAGCCGACCAGCGAGAGTTCTGGCGTGACGACGATATCAGCGCCCTGCTCTGCAGCGCGGCGCGCATAGTCCGCAATCCTGATGCTGTTTCCGCTCAGGTCACCGACCGTACTGTTTATCTGGGCAATTGCAACATTTACTGTCATAGCATGAGGCCGACTCTGCAAAACCAGAATTATCGCACGCGCATCGTGTCTTCTCTTTCCGAGGTGGGCCAACCGGCATGGGACGCGCTCGTTGCCATGCAGGCGGACACCAATCCCTTCCTGTCATTTTCTTTTTTGCATGCGCTGCATGAGTCCGGCAGCGCCAGTGTCGAGTCCGGTTGGCAGCCGCAATATTTGACCTTATGGCAGGACACTGAGCTGGCGGCCGTACTGCCGCTGTATGCGAAATTTCATTCGTATGGCGAGTATGTGTTCGACTGGGCATGGGCTGATGCCTACCAGCGCAACGGTCTCGACTATTACCCGAAGCTGTTGTCGGCCATTCCATTTACACCTGTCACCGGCGGCAGGCTGTTGGCGCGCGACGATGCAGCGCGCGCTGCACTCGTCACTGCACTGCAGGACCTGCAAAAGACCAACAAGCTGTCGTCCACGCACATCCTGTATCCACCGCAACAGCAGGCGCAGCTGCTTGAAGACGCCGGATTTTTACTGCGCAGTGGCGTGCAGTTTCATTGGCAAAATGCAGGCTATGCCGACTTCGCGCAGTTCCTCTCTACACTCGAGCAAAAGAAGCGCAAAAACATTCGTGCCGAGCGGCGCAAGGTCGCAGATGTGGGGATTCGTTTTCGTCAGGTACGTGGCACCGATGCCACCGAAACCGACTGGCATTTTTTCAAGCGCTGCTATGACCATACTTACCGCGCTCATCATTCAACGCCGTATCTGAATCTGGATTTTTTTCTGCGTATTGCGCAAACCATGCCGGAAAATTTATTGCTGGTGGTCGCCGAGCGGGACGGCAAACCGATTGCGTCTTCACTGCTTGTCTATGACCAGCATGCACTGTATGGCCGCTATTGGGGCGCACTCGAGCAACATGACTGCCTGCATTTCGAGACAGCGTATTACCAGCCGCTGGAATTTTGCATTGCTGAAGGCATTCCATATTTCGAAGGCGGCGCGCAGGGTGAACACAAAATGGCGCGTGGCTTTTTGCCGCAGCAAACCTGGTCGGCGCACTGGCTTGCGCATCAGACGTTTGCCGATGCGGTCGAACGTTTTCTGGAACGTGAAGGAGCAGGGATTTCTTCTTACATTGACGAGCTCAATGAACGGAATCCGTTCAAGGCTGCGGGGAAAGTTCTTGGGGAAGTGAAGAAAGACGCTGGGTCCTGATTTTCATCAGGACGACGGTAGTAGTGTGAAGTGCGCCTCAAACTCAACCGTCATCCCGGCGCAGGCCGGGATCCAGTGTCTTTAGATTTAAAACTTAAAAATTCGGCTTGCTAGCTGCAGATTTGTAAGCTTCAACGCCAGACATGATTTCAGCGCGCGCATCGTCCGGACCATACCAGCCGTCGACCTTGACCCATTTGCCCGGCTCCAGATCTTTGTAATGCTCAAAAAAATGCTGGATCTGTTGCAGGCGCAGATCGTTCAGGTCTTCCGGCTTTTGCCAGTGCGTGTAGATCGACAACACTTTATCAACCGGCACGGCCAATACTTTGGCGTCCTGGCCGCCGTCATCTTCCATCTTCAACACACCGATAGGACGGCAACGTACAACTACGCCGGGAATCAGCGGGAACGGGGTGATGACCAGCACGTCAACCGGATCGCCATCGCCTGCGATGGTATGCGGCACGTAACCGTAGTTGCAGGGGTAATGCATGGCGGTACCCATGAAGCGGTCTACAAAAATCGCGCCGGATTCTTTGTCGACTTCATACTTGATCGGATCGGCATTCATCGGGATTTCGATGACCACATTAAAATCGTTCGGCAAGTCACGGCCGGCTGGTACTTTGTTCAAGCTCATCAGGTTCTCTCAAGAGATAACAAAAAAATAAAACGTCGCATTATAACGGTCCAAGCTTTCCGCTAACTGACATACATGTCGAAGCTTAGATTTTGCTCAGGCGCGGCAAAGTCGTAATTGCGCACTGCCGGTAATGCGAAGCAGCTTGCTCCGGCTGGTCCAGCGCTTCATGCAGCTGTGCCAGTTGCAGATGTGCCTGTTGCACGGTGCTGCGCTCGCTGGCGTCCGACAGCGCCTGTTCCAGATAACGCTGCGCCTTGCCCCATAACTTTTGCTTCAGACAGAGCACGCCCAGCGTTAACGCGAGTTCGGCATCGTTCGGCCGTTCTTTCATCCAATTCTCGCCGTATTCCACTTGCGCCAGCAACGTGGCTGAGCCTTCGCTGGCTGCGCAATTGCGGTAGGCGCGCAACAGGCTGGCATCCCATTGCGTGGTCAGTGCTTTTTCGCAGATGGCAGCTGCTTCCTGTTGCTGCCCTAGCGCCATGAAAGTTTGCGCAGCGCATACTGCCACCGCCGGACTGACACGGTCTATCGTCGGGATCGTCGACCACAAGGCTTTCAAGGTCTGCACATCGTGACCGGCTGCAGGTAACAAATCTTCGTAGGCCAAGTCGCGCAAGCGCCGTGACAGCGTAGGGTGCAAGGCGCTGCGCTTGTCGAGCAGGCGTACCAGACGCAGCACTTCCTGCCAGTTGCGCGCATTCTGGTTCACACGCAGAGCCAGACGCAATGCGTGCAGATGACGGATACCGCTGGCGTTGAGTTCCTGCCACGCGACGAGTGCAGCATCGCCTTCTTTGTTGTCGTCGCCCAGTAATTCAATGGTCGTCATCAGGCGCGCCGTGCGCAGACCATGGTCTTGCTCGGCCTGTTGCAGCCATGCGTCGCGCCGAGCTGGTTGCAGCAGGCGATGCGCGGCGCGCGCGCCGATCAGCGAAGCCAGTCCTGCATTGGCTGGCAGCTGGGCTGCGCGATTCGAAGATTTTTCTGCCTGACCGAAGCGGCCTTCAAGAAAAGCCTTGAGCGCTTCATGCAGCGCATGGTTGGAATCGCGTTGCAGTTTGGCGGCGCGATATTGCTCAACGCGCGCCGGCATTTGCAGCGTGGCGCGCAAGGTATTGACGATGGCATACAGCACCAGGAACAGCGCCACCAGCAGGATGATGAAGAAATTCAGCGACAGGTCAACCCGGAATGGAGGGTAAAACAGCACGACGTTGCCGGGGTTGAAGCGCGCCAGCACCGCCAGCCCGATGGCGCCAGCAAAGAGGGAAAATATCCAGAGGAAAAAACGCATGGGATTCCGTGCTCAGGGCCGCGGGCGCGTATTGCGCACGGCGTTCAGGCTATTGGCCAGGGTCGGCATTTCAATCGAGAGCATGCTGCCCTGTAGTTGCTTGAGCAGTTCTTGCGCCGACTGCGTCTGCTTGGCGCGCGTATCGAAGTAACGATGCAAAGCGCGATCTGCTTCGTTCAAGTCGCTGCGGAAAGCGGCGTCATTGCGCGACAACAAAGCTAGTCGCGCATTCAACAAACGCAGTTTCAGGTTCTCGCGCGCGAAGAAGGCTTCACCCGGCGAGAGCAGTAATGCTTCGGGAGTGGCGACCGAGCGAACTTGCACCAGTTGGCGCACTTCATTCCACATGTCGCTGCTCCAGCTGTTCCAACGCTCCTGAACAACACTGCGCCAATCTTCAGCTGCGCTGGTTTTTTGCGGCGCGCCCTTGGCAGGTGTCAGACGGCTTTTCGGCGCTGGCGCTACCAGCCCCGGCTTTTCATCTGACAGCAGCGGCATGCTGTCGATCTGCGCAACTAGCGTGTCGAGACGAACGGCAATGCCGGTCAGGTCCACGCTGGGCAGGCTTTTCAGGTTGTCGATGTCTTTGGCAATGGCGCGGCGTATGGCGATGAACTGCGGCCGGTCAGCACGGGTCAGACGGGCATCTGCGTTTTGCAGGGCGATCAGTGCGCCACGTACATTACCGGCCAATTGCAATTGCTGGCTCGCTGTTGACAGCACTTGTTCCACTTCGGCCAGCGCCCAGTCGTCGCGGTTCTTGGCCAGATCCTGATACAGCTGCTCAAGCGCGAGCTGCTGTCCTTGTGACTCAAGCTGACGCGCTTCGAGTACCGCGACTTTGCCCTGCAGGGTCTTGACTTCATCGTCCACGCGACTGGCAATCAGCTTGGTCTGGCTGTTGGCGTTGTCACCGCTTTGCAGGCGCTGCGCGAGTTCGCGGCGTAGGTCGGAGTTATCTGTGCGCGCGCTCCACCATTGCAGCGCAAGCAAAACCGCGAGCAAGCCGATCACTATTTTCTGGCGCGCATTGCCTTCCAGGAGTTGGCCGGGCCATTGCGGACGCCAGGCGCGCCAGACTGGCGCAGCTGGTTTCTGTGCCGGCTGTTCGGGCGGGATGTTTTCGGAAGCAGGAGGGGTAGGCAAATCTGTCATGGTCTCGATTGTATCGCGGCACACAGCGCATCGTCACCAGAACCGGTCTGGATGATCTGTTGAAAGCCGAGGGAACGGGCAGTCTGGCTGATACGCTCATGCGGAATGATCAGGTTTTTTTGCAGCATGGCAGTCCAGCCGGCAGCACCAGCTGCTTGCTGCACCATGTCTTGCAAAAAACGTAAGGCTTCCGAGCTGGTGACGACCCAGTCGTTATCTTGCTGCAGCAATGCCTGCAGTGCGGCCATGCGCTCGGGTGTCAAGGCAGGCGCCAGTCGCCGATAAGCCGCAACCTGTTCAACGATGATGCCGGCAGCGCGAAGTTGGTCAGCCAGCAGTTCACGGCCGGTTTCAGCGCGCACGATCAGTACTTTTTTGCCGCGCAGTGCTTCTCTATCCAGTTCCAGCAGCAGGGTTTCGGAGTCAGTGCGGTGCGGATCACGCGGGCTGACGATGGTCGCGGTGGCATCTGTTACGCCATGCTGGGCCAGCGCCAGCCGGCTGCCGGCGCCGACAACCGCCGCAGTGACCGCGCGCGGCCAGTTGGCAATATGCGCAAAGGCTGCGTCCACAGCGTTCGGGCTGACGAAGGCGACCATTGCATAGTCTGTGAGCCGCGCCAGTACTGCTTGCAGCGCGCGGCTGTCATGCAGCGGCTGAATGTCTAGCAAGGGAAAAACGTGCGCAATGCAGCCGCTCGCCGCCAGACGCGCAGCGAGTGGGCCGGCCTGTGCTGCCGGCCGCGTCAGGACAACTGGCTTAGGCATCCGGATTAGGCATCCACCTTACAGGCGGCCAGGATGGCGGTGGCGTCTTGCGCATGCAACTCTAGAGCGACTGCTCGTCCGAGAGCTTCCGGGTCAAGCGCTGCGCCGCTGACTTCGGCTTGGGCAATGCGCTTGCCGTCGGGCGTGGCAACCATCGCGCGCAGCCGCATGGTGCCGGCTTCGATGGTGGCAAAGGCGGCCAGCGGTATTTGGCAACTGCCGCCGAAAGTCTTGGACAAGGTGCGTTCAGCCCTTACTGCGTGCTCGGTGTCAGCGTGATTAAGGGGTGCGAGCAAGGCGCGCAGATCGTCGCGGCCGGACAGGATTTCAATGGCCATTGCGCCCTGACCCGGAGCCGGCAGGCTTTGTTCCGGCTCTATGCAGGTACGGATGCGGCTGGTCATACCCAAGCGCTTGAGGCCGGCAGCAGCCAGAATAATGGCGGCGTACTCGCCGCGGTCTAGCTTGGCCAGCCGGGTGTCGAGGTTGCCACGCAGCGGCTGGATGACCAGTTGCGGAAAGCGTGCAGCGATCAGTGCCTGACGGCGCAGGCTGCTGGTGCCGACCACAGCACCGGCCGGCAAGTCGTCAAGGCTTGCGTAGTCGTTCGAGACGAATGCATCGCGCGGGTCTTCACGCTCGAGCACGGCCGCCAGTTCGAAGCCTTCTGGTAGTTCCATCGGTACGTCTTTTAGCGAATGCACGGCCAGATCGGCGTGGCCGTCTTGCATGGCGACTTCAAGTTCTTTGACAAACAAGCCCTTGCCGCCGACCTTGGACAGGGTGCGGTCAAGAATTTGATCGCCACGGGTGGTCATTCCCAGTATTTCAACAGTGCTGTGCGGATATAATTCAAGCAAGCGTGCACGAACGTTTTCTGCCTGCCACATGGCGAGACGGCTTTCGCGCGAGGCAATGACCAATTTTCCGGAAAATGATGCGTTCAAGGCTGGCTCTCTAAAAACAGGGTCGGGTTGACGCAGCATCAACGGCTGGTCAAGTACTAAAATTTGAGCGGATTTTATCATGCGCTCCCGAGTGTAATCTGGCCACAAGTCAGCCACACGAACTGTAATTAGCTCAATGCATAACCCTGCCATGGCAAAACAAGAAAACACGACCACCCGCCCCGCCCGCGCCTCTGATCAGGACGCCCCGCTCAAAGAAGATATCCGCCTGCTAGGACGCCTGCTCGGCGACGTACTGCGCCATCAGGAAGGTGAAGCAGTTTTTCAGATTGTTGAAACCATTCGCCAGACCGCAGTGCGCTTTCGGCGCGATGCCGACCGCGACGCCGGTGCGGAACTCGACAAGCTGTTGAAAAAACTGACGCGCGACCAGACCAATTCGGTAGTGCGCGCTTTTTCTTATTTTTCGCATCTGGCCAATATTGCAGAAGACCAGCATCACAACCGTCGCCGTCGCGCCGATTTGCTGGCCGGCGCTGCCCCGCAGAGCGGCAGTATTGCCGCCACGCTGACAAAGTTGCATGAGGCCGGCGTGTCGGGGCAATCGGTTCGCTCGTTTTTTGATGACGCACTCATATCACCGGTGCTGACTGCGCATCCGACCGAGGTGCAGCGCAAAAGTATTCTCGATGCCGAGCGCAAAATTGCGCACTTGCTGGCTCAACGCGATTTGCCAATGATTCCGGCGGAACGCACTCGCAATGAACAGATGCTGCATGCCGAAGTCGCTACGCTGTGGCAGACGCGCATGCTGCGTTATTCCCGCTTGACTGTCGAAGATGAAATTGACAATGCACTGTCTTACTATCGCATTACCTTCCTGCGTGAACTGCCGGGTCTGTTCGACGATATTGAAGATGAAGTTGCCGCGCATTTTCCGCAAAAAAATGCACGCGCGTTATCTGACACTCAAGCTCAACCCGACAAGCAACCGTATGTGCAAATGGGCAGCTGGATAGGCGGCGATCGTGACGGCAACCCGAACGTGAATGCCGCCACCATGACGCATGCACTGTCGCGTCAGTCGACAACGATTCTCGAATTTTATCTGGAAGAAGTGCATGCGCTCGGCGCCGAGTTGTCGATCTCGACCTTGCTGGTGGCGGTCAGCCCGGCACTGCAAGCGATAGCCGATACCTCACCCGACAGTTCGCCGCACCGCACGGATGAGCCTTACCGGCGCGCCTTGATCGCCATTTACGCGCGACTTGCCGCGACGGCCCGCAAACTGGGTGTGGCAAATATTTTACGGCGTGAAGTCGGGCCGGTGGCGCACTATGAAGATCCGGCCGGTTTCTCCGCTGATCTGCTGACCATTGCTGATTCGCTGCGCGCCAATCATGGCACCGCGCTGATCCGTCCGCGCCTCAATACGCTGATTCGCGCATCGCAAACTTTTGGTTTTCATTTGGCCACACTTGACATGCGTCAGAGTTCGGATGTGCATGAGCGCGTACTGGCGGAGCTTTTCAGTACTGCGCAGGTTGAAGCAGATTATTCCTCGCTAACGGAAGATCAGAAAATCGCGCTGTTGTTGGGCGAACTGGAGCAGCCGCGGCTGTTGTATTCGCCTTACATCACATATGCGGATGAAACCGAATCAGAACTGGCCGTGTTGCGAATGGCGCGCACAGTGCGTCAGAAATTCGGACCCGGCGCGATTCGCAATTATGTAATCTCGCATACCGAAAGCGTTTCCGATTTGCTGGAGCTGCTACTGCTGCAAAAAGAAACCGGTCTGTATCGTATTGACCCTCTCAACGGCGAGCAGCATGCCGAGCTGATGGTGATTCCACTGTTCGAGACGATTCCGGATTTGCGCTGCGCAGACGGCATCATGGACGGGCTACTGTCGATTCCACAAATCCGCGCGCTTGTTAAACGACAGGGCGAACTGCAGGAAGTCATGCTCGGCTATTCGGATTCGAACAAGGATGGCGGCTTCTTGACGTCGAACTGGGAACTGTACAAAGCGGAAATCGGTTTGGTGCAGGTGTTCCGCAAACATGGCGTCAAGTTGCGTCTGTTCCATGGTCGCGGCGGTACGGTTGGTCGCGGTGGCGGGCCCAGCCATCAAGCTATTCTGGCGCAACCTAGCGGCACGGTGAATGGGCAGTTCCGTTTGACCGAGCAGGGCGAAATTATTGCGTCGAAATTTTCCAATCCTGAAATCGGACGCCGCAATCTGGAGTTGGTGGTCGCAGCCGTGATGGAAGCGAGCCTGATGCCGGCTTCTACCGAAGGCAAGCACACCAAGCGTTTGGCCAAGTTTGAACAAGTAATGGAAGAGTTGTCCGAATACGCTTATCAGGCCTATCGCAATCTGGTTTATGAAACACCGGGCTTCACTGATTATTTTTTCTCGGCCACGCCCATTGCAGAAATTGCCGAACTCAATATCGGTTCGCGCCCTGCTTCGCGTAAATCTACCCGCCGCATCGAAGACTTGCGCGCTATTCCGTGGGGCTTCTCTTGGGGCCAGTGCCGGCTGTTGCTGCCCGGCTGGTTCGGCTTTGGCAGTGCCGTCACCGCGTGGCTGGCAGACGAGAGCAAGGAATCGAAAACCAGCAAACTGAAAACCCTGCGCGCGATGTGCAAGGAATGGCCGTTCTTTTCGACGCTGTTATCGAACATGGACATGGTGCTGGCCAAGACCGATCTGGCGGTGGCCTCACGCTACGCCGGGCTGGTCGCTGACAAAAAACTGCGCAATATGATCTTCAAGCGGATCGCGGCCGAACATACGCTCACCATCGACAGTGTGACCTTGCTGACCGGCGCACGTGAACGGCTCGCAAATGATCCGGCGCTGGCGCGCTCGATCAAGAACCGCTTTGCTTACCTTGATCCGTTGAATCATTTGCAAGTTGAATTAATCAAACGTCACCGCGCTTCGAAAGATGACGGCCGCAAGGCTGATATTCGCGTGCACCGTGGCGTCCATTTATCCATCAATGGCGTTGCGGCCGGCCTGCGCAATACCGGCTAACGAATACTTTATAATCAGCCGCACTTTCGCAGCAAACCAAAGATACCAATCAAACATGACAGCACAGCTCTCCAAAAAAGGCGAAGCATGGTCCGCGCGGTTCTCCGAACCCGTTTCCGACCTTGTTAAACGCTATACCGCCTCGGTCTTTTTCGACTACAGGCTGGCTCGCTTCGACATTCAGGGCTCGCTCGCCCATGCTGAAATGCTTGCGCATCAGGACATCATCAGCCAGCAAGATTATGCAGATGTGCAGCGCGGCTTGGCGCAGATCAGTTCGGAAATCGAAGCCGGCAAATTTGAATGGCTACTCGATCTGGAAGATGTGCATCTGAATATTGAAAAGCGCCTGACCGAACTGGTTGGCGATGCGGGCAAGCGCCTGCATACAGGCCGCTCACGCAACGATCAGGTCGCAACCGATATCAGACTGTACCTGCGCGCTGCCATTGATGACATCACGCTGCTGCTGCACGACTTGCGCCTGGCGCTGTTGACGCTGGCTGAAGAGCATGCGGCTACGATCATGCCGGGCTTTACGCACATGCAGGTAGCGCAGCCGGTGACTTTTGGTCATCACATGCTGGCTTACGTGGAAATGTTCGGGCGCGACGCCGAACGTATGGCTGATTGCAGAAAACGCGTCAACCGCCTGCCCTTGGGTGCCGCTGCACTGGCTGGCACGACCTTCCCTATCGACCGTGTGCGGGTCGCTACTACGCTGGGCTTTGACGACGTCTGCCATAACTCGCTTGACGCCGTATCGGATCGCGATTTCGCCATCGAATTTTGCGCAGCATCGGCGCTGATCATGACGCATATTTCGCGCATGTCGGAAGAGCTGGTGATTTGGATGAGCCCGCGTGTTGGCTTCATCGACATCGCCGACCGCTTCTGTACCGGCTCGTCGATCATGCCGCAAAAGAAAAATCCGGATGTGCCGGAACTAGCCCGTGGCAAGACTGGCCGTGTCAATGGTCATCTGGTTGCCTTGCTGACCTTGATGAAAGGACAGCCACTGGCCTACAACAAGGACAATCAGGAAGACAAAGAACCTCTGTTCGATACGGTTGATACTGTTACCGATACGCTGCGTATTTTTGCCGACATGGCCGGCGGTATTACGGTGCATGCTGTCGCGATGCGCGATGCGGCTTTGCAAGGCTATGCAACGGCAACCGACCTGGCAGATTATCTGGTCAAGAAAGGCTTGCCTTTCCGCGATGCGCACGAGGTGGTGGCCAAGGCTGTTCGCGCCTGTGTTGACCGCGGCTGTGATCTGGCAGAACTGACGATTGCGGAACTAAGAGCGTACTCAGAACTAATTAATGACGACATTTATGTCGTGCTCACACCGGAAGGCTCGGTCGCTTCGCGCGACCATGTGGGCGGCACCGCCCCTGCTCAAGTCAAGGCTGCTGTACAGCGGGTACGCAAACTGCTCGCTTAATTTTCAGTAGTTCACGCTTAAAGCATCCCGGTCGCTCAACGACCCGGATGCTTTTTTCATTTGGCGAACCGTTGCAATAAAACGTCACACCATCTGTAGATGCTTTCTACCGGTAAGCATTGCAGTCCTCTCTTGTAAAAGATTGGCAAGCTTCACCTCTATCAATGGCTAAATTTTGGTTCGTCTCTGTTGGCTGCCCAAATCAGCAGTCTGCCTGACAGCAATGAACATTCCAAACCAATATTTTCGCCAACGAAAGCCAACCATGTCTTTTTTTATTTCACTCTACAAGTGCATTGATGCGATCAATGAAAAAATCGGGCTGACGATCAGCTGGGCCTTACTTGCAGCTGTCCTGATTTGCAGTGGCAACGCCATCGTCCGCTATACATTCAATAGCAGTTCCAATGCCTGGCTTGAAATACAGTGGTATCTGTTTGGCGCCATCTTCCTGCTGGCTTCGTCCTATACCTTGCGCCGCAATGAGCATGTCCGCATTGACGTCATCGTCGGCAAATTTTCCAAGCGCACGCAAGTCTGGATCGATCTGTTCGGCTTCCTGCTGTTCCTGCTGCCAGCGACACTATTAATCCTCTACTTCGCCATTCCGTTTGCGTTTGAGTCTGTTCGCAATCAGGAAGTCTCCAGCAATGCGGGCGGCCTGATTGTCTGGCCCGCCAAGATTCTGATTCCTGTCGGCTTTTTGCTGCTGAGCCTGCAGGGCCTGTCTGAGCTCATCAAACGCATCGGTTACCTGATGGGCAAAGTCGAAGCCAGTGTTTTTGAAAAACAGACCGTAACAGCGGAAGAAGAAATCGAGGCGATCAAGAGCGCCAACCAATTAAACTAACTAGCGAGACCTATCATGACGGCCTTCCTGATCGCGAACATGGCACCAGTCATGTTCATTACTTTAGTCATTTTTTTACTATCTGGTTTTCCGGTCGCCTTTTCTCTGGCGGCCAATGGCCTTTTTTTCGGGCTGGTCGGCATTGAAGTCGGACTGCTCAAACCCGAACTGCTGCAGGCACTACCAAACCGCCTGTTTGGCATTATGGCCAACGATACCCTGCTGGCGATACCGTTCTTCACTTTCATGGGATTGATTCTTGAGCGCTCGGGCATGGCTGAAGATCTGCTCGACACCATCGGGCAGTTATTCGGGCCGCTTCGTGGCGGCGTTGCCTATGCAGTGATCTTCGTCGGTGCGCTGCTGGCAGCCACCACTGGCGTGGTCGCCGCGTCGGTCATTTCCATGGGTCTGATTTCATTACCGGTCATGCTGCGCTACGGCTACGACAAAAAAGTGGCATCTGGCGTTATTGCCGCATCGGGTACGCTTGCGCAAATTATCCCGCCGTCGCTGGTACTTATCGTTATGGCAGATCAGCTCGGTCGCTCCGTTGGCGACATGTATCAGGCCGCATTCATTCCGGGCTTGCTGCTGACTGGTATGTATACGCTGTACATCATGGCAGTGACGATCTTCAAGCCCAAGGCTCTGCCAGCGTTGCCTGTCGAAGCACGCAATCTGCGTCAGGAAAATGGCGATAGCGGAGTGGTATCTCTTTTCGCGCTGATCGTTGGTACTGTGGTCCTCGGATGGATGTGTACCAAAGGTTTACTGAACAGTCGCCCAAATCTGGCACCGGATGAAGCGGCTATTTATGGCGGCGTCATCAGCGTGTTGTTTGCCTTTGTATTCGCGCTGTCGAACCGCAAACTCAAACTTGGTCTGCTGTCGCGCATGGCTGAAAAAGTCGTACTGGTATTGGTACCGCCACTGGCACTGATTTTCCTGGTGCTGGGAACGATTTTCGTAGGCATTGCAACGCCTACAGAAGGTGGCGGTATGGGTGCCTTTGGTGCGCTGATTCTGGCCTTGTTGAATCGTCGCCTGTCATGGGACTTGCTCAAGCAGGCAATGAACTCGACCAGCCGCCTCGCTTGTTTCGTGTTGTTCATTCTGATTGGCTCAAGCGTGTTCTCACTCGTCTTCAGGGGCGTCAACGGCGACCTGTGGGTAGAACATCTGCTGACCTCCCTGCCGGGCGGTAATGCGGGCTTCCTGATTGTGGTGAACATTCTGTTCTTCGGTCTGGCTTTCTTCCTCGACTTTTTTGAACTGGCTTTCATTCTGGTGCCACTGGTCGGACCTGTTGCCGACAAAATGGGAATCGACCTGATCTGGTTTGGTGTACTGCTGTCAGTGAACATGCAAACTTCATTCATGCATCCGCCATTTGGGTTTGCACTGTTCTATTTGCGCTCGGTCGCGCCCAAGGAAGTCAAGACCAGCGACATTTACTGGGGCGCAGTGCCGTTTGTTGGCATTCAGGTGTTGATGGTGGCTTTAATCATCTTGTTTCCAGCAGTGGTCTCGATCGAAAACAAGACCGATATGAAAGAGCAGATCGAACTCAAGCTTGACATGCCGGCTGTCAGTGCCACGCCTGATATACCCAATGTTGACTTCGCTGTGAGTAACGATCAAGCGCAGAACGAAGGTCTGAAACTGGAATTTTCGGCAGAAGCAGCGAAGTAAAAGCAGCGAAGTAAAAGCGGCAAAATAAAATATTCAGGCAATAAAAAAACCCGCAGCTGAAATTTCAAGCTGCGGGTTTTTTAACGTCAGGACTTTTATTTTCGGGCGATCAGATAGCTCTGAATTGGCGACTCGCCCACCGAATACCACTGATTCTGGTCCTGACGGAAACGACGCCATGGATCCAGCACTTTTTTGAACTTCGCATTTTTTGCCGCTTCATCATCAATCACTTCCATAGCAGCCTTGTAGCAGGCGTCCATGATCGGCTTGGAGAAGCTGCGCAGCTTGACGCCGTTTTTCAGCAGCCTTGCCAGTGCAGCCGGATTACGAGCGTCATACATTGCCTGCATGCTCATATGGGCTTCATAGGTGGCCACTTCGAGTGCTGCCTGATATTCCTTAGGCAGCTTTTCCCATTCCTTGATGCTGACATAGAACGACAACTGCGCGCTTGCTTCCCACCAGCCCGGTGTGTAGTAGTAAGGCGCGACTTTGTTGAAGCCTAGCTTTTCGTCGTCGTAAGGGCCTATCCATTCGGCTGCATCAATCGTGCCTTTTTCCAGCGCCGGATAAATATCGCCACCCGCAATTTGCTGCGGCACGACACCGAGTTTTTGCATCACACGGCCAGCGAAACCGCCAACGCGCATTTTTAGACCATTCAAGTCCTGTGGCGTGTTGACTTCCTTGCGGAACCAGCCGCCCATCTGACAACCAGTATTACCACCCATGAAATTCATGATGCCGTAGTCTCGGAAGAAGTCACGCATCAGCTGACGTCCGCCGCCCTGATCCATCCATGCGGTCTGCTGGCGCGAAGTCAGGCCAAAGGGAACAGCCGTATCAAAAGCAAAGGTTGGGTCCTTGCCAAAGTAGTAGTACGAAGCTGAATGGCCCATTTCAACCGTGCCGGCCTGCACTGCGTCCATTACTTGCAAAGCCGGGACGAGTTCGCCGCCGGGGAAACAGCGGATGTTGAATTTGCCATCAGTTAGCTGCGCTACGCGCTTGGAAAAAATTTCCGCTGCTCCGAAAATAGTGTCCAGGGATTTAGGGAAACTGGACGCCAGACGCCAGTTAATGTTGGGACTTGTTTGGGCGATGGCTGGTGCTGCCACGATTCCTGCTGCAACTCCCGTGGCAGCTTTTTTAATAAACGAACGACGTTCCATTACTGTCTCCTAGGTACAAGATTTATTAGCGAAATTATTAATAAATAACTATGCCCACAATGCCGTTTTACGAACGCCACCAAGGGGATTAAGACCCTGCTGTTAAAACAATGATAATTTTAGGAGCGTGATTGAGCTGACGGCAATACCAAATTGATGGGGTATGCAACGGTGTTGTTTGTGCGCAGTTCCAACAACATTTCTGCCTTACAAACTAAAATTTCTTGTGGTTACCGCGTTTAAATCCGCAAAGAAATAAATGTGGTGAAACTGCCGCATTCTTTGTTTAAAAATTCCTGTCATTGCGGCAAACGACAAAAAGCCGACCTTGCTTGCGCAAGGTCGGCTTTTTATTTTTCAGTTATTTATTTGCGTAAAATCAGCTTGATAAAAAACAAGCAGCTGAACCAGACACTGCCAACGTTTATCCGCCAGCAACTGTCATATTAGCCACCAAAATCGAACCGGTCTGCTTAGTGCCACGGACCAGCGTGTCGCTACCGATGGCAACAATATCTTTCAACATGGTCTTCATGTTGCCAGCAATGGTGATCTCTTCAACCGGATACTGGATCACGCCACGCTCGACCCAGTAGCCCGATGCGCCACGCGAGTAGTCGCCCGTCACATAATTAACGCCCTGGCCCATCAGCTCGGTTACCAGCAAACCGGTGTCGAGTTTTTTCAGCATCTGCTTGAAATTATCAGTCGGCTTGGTATGGGAAGAAGTAATTTTCAGGTTATGCGAACCGCCTGCGTTACCCGTACTCTGCATGCCAAGCTTGCGCGCCGAATAGGTCGACAGAAAGTAGCCCTGCACCACGCCATTCTTGACCACGTCACGACGCTGCGTGCGCACGCCTTCTTCGTCAAACGGTGCCGAACCGACGCCACCGACCACATGCGGGTCTTCGACGATCTGAATATCAGGTGCAAATACAGCCGTGCCTAGCGAATCGTGCAAGAAGGTCGATTTGCGGTAGAGCGCACCGCCCGATACGGCTTGCACAAAGGCGCCCAGCAGCCCGACGGCCAGTGGCGCCTCGAACAGCACAGGGCACTTGCGCGTATCGAGCTTGCGCGCGTTCAGACGCGACAGCGCACGTTCGGCGGCGTAACGACCGATGGCTTCGGGCTTGGCCAGTTTGCGCGGGTCACGTTGCGACGAATACCAGTCGTCACGCTGCATATTGGAGCCACGACCGGCAATCGGTGAGACTGAAATCGAATGGCGTGAATACGGATAACCGGCAATAAAGCCGCGCGAATTGGCCATCACAAAGTGCGACTGCTGCGCATGAATGTTGGCGCCTTCGCTGTTGGTGATGCGTTTATCGACGGCCAAAGCAGCAGATTCAGTGCGCAATGCCAGCTCGACAGCCTCTTCGGCCGACAACAGCCACGGATAACAGAGCTTCAGGTCACGCGGCTGCGTTTCGAACAAATCAGCTTCCGGCAGGCCGGCGCAGTCATCTTCGGCAGTAAAGCGCGCGATGTTGTAGGCCGCATCGACCGTGTCTTTCAGCGATTGCGTTGAAAAGTCCGAAGTGCTGGCATTACCGCGCCGAATAGCCTTGCCATGGCCGAGATAGACGGTAACGCCTATACCCTTGTCTTTATTTTGTTCAATGGTCTCGACTTTGCCTTTGCGGACAGTGACAGACAGACCGCCGCCCTCACTGATTTCAACAACGGCGTCAGAAGCCCCTTTTTCTTGCGCAAAACGCAAAACATCGTGGGCAATCTGCTTTAACTGGTCTTGGGTATGCGTAAAAATGGCTTTGTTCATGGAGGCGGTTATTAAAAGAGGGGTCAAAACGGTTATCATAGCAGCCGTTTAATGAATGACAGAGGCCTGTTCACCATGCCCAATGCAAACCGTGGCGCCGTCGGATTCAAATCGACCGAATTCGAGCAAGAATACGAGCGCCCATCAAAATCCGAACTGAAGCGCGAAATGACCGCGCGGCAAAAACTTGGCGCCATTTTGGTCGGCGAGGCGCGTGATCGCGTCAAGCGCATGCAAATGCCCGAAGACGTGCGTGACGCCATCCTCGAATGCCAGCAAATCACTGACCACGAAGGCCGGCGCCGCCAGCTGCAGTATGTCGGCAAGAAAATGCGCACACTTGATGATGACGAAATTGCCATCATAAAAACTACCATCGATAGCTGGAACGGCGCCTCCAAGGCTGAGACGGCTTCTTTGCATGCACTCGAACGCCAGCGCGACAAGCTGCTGGCAGATGACGGCGCACTGACTGCGCTCATGGCACGCTATCCGCAAGTCGATGTGCAGCAATTGCGCACCATGATCCGCAATGCCCGCAAAGAGCAGGCGGAAAACAAGCCGCCTAAAGCCTATCGTGAAATTTACCAGCTGCTCAAAACCCTGCAAGCTCAATCACGCGTGAGCGCACCTGCCGAGCCGGAAGAAGATGAAGAAGACTAGAAGCCATCCTGATGAGTTGATCATTGGCCTGGTATCCATCTCTGACCGCGCCTCTGGCGGCATTTATGAAGATCTGGGTGTGCCGGCCTTGCGCGACTGGTTTACACAAGTGCTGGCCAGTCCGTGGCAGATGGAAACCCGACTGATACCGGACGACCGCGCCACTATTGAAAAAACCCTGATCGAACTCGTCGACGAGATCGGTTGCGATCTGGTGCTGACCACTGGCGGCACAGGTCCGGCGCGGCGCGATGTGACGCCGGAAGCGACGCTGGCAATCGGCACCCGTGAAATGCCCGGCTTCGGCGAGCAGATGCGCCAGATCAGTCTGCAATTCGTACCGACTGCTATTCTGTCGCGACAGGTAGCCGTCATACGCGAAACGTCCGACCATGCCGCACTCATTATGAATCTGCCAGGCCAGCCAAAGTCAATCCGCGAAACGCTGGAAGGGCTGAAAGACGCCTCCGGCAAATCTATCGTCTCGGGCATTTTTGCAGCTGTGCCGTATTGCATAGACCTGATCGGCGGGCCTTATATTGAAACCCATGAAGCGGTATGCAAAGCATTCCGTCCTAAATCTGCAATCCGCAAAACTGCCTGATTATGTCTACGATGCCGCTACTCGAAACGATTGAGATCACTACCGCTGACAATCCTGCTGCTGCAGTGATCTGGATGCACGGATTGGGCGCCGATGGTGGCGACTTCGTGCCCATCGTGCGCGAACTTGACCTCACAGGTTGTCCGGCAATCCGCTTTGTTTTTCCGCATGCGCAGACGATGCCGGTGACGATCAATAATGGTTATGTCATGCGGGCCTGGTATGACATTCTGGCGATGGATCTGGTGCGACGGGAAGATGAAGCAGGTCTGCGCAAATCGCAGCTGCAGATCGAGCAATTGATTGCGCGTGAAATTGCACGTGGCATACCAGCCGACAAAATCGTGCTGGCCGGATTTTCGCAAGGCTGTGCCATGGTCTTGCAGACTGGCCTGCGTCATCCGCAAAAACTGGCCGGCATGCTATGCCTGTCTGGCTACCTGCCTATTTACGCTACCGTTGCAGAAGAGCGCAGCGAGCAGAATCATCAGACGCCCATCTTCATGGCGCATGGCCGCGGCGACGGCGTTGTCACAATCGACCGCGCCGAGACTTCACGCGACTTTTTGAAAGCGCTTGGCTATCAGGTGGAGTGGCATGAATACATGATGCCGCATTCTGTCTGCGAAGAAGAAATCGCAGCCATTGGACCTTGGCTGCGACGCGTCTTTGCTTGAAGCTTATTTGAATCTTATTTGACGATTACTTGAAGACGATGGTCTTGTGACCGTTGAGCAAAATACGGTGCTCGACAAACCACTTCACTGCTCGCGCTAAGACCACACATTCCACATCACGCCCGATCGCTGTCAGCGTTTCGGGCGTCATCGCGTGGTCAACCCGTTCCACGTCCTGCTCAATGATAGGGCCTTCGTCCAGATCGCCTGTTACGAAGTGCGCAGTCGCGCCAATCAACTTCACGCCACGCTCATGCGCCTGATAGTAAGGCTTCGCGCCCTTGAAGCTAGGCAGGAAAGAGTGATGAATATTGATGGCTTTGCCGCGCAAGGCTTCGCACATCGCCGGTGACAAAATCTGCATATAACGCGCCAGCACAACCAGATCAACCTCGTTCATCTGCACGATTTCCAAAACGCGCTGTTCCTGCGCACGCTTAGCGTCAGCTGACGCACCAGTGGCCAGCGGCAGATGATGGAAAGGGATGTTGTAGCTGGCAGCAAGTTGATAGAAGTCCGTGTGATTAGACACAATCGCGACGATCTCTACCGGCAGCAAGCCGCTGCTATAGCGGAACAGCAAGTCATTGAGACAATGACCGATTTTTGACACCATCAGCATCACGCGCGGCTTGCGCGCAGCGTCATGCAATTGCCAGTTCATTTGCATCGTCGAAGCTAACTCGGCGAAACGCTCGCGCAGCGCAGCGTCATTCAGCGCGTCCTGTTCCAAAACAAAATGCACGCGCATGAAAAACAACTTCGACTGCGCATCGCCAAACTGCGCCGAGTCGGTGATGTTGCAACCATGCTCCGCTAAAAAACCTGATACGCGATGCACGATGCCGCGCTGGTCGAGACACGAGAGGGTAAGAATATATTCTTGTTTCGGCATTTTATTTATTTGGAAAATCGTTCAATTCAGATGGACTTACAGCCTCGCCTATTGTCGCATAGTGAACGCAGATCCAACTTTCGTGCGGTAGCAAATACGGTGCTTCAGCTCTTAGGCAATCAAACAACACAAAGATAAATAGAAGTAGGAGCAGTGCTTGTGCGTCGCTAGACTCCAGCGTTTGCGTTATTTATTAGATAACATTCATGCGCTCCCTAGCTCCGCAACCGATATTCATTGCCCTATTCTTCATCTTCGTTCCTGTGCTGGCTTTGGCACAAGTCAGTCCAGCGGATCAGGAACTGCTACGCCAGCAAGAACGTGAACGCGCATTGCGGCAGCAGCAGGAGCCATCACCTTCCGTACAACTGCTAACTCCTGCCAAAGAAGACGGGCGACTGCCCTTCAATGAGACGCCCTGCTCCACCATCAGAAGCATCAGCTTGCAAGGTGACGATGAACGACGCTTTGCGTGGGCACTGAACGCAGCCAATACAAAGGAAGACCCCGCCTTGGGCCGCTGCCTTGGTGCGATAGGTATCGCGACTCTGATTACACGCGTACAAAACGCAATCTTGCAACGCGGCTTCATCACGACGCGCGTGCTGGCTGCGCCGCAAGACCTTAATTCCGGCACCCTCACACTGACGCTACTGCCGGGCCGCATCCGGCAAATACGCTTTGCAGAAGGCAGTGATACGCGCGCCACCGCATGGAACGCTGTGCCGGCGCAGTCAGGCGATTTACTTAACCTGCGCGACATAGAACAGGCGCTGGAAAACTTCAAGCGCGTACCCAGTGCTGAAGCCGACATACAAATCACGCCTGCAACCGGCGATGCCGCGCAGCTTGGTGACAGCGACATTGTCATTCTGTGGAAGCAAGGCTTTCCGTTACGGCTGAATCTTTCAATCGACAACGCCGGCACTGAGGCGACCGGCAAATATCAAACCGCCGTCACACTCTCGTACGACAATTGGTGGACGCTCAATGACTTGTTCTACCTCAGCGTCAATCAGGATGCCGGCGGCGGCTTGCCGGGAAAACGAGGCACCCAAGGACATACGGTTCATTATTCCGTTCCCTGGCGCGACTGGCTATTTTCGGCTACCAGCAGCAGCAATCGTTATCACCAGTCCATCGCCGGCATCGCGCAGAACTACACCTATAGCGGCGAAAGCGACAATAGCGAACTGCGCATAGCCCGACTGCTGTATCGCGACGCTGTACGCAAGACAAATATCGCTGTCCGGTTGTGGACACGCGAATCACAAAACTTCATTGATGACGCCGAAGTGCTTGTACAGCGTCGCCATACCAGCGGCTGGGAACTTGGGCTCTCACACCATGAAGTAATGGCAACTGCAACACTGGACGCCAACCTGGCGTGGCGACGTGGCACCGGCGCATTCAACGCCATGCCGGCGCCGGAGCAAGCGTTTGCAGAAGGCACTTCCCGCATGCAGGTCATCAATGCCGACGCGCTGCTGACGCTGCCGTTTGCCATCCAGTCTCAGCGCTTGCGCTACAGCGCAGGGTGGCGTGCGCAATGGAATCGCACCCCACTGACCCCGCAAGACCGCTTCGCCATCGGCAGCCGTTACACGGTGCGCGGGTTCGATGGCGAAGTCTTGCTCACCGGCGATCGCGGCTGGTTAGTGCGGCAGGAAATCGCGCTGGCCTTGCCGCTGGCTGCGCAAGAACTGTACGGCGGCATCGACACCGGCGCCGTCGGCGGACCATCCAGCACCAGCCTGTCTGGCACGCGCCTGACAGGCGCAGTCATCGGCCTGCGCGGCAGTTACAGCAAAGCCTATTGGGATGTTTTTGCAGCTCACCCGATCAGCAAGCCACAGACGTTTCGCAGCAGCGGCGCACTGGCTGGCTTTATGTTGAGTTTGTCGTTCTGAAGAAAGACACATCATGAAAAAAATTCTCTCTGCCTGCAGCCTGATTTTCATTTCATTCAGGCCAGTTCACGCGCAAATTGTCGCTGCCCCGCACGTGCAAGGCATCGCAGCGCCGACTGTTCTGCAGACCGCAAGTGGATTGCCGCTGGTGGATATCGTCACGCCGAGCGCAGCCGGTGTATCGCGCAACCAGTTTCAGCAATTCGACATCCACGCGCAAGGTGCCATTCTCAACAACGGCCGCACCGCCTCGCTGACACAGACAGGCGGTTGGGTTGCGGCCAATCCGTGGCTGGCGACTGGCGCAGCCAAAGTCATCCTCAACGAAATTCGGAGCAGCAATCCAAGTGCGCTCAATGGCACTCTGGAAATCGCCGGCAGCAAAGCTGAATTGATCATTGCCAATCCTGCCGGCATTACCTGCAATGGCTGCGGCTTCATCAATGCGTCGCGCTTGCAGCTGGCGACTGGCACGCCACAACTCGATGATGGTCGGGTCAGCGGTTTTACAATCGGCGATGGCAGCATCAGCATAGACGGCAAAGGCATGAATGCCAGTCAGGTCGATTACACAACGCTGATTTCGCGCGCAGTCAGCATCAATGCCAAGCTGTGGGCGAATCAATTAACACTGAGACTGGGTCAGGCTGCGGCAGACAATAATTCACCATCCGTCATGCCACCCTCGTTTGCACTTGATGTCGCCCAGCTCGGCGGCATGTATGCCGGAAAAATCTGGTTGATCGGGAATGAGCATGGCGTAGGCGTTCGCAATGCCGGCACTGTCGCTGCGACTGACGAACTCATTGTCACGGTTGACGGCAGGCTGGAAAATCGCGGTAGCATGGACGCGAGACATCTACAGTTGACTGTGCCCGTGCTCGACAATCTTGGTAGTGGCCGCATCATCGGCGACATCGTCGGCATCGCTGCAGAGCACATCAACAATATCGGCGAGACCATTGCCAGCCCAGTGATAGCGGCGAATACGGCGCTCGACATTGGGGTCAAGACGCTGATCAATCAAGATCATGCGTTGCTGTTCTCTGCTGCTGACCTGCGCATTGGCGGCGCGTTGGACCAAGATGGTCACGCAACCGGCATAGCTGACAACATCCAAAATTCCAGCGCCAGCATTGAAGCCTTGGGCGATATGCACATCGCCACGCATCAATTCACCAACAGCAATGCGCACTACGCCAGCAACCTCGAAAAAATCAGCGGCCCGGTTGACCAGTTTTATCTGCAACCTGCCGGCGCTGCCGACAAGCTGCTGGCTACGCATTTTCGCTGGGAGCCCTGGAGCCGCGCAGGCCGCTATCGCTGGAAAACAGACACCAGCAGTATCAAAGATGGCGAACTAGGCTTCTCACCCATTCCCGGTGTTGATGAAGAAATCTGCACCGGCGCAGCCGGCAGCGAAACGTGCACGCCGCTAGCCAACGCGCTCTACCCGCGCACTGATCCTGCGTGGCTGTATTTTGGCTTGACGGCTCCCGACACTGAACCGGCAGCCCCTGCGATAAGCAAACCGCCAGCACCCGACGCCAGCGTCGTTACTGGCAGCCCGCAACAGCTCGCCTACATTGAACAGCTGGCGGCCTATGACAGTGCGCAGCTTGCCTACACGAAAGCGCACGATGCGTGGCAAACCACGACAGCAAACCGGCGCGACGCATTGGACCAATCCATTAACAGCTACAACGCCGGCTTCGCGGCCACTTACTTCACTTCCTGGACCCAGTTTTATGTCAGCCATACCGAACTCGAAAGCAAAGTCACGCAATCCGACCCCGCCAATTTGACTGCAGGCGGCAAGCTGACCTTGCAGGGGGAAAGCTTCACCAACGACAAGAGCCGCATCATTGTCGGCGGCGCACTCAGCGGCGACTTGAATAATCTGACCAACATAGATGCTATTGGTCAGCACGTCGTGCAAGAAAGCGGCACCAGCCAATTTACCCGCAGCCGGTGGCGTGGTGGCTTCAAGCGCTATCACCAGCGCGACTGGGGTCCGGTACTCGCTTATGAACCAGCCGACGTCATCACAAGCTTCGCGCTGCCCGTGATGGAGTACCGCTACAACCATTTAGCACCTGTACAACGGGATGACAGCGACCCTGCCCATTCGGCACTGAGCGCATTGGCGCAACGAACAGCTGACGAACACAACAGTCTCTTCACCGTCAGCAAAGGCAATAGTCCGTTGCTGGAAACTGACCCGCGCTTTACCCAGTACCGGCAATGGTTAGGTTCAGATTCTATGCTGCGGCAAATGACCAGCGATCCGGCCATCATGCAAAAACGTCTGGGCGATGGCTTCATCGAACAGAAACTCGTGCGCGAACAAATTGCGCAACTTACAGGCCGCCGTTTTCTGGAAGGCTATGCCAGCGACGAAGCAGAGTACGCCGCCCTGATGAATAGCGGCGTCAGCTATGCCAAAGTCTGGCAACTGCGTCCGGGCATTGGCTTGTCCTCCGAACAGGTCGCGCAATTGACATCCGACATGGTGTGGCTGGTAGAGCAAACCATCAGCATCGCCGGCAAGGACGGTCAGCCTCCCACACTGCAAAAAGTACTGGTCCCGAAAATTTATCTGGTTCCGCGTGAAGGCGACCTGCATGCTGACGGCAGCCTGATCGCAGCCGACCAGATTGACTTGCATCTCAACGGCGAACTGAACAACAGCGGCACCATCGCCGGCCGTACCGTCGTTCGCATTGAAGCTGAAAAAATCAATAATATCGGTGGCGAGATAGAGGCCAATACCGTCCTGCTCAACGCCGCCTCCGACATCAATAACATCGGCGGCAGTGTGCATGCTGAAAGCAACCTCGCCGTACATGCCGGCCGCGATATCAACATCAACAGCACCACGCACAGCAGCAGAATAGACACCTTGAGCAGCAGCACAACCAGCGCTGCCCGTACTAATCAGGATCGGGTCGCCAGCTTGTATGTCACCGGCACCGATGGCACCCTCACAGCAACTGCCAGCCGCGACATCAACCTGCAAGGTGCACAGGTCAGCAATGCCGGTGAAGGCAACACCGTGCTTTATGCCGGACGCGACGTGAACCTGAGCGTTGTCGCAACCAGCCACCGTACCGCCAGCACAGACCGGCACGATACGGCCAACTATCTGCGTGAGAGCAGCACGGGCGAGACCGGCAGCGACATCCATGCAAACGGCCCCCTCGCCGTATTGGCAAACCGGGACATCCATGCCGAAGCAGCGAGCGTTGTCAGCGAAAAAAACAGCGTTGAAATCGCAGCCGGTGGCGATATCGCCTTCACTGCAGGCGAATCAACAAAGCAAACAGCGCAGGGCACAAAATTAAAGACCCGTAGCGTACTCAGCTCCACCACCATCACCACACGTGAAGAACACGACAGCAGTCATGCAGTCGAATCCACTATCAGCGGCGACACCGTCAATATCCATGCCGGGCATGATCTGCAAGTCAAAGGCAGCCAGATCGTTTCCGACAAAGGCACTGGACTTGTCGCAGCCAACAACATCGTCATTGAATCCAGCACCGAAACAGCACACGACAGCGCATACCGACATAAAAAATCCTCTGGCCTGTTAGCTGGTAATGGTCTGGGATACACCATCGGTACGCGAACGACTGACACCACCCAACAAATCGACAGCAGCACCGAACATGGCAGCGCAGTCGGCTCGCTCAATGGCAATGTCGAGATCAAGGCAGGCAATCATTACCAACAAAGCGCAAGCAATGTTATTGCCCCTGCAGGCTCAGTCAACATTGACGCCAGCGCCATCAACATCACGGCTGCGACAGAGTCCAGTAACGCCAGCCAACAGAGCCGCAGCAAGCAAACAGGCATCACAGTTGCAGTCAGCACGCCCGTTATCAGCGCTGTGCAAACTGTCAGCCAGCTAGCCAAAGCCGCACGCAACACCAGCGACAGCCGGACGCAGGCGCTGGCAGTGGCAGCTGCTGCCCTTACCGTAGCAAACACAGCAGCGGCAGCGCAAAGCGGCTCGGCTTCAGGCATGGGCATGACGGCCAGCTTTTCTGTCGGCACCAGCCGCAGCAGCGCCAGCAGCAACCAGCAGTCGGAAACGGCAGCGCCATCCGTGCTCGCTGCTGGTCGTGACGTGAACTTGCAAGCCAGCGGTGCCGGACAAGACTCCACACTCACCGTACACGGCAGCCAGATCATGGCCGCCAACAACGCCACCCTGCTGGCAGACGGCGCACTGCAACTTGATGCCCAAGCCAATACTGCCATCCAGACCAGCAAGAACCACAGCAGCAGCGCCAGCGTCGGCCTGACCGCATCGGTTGGCGCTGACGGCATGAAACTCGGCGTCACTGTCGCAGCCAGCCTCGGCCGCGGCCACGCTGATGGCGAGGATCTGGCCTGGACCAACACGCAAGTCGTCGCCGGTCACACCGCGACACTACAGTCCGGCGGTGATACCACGTTAAAAGGCGCCGTCGTCACTGCGCAACGCGTTAACACCGAAGTCGGTGGCAACTTGCAAATACAAAGCCTGCAAGACACCAGCACCTACGAGAGCAAGCAACAGAACGTCAGTGGCAGCGCCACCTTCGGCCCCGCTTCAGGCGGCAACCTCAGCGCCAGCCAGAGCCAAGTCGACAGCACCTACACCAGCGTGACAGAACAATCCGGTATCAAGGCCGGCGACGACGGCTTTGGCGTGCAGGTCAACAGCAAGACCGACCTGCAGGGTGGCGTCATCAGCAGTACCGAAGCAGCCGTGCAAGCTAACCAGAACACTTTCACCACCACCGCCCTCGCGACCAGCGACCTGCAGAACCACGCGTCCTACAGTGCCAATGCCACCGGCATCAGCGTCGGTGCCGGCGTGAGCACCGACGGCAGACTCGCCCCCAGGGGCACCGGGGTAGGCATCGGGCATGACAGCGACAGTGATAGCAGCATCACCGAAGCCGGCATCAGCGGCGTAGCAGGCAATGAGGCCGTCAGGACAGGGAACAAACCGACCGGCATTGCCAAGATTTTTGATGCAGCAAGGGTTGAGAAAGAGATTAATGCGCAAGTCTTCATCACCCAGACCTTCAGCCGTGAAGCCCCCCGCGCCATTGCCAGCTATGCCGACAGTCAAGTCCGGGACTTGCAGCAGCAGGCTGGTACGGAAAGCGATCCAGCCAGACAGGCAGCGCTGCAAGACGACATCCGCCGCTGGAAAGAAGGCGGCGCCTATCGGGTGGCCTTGCATGCTGCATCTGGCGGCATGGCCGGTAACGTTGGTGGTGCCGTGGGTGCCGGCACCGTCGCTGCTGCCGCGCCGCTCCTGGATGACTGGCAGACGAGCCTGACAGACAAACTGCAGGCTGCGGGCGCGAGCGAGAGTGTTGCCAAGGCAGCCGCTACCGTGATCATGCAGACGACGGCTACCGGCATCGGCGCGGTGGCCAGCGGCGGCAGTACGCAGGGAGCGGCAGCGGGGTTGAGTACGGATGCGAATAACCGGCAGTTGCATCACAGCGAAAAAGATTTGATTGCGAGGAAAGCAAATGGAGACAAAGTTGCAGCGGAACGTTTAACGAAAGCAGCTTGTTTCGAAATCAAATGCTGGGCGCAGTTTCCTGAAGGCTCGCCCCTCTACGTTCAGAGCTATGTCAGCCCAGCAGAAGCAGCCGGACTTAAGCAAGAAATTGCTTGGGTTAGTCTGCAAAAAATTAATGGGAATTTCATCTATACGCCATTCGAAAAATTTACGGATGGTGTGGCCGCCACGACACGCCTATCGTCGGTAAATGGGCAAGGAACGCTCAACGGGCAATTTATATCAAAGCCAAGTCAGCCGTTTAGGAGTAATGATTGTGTAACGGCAGAATGTGCTGCGGGAATGGGGCCGTTTCGAGGAAATAATCCGCCGGACTATGTTTCAGCGCAGGTTGGTATTTATATAGCAAATGGCGGACTCGCAATCAATCTTCATAACGGTGATATGTTTGCCCAATGGGCTGTTGGACGCGCGTATCCCAATTTCTCATCTAAGCCAGGTGTGTCTGTTGTGTTTGGAAATATTGCCAGCGGTGGAAATGCGGATGCTACAAGCGAGTTCTTGAAAGGTGGGAGTGCAACAGCATCAGGTTTTTATCCAATTCCAGGTGTTCCAGTTATCGGCATTGGCGGAAGTCTGAATCATTCGTACGGAGGAAAAACCGCCGTCGAATATGGTATCAGCTTGCCGCCGGGCATTGCAGTGAACCCGGCTGGATACGGGTTTGAGGTTAAACAACCCAAAAATCAAAAGGAGTAGGAAATGGCTGTGCCATCGTTTCGCCCCGGTGATTATGAAAAATTACCAAAGTGGCAAAAGATAATTTATTGGGTGGGCATTGTTACCGTAATCACTGCGATTGCTTGGCTATTAATCACAAAACGCCCGTTATGATCAAAGTGCACAGCGAGGGTCAGATCTTGCTATTTAACTTTCTTGGCTAAAACTGACTAACACGCATGGTTGCGAGACTAGACCATGCCGATTGGCGCCCCGTACACGGCAGCCAGATACTGGCCGCCAACAACGCCACCCTGCTGGCAGACGGCGCACTGCAACTTGATGCCCAAGCCAATACTGCCATCCAGACCAGCAAGAACCACAGCAGCAGCGCCAGCGTCGGCCTGACCGCATCGGTTGGCGCTGACGGCATGAAACTCGGCGTCACTGTCGCAGCCAGCCTCGGCCGCGGCCACGCTGATGGCGAGGATCTGGCCTGGACCAACACGCAAGTCGTCGCCGGTCACACCGCGACACTACAGTCCGGCGGTGATACCACGTTAAAAGGCGCCGTCGTCACTGCGCAACGCGTTAACACCGAAGTCGGTGGCAACTTGCAAATACAAAGCCTGCAAGACACCAGCACCTACGAGAGCAAGCAACAGAACGTCAGTGGCAGCGCCACCTTCGGCCCCGCTTCAGGCGGCAACCTCAGCGCCAGCCAGAGCCAAGTCGACAGCACCTACACCAGCGTGACAGAACAATCCGGTATCAAGGCCGGCGACGACGGCTTTGGCGTGCAGGTCAACAGCAAGACCGACCTGCAGGGTGGCGTCATCAGCAGTACCGAAGCAGCCGTGCAAGCTAACCAGAACACTTTCACCACCACCGCCCTCGCGACCAGCGACCTGCAGAACCACGCGTCCTACAGTGCCAATGCCACCGGCATCAGCGTCGGTGCCGGCGTGAGCACCGACGGCAGACTCGCCCCCAGGGGCACCGGGGTAGGCATCGGGCATGACAGCAACAGTGATAGCAGCATCACCCAAGCCGGCATCAGCGGCATGGCCGGCAATGAGGCCGTCAGGACGGGGGACAAACCCACTGGCATTGCCAAGATTTTTGATGCAGAAAAAGTCGAGAAGGAGATTAACGCGCAAGTGTTCATAACCCAAACGTTTGCCAGGGAAGCAGGTAAAACGGTCAGTAATTACACGAATACACAAAGAAAAGATTTGCAAAAGCAGCTTAAAGAAGCCACGACGGATACGGACAGACAAACACTCCAAACGCAGATTACTGATCTGAACAGGGAAGAACGCGTAACACAGCGAGGGTCACACAGCGAGGGTCAGGTCTTGCAATCACGCACAGCGAGGGTCAGGTCTTGCAATCACGCATATCCAATTGCTTGAAAAAAATGTGTGATTGCAAGACTTGATCCTGATCTCCTTGAAAAAATATGCACAGCGAGCACAGCGAGGGTCACACAGCGAGGGTCAGGTTGAGGTAACCCGGTTTTAACGGACATTTGAAATGATGGACAATAATGCCCGAGGAACCGATGAAACCGATGAAAAAAACCACCACGTCCAAGCCGTTACCGGCTGTGAACGAAGCGCTCCGCGAGCGCACCCGCTTTAGCAAGGAATTCAAACTCCAGGCCGTTGAACTGCTGGAGCTTGGTCAGAAAAACCCCACCGAACTTGCCATGGAGCTGGGCATCCGCCGCAATCAGCTTTACAAGTGGCGCGATCAATTAAAAGCCCATGGCACCGAGCAAGCATTCAAGGGCCCGGGCCGCGTCCCGGTCGATCAGCAATGTGAAGTCGAACGCTTGAAACGAGAACTGGCGCGTGTCACCGAGGAGCGCGATATTTTAAAAAAGGCCGCGGCGTACTTTGCGCGCGAGCTGCCGTGAAGTACGCCTTTGTTCAAGCCCACCGCACGCAATTTTCGCTGGCGGCTTTGTGCCGCGTCTTCAAGAATTCGCGCAGCGGCTTTTACGACTGGTGCGGTCGTGGGCCCAGTCGGCATAGCCAACGCGACGCAGAGCTCACCGAACATCTGGCACGGCTGCATAGCCAGCACCGGCGAGCCTTGGGCGCACTCAAGACTTGGCATGTGCTCAAGGCGCAGGGTGTCGCCTGCGGCAAGCATCGGGTCGCTCGCTTGCGCAAGCGTGTCGGCATTGAGGCGCGCCGCAAGCAACGCTTTCGCGTGATGGTGGCGCACCACCACTGCGAGCCACCGGTAGCCGATCTGGTACAGCGTGCGTTCGCAGTGTCGGCCCCCAATCAAGTCTGGGTAGGCGACATGATGGCACTACGCACGCGGGAGGGCTGGCTACATGTGGCGATCGTGCTGGATCTGTACGCACGCCGGCTGGTGGGCTGGGCAATGGATGCCAACCAGACGGCCGCCTTGCCAATCGCGGCATTGAATATGGCAATCATCCAGCGTCATCCTGATGCAGGTCTGATCTGTCATACGGATCAGGGTGTGCAGTACGCTTCGACATCCTATCGAACCGTGCTGGCACAGCACAAGTTCCGAGCCAGCATGAGTCGTAAAGGGAATTGCCACGACAATGCCGTGGCCGAGAGCTTCTTCTCGAATTTAAAGAACGAGATCACACACCACACGATTTACGCCACTAGAAAGGAAGCGAAGGCCGCCATCTTTGATTACATCGAATTGTTTTATAACCGGATGCGCCCGCACCAGACGTTAAACTATCGCACCCCGGTAGAAGCCGAGGCGCAGCACGCAGAAATGCTTGATTAGCCTGTCCGTGAAATCCGGGTTACCTCAGGTCTTGCAATCATGCATATCCAATAGCTTGAACAAATATGCATGATTGCAAGACCTGACCCTGATCTCGTAGCTACAGAGACATTTGAAAAAGTTGCTGTTCGCGTTCTTAATATGCCGGTCATTTCTTCCCTCAGCAAAAAGACAGATGCCATGCAATCAGCTGAAACCATTTACAAAGTAAAGCTGAAAGAAAAATTAGCTAATAAAAATTAATCCTCGACTGGCTTGAAGCGATAGGAAATCCTGTTAACCAAGAATTCAAATTTTCACTAGGCTGTGGCCGTGAGGCTATGTCTACATTCCCCCCTAATGACCGACCTAGAATCCGAACACCGCAGATAACAAAATACTGAATTGCAAGCGCTGATGCAAATTCACAACGTAACACTCTCCCATTTCTTCAATGCAAACCATGTCTATGAATGGCATGCGTACAGGCAGCAACTTTAACTAAAGAAAAGCTACGATCCGCGTTGGCTTTATGCCTAGCCGGAATATAAGCATTCAATGCGAAGCAAATCTCAACCGTTTGTCCAGGTCTTTGCCGTTCGGATTTCACTTGCAAGGAGTCAGCGATGCATTTCATTTACAAGCCTGAAATGTTGCCCTTTGATTTTCTGGATCCGGAGCGTGACAGGGTATTTGATTTTTGCCTGCGCAATTTATTGTGGAGCGACCCTGAGAAGTTACGCGGCTTTATGGGTGCAGACCCCACGCAAAGTATTTTCTTTGCCGAGTTTGGTGAAAGCGGATTCGAATGCCGGCTGAAGATTTTAGATATTCAGGAAATGTTCAAGGACTGGCCAAAATGGGCACACTACAAAGTGAGTGCCTACGATTTTGAAGGGGTTGACCGGGTAGCGCGTTTTTACACGGCACCTGTATTCGAGGAACACATACGTAACGGACTGCGGCAGTACCTGAGAACTTTCCCTGATCGACAGTTACAGATCACGCAACTTGCTACTGATATTGGACTAGGCGAGCTATGAGTAATGCGGTGTCTGCCAAAAAAAGTTTCAGGCAACCGAATTTTTTAATAAATTTTTAAACGAGGCAAAAAAATGAAATTAATTACATCCTTAGCTGCCGTATTAATTCTCGCGGCTTGCGCATCACCCGAAGTAGTGAAAAAAACCAAGGCCGGCGACACTGAACTCGGCTGCGATGGCCTGAAAAATGCCATTGCAGAGGCGCAGGAATTTGAAGATGCTGCCCGTAAAGAGCGCACGGTCACTGGCAAAAACGTCGCCGCCGCCATCCTTTTCTGGCCAGCCCTGATTGGCACTTACAGCAATACCGAAGAAGCCATCAATGCCGCAACCAATCGCCAGAAGTATCTCGAAAAGCTGGCACAAACAAAAGGCTGCGCAATTTGAATATTTTCTTTTGAGTGCCGCAATCATTAAAGTAGTCTGACTCACAATAGGCTCGTTACCCAAATAACGAGCCTCTTCTTCTACCCTCCTCTGCCTGTTTTCAGCAATCCCTTTATCATTGTGCGGTTGTCCTTTTTAAATTCAGGAATCCGTCATGCGCATACTGGGTAACTTACTTTTCATTCTTGCAATCCCGCTGGCATCACCGGCCTTCGCCGAATCAGACCTCTCTTGCACCATCACAGGCGTATCGGAAGTTACCGCAGATGGCCGCATGGAAGCACTGGCAGGCAAACAGAACTATTACGAGACCGCAGTCGGTGCTGAATTTATTGTCCAGCGTGACAAGGGCATAATGGCCGGTCGCTTCGTCGACAATATGGGTTGGCAGGTCAAGGTCATCAGTGCGGGCTCGGCGCAGCAATCCTTCAAAGTTCTATCAACTAAACCGAGCGGCCGCGTGCAAAGCCAGTTCCTCGAAGTCCGGCTGCAAGAAAAAGGCGAAAAAAAACCGTTCTTCCTGATAGCGACTGAAATCCTGCACGGCTACTGCACCTTGTAACAAACGCCTGCGCAGCCAGCCAGCATGGCCGTCTGCGCTATACTGGCGGGCTTTTCGCGTACTGGTAGCAAGCACATCACTCTTTCCTAAAAATTCATGACTTACCTTACTCAACTCGACACCATTATCAGCGACAAGCTGACTACGCTGGCACCCATCACCGATAAAGAAGCCGCCTTTCCGCGCCCCGTCATTGATGCCCTGTCAGCAGCAGGCCTGCTCGGTCTCGTTAGCAGCAAAGAAATGGGTGGCATGGGTCTCGGTCTGGCCGAAGCCAGTCAAGTCGTGAGCAAGCTCGCGCAGATATGTCCATCAACGGCAATGATCGTTTGCATGCACTACTGCGCAGTCGCCGTGCTCGAACAGCTAGGTAGCGAGTCAGTGCGCCGCGATATTGCCGCCGGCAAGCACCTGACCACGCTGGCGTTTTCCGAGTTGGAATCACGCAGCCACTTCTGGGCACCGGCCAGCACTGCTGAACTTGATGGCAATGAAGTCGTTCTCAATGCACGCAAGAGCTGGATTACTTCTGCCTTTCATGCCGACTCTTATGTCTGGTCGAGCAAGCCGCTGGCTGCCGAAGGCGCCAGCAGCCTGTGGCTAATCGATGCCAAGACCAAAGGTTTGACACTGGCTGCACCGTTTGACGGCATGGGCATGCGCGGCAATGCATCTTCACCCGTGACTGCAGAAGGAGTGCGCATACCCGCAGCGAATGCGCTCGGTGAAGACGGCAAGGGCTTCGACGTTATGATGGGCGTGGTGTTGCCATGGTTCTGCGTGTTAAACGCGTCATGCTCGGTCGGCACCATGGAAGGCAGCATCAGCCGCGCAATTGAACACGTCAGCACAACCAAACATCAGCATCTGGGCACATCACTGGCCGACCTGCCAACCATTCGCGCTTATCTGGCGCGTGGCCGCATCAAGACAGATATGGCAAACACGCTATTGGGCGACACCATCGCAGCTATCGTCAGCGGCCGCGCCGACACCATGCTGCGAGTACTGGAAGTCAAAGCAGCTGCCGCTGAGACTGCGCTCGAAGTGACCGACATCGCCATGCGTGTCTGTGGTGGTGCAGCGTTCCGCAAGGAAGTCGGCGTCGAGCGTTTGTTCCGTGATGCACGCGCGGCATCTGTGATGGCACCGACCACCGACGTGCTGTATGACTTCATAGGCAAAGCCGTCACCGGCCTGCCACTGTTTTAAGAGAACTTCATGAGCAAACATAAACTAGTCATGGGCGCGGTTGCCTACGCGCCGAAAGTCGTCACCATCTGGGAAGGCTTCAAGAGCTGGTTTGCGCAGCATGATCTGGAATTCGATTTTGTGCTGTACTCAAACTACGAGCGGCAAGTCGAAGACCAGTTCAACGGCACGCTGGACCTCGCATGGAATTCACCGCTGGCCTGGGTACGAGCCGAGCGCATCGCACGCGCTAAAGGCTTACAAGTATCTGCCGTCGCCATGCGCGACACCGATTGCGACCTGACTTCGGTACTAGTCGTGCGCAACAACAGTAATATCCAGAATCTGGACGCGCTGCGCGGCAAGACCGTCGGCTTTGGCGCGATCGATTCGCCGCAAGCCACACTCATCCCCATGGACCATTTGCGTCAGGCCGGACTCGTCGCCGGACGTGACTACACTGCACAGCGTTTTGATGTCTTGGGCGGCAAACATGGCGACCACGTAGGCGGTGAACTCGACGCCGCCAAAGCACTCGTGGCCGGCAAGATTGATGCTGCATGGATGATCGATGGTAATCATTTTGCGTTTGCATCGGACGGCACGCTGCCTGCAGGTCAGACCACCGTGCTGACACGCACTGCTGCTTTCGACCACTGCAATTTCACAGTCAGCCCGCAAGCGCCGGCCGCTGCGATTGCGCATTTCACCGAACTGCTGCTGGGCATGCGCTGGGACGATCCTGCCGTGCGCCCTTTACTCGAACTCGAAGGACTGCGCCAATGGAAAACCGGCCGCACCTCGGGCTATGCTGCGCTGGAACGCGCAGTCGATGACGAAAAATTCTATGACGACGCTGGCCACATCACCGCTACTGACTATCGATATTGATTCGATTGGTCTGGACCAGGGCGCGCACTTGATCATCAAGCGCGCGCTGGAGCAGGTCGCCATTGGCGACTCGCTGCGGGTCGTGGGCAACACTGCAGACTGGGAATCACACCTACTGGTTTGGTGCCGGCAAAACGGCCACGCGCTGTCTTTCATTGACCAACATGCGCTTATTACTCGTGGCCCCTACCAGCAAGGCCGCTGGAGCGGTGCCACGCAAAGCGGCAGCGCTGACCAAAAAGCACCACGCGCAGTCGCCGAGCATGCGGCTGCGAACTGGGGTGTTGCTGCACGCGGCGCGACTGTTGAAGCAGGCAGCCCCGGTTTTGATTTCCGTTTTTCAAACAAGTCTGAAGTCTGGGCCGACACAGCCGCTGAACTGTACCGGCAAGCGCTGGCTGGCCAATGGGATCCGGCTACAGCCATCGCCTGGGATGCCGATACCACCCTGCCCGATGAAGTCGAAGACGCCGTCGTGCAAGTGATGACTTACCTGATCGAAAATGAAAACGCTGCGCTGTTGGTGCCGGCGCGGCATTTGGGTCAGGTGCATCCGCATTTTCGGGAAGTGATGCAGCTGCTGGCAGTACAGTGCGCTGACGAAGCGCGTCATGTGGAAGTCTTTACACGCCGCGCCACTTTACATCGTGCCAATCCGTCGCTGTCGGGCGCTGGCGGACAAGCATCGCTGAAGACTCTATTCGAGAGTAATGATTTTTCTACCAGCGCGTTTCTGCTCTCAGTGCTGGGTGAAGGCAGCTTCGTCAACTTGCTGAATTTTCTGCAAGAGCACGGACCGGACCCGCTCACGCGCCAGATCGCCAAAATGGTCGCACGCGATGAAGCGCGTCATGTTGCCTTTGGTATGGCGCACCTTGAATACCGACTGGCGCAAGACCCCGGCTATCAGTCCACACTGCAAGCAGCCATTGAGCAGCGTTACGATGCACTTGCCAGCAGCGCCGGACTGAATGAAGAAGTATTCGATGCATTGATCTTGCTCGCCGCCGGCAGCACTGCACCGGAAGCCATCAGCAAAGGCTTTGCCCGCGTGCAGAAACTCAAGCAGGACATGGCCACCGGACGCAAGGCACGGCTGACACGGCTGGGTTTCAAAACGGAAGAAGCCGAACGGCTATCCGGCCTGCATACTCGCAACTTCATGTAAGAGAGCAGTGCTAATGCTGCTCCATCTTTGAGTGTGCGCGCGTGTCGCGCATGCCCAGATACACCAGCAGCGAAATAAAAATACAAGCAGTCGCATACCAGTAGAACCAGCTTTCGTGGCCGGCTTGCTTGAAGCCGAGCGCGACCGAATCTACCGTGCCGCCAAAGATCGACACCGTCAGCGCATACGGCACACCCACTCCCAATGCACGTATCGACGTCGGAAACAATTCAGCCTTGATAATGCCGGTAATGGACGTATAGCCGGAGACAATCAGCCATGCCGCGCAGATCAGTAGAAAAGCTACCCATGGGCTTTTAGTCTGCGCCAGCGTCGACAGCAATGGGTACGTGCATAGCACGCCCATGACACCGAACCAGATCAGCATAGGCTTGCGCCCGAACTTGTCTGACAGCGCGCCATAGATGGGCTGCAAAATCAGCGCGACCACTAAATACCCGAGCACGACCAGCGTTACCTGCAAGTCGTCGAGTCCGACCGACAGCTTCAGGAATTTTTGCATGTAGGTCGTGTAGGTATAAAAAGCACTGGTGCCGCCGATGGTAATGCCGACCACTATCAACAACTCGCGCCAATGCTTCAGCAGTGTATTGATGGACCCCGACGGTACAGCCCGACTGGCTGCCTCGGTGAAGTGCGTGGTCTCATGCATGTCACGGCGCATGAACAACGCATAGACAGACAGCAGCGCGCCAATCGCGAACGGAATGCGCCAACCCCAGGCCTTGAGCTCTGCCGGCGTCAAAAACACTTGTTGCAGCACCAGCAGGACCAGCACGGCGGCCAGCTGGCCGCCAATTAAGGTCATGTACCAGACACCAGAATAAAACCCGCGCCGCGCCGGATGCGCCATCTCGGCCAGATAGGTGGCGCTGGCGCCGTATTCACCACCCTGACTCAAACCCTGCAGCAGCCGCGCCACGACCAGAATAACGGTCGCACCAACGCCGATCTCGGCATAGGTCGGGCTGACAGCGATCAGCAGAGAGCCGAAGCACATCAACACCACAGAGAGCATGAGCGCATGGCGCCGTCCATGCTTGTCTGCGATCCAGCCAAAGACGATGCCGCCGAGCGGCCGGACCACGAAGGCGGCAGCAAACACAATCGCCGCCGATAATTGCTGCGCAACCGGATCGGCTGCAGGGAAAAATGACGGCGCAAAATACAGCGCAAAAGCCGAATACGCATAGACGTCGTACCACTCGATCAGGTTACCGACCGAGCCGACCAGAATCGCCTTGACCCGGCGTCGGGTGTCGGCAATCGTTTGCACACCGTCTCCGGCGGGGGCACTGGTCGTTACAGTTGATTCTGCCGTTATTATGCTCATGGCTTAATGCGACCTTATTCGGCGGTCTGATGATGAATTCATGGCATCATAAACCTGAATGCAAATAAAACTGCCGGCAAAACCGGCAACTTCGCGGGAATACGTATGAAAAAAATAATACCGTTTGCACTGGGTGGCTTGCTCACTGCAATTGCTTTGGTAGTGCTGGCGCAGCTGACGGGGCTGATCAACCTCAGAGGGAAAAGCGAGCACGAATCTAAGTTTCATAACATTGGCGCTCTCGAACTCGTATGCGACCTCGAGATAAAACGTCCTATCGACGGTCTGGCGCAACCACCGGAAGTCACGCGCAAGATCATGCCGGCCGGCGTAGATTTCGAAAACAATACAGGCTGGTATACCGGCGAATACGCGATATCAACCAACCGCAAAGGCACACTGTCGATCAAGGGCAGCATGCTGGAAGTCAGTCGTCCTGCCATGTTCTCGCGCTACGACATCAGCATCATCAGCGAGCATTTCACGCTGGACCGCAATAACGGCGAATTCCGGCAATGGCTGGAACTCAAAGGCGGCAAAAAACTTGTGCTGATTACAGGTAGCTGCATGCGGGCGGAAAAGAAACCGTTCTGATGCCACTTAACGATGCCACTTAACGCTGCCTGGGATTGTGCATAGCCAGCGTCCGCGCCCAGCCGTAAAACCGAGGCCAGTCCGATCGCACCGCATTGCGCAGGCGTTTGAACCAACTGCCTTCGTCGCCATGCAAGATCACTTCAACGCCATTGATATTGACACTGCGCTTTGAAGCATGCGTTCTTACATTCCACTGAAACTGATGCGACTGCGGCACATAGTGCGCCGTGAACGAGCGGCGTGAAAAGCGCTTGTCAGTCGTCGGCAAACTGCCGTGTATGGTCATTGAAGTCCACAACAGCATGTCACCCTGCTTCAAAATCGGCGCGACGCAATCAAGCGGCCCGTCGTGCACGAACGCTGCCATCCCTGCTTTGTAAACGGCGCTGTTAGGATCGCCCTGCTCGTCCGGCAACGGCATGCTATGGCTGCGCGGCAGAATAAAAAAGCGGCCGGCTTCGGGGTGGATATCTTCCGCCGCAACCCACACCCCAATCATCTTGCCGGCCTGCTGTGAATCGATATAGTGACCGTCCCGGTGCGCCCAGGTAGTCTGGTTACCATCAAAATACATGGTGTGGACCATTCGGCCCGGCTCGCCAAACAAAACACTAATGGCGAGCTGTATGGTCGCCTGAGTCAAAATATCAAGCCCGCGTTTTTTGAAATGTGGATATTTTTTTGTGGCGATGTCCTGCAGATTCATGATCGGATATTTCATGAATCCTGTATCTGTCACCACATGACGCTCGTATTTACCGGACGCGTGCCGCTCGAAAAATCCCATCCGGTCCGTCAGCACCTCGGCCTGAAACGCTTGTACCGCAGAGCCGCACAATCCCGGCCGCACTGCTTTGCGCACGACGATATAGCCTTCACGATCAAACCATTCCTTGAAGGCTTCGGTCTGTTCCGGGTGCGGATAATATTCCGGGCCGGCGCTGCGTGGAAAGCATAAAATCTCTTCGCGCGGCGCAACGGGTGGGCGTTCATTCAAAACCGATTCCATTTGCTTTCTCCCTGTGTGCGCCAAGCTTAGTGGTCAAGCTTAGTGGTCAAGCTTAGTTATCAAGCTTAGTGATCAAGCTTAGTGCCGTCTGCGCGGCACGTTCTTGTGAGCGCTCAAGAGTCGCGATGCCATCGTCTGTCCTCTGCCGCAAAACCGAATACGACTACAATCCTTGCATGAATAAATTGACGACTTCTCTCACCAACCCGCGTCCCCAAGTGATTGCCATAGCGGGCATGCTGGCGCTGGCAGTAGGCATGGGCATAGGCCGCTTTGCCTTCACGCCACTGATGCCGATGATGCTGCACGACCGATTGATTGATCTGGCCGCTGCCAGCTGGCTGGCCAGCGCCAACTATCTTGGCTATTTGTTGGGGGCTGTGCTCTGCACACTGCAGCCGCGCCTCTGGTCGCGTTGGCAGCTGCCGACGCTGGTCAGTTCCCGCATGGTGCGCTTCGGGCTGGCAGCGACATGCACACTGACCTTACTGATGGCGATTGATAACGCAGCGCTGTGGCCATGGCTGCGTTTTCTGGCGGGGATCGTGACGGCCATTACTTTTGTTTACACCTCAAGCTGGTGCCTGACCCACCTGTCACGCCTGAACGCAGCTGCAGCCGGCGCTACTATCTATGCAGGCCCCGGCATCGGCATTGTTGTTAGCGGCCTGATGGCCAGCGTGATGGTGCTCAGTGACTGGCGCGCTGGCAGTGGCTGGCTGGCCTTTGGCGCATTGGCGGCAGTAATGACGGCGCTGGTATGGCGCATCTTCCGCGGCGCAGATCCCTTGCCGCTCACTCAGAGTGCCCACGCCGAAGCAAAGCAACAGGGCGGCAGCACTGCAGAAAAAGCTGCGCTCACCGTTGCCTATGGTCTGTCCGGTTTCGGCTACATCATCACCGCCACCTTCCTGCCCGTGATTGCGCGCACTGCGCTGCCCGGCTCGGCGTGGCTGGATTTGTTCTGGCCTATTTTGGGATTGGGTGTCGCGTGTGGCGCACTGCTGGCTACGCGTATTCCATCTCGCATAGATCCACGGCTGGTGCTGGTGGGCTGCTATCTGATGCAGGCAGCCGGTGTAGCTTTCAGTAACGTGCTGCCTAGCCTGGCCGGTTTCATAATGGGCAGCATCCTGGTCGGCCTGCCATTCACGGTGATTACTTTTTTCGTGATGCAGCTTGGCAGAAGACTGCATCCACAATCTGCCTCCGGCATCATTGGCTTGCTGTCGGCGTCTTTTGCGCTATGCCAGATCGGCGGCCCGCCAGCCGCTGCCTTACTGCTGGCGAGAGCGCCAGACCATGCAATTGGTTTTACGTGGGCGCTGTATCTGGCCGCAAGCGCGCTCTTGGCAGGAGCGGGGATTTATCTGCTGATGATGAAGAGCTTTCCGGCGGATTCTCGGTAAAGGTAGAAACGCATTACTCGCAACCAGCTCATACCATTCTGACGATCAGCTTCTTGCCGCACGCATGGGCATATTTGCGCAAAGTTGAAAATGAAGGTGAGCCATGGTCACTGCGTAGAGATGACTCAAGTCGACTCACTACACTTTTTGTCGTACCCATCCGGTCCGCTATCTGCTCTTGCGTAAGGCCTGCTTCCAAACGGGCACCGAGTAGCTGGCTAAGTGCGGCGTATTCTTCATCCAAAGATTCCCAAGCTTCCTTGAAGCCTGGGCGCTTCATTGCTTCTTTTAACTCGGACTTCAGATTAAGCCGGACCGGCTTGAATTTATCTTTTTCCATTTTTAGTTCTTTTGATAGATGCGACCATTGTAAAAAATAGGTTTCCCACTCTACGCGTAAAGTTCGCATATATGCGAACTATTCATGACAAAAAAAGGCCCCAAAACTAAGGCCACTTATTGTGCGAACTTGTAAAGTATGATTTTTAAAAGCCTCAATAGGAGCCTAAATCGCGCTCGAGCAAAGACGCTGGGTCCCAGCCTGCGCTGGGACGACGGTAGTGATTGAGGCGATCTGAAAATTCCCACCGTCATCACTGGCAGGTGATGACTGCTGCGTGGGCGGACTGCATGCAGTCCGAATTCCCCACTACGCTCCCAGCGCAGGGTGAGGTAGGGGTTGCGTAACGTTTGCGTTACGCCTGCCGAAGCGACTTGGCTTGCAAGCCAAGTCGTGGCCCGAAGGGGGATCCAGCATCTTTCGTTAAAACCCTACTTCCGATAATTTGTAAGACTACTTTCCCGCCCCACCAAACGGCGGATCCGTATAAAGCACCGTAATACTAATACGGCGATTGCGCGGGTCCGACGGGTCTTTGTCATTGAAGGGTGCTGTGTCAGCCACGCCTTCAATACGCGAGAAACGTGATGCTGGCATACCGCCCTGCTCCATCATGCGGCGTGTGGCCTCGGCCCGCTCTATCGACAGCGACCAGTTCGAGCGCTCGCTACCATCAGTAAACGGCACACTGTCGGTGTGTCCTTTGATGGACAGCTTGTTGGGCATGTTGGCCACTGACTTCGCGACTTCTTTAATCAAACCTTGTGCACGCCCCTGCATCGACGCCGTGCCGCTGCCAAACATGGAGAAGTTAGCCTTGTCGATGATCTCGATACGCAAGCCTTCTTTTTCACGAATGAAGTTCACCTGACTTTTTAGTTCACTTAACTGCGCATTGTCTGACAAGCGCTGCTGAACTTCTTTCTCCAGCTTGTCGAGGTTTTCTTTTTCCGTTTCCGCAGCGATCTGACGCTTTTGTTCTTCACTCAGGTCTTTCGCATCTTTGTTGATCTTGCTCTTATCGCTGGGCGACGAGCCCTGATCGCTATCCGGACCCGCTTCGGAGCGCGGCGTGACACGCTCCATCAGTGCGCGCTGCATAGGCGGCGCCGGTATGCCTTCAGGATCAATGATGGAGCGACCGCCGAACATGCCGTTCGAGCCAGCTGTTTGGCCTTCACCCGAAGTTTTTTGATTTGTTTGCTGAAAATAATCAGCGACACCCTTCCGCTGATCTTCCGGCGTAGCGCCGAGCAGCCACATGAGTAGGAAGAATGCCATCATCGCCGTCATCATGTCGGCCAGCGCAATCTTCCACGCACCACCATGCGCGCCGGCATGGCCTTCCTGAATTTTCTTCTTGATGATGACGGGCGGCTTTAACTCTTCCTGCTCTTCGGCTGGAATGTCTTCGGCGGGTATCGCCGCTTGCGCTGGTGCTTCGGCTTCAGCCATGTTGCAGCATCAATCTGTGAGAGATCATCATATTCAAAATGCTAACTAATCTAGTTTCGCGGTGCAGTTACCAACCCGTAATCAATTTACGCGCAATCATAACCCAACTGCCTTACCCAACGTCCCGACAATCGGACTTGATTCCGTATCGAGAATTTCACTTAGCCAATTGCGTTTGACGCTGCATAAATCTGGCGCAGGTTACGACCTGATACTCAGGTCTTGAAACGTAAAATTTTCTTCGCTCAAACATTGCGGAGAAGACGTGAAATTCAAATCCTGCTTGCTGTCGCTGACACACTCAACAATGCTTTCGTTGACACTGTTGGCGTTGTTGCTTCCTGCCGCAGCGCGTGCCGACGCTACCATGCCGTTCACCCGCATTTTCACGCTAGGCGACAGCCTCACTGACGGCGGCGCTTATAGCGGCACCGTGATTGCAGGCGGCGCGCCTGCAGGCAACCTGTACAAATTTACGACTAACTTCACCGACGGTTCAGCTAAGGTCTGGGCAGAATATCTGGCCACAGCGCTTGGTCTGCCCTTACAACCCAACATCATCAGCGGCGTGCAAGGCACCGGCACCAACTATGCACAAGGCGGCGCACAGATTGCCACTGACCCGAGCATAGAAACGAATCTGCCTCTGGGCATCACAGCGTTTTCAGTCCGGCAGCAAGTCACTAACCTGCTTCAGCAAAATCCACGCTTGAATGCACATGACCAGATCATCATCTGGGGAGGCGCCAATGATGTGCTCTCGGCCCTAGACAACGTCAGTACAGCAGGCGGCACGCCGACGTCTCTTCAAGCTGCCGCAACACAAATGACACAGGCAGCGAATGACCTGGTCACGCAGATAAACCGGCTCAAAGCTGCAGGCGCGACTTACATCATCGTCAACACCTTGCCCAACATGGGGCAAACGCCGCGCGCCATCAGCGACGGGCCCGGCACGGTGGCGCTGGCGCAAAGCCTGTCGGTCGATGTCTTCAACGCTACGCTCAGGCAAGCCCTACGAGGTAGTAATGTAGTAATCGTCGACAGCGCGAAAATCTTGAATGCCGTTGTCAGTTCGCCGACAACTTATGGCTTTACCGCAGTCAACGCCGCCACCACACCGTATACCCTGGCCGGCACCAGCTGTGGCATCAGCGCGCTGACATGCGTGGTGCCTGTCATAGAAAAAACCAATGCCAACAGTTTCATTTTTGCCGACGGCATACACCCCACGGATGCTGCGCATGCGCTGTTTGGTCAAGCCGGTTATGCGTTGATACAAGCAGCGGGCCGCCAGGCCACCATGCTGTTTGCGCCGGCCTATGCGCTGCGCCAGCACACGCTGGATCTGGAGCCACGTCTGCAGCCGGTAGCCTTGCTCAAAGAGGATGGGTTGACGCGCGCACTGCGCCCTGTTGATGATACTCAGTACTGGTTCGCCGGCAGCCTCGGTCGCTACAACAATGATGCGTCGCAAACGGCTCCATCGTATCGCGCCGATACGCAAGTTGTATCTGGCGGCGTTGACCGCATGGTGGCGTTCAACACACTGGCCGGTGCAGCACTGACGCTGGCCACCGGGCAGTCTGACTTCGGCGCAAACAGTGGCAGCTACAACTCGACACTGGCGCTGGCAAGTTTGTATGCAACGGCAGCTTTGTCGGAAAATTTTTACCTGAATACGACGTTGCAGGGTGCCGGCATTAGCCGTGACAGCATCCAGCGCAATGTCACACTCGGCGCCGCCATGCTTGGCATGACGGGCTCAAACTCAGGCAGCTACCTGTCAGCCCGAGTGGGTGCAGGCTATGTGGACACGTGGCGCAATTGGTCGGGCGGCCCCTCGCTGTCGTTGACCACGTTCAGGACGCGATTCAACGGCTACACCGAATCGGATTCACCGGTTTCCTTATCCTATGGCACAGCAAAATACGATGCGAACTTGCTCGGTGTGGCCTTTAGTGCGCGCAAAAATGGCAGCAAGAATGAATGGTTGCCTTTGTTTCGCTTAGGCGCGGAGCGTGATCTGAAGAAGGGTGATATGACGATAGCGCTGGGACCGGATGCCAATAGCATCGCAAACCTGCCGGTAGAAAAACCGATGCGGTCGTTTTACAGCATGACTTTTGGTGCGCAGAAGGTCACGGATAAAGGGACATGGCTGCTGGCTGGTAGTGCTACTGCGGGGTCGAAGTTGGCGACGCGCGGTTATACGTTTACGGTTGGGTATAAATTGCCGATGTAACTCAATATCAAAGATGCTTTTGTTGATTGACGAAAGCCGCTGGGCCCCAGCCTTCGCTGGGATGATGGTGGAAATTTTGAGGTCGCCTCAACCACTACCGTCATCACCTGCATGTGATGACTGCTGCGTGGGCGGACTGCATGCAGTCCGAATTCCCCACTACGCTCCCGATGAAAATCGGGATCCAGCGTCTTTCGTTGACAAACAAAATTCTCTATTCACCCACCTGACTAATCTCAAAATTCGCCATCATCTCAAGCGCACGCACCATTGCCGAATGGTCCCAGCCTTTGCCGCCATGCGCCACACAGGAACTGAACAGTTGCTGCGCATTGGCGGTGTTGGGCAGCGAAATGCCGAGCTCGCGCGCGTTCGACAGCGCCAGATTCAAATCCTTCTGATGCAGCTCGATACGAAAACCCGGATTGAAGGTACGCTTGATCATGCGCTCGCCATGCACTTCCAGAATTTTTGATGACGCAAAGCCGCCCATCAGCGCTTCCCGCACCTTGGCCGGATCAGCGCCGGCTCGCGCAGCAAACAGCAGCGCTTCGGAGACGGCTTCAATATTGAGCGCGACGATAATCTGGTTGGCTACCTTCGCAGTCTGGCCGTCACCGTTAGCGCCAACCAGGGTGATGTTCTTGCCCATCAGTTCAAACAAAGGCTTGACGCGTTCAAACGCTGGCTCGGTGCCGCCGATCATGATGGTCAGTGTGGCGTTTTTTGCGCCGACTTCGCCGCCCGAGACTGGCGCGTCTAGATAGTCACAGCCTAGCGCGTTGATTTTTTGTGCAAAGGTCTTGGTGGCGATCGGCGAGATCGAACTCATGTCCACGACGACCTTGCCTTTGGTAAGACCCGCTGCTACGCCATTGTCGCCAAACAGCACGGCTTCGACATCCGGCGTATCCGGCACCATCAGGAAAATAATGTCAGCCAGCTTGGCGACATCGGTCGCGCTGCCGCACAAGGCTGCACCAGCTTCTGTCAGCGATGCCGGCGTTTTGCTTCGTGTGTAGGTAAATAGCTGGTGGCCTGCGTTGAGCAGATGCTGCGCCATGGGCGTGCCCATAATGCCCAGACCGATAAAGCCCAACTTGAGTTTTGGTGTAGTCATGTTTTTATGTTGTCGTGTTTAAAAATTAGCTAGTCAATGCCGTGCGCCAGTGCAAACCAGCTTCCGTGCCTTGCGCCGGTTTGTATTCGCAACCTATCCAGCCCGCGTAAGCAAGGCGATCCAGATGCGCGAACAGGAAAGGGTAATTGATCTCACCCGTGCCCGGCTCATTGCGGCCGGGATTGTCGGCCAGCTGTATATGCGCAATCAGCGGCAGATATTTTTGTATCGTCGCCGCCAGTTCGCCCTCCATACGCTGCGCATGGTAAATGTCGTACTGGATGAATAAATTATCCGCACCGACCTCTGCCAGAATCGCCGCAGCCTGCGCGGTGTAATTCAAAAAGAAGCCGGGTATGTCGACATTGTTGATCGGCTCGATCAACAAACGCAGCCCGACCTTCTTCAGTTCACTGGCTGCAAAGCGCAGGTTCTCGATCAGCGTCTGCTTTGCCTGTTCGATGCTAACGCCGGCCGGCACTTTACCAGCAAGACAATTCAACTGCGGCACGCCCAGCACTTTTGCATAGCTGATCGCCGTGGCCACGCCGCTGCGGAATTCTTCGACGCGATCCGGATGGCAGGCAATGCCGCGCTCACCACCGTCCCAGTCGCCGGGCGGCAGATTATGCAGCACTAACTGCAAATCATACTGATCAAGCTTTGCTTTGATATCGCTGGCAGCGTACGCATACGGAAACAGAAATTCGACTGCCTTGAAATCCGCCGCAGCGGCTTTTTCAAAACGGTCCAGAAACGGCACCTCGTTAAACAACAATGTGAGGTTGGCGGCAAAACGGGGCATACAACATTCCTTTAATAAAAAAATTAGCGGAGCAGTCTGACAAGATCAACGATCATACTGGAATTCATTTTCAGTTCCAGAATAACGGTATGCCAATCTGATCGATGAATGTGCATGTACTTACTGGGCTGAATTCAATTTAAGCAGCTTAAAAATTTAACAAATTCTCACAATGCTTTTTCCGCACGTTGAGTGATTGGTTCTACACTTATTTTTACAGGCGGCTTTAAACGCTTGCCTGCTATAAATTCTGACGCTTGCGGAAAGATCATGAAAAAAATTATTCTGGCAGCAGCAAGTCTGCTGCTTTTGTACGTTGTGCCAACAACTTCGATGGCCCATACTTTTCAACGATCCCATCATTTCCATCATGTCCAACCGCGTGCCGGCGTTGGTTTTTATTACGGCCCAAGCTGGTATTACCCGCCAACTTTTAATTACCCACCGTATGGGCCTTCACCGTATATCGTGCAACAGCCCGCGCCTCCGACGGTCTACATTGAGCGCAACATTGCACCGATAGATCCGGGCGCCTACACATCCAGACAAGACAGTTACTGGTATTTTTGCGCTCCGTCGAATACGTATTATCCGTATGTCAGAGAATGTGCAGAACCATGGCAGAAAGTACAGACTGTGCCGCCCCAACAGTGAGTGAACAATGACATCGATTGCAAAGATGACGGGATTAGCTGGCTTGTTGCTCGTAACCGGTTGCGCGTCCACCCCGACCGGGCCGAGCGTGCTGGTTTTACAAGGCTCAGGCAAAACCTTTGACGAGTTCATGCGCGATGATGTCTATTGCCGTGATTTTTCCTTACGTCAGGTCGGCGGCAAAGGTCCCGGCCATGCAGGTCAAAGCGCTGCAGTAGCAAGCTCGGTAACAGGCACGGTAATTGGTGCGGCAGCCGGCGCAGCAATTGGCGGACATAGAGGCGCGGGAGTAGGCGCAGGCACAGGACTGATCGTAGGCAGCATGGCGGGCAGCGAAGGAAACTACCGCAGTGAAAATTCCAGCCAGCGCCAGTACGACAATGCCTATGTTCAATGCATGTATGGTGCAGGACACAGAGTGCCGGTGCCGGCTGGCTTGTACTCAACTGATCGCTTACGTTCAACCACGCCCCCGCCGCCACGGCCCCCGCAAAATTAGGCTGCTGGTTTTACAAGGTACTGGGAAATTTCGCCAAAATTCAGCGGATGGCTAAACAGGAAGCCTTGAAAAAGATGGCAGCCATTCTTTTCCAAGAACGCTCTCTGCCCTGCGGTCTCGACACCTTCAGCAATTACCGACACGCCCAGACTGCGGCATAGCGCAATCACCGTGCAGACGATAGCGGCATCATTCTGGTCTGCCAGCACATCATGGATGAAAACCTGATCAATTTTAATTTGGTCGAAGGGCAGGCGTTTTATGTAGCTGAGCGAGGAATACCCGGTACCAAAATCATCAAGCGAAAAAGTGATGCCTTCGGATTTTAGGTGATGCATTTTTCTGGCGATGTCATCCACATCGCTGGCGAAAATACTTTCGGTCAGTTCAATTTTCAGCCGCGCAGGATTGGCACCGGTTGCGCGCAAGACTTTAAGAAACTGCCCAATGAAGTCTTCCTGCGATATTTGTCTGATGCTGACATTCACCGACAGCGTCATGTGTGCAGTATGCTGGTCTTTTTCCCATGCGACGAGCGTCTGGCAGGCTTGCTGCAATACCCAGTTTCCTAACTCAAGAATGTAGTTACTCTTTTCAGCAACGGGAATAAATTGAACGGGCGGAATTGCACCACGCGCAGGATGCGTCCAGCGCAACAATGCTTCGGCCCCGACGACGTTTCCGTCGCTATCTGTCTGCGGCTGGTAGAGCAAATGTAATTCGTTATTCTTGATGCTCTGGCGCAGATCGGCTTCGAACTCGGATCGTGCCGCTAACGAAGCGCGCAATGCCGCATCAAAAAATCGATAGGTATTGCGTCCGGCTGTCTTAGCCATATACATGGCAGAATCGCCCTGCCCCATCAGTGTGTCGATAGTGATGGCTTCGCTGCCAAACAAGGTAATGCCTATGCTGGCCGAGCAATTAAGTTCGCAATCATGCAATTGCAAAGGCTGGCCAATCGCTGCGAGCAGCTTGTCGCAAATGCTGGCGGCGTGGGCGGCCGCTTCATCACGGTCTTGCCCGAGATTTTCAATCACCAAGACAAATTCGTCGCCACCCAAACGCGATACGGTGTCTTGTTCTCTTACGGTTTGCGTCAACAGTCGGGCTACCTGCAATAACATTGCATCTCCTGTCTGGTGCCCCCATGTGTCATTCAAGGTCTTGAAGTCATCCAGATCAATAAACATCAACGCGCCAGTCTGGCCACTGCGGCTACTGCCGGCCAGCGCATGGGCAAGCCGATCAAGCAGCAGCCTGCGATTGGGTAAGGCCGTTAGATGATCGTAGTAGGCCAGATATTCAATCTGCGCTTCAGCTTCTTTACGTTTCGTGATATCCGTACTCGTGCCTATCATGCGCACAGGCTTGCCGTCGGCATCTTTTTCGATCAGCATGCCGCGGCCAAGCATCCATTTCCAGCTGCCGTCCTTGCACCTGACCCGGTACTCTTCGGCGTATTCGCTGGTATTGCCATCAAAATAGGCTTGAACGGCGTTGAGAATTCTGGCTTTATCCTCTGGATGCACGATTTTTTCCCACTCTGAAAAATCGTCGCTGATCTCGCTTTCGGAATAACCGAGCATCGTTTTCCAGCGTGCGCTAAAAAATGTTTTTGCAGCCGGTATGTTCCAGTCCCATAGGCCGTCGCCCGAACCTTCAATGGCAAACCGCCAGCGATTTTCGCTTTCAGTTAACGCTGATTCAGCCTGTTGACGAAACAGATGTTCTGCTTCCAGCGCAGAGCGCACGTCTTCCACTTCTTTGATGATGGGCCGGTTTGGGTCCAGCGCATCCCCATACTGGCTCAGGGTAGCCATTGCGTCTGACAGTCGTTGTCCTGTCATCCGGCCGAGGACTACACTGACAAAGGTTGCTATTAACATCAACAGAAATATGGTTGCTGTTGTGATCGCGATCGGCTGCAAGTAGAGCGGATAGGGCATAGAGACGGAAACCGTCCAACTCGAGACGTCGGATTTGATGACCCAGCTGCTTGTAGATTCACCGGCAGCGATAGGTGCGTCCTGGCCGACCCGATTGGCTATGACTGCATTGTTCCCGTCTCGAATCGTAACTTCGAGATCTGTCGGCAGGCCAAAGCCTTCTAGCAGCTGTTGAATCCAGTTCGTCTCTATCGTGTTAATCAATATCAGACGTGTCTTGCCTTCACTAATGATAGGCACAGCTACGGCAATCAGCTGTTGCTTGTGCATGTTTCCAGTGAATGTGTCTCCGACCGCTGGCCTTGCGAATTGAAGCGCATAAGGAGCAGCAGCGAATCCCTTGGGCGAAGGCAGCTTGGGCAAAGGCTCGCCAAACGGCACACGCGTGTTGAACAACATCTGCAAAGTCGGATCCGCCAGAATGACATGCCCGCCAAAGTGAACCCGATACCCGAGCGCCTCTTTATAAAGAAGAGGTAATTGAACAGGGGCCTCGGCTAGTGGCGACTCGGCCAGAAGCTGCATGCCTGCGATGCGTGACTTGAGATTGTTGTCGATGACGCTTGCCACATTGCGCGCAACCCGGGAAGTGAGCTGCCCTGCTTCATCGCGTATGCGCAAAACATGCACAACCGAGAGATACAGCGCCAGCAGCAGCAGCGGCGTTACGCACAACAAGATCAAACGGGTAATAAGCGCATTCAGCGTAAGGGGCATCCAACCCGACGCAAAGGGTAAGGATTTTGTGGGATTAGCCTGACTCTCCGGCTTACCTTGTATGTTTTTTTTGAATGAGCGCATCGTGCTTTTTCCCCAGCGCTACCAAGAAATTAATTAATTTTAAAGATTGTGGGCTGCTTTATTTTCAGTTCACTATCTTTGAATTTATCTTGCAATGCAAGCGCCTGGCTTGCTTGATCATAAAAAAAGTCCCCATCAAGGGACTTCTTTTATGATTTTGTATATTAGATTATCGTATTTCATACTGGCTCAGTAATTACTTCACCAGCGATGATGATTCCAGTGGCGGCCATGATGTCGATACTGGTCTTGATACCCATACTGATCATAGCGGTCATAGCGGTTATATCGCTCATAACCACCGTAATAAACGGGCGCCGGACTGTAGATGATTTGTGGCTGCGTATAAATGACTTGCGGCTGCGCATAAATGACAGGCGGTGGCGCATAGAGTACTTGTGGTGGCGACCCATAGACAACTGCTGGAGGCGGATAGTAGTAAGGCGATCTGGCTTCCGCCATCTGGCTGCCGATCACGGTGCCGATAATGACGCCACCCAGCACCTTCTCAAAGTCACCGGCAAACGATGGCGCCGACAGGCTTGCCAATATCACCAGCCCCACGATTTTCGATTTCATCCTGCTCTCCCCGACACGCATTCATGCGTTAATTTTCACGACTTCAGTATAAGAATCGCAAAAATTAAGTAAAGGCAAAGAGTGTGATGAGTTGTAACGGACTGGTAAAGCCTAAAAGCAGGCGTCGATTTCAAATGACTCCTTGTGCTCGCAAATCGGCAAAGCGCTGCGCATCCATACCGAGCCAGTTCAGGTACACCTCTTGATTATGCTCACCTAGTTGTGGCACTGCCCCATCTGTTCGGGGTGGCGTGCCAGAGAGCTTCATCGGCGAGCCGAACACTTCCACGTTGACATCACCAAACGGGACTTGAACGAACATCTCGCGTTCGCGCAGGTGCGGGTCGGCCACGACTTCATCAATCCGTTTGATAGGTGTAAGGGCAACACGATCACCAGCAAGGGCTTCCAGCTCAGCCTTAGTGCGGCCGGAAAACCAGCGCGCCAAAATAGGTTTGACGCGGCGCTCATAGATGGCGTCATCAAACCGTTTGGCCATGGTATCTATTTCGGGGTCGTCGGCTAATTCAGGCTCTCCGAATACGATGCAGCTTTCGCGCCAGAGTTTGTCGGTGTAAGAGCCAAAAAAGACATAGCCATCCTTACAGGGGTACTGCCCGTAAGGTCGGGCGAAAGGATGTTCGTTACCAAGCGGCTCAGCAATCTTGCCTGCGACTGTGTAGTTAACGATCGCACTCTCGGTCAGCGTGACCACGGAGTCTTGCTGCGAGATGTCCACCCGCTGGCCGATGCCACTTTTCTCTGCCTCACGCAAAGCGGCCAGTGTCCCGATAGTGGCGTAAAACGAAGCCGCCAGATCGCCAATAATGCTACCCACGCGCAGCGGTGGCTGGTTACGCTCGCCATTCATGGACCACAGACCGCCGGCGGCTTGTGCCGTGCTGTCATACGAAGGGCGCAGAGTGTGCGGACCCTCATGACCAAAGCCGCTGATGCAGGTGTAAATCAGTCTGGGATTAATCGTCTTGATGGTCTCCCAGTCAAAGCCCAGTTTAGCCATCGTGCCGGGACGAAAATTCTCGATCAGGATATCGGCCTTGGTAAGCAGTTCGCGAAACAGGCGCTTACCTTCGGGATGTTTCAGGTCGAGGCTGGCACCGAGCTTGTGCCGGTTGTACTGCGCAAAATACCCACTGCCAGCGTCTGTACCATTGGCGTCCTGCACTTGAGGCGGAAAGCTGCGTACATAGTCGGCGTCGGTCGGGTGCTCGATCTTGATGACCGTTGCGCCCAGATCAGCCAGCATCATGGAGCAATACGGGCCGGCGACCACACGCGTGACGTCAATGACGACGATGCCCTTGAGCGAATTTTCTCTGTTGGTGCTGCCGTTATCAATATGCATCGTTACCTCTCACCAGCCGCCAGCGGCCAGCCATTGATCCAGCATGTCGAGCCGGTCCGAACCCCAGAATGGCTCACCGTCTACAATAATAAAAGGTGCGCCGAAGACGCCGCGCGCCAGAGAAGCCGCCACGGCGTCGCGCAAGTCGTTACGGGCTTCCTCGCTCTCTATCCCTGCCAGAAAGGTCCCTTCGTCGATACCCAGAGCCGGTCCGATTGCAGCGACTTTTTGCGAAGCGCTGAGGTCAAAGGCCTGCCGCCAGTACTGGTCAAATGCGATGCGGGCAAAGGCGCTTTCCTGACCGGGCCGGTTCCGGCGCAACCAGTAAAATCCCCGTGCCGCCGCGCGCGGATCCATCATCGGATCGGTCACTTTACGGTGCAGCTGCAGACCATGACGGCGCGTGTAGCGCTCGCTGTCGCGGATGACGTAGTCGCCCTTCAGCGGAGTTTCGAGCAGAGGCTTGAGCCCCATGGTCTTCATCACCGACACGCCCAGCAGCATGCTGTGCCAGCGCACTGTACGGCCGTGTCGTGCTGCGATTTCCTCAATGCGCAGGCTGGCAAAATATCCATACATCGATAGAAAGTCGAAATAAAAATCGATGGGTTCGTGCTCAGTTTTCATTAGTTGCCGTGATCAGATTAGTGGATGGCTGCGTACATGATTTTTTCCTCGTTAGCCTCAAGCGCCGAATACTCTTCCACCACTTTGCCCATGCGTTGCACCAGAATCCGGTCGGACAATGCCATGATCTCCGGCAGGTAAGAAGAAATGACCACCACAGCCTTGCCTTCATCAGCCAGACTGTTAATGAGATCATGAATCTCGCTAATGGCGCCCACGTCTACACCGCGTGTAGGTTCATCGAAAATGATCAGCTCCGGCTCTTGCACCAGCGACTTGGCAATCACTACTTTTTGCTGGTTGCCGCCTGAGAGCTCAATAGCCTTGACGTCTTTACTGATGGCGCGCACGTTCAATTGCTTGATCCAGTGCTCACCAACGGTCGCTGCCTGTTTGCGCGATACCAGTTTGAACTTGCCGCCAATCTTGGCCAGCAGACCCAGATAAATATTATCGGCAATGGATTTGGTTTCAAAGAAGCCTTCGATTTTTCTGTCTTCGGTAACGTAGGCGATGCCGTCTTTCACGGCCGATGCCGGCACAAAGTAGCGAATCGGTTTGCCGTGCAAAAACACTTCACCGCCGTGCATGAAGTCACGCTTGATGACGCCGGCGACCACTTTGAAAGTCTCGGTGCGGCCTGAGCCGACCAATCCAAACACACCCGTCACCTGCCCTGCAAAGACTGACAGCGAGTTATTTTTTACCATCGCCGCCATGCGCAGGTTTTGTATCGACAGCACCCGCTTGCCTTGCGGTCTTACACGCATTTTTTTCTGGCCGTAGAGTGTTTGCGAGAGATCGCGACCGACCATGGATTGCACGATGCGCGCACGGTCAAAATTCTCCTTAAGGTCCGTCACAACATGTTTGCCGTCGCGCAGGATAGTGATGCGATCGGAAACCTGCAAGGCTTCTTCCAACGCGTGCGAGATGAAGATGACAGAGACACCCCGCTCCTTGAGTTTATAAACAAGGTCGAAGAAATATTTTTTCTCTTCCGGTGTCAGGCTGGCAGTGGGCTCATCAAAGATGATGACTTTCGCGTCATGCAGCACGGCGCGCGCGATCTCGACCATCTGTTTTTTAGCCGCACCGAGCAGGCTGACCTGGGCGGTTGGATCTACGTCGAATTGCAGCGATTGCAAAAATTGTTGTGCCGCGATGTAGATGCCGCGCAGTCGATTGAAAAATTTCTCCTGGCCGAGAAACAGATTCTGCGCCACCGTCATCGTCGGCACCAGACTGGTTTCCTGAAAAACCATGGCCACACCCATTTTGAGAGCATCGTTCGGCGTCTGCGGATGAACCTCTTTCCCCTCGACCAACATCTGACCCGACGTCAGTTGCACCACGCCTGCCATCACTTTGGTAAGTGTGGATTTGCCTGCGCCATTTTCGCCGACGATGGCATGGATTTCACCAGGTATGAGCGCAAAATTAACACCTTCAATCGCCGGCACGCCCGCATATTTTTTGGTAGCGTCGCGCAGTTCAAGTACAGGGATTGCGTTCATCCGATTAACTCCTTTTCAACAGCAGCAATGTCCAGCGCCAGCAGGCGCCGGCTGCCCTTGGCAATCATGTAGAGCTGACCGTCACATTCGACCGCCGCCAACACGCCATGATTTTTGCCATCAAAACGGCTATGCAATGAGTAGCGCACCAGGCCCTGTTCATCCAGTCGCACCACGAGGCCGTAAGACCGGGGCGGTGCCCACGGTTTAACGACGCCCATCATCTTGAGCTGCGCACCCTGCATGGGTTCGAGAAAGGTGTTGCCCGAATTGAGAGCAGGCGCGATCCAGTGAGCAGGCTCCATCTCGGCCATCATGCGTTTGCGGTACGTATGCTCACGGAGTACAAATTCAACGAGCTGCGTGCGCAAGGTAAAGCAGGTCAGCCAGGCGCCACCGCCGCTGGCTTGCGCAATACGCGACGGGTAACCGGGCAGTTCGTCGGTCATGGGAACAGCACGCGATTCGCCATCCAGGCGAACAACATGGTGCTTCCAGCTTTCGCTGACCCAGATCTGACCGTTGATCTCGCTGACACCAAAGGCATAAGCCCTATTTTTGGAAAGCATGCGCGCACCGCCATCGGCGATATTCAGTTCAAATACGCGGCCGCTGCGCCCAAGGCTCATTAAATCCCGCTTCCATTCGCCGTAAGACCGGTCGACGGAACCGTCTGTCACTAGTAACAGGCCGCCCTGCGTCACCGATATCGCATTGACAGCACAAAAGCGTTGTCCCGCCGCTGCCGTCCATGAGCGACCATGCTGCGAGCCGCCTTCGATGCGAACTGTGGTGCCATCAATCGCCAGCGCCAGCCCGCCATCCGGCAGGCAGGCAAGCGCGGTCACACGACCTTCACAGCTGAGTACTTCCTGCAGTCCATCGAGCGTGATTTTGCAGACGCGAGATCCGTCTGCGACAAAGACTGTTTTACCGTCGGTGGCGAGGTCTTCGGCGTCAGCGAGCGTTGCGAGGATGCGCGCATCTTCAATGTAGCGGTTTGACTTCAACGCGCCATCAAAGACCGGCACCGTAATCGCAGCCGCGCCGCGGCCCAATAACTCGTCCGTCCATGCTTTAATTGCGCCGATCATGCGTTCTCCTTCTTGTTCTTGTTCTTGTTTTTGTCTTTGGACCAGCGCCATTCATATTGCGCCCAGTTAGGGTCGGCACCTTCGAGCTTGATGCGACCTACGCGGTTATTCATGATTCCGCCGAGGTAGAGGTGGCCACGATGCTCGCGCATGGAAGTAATCATGGGATGGTTTTCGCCACCCAGATCCCACATCGTTTCGAGCAACTCGCCGCTCTCGCTGAACTTCAGCACGCAACCAGTGTTGATGTTCGGGAAAAGCCATTCATCGCGCGGCACACGCTTTGCCATGCGACGTCGGAAGCCCGGCATTTTCCACGCAAGGTCCAGCGCCGGACTGCGCATGCCAACGAGTGACATCCAGTAATGGCCGTCAGAAGAATTGTTGATGTTGTCGGGGAAGCCGGGCAGGTTCTCGAGCACCATTTCGGTAATGCCTTTTTTAGGTCCGGCAAACCAGTGGCGCTTGACGGTGCAGCCCCAGGTTTCGGCAAACAAGAAGCTTTGTCCGTCGCTGGCAATACACACGCCGTTGGGGAAGATCAGGTTGTCGATGACGGTGTGGGTCTTTTTGGTGTTGGTGTCATAGCAGATGATGCGACCATTGCCCCGCGCTTCGAGTCCGTCAGTGGCCCACTCGTGCATCTCGTAACGTACCGTCGCCTCAGAGAAAAAGATCAGTCCGTCGTCGGTGATGTCCAGATCGTCAGCCAGTCGCAAGCGGCTGTCATCGTTGATGGATTTGTAGCTGCGGTTGGTCTCGTCAGTGATCTTCACAACTTCACGCTCTGGCGTGACCATGTACAGACCCATGCCGCCGATGCAAACGTAGAGGTTGTCGTTGCGATCGAAGGCCATGCCCAGTGGCGTGCCGCCGATATGGGCAAAGACTTCCATCTCGGTGTAGTCCGGCGCCATGAAGCGCATGATGTCGCCATGTCGCGAGCCGGCATACAGATTGTCGTTGCGGTCGAGGATAACGTCCTCTGGTCCTTCGATGCGACCCAGCCCGATCGCCTTGGCTGGACGCAGCTTGTCGTTCAAAGCCCAATTGGTACCCGAGTCAGGTGCGCAGGATGGTGCAGGCGGCATGCCGTGATAAGTGGGGCTGACATACACCTTGTTGACGATGCGATGTTTGTTCTTGAGCCAGCGGATATCAACTACGGCTGCCAACAACAAAATGCCGGCCAGGACCATGCGGTTGTAACCACCATCCAGACCCATGGAGATCAGTCCGTTGACAATGGACAGCACAATCAGCGTACCAACCAGTGCTTTGGCTACTGACCCCTTGCCGCCACCGAGGCTAATGCCGCCGAGGACAGCCGCCGTCAACACGGTGACTTCGAGACCAACACCAATGTCGCCGCCGGCAGTCGCCAGACGAGAAGCGAAGAATATGCCGCCCATGGAAGTTAGTAAGCCACTGACCACGTAGCAGCTCGCTACCGTACGCCGCACAGCAATGCCGGTGTTATATGCCGAACGTCGCGAGCCGCCGATAGCGGTGATATGCCAGCCCGCACGCAGCCGCGTCAGGAAGATGTGCCCGAAGATTGCCACGGCTGCATAGAACCACACCACAGCGGGGATACCAAACCAGGTGCCCGTGCCTACGAAATCCCATGCGCGCGAATCCGGCAAGCCGCCGGCAATGGCCGTGGAGTAGTCGGCAATTAAAATGTCGTAAAGAGCGCGATACACGATCAGAGTAATGAGCGTCGTCAGAAAAGCGCGCAAACGGAAATAACCAATCAATACACCGTTAACGGCACCGAGTAAGGCTCCAGACAATAAGGTAGCAGCGACAGCAGTACCGACAGGAAGCTTCAGCACGTGCATGCAGTACAGGGCACAGAAATTGGTTAGAGCGAAGGTAGAGCCGACTGATAAATCGATACCGCCGACAATCATCACCAAGGCCATGCCGAGGACGATGAAACCGATCTCACCGGCCTGCCGGCCGGAGTCGACCATATTGGACGGCGAAAAAAAATTGGGAAGAACCTGGGACAAGCCGAAAGCCACCAGAATCAAGACCACCACAGGAATGGCGGTTTCCATCCAGCGCTTGGCTAATAACTCACCGAACATATGGTCTGGCCAGTACGTATAGCGCCAGCGGGTGAGCCTGTCGACAAGTGACTCGTTTAACGAGCCTCCGGCAGAGGCACCTTGCTTGCCGGATGCAGTCCTGCTATCCAGCGCCTGGGAGTTGATCTGGGAGTTGATCTGGTTCATCGGCTCATATCTTTAATACGCGGCAGGCGAAGTCGCGGCTGCAGTCACGCTTGGCGGGTGACAGGGAGCCTTGCGCGTAACGCGCCGCTTGGGGTGAACAAACCGGAGCCGGCATCGGCTGGCTCCGGCAGACGCATTTACAGCTTCCAGCAAATACCGTCTTTGGAGGCGTTGGCCTTCGTGATCGGAATCAGCGTGGTGTAGATCGAGCCCTTGGCATCTTTTACGCCAGGGTTCTGCATCAGCCACTTGATGCTGGCAACCATGTTGCTTGCCTGTGTAGGCACGTCATAGCTGAGGTTGAGATCAAACGAGCCGTTCTTGACTGCATCGCATGCGCCCTTCTGCTCGCCACCACCCGAGGTCGCGACAAACACCTTGCCTGTGAGTCCGGCTTCTTTTACAGCAGCTGCGGTGCCGCTGTCCATACCGTCCCAAAAGCCGACGATGCCGCACAGATCAGGATGCTGCTTGAGCACGGTCTGTGTAATGCCCTTGGCTTTGGAAGCATCCCAGTCAGCGGCCTGACTCGATACGACTTTGAGCTGTGGATTCTTTGCCAGTGCATTTTCAATGCCCTTGAGTTGATAGGCACTCGCTGCTGCAGACAGCGCACCTTGCACAATGGCGATCTTGTTGGATTTGCCTTTGCAATGCTCAGCTACGGCCGCAGTGGCGCGCTCGCCGATCTCGACGTAATCCGCACCGACAAACACTGCCGACGCATAGGATGAGCGCATATTGATCTGGATGATGCGGATGCCTTCACTCTCTGCACGCTGCAAAAGCTTCGCGTAGGTCTGCACGTCCGGGTTATGAACAACGATGACATCCGGCTTTTCACCGATCAGTGCGGTCAAGGCCTGTGCACCCGAATTGGTATTCCAGTTCGGATCGCGCGAGACAATCTTCACGCCCAATGGCTCGAGTTCTTTTTTCAGGCCGGCGAGCCAGCCTTGTGCCAAATCGAAACCCATGGCAACCGGAATGTAGCCCACCACTTTGCCTTTCATGGTTTTGGCGTAGCCGGCACGGAAAGGCTCATCAAGTCCCTTGCCTTCGGCTGAGACTGCCTGTGGTAAAGCAACGGCGCAAACAAGGCCTACTGTTGCGGCCATACGCTTAAGCGTGCGAGCGGTCATCTTGAGTTCAATCATGCGCTTTGTCTCCTGAGTTATTTATTTTTTATTGGCCGAGTGGGTACTGCTGATACGACTTTTTGTACAACTAAAAGCATGTGGTCCGGCTCATCCCCGCATGCTATATATCGCCCTGCTGCGCTGTTTCTTCGTTGCGCGGATTAAGAAATGAATCGATGAGAATCGCAATCAGCAGCACAACGCCCTTGACCATGTTCTGCGCCGAATAGGAAACGTCAAGAATGGTCATGCCGTTGAGGAGTGTGCCAATCAGCAGCGTGCCGATGATCACATTGAGCACGCCGCCTCGACCGCCGGAAAGACCGATACCACCCAGAACGACAACGAGGATCACGTCATAAATCAGCGTCGAGTTGTAAATGCGGGTCGGCATACTGTTGACTGAAGCGGCCATGACCATGCCGGCAAACATGCCGATGAGTGCGGCCAGCACATACTGCAAGACGATGATAGGTCGCGTCGGAATGCCTGTCGTACGCGCACCGGAAGGGTTGTCGCCGATCGCATAAATGTAGGCGCCAATGCGCGTCATCTTCAGGAAAAAAGCGACGCCTATTGCGGCGATACCAAACATGATTACTGGAGAAGGAATGCCGGCCACTGTGCCGCGCCCTATCCAGGCTAATTGATCAAGTTGAGGACTCCACTGAACAATGTCGAGCCTGAAGAATGCCACTTGACCCAGACCGGCAAGGAACAAACCGCTCGCCAGCGACGTGAACAACGAGGGCACTTCGGCAAACGCAATCAGCCAGCCGTTAATGAGGCCAAAAGCCAGCGTCAGGATCAGCGCAAATAAAAAGGCTGAGGATAAAGAACCACCGTCCTGCACCAGTTGCAGGACCAGACCTGCAGGCACCGCGAGCACGGCCACCATGGAAATATCAATACCGCGACCAATCACAATGATCGCCATGCCCAAACCCAGAATGCCCAGAATAGCCACGTTCTGTAGCAGACCCAGCAAGTTACCTTCGCTCAGAAAGCCCGGCAAAAAAGCTGAGAATCCCAAAAACATGACGATGAAAATAGCGAAAACGATAGACTGCTGTCCAACGGAAGATTTGCCGTGGGCTTGGCTCATAAAATATTCTCGGTTTGATTCTGGAAGGTTGAATGCGACATCCGCATGAGAGCGGAGGTAACAGACGATGAGGAAGCCGCACATCGCTTATGAGCAATGCACGTTTCCAAATAGCGCCTGCCTGCCACATGACGTGGCGGAGACGATTTAGCGTCGCCACAAAAAGAATAAAGGGACACCAGAAGTTGTCTGGTGTAGCCAGTATCAATAAAAAACAGACGACATGGTTCTCGTCGCCGACCTACGTATTGCAGTCTTAACATCCCCAAGGTCTCCTTGTGTTCCCGCTCTCTTCGGAGCGGTCGGACGAAGTGCTTTATGACGTGGCGCTAAATCGTAAAGATATATTTTTTAGAAGTTTTGTTTCTTTAAAGTAATGATTTTTCACAATGTATCCAACTTGAAATCTGTCGTCAAGCTAACAATTGGTCTAAAAGTTATGGTGCATTGCAACTAATTTGATAGCTGCTGCAGTCTCAATTGCCGTTCATGTTCCTCCTGTTCGGCGAGTCCAATTTCATGCAAAACCGCACCTACATCAGCAGGTCGCGTGTCGATTTCGATTTGACCGGTCAGAATAGAATCAGGCTGCAGCAATCCGGCCCCATACAGCTGCCAGATTTCTTTTCCATATTGAGTTTTTGCGAGTTGCGGAGCGAAGACGCTGAAAAAATTGCGCAGATTGTCGACATCGCGTTCCAGCATAGCGCCTGCTTCGGTATTGCCGGCAGCGTCAATCGCCTGCGGCAAGTCGATAATGACGGGGCCAGCTGCGTCGACCAGAATATTGTATTCAGACAGGTCACCATGAATGACACCCGCGCACAACATCAGCACAACCTGCCGCAACAACTGCGCGTGATAGTCCAGCGCCAGCGCCTCAGTCAAGTCGACATCATTCAAACGCGGTGCGGCATTGCCTTCAGCGTCTGTCACCAGCTCCATCAGCAGCACACCTTCAAAACAAATATACGGTTTAGGCACGCGCACACCCGCTGCAGCAAGCCGGTACAGCGCATCGACCTCGGCATTTTGCCAAACCTCTTCCTGCATCTTGCGGCCATAGCGCGTGCCTTTTTCCATGGCACGCGCCTGCCGGCTGTTTTTGACTTTACGACCTTCCTGATAAGACGCCGCCTGACGGAAGCTGCGCTGGCTGGCTTCTTTGTAAACCTTCGCGCAGCGGATCTCGTCGCCGCAACGCACGACAAAAACCGTCGCTTCTTTACCGCTCATGAGCTGGCGCGCTACGGAGTCGATCAGACCTTCCTCAACCAGCGGCTGGATTCTTTTTGGGATTTTCATGGGTGAGAGCCTTCGGTGGAGGCAGCATCTAACTTGCCTCGCAAAATCCTTGATCTATTTATTTTTGATCTGACGAAACGGGGCTTGAACCATACCTTAAAACTTAGGGAATCTTTGGGTTTTTTGTTTCGAAGGTTTGATATGTCCATTTTTAATTTTGTAGGAATTTCGGACAACGACACCATCAAGCTAGTTTGAGCAATGAATCGCTAGCGATTTTCTAGACACCAGCGGGCCTCTCGGTAAATTGCTTCTCAAACTGCGCCGGTAAGACGCCATTTTTATGGCTATGAACCTGCAAATGAGGGTTTTCAAGGATTTTCGGCGGGCATCTCTGATAACAGAGATGCCCCTGTATTCCCTCCTGAAAATTACTTCGTTAGCCTCGGTTTTAGCCCCAGCCGGTGCTGGCTCATCCGCATTAAGCAGTGATTCTTTCCCGCTTGACCTGTGGTCTCAGTGTGACTACAATTTGAAGCATTCAATTTCTACTGGAGCGCCCATCATGAGCACTGCTGACACCTACGTCCGCGCCCGCATCGATACAGCCACAAAAGAACGGGCAAGCGAGGCACTCGAGTCCATGGGTTTGTCTATTTCGGATGCCATTCGTTTGCTTATGATGCGTATCGCCGATGAGCATCGCCTACCCTTCGAAGTCAAAGTACCTAACGCCAAGACCCGTAAATCCATCCAAGAACTTGAGGCAGGCAAAGGCAAACGCGCAAAGAGTGTGAAGAATTTGATGGCAGACTTGAATGCGGACGATTGAATACGCCAACGTTTTTAAAAAGGACTACAAGCGCATCAAGGCAACGCCTCGACATGCGAAGGACGCAGATAAACTTCTCTCGACCACCGTCAAGCTCTTGGCCGAAGACAAAGAGCTGCCAACTGCCCATCGCGACCATTCACTCAGCGGCGATTGGGTGGGCTACCGCGAATGTCACATCAAACCGGATTTGCTGCTGATTTACAAAAAGCACGGCGAGGATACGTTGCGGCTGGCGCGTTTTGGATCACACAGCGAACTGTTCGGATGAACTTCATCACAATTTTGCTTCCATTGATTCATCAGCTAATCAGTCTTGCTATCAATACGCAAGCAATGCTTAAGATTCCTACGCCGAGTTAACCGTATTTAAAGTAAATTAGTATGGAGCCTACAACCTGCAGGCCGCGGTTGGGCTTGCAAGCCCATCCCTTCGAATCCCCTGAGCACGCCGTGCACGCTTATCTCTGAACGAAAAAATGCTCGCACATGTGCGAGCATTTTTTTAATCTGGCGGAGAGACGGGGATTCGAACCCCGGATAGGCTATGAACCTATACACGCTTTCCAGGCGTGCGACTTCAACCACTCATCCATCTCTCCGTAACCGGCCAGAAAAAACACTACCTGACCGAAGCCCGCGATTATAGCAAACCTTTTCCCTGATTCAGCGGTTCCAGCCTTCCGAATGGTCAACAGCGCAAAAAAAAAGCCGCTTCGTACTACAGCACGAAGCGGCGATCCGGCTAAAAGACGATCACGCCGTCCCTTGACCTTCCCCCATAACTTTTACTGAGCTTCTTTCAACTGATCCAGAATTGCCGGGTTCTCCAGTGTCGAAATGTCCTGCGTGATTTCTTCGCCTCTGGCCAGCACGCGCAACAGACGGCGCATGATCTTGCCGGAACGGGTCTTTGGCAGGTTGTCACCGAAACGGATTTCCTTGGGCTTGGCAATCGGGCCGATTTCTTTGCCGACCCAGTCACGCAGTTCTTTGGCAATCGCTTTGGCTGCGTCACCAGTTGGGCGCGCACCTTTCAACACCACGAAGGCGCAAATGGTTTCGCCTGTCGTCGGGTCAGGCTTGCCGACCACGGCCGCCTCTGCCACCAAGTGGTTCGATACCAGTGCCGATTCGATTTCCATCGTGCCCATACGGTGGCCCGATACGTTCAACACGTCATCGATACGGCCCGTGATGGTGAAGTACGCCGTCTTGGCGTCGCGAATGGCGCCGTCACCTGCAAGGTAAAGCGTGCCGCCGAGTTCTTCGGGGAAGTAGCTTTTCTTGAAGCGCTCAGGGTCATTCCAGATAGTGCGGATCATCGAAGGCCAAGGACGCTTCACAACCAGAATGCCGCCGTGGCCGTTCGGCATGTCTTGCCCGGCTTCGTCGACGATGGCCGTCATGATGCCAGGCAGCGGCAATGTGCACGAACCCGGCACCATTGGTGTCGCGCCCGGCAGTGGCGTAATCATGTGGCCGCCAGTTTCGGTTTGCCAGAAGGTGTCAACGATAGGGCAATTATCATTGCCGACGTTTTTGTAGTACCACATCCATGCTTCCGGATTGATAGGCTCACCAACTGAACCCAGCAGGCGCAGCGAGCTCAGGTCAAAGTGCTGCGGATGCACGTTCATGTCAGCGTCGGACGCTTTAATGAGCGAGCGGATCGCGGTCGGTGCGGTGTAGAAGATGGTCGCTTTGTGACGTGCAATCATGTCCCAGAAACGACCGGCGTTCGGGTAGGTTGGCACGCCTTCAAACACGATCTGTGTGGTGCCGGCTGCCAGCGGGCCGTAGGCAATATAGCTATGACCGGTAACCCAGCCGATGTCGGCGGTACACCAGAACACATCGGTTGGTTTGATGTCGAAGGTCCACTTCATTGTCAGCGCAGCCCACAGCAAGAAGCCGCCGGATGAATGCTGCACGCCTTTCGGTGTGCCGGTAGAGCCGGACGTATAAAGAATGAACAGCGGATGCTCGGCGCTGACCCATTCCGGTTCGCAGTCAGCAGACTGCTGGTCCATCAGTTCGTGCAGCCACAGATCGCGACCGGCGACAAAATTGATATTGCCTTTGGTGCGCTGGTAAACGACGACGTTTTTGATTGCGTCGCAACCGCCCATGGCCAGCGCTTCGTCAACGATAGCTTTCAGGGGCAGGTTTTTACCACCGCGCACTTGCTCGTCTGCGGTAATCACAGCGACAGCGCCGGCGTCAACGATACGTTCCTGCAGTGACTTGGCCGAGAAGCCGCCGAAGACCACCGAGTGGGTTGCGCCTATGCGGGCACATGCCTGCATGGCGGCGACGCCTTCAACCGACATCGGCATATAGATGACGACGCGGTCACCTTTTTTAACGCCGATTGACTTCAGGCCATTGGCCAGCTTGCATACTTTCTGGTGCAGCTCGCGATAGGTCAGCTTGGTGACCTGGCCGCCGTCTGCTTCAAAAATGATGGCGACTTTGTCGGCGTTACCGTTAGTCAGATTGCGGTCAAGACAGTTGTAGGAAACATTGAGCTCGCCGTCTTCGAACCATTTATAAAATGGCGCCTGCGACTCGTCGAGGCCTTTGGTAAAAGGCTTGTGCCAGTCCAAGGTTTCGCGGGCCTGCCGGCTCCAGAAACCGTCGTAGTCGCGCTCGGCTTCTGTACAAAGCGCCTGATAGGCATCCATGCCGGAGATGGTGGCGTTTTTTACAAATTCTGCTGGCGGGTTGAAGATGCGATGCTCTTGCATCAAGGATTCTATCTCTGACATGCGGTCTCCTACGTTAGAATAATTTTCACTAAAGATAGGCTGCTACTCTTACTTAAGCCTTACATACGGTAGAAGGCTGTAAAGTTCTGGTTCTGGCCGTGTCGCAGTGCCGGCTTGCCCGTGTAAAATGCCAATCAGCATTTTTAACCTATGGCAAAGCCGAAATCCTCTATGACCCCCGAGCAAATTACCGGTAAACCTGCCGCCAAAATACCGGCTCTTGCCAATTTCATATTCATGACTCGCTGGCTGCAAGTGCCGCTATATCTGGGTCTGATCCTTGCTCAGGGCGTCTATGTCTATCATTTCTGGGTTGAGCTAGTCGATCTGATCGGCGCCGTTTCCGGCAATGCCGCGTCGCTTGAACATATTTTGAGCGCCGTGACTGTGCAAGGCTTGCCGGCACCGGTCAAGCTTACCGAAACCACGATCATGCTGGTAGTGCTGGGACTGATTGATGTGGTCATGATTTCCAATCTGTTAATCATGGTGATTGTGGGAGGCTATGAAACCTTTGTGTCGCGCATGCACCTTGAACACCACCCCGATCAGCCCGAGTGGCTGTCGCATGTGAATGCGTCAGTCATGAAAGTGAAATTGGGCACGGCCATCATCGGCATCTCGTCGATTCATCTGCTCAAAACTTTTATCAATGCCAATGCCTATGACACCAAGACCCTGATTGCGCAGACCGTGATTCACATCGTGTTTCTGGCGTCGGCGCTGGCGATTGCCTACACCGATCGCATCATGACCGTCACCATGAACAGCAACGCCGATTCCCATTGACCCAAGCTCGTCATTCATCCTAGTCCGCCATGACCATCATTAAACAAGAAGACCTCATCGAATCCGTCGCCGCTGCACTGCAGTACATCAGCTACTACCACCCGGTCGATTACATTCGTCACCTGTCCCGCGCTTATGAGCTCGAACAAAGTCCGGCTGCCAAGGATGCGATTGCGCAGATCCTGACCAACTCGCGCATGTGCGCCGAAGGCAAGCGGCCAATCTGTCAGGACACCGGCATCGTGAACGTGTTCTTGAAGGTTGGCATGGACGTGCGTTTCGAAGGCTTTAAAGGCTCCATTACTGATGCCATTAATGAAGGCGTGCGCCGCGGCTATAACAACCCCGACAACAAACTGCGCGCTTCCATCGTGGCCGACCCGCAGTTCGAGCGCAAGAACACCGGCGACAACACACCCGCCGTAGTGCACATGGAAATCGTGCCCGGCAACACGGTGGATGTGCAGGTCGCAGCCAAAGGCGGCGGCTCGGAAAACAAAACCAAATTCATCATGCTCAACCCATCCGACTCCCTGGTCGACTGGGTCATGAAAACCGTGCCGACCATGGGCGCAGGCTGGTGCCCGCCCGGTATGCTGGGCATAGGCATAGGCGGTACTGCAGAACGCGCCATGCTGATGGCCAAGAAGTCGTTGATGGAAGATATCGACATGACCGAACTGCTGCTGCGCGGCCCGCAAAATAAAACTGAAGAATTGCGCATCGAGCTGTGCCAGAAAATCAACGCGCTCGGCATTGGCGCACAAGGCCTGGGCGGTCTGACCACGGTGCTGGATGTGAAGATCATGATGCATCCTACCCACGCTGCATCCAAACCGGTGGCAATGATTCCAAACTGCGCCGCGACTCGTCACGCCCACTTCGTACTCGACGGCTCGGGCCCGACTTATATCGAACCGCCGTCACTCTCCGAATGGCCAGATGTGCATTGGGCGCCGGATACGGAAAAATCCAAACGTATCGATTTGAACACCCTCACCCGCGAAGAAGTCGCGTCGTGGAAGCCGGGCCAGACACTGCTACTGAATGGCAAAATGCTGACCGGCCGCGATGCTGCGCACAAACGCATTGCCGACATGCTCGCCAAAGGCGAATCGCTGCCGGTTGATTTCAACAACCGCGTCATCTATTACGTAGGACCAGTCGATCCGGTGCGCGAAGAAGCCGTTGGTCCTGCAGGCCCGACCACTGCCACGCGTATGGATAAATTCACCGACATGATGCTGGAAAAAACCGGCCTCATCGCCATGATAGGCAAGGCCGAGCGTGGCCCGGTTGCCATCGAATCCATCAAGAACCATCAGTCGGCTTACCTGATGGCTGTCGGCGGCGCAGCCTATCTGGTATCAAAAGCCATCAAGAGCGCGAAGGTAGTCGGCTTTGCCGACCTGGGTATGGAAGCGATCTATGAGTTTGATGTCAACGACATGCCCGTCACGGTCGCCGTCGATTCAAATGGCACGTCGGTGCATAACACGGGCCCGAAGGAATGGCAGGAGCGGATTGCGTCCACCATTGGCAAGATTCCGGTGACCATTGCCAAATAATCCAACCTCAGCATCCGGCCAGCGCGCCGCGCCTATAGGAATTTTTGATTCCGGTATCGGCGGCCTGTCCGTACTGCGGCATGTGCGTGCCCTGCTGCCGGATGAAGAGCTCGTCTACTTCGCCGACTCCGGCTTTGCGCCCTATGGCGAAAAGCCCGAAGAGGTGATTGTCGCGCGCGCCGTGGCGATTGCAGAATTTCTGCTGCGGTTCAAGGTCAAGGCGATTGTGGTCGCCTGCAATACTGCAACCGCTGCAGCGATAGCTGCCTTGCGTGAACGCTACCCGCAACTACAAGTCGTCGGTGTAGAGCCGGGTTTGAAACCAGCCGCAGCCCAGACACAAACCAAAGTAGTCGGCGTACTCGCGACGGGCGGCACGCTGGCCAGCCATAAGTTCCTCGCGCTACAGCAGCAAATCGCCTCGGCCAGCGATGTGCACTTTCTGCCGCAAGCCTGTGCGGGGCTGGCCGACCAGATTGAAAAAGGCGAACTGAACTCACGCGAGACAGCCAGCATGGTCGAGCGTTATGTCGCACCGCTGCTCGCGCAGAACGCCGACACGCTGGTGCTGGGTTGCACCCACTACCCTTTCGTACAGCATTTGATAGAACAAGTTGTCGCTGCCAAAGGCAAGCACGTAGGGCTTGTCGATACGGGCGCAGCCGTAGCACGCCAGTTACAGCGCCTGCTGCTGCAGCATCAGTTACAGACGTCTCCTTCAGCGAAAACTAGCTTATTAACTGCCTACACCACCGGCAGCCGCACGGCGCTCACAACGGCTTTCAGCAAACTGCTTGATTTAGAGCCAACGGTCGAACAGGTCAGTGTCGCAGCAGCCAGCACGGAAAAATGAAGGATAAAAATGGCGTTTGCAGCGCCGTTTGCCAGCAGCCACTTAAGTTTGTATAATGCCGGACTGTTGTGGTTTCGGCCAAAGCAGATTGTTTGACCAGTGGTGGCTGTAGCTCAGTTGGTAGAGTCCAGGATTGTGATTCCTGTTGTCGTGGGTTCGAGCCCCATCAGCCACCCCATTAAAGCCTTTTCAGGCGATAGTGACCGCTAGCGTTTCCAACGTAATGCGCAATTTTTCAACGGGGCCATCCCAAGCCCCCTGCAGTAATTCATTTCCCTCCCCTGTTTTTGGCTTTGATTCCTCCATATCTTTTTGGTCTTTCTGCTCTCGGCATCGTTCTGTCTCTATTCCTTTATAGAAATCGAAAAATATTAATATTTTCAGAACAAACCTGAAACAATGTCATTTCACACTGTGTTCAAACGGGAAGTTGCTGGCTGAGTGACAGCTGGCAAACCCGTAGAAACAAGCCTTGGAATTTTAATTTTTTGTTGTTACAATTAATTCATGTTCACAATTATTGAAACTCCGACTTTCATCGATTTGTCTTATAAAGTTTGGAACGATTCGGAGCGAATAGAGTTCATTGACTGGATTGCCGACAACCCGCTTGCTGGCGACGTTATTCCAGGTGCGGGGGACTTGCGCAAAGTGCGTTGGGGGCGTAGTGGAACGGGCAAGCGCGGTGGTGCTCGGGTAATTTATTACACGCGGCTTGCTAATGGCGAACTCGTTCTTTTGCTGGTGTATGCCAAGGCAAAATTCGATAACCTGCGGCCTGAGTTCTTGCTGAAACTGAAGGAGAAATTTGATGACCAAACTGACTAAACAAAAGCTTGATCACGAAATAGCTGATTTTGAAGAATCGCTTTTGCGCTCAATCGACCAGGCAAAGCGCGGCGAATACGCTGCCATCAACACGCCGGAACAAATTAAAGCCAGACGTGTGGGGCGTCCTGTAGGCAGCGTCAAATCAGCACCCAAAGTCTCCACCACAATCCGCCTGTCGCCAGAAGTTATAGAACGCTTCCGTGCGAGCGGCGATGGTTGGCAAACTCGCGTCGATGCGGCTCTAAAAGATTGGCTCAATACGCATTCGGTGACTTGATGTTTTCAGAAAATCACGGATGCAGAAAAAAGGGTGGGGGAGAAACTGAAAACACCCCAAAAGAATGGACGGGTGTCCATCTTTTGGGGTGCAGTTCATTGCGGGCTTTTTTTATTTGTGAGATTTTCACTAATAGATTTATTAGTACGGGTGAGCCTATGCCAGCACAGAGCTTGCAAATAAAAATTGTGTAAGTGCCGATGGCCTATTAATCTCGGCCTCAGAAACCGTCGTGCAAGGCACAACCATGGATAGCAGCAAATTACTGGCATTAGCGGCCGAACTGGCAAAAAAATATTACAACCGAGGCGGAATTAAACGCTTTCCCCGGGAGCTTCTCAAATTAACGGTCGAAACTGCCCTCAGCGCAGAATTGACCGATCATTTGGGCTAAGAGAATCACGGCGAAAGCCATTGAAATCGAAAAATTAGCCCGGTAATCTCCGGGCTAATTTTAAGAATGGCATTTTGTGCTACTGAGACCAATATGCAACCAGTAATCTGGCATGCAATTTTTGGGTGTACTTGCCGCTGAGGCCATGCCTACAGCAATCACGCAGGTAACTTGCAGGGATATGCCTTCTGCATCGTCAACCGTCAGGACGACGGCCCCAGGGTCGAATTTTAAGCTGATCGCTTCGCGTGAGGAAGGACAGTGCAAACAGTGCAGTGCAAGCCCTGACCAATCCATGAAAGTGATGAACCATGTCTCACACCCTCCCGCTATCTGGTCGTGCAAGGCATTGGAGCGATTCCCACACGTTCAGTACCGCTGTGATTGCGTTTTTGGTAGTGGTCTCGGCTACCGCATTGTGGCATCAAGCCCGCTCAGCCGACCGCCTTCGCTTAGAAACCGCCTCTCAAATTCAATTGCGTGCGACTCAGGTCACCAGCGCCGCATCCTCGGCTGTTTCAATTTTGTTTCGCACCGTGGACTTCACAGCGCGCCACTTGGCAGAGGGCTACGTAAACGCCAGTGAGCAGGAATTTGAAAAGCGGGCACAACTGTCTATTGAGCGCCTACCTCCCGGGGCCATCCAGCAAGTAGCCATTATTGCTGCGGACGGCTATCTCGCATATTCAAACTTGGGAATGACCGAAAAAGTCTTTTTAGGTGATCGCGATCATTTCAAGGTCCACGCTGAAAGCGGCCGCGACCAGTTATTCGTAAGCAAACCCTTGCTCGAGCGCGTGACAAAGCAGTGGTCCGTCCAATTCAGCCGCCCCATCCTTCGTGAAGGAAAGTTTATCGGTGTGGCCGTGGTATCGGTATCGCCCGCACATCTTCAAGAGGCGCTGGTGGATGTCGCGTTGGGTTCAGGGGACTTTATTGGAGTGGTTCGACAGACGGGTGAGTTACTGACGCTCAACCGAGATATGGACATCACGCTGGGCAAGACACTAGACCCAGATCGCCCTTACTTACAAGTTGGTGCGCCCAGTACAGGCAGTTACCTTGCGCGGACAAATATTGATGACGTCGAACGGATAAGTTATTGGCAGCGTCTGGACGATTACCCTGTGGTTATCGTTTTGGGTCTCAGCTCGAAGAGCGCGTTCGCACCCATTGAGCGAGCACTCGCCGACGACGACTTCACGACCATTCTGGAGTTGGTGACCCTGTGGTTTGGTGGCATCAGCATTGCCTTGCTGGTACGCCGCATGAACGCTCAGTCGCGCAAACGCAGGGAGATGGAATTCGTGGCCATGAATGACACCTTGACTGGCCTGCAAAGCCGCCATGCGCTGATGATTCAGTTGGATCAGGCCCTGATAAACGCGGCGGCCGAGAGCACGCGACTCGGCATCCTGTTCCTTGACCTCGACGGATTCAAGCCCGTCAACGACCTATACGGCCACGCAGCGGGTGACGAAGTCCTCAAGGTCATCGGCGAGCGGATCAAAGCCTGCGTTCGCAAAGGCGATATCGTGGCCCGTATCGGCGGCGACGAATTTGTTGTGGTGGTCCGCACAATTCTCGACGACGAGGCACTACCCGATCTCCGTGGACGAATTTCTCAATCCCTCGCAGATCCCTTTGCCGTTGCTGGCGCTGAGGTGCGCCTCGGGGCCAGCATTGGTATGGCTATCTTTCCCGAGCAGGGCACCTCTGCTGATGTCCTGCTCAGTCTCGCGGACGACCAGATGTATAAAGAAAAAGGAACCAAGGCTGAGGCCCGTCGCACCCCACTCGCCACCCTTACTCCATAACCCTTTCGGCTGGGCATAAATGCTACGAGTTAGCGGTGCTCAGTGACTCCGCGCACCACTCTCCAGCAGGAAAGTTGCCGGGATGCGTTTATACGAAAAAAAACTAAGGGCGAAGACGCCAAGTAACATGTGCCATTTTTATGTCACAGTCACACCGTCACAAGCGCATCACTCGCCTTCCACGATCAGGCCGCAGCGCTATCTTTTTAAAACCCCGATCCCATTCTCGGCTTACCACGCTCACGCTTGGCCGCTGCCTGTGTCTCACTGTAGATAGGCAGGTACACAAATGCCAGCGTACCGCGACTGTCAATCTTGCTGTATTCAAGTTCTACATAGACACCGTCTTCCGGCCCGCCCCAGACGAACGCTTCGGTAAAGCGTTGCGCCAGCTTGGGCTCGCCCCATTTAGCCTTTGCATAAGCAAGCAATGCATCTTGCGATTGCTGGCCGTTGTACTCCATCTGCGCAAAATAAAAACGATCGCCACTAAAACACCAACGCATATTCGATACAGCCGCCTCAGCCACGCTGCCGTTGCCGTCACCCGTGCGGTAGCATTGATATTGTGAGGATTCAGCAATTTTTTTGGCGTTAGGCAAAGCCGCGACAGCAGCGCCCCATGGCAGTCCCTGAAAGCCGTCTGGCAAGCTGTCGGCCATGGCCGCTGTCGGTAGCAGGAACGGCATCAACAAAGCTAATAAGTATTTTTTCATGAATTATTTTTCCGTCTGCATAAAAAAACGGCGCGCTCATTGCGCGCCGATTCGTCACTACCCTGTTACTTCCAGAGTGAGCACTTGGACTCAGCCTTGGTAATGAAAGCCTGTTCACCGGGGACTGTCTGTACCTGTTTGTAGTAATCCCATGCGTACTTGGACTCGGCAGGCGTTTTCACTTGCATCAGGTGCATTTCATGCACCATACGGCCGTCCGGACGAACTACGCCATTCTTGGCAAAGAAGTCGTTGACCTTCGTCGCCTTCATCTGCGCCATCATCTTGTCACCATCATCGGTACCGGTTGCCTTGACAGCATTCAGATAAAAATTGGCGGCTGAATAGTCGGCTGCATGCAGCATTGATGGCGCTTTTTTGGTTTTGGCCATGAATTTCTTGGACCACGCACGTGTCTCGTCATTGCTGTCCCAGTACCAGCCGTCGGTCAGGAACATTCCCTGCGTCATTGGCAAACCAAGAGCGTGAATATCGTTGACGAACATGAGCATGCCGGCGAGTTTCATCTTTTTGTTGATGCCAAACTCATTCGCTGCTTTGATCGAGTTGACGGTGTCGCCACCGGCGTTTGCCAGTCCCAGCACTTGCGCCTTCGAGTTTTGTGCTTGCAGCAGGAAAGAAGAGAAATCCGATGCTGCCAGTGGATGACGTACCGAACCCAGTACCTGCCCACCATTGGCCTTGATGACTTCCGACGCATCTTTTTCCAGCGACATACCGAAGACATAATCGGCAGTCAGGAAGAACCAGTCCTTGAAGCCCTGCTTGACCAGCGCGCCACCTGTCACGCGTGCCAGCGCTACCGTGTCGTAGGCATAGTGAATGGTGTAAGGGGTGCACTCTTCATTCGTCAGGCGCGCCGTGCCGGCGCCAACCGAGATGAAGGGCTTCTTCTTTTCGGCGGCAACCTTGGCCATGGCCAGATTGGTGGCGGAGTTGGTGCCGCCGATGATCATGTCAACGCCTTGCTGGTCAAACCATTCGCGCGCCTTGCTAGCGGCGATATCGGCCTTGTTTTGATGGTCGGCAGAGATGAATTCGATTTTCTTGCCATTGACCGCGCCGCCAAAATCAGCAATCGCCATTTTGATGGCATCTGCGCCCGCAGGGCCGTCAACGTCCGCATAGACGCCGGACATGTCGGTGATGAAACCGATCTTGATTGTGTCGTTTGATACCTGCGCATTGACTGCAACATGCCCGAGGCCGAATGTCGCTGCGACGGCCAGCGTAATGATCTTCTTGTGCGTGTTCATGGGGTCTCCCTTTTTATTGAAATTAAAATGAATTTTTTGCTGCGCAGGCCAACTAGCACTCACACCCAAAATTGGGTCAATCTTAGCATGTGTACGTTCCCAATCCAGCCTGCAGGCAAGTTCCGATAGTGCCGCAGGTAATCCCGCACTAAGTCCGGTTCCGTCAATACGCACCAGCCTGTGGTCATGGCTTAACGCAAAATTTACGCACATTATTTTCCGCCACTTCTAGCGGTTTACTAAGTCGGCAGCATTTACACGTAAATTTTGCCAGCTTAAGCAGGCATGGCGCAGTCCGCCAATACCAAATACGCCTGTATGCCTGATTTAGAACCTATCCCGCCAGGCCGCTGGCAGCGTTGACAGCTCCTTGCCGTACTAATCGTACTGTCTGCGGTGCTGCCGCCTTGCCATCAGCCTGGCGGGATAGGTTCTTAGTTTGCTGGCACATCACTTGCAACAGGGAGGAAGCAGCTTAGGGTTTAAATACGTGGCAATACATCAGGAGAAGCTTAATGAATACGGATATCCCTATCAGTGGCATTGGCAGCGGCAGCACTAGCGAAACCGGCAGTGTTCGTCGTGAATTTCAGAGTACCAGTTACGAAAATGATGCGCCGCGTTTGCGAGAAGAATTAAGTAATTTGAAAAGTGATCTTGATGCACTGATGGCGCATGCATCAACCCTGACCGAAAACGAACTACGCGAAGCCCGCGACCGCATCATGACGCGTTTTTCTTCGATGCGTTATGCCGCCAGAGGATTGGCAGATCAGGCCGGCAAGCAAATCAATCAAGGTATGGACGTCACCGTTGATTATGTCCGCGAGCGTCCATTGCAGTCGGTGGCGATCGCAGCAGGAGTAGGGGCATTGATGGGACTTTTACTGACAAGACGTTCAGACTGATAGGGGTATGCCATGCTGAATGCATTGCGTAAATCAAAGCAGCTGTCGGCAATTGCTCTCGACAGGCTCAGCGACTATCTGGCGCTGGTGCGCATTGAGCTCAAGCTGCAGGGACGTGAGTTGAAGTTGCAATTGGTCGGCCTCTTCGCCGCTGTTCTTTGTGCTTTCTACTCTCTGCTGTTCGTTGGCATCGCTATCATTATCAGTTTCTGGGATAGCGAGTACCGGGCCATTGCGGCATGGGCTGCCGTTGCGCTGTATATGGGCTTGGCTGGAGCCGGTATGGCGTTGGCCAAAAGGCATACCGGCAAGGGTGCCACGCTCAACACCCTGCGCGAGGAAATAAAGCGCGATGCAGAACTGGTCCGGGAAAGCCTATGAATACAAATACAACTCTGGAAGAAGAACGTCGTGCCCTGCTTGAACAGATTGAAGCCAGTCGCACAGTTTACCGGCGCATGCTAAGTGGTAGTGACAGCAATGCCGACAGAGGAATCCGTCATTCTGGTTCCGCGATGCAGCGCGCTAGCATGATGCCGACCATCGCAGCCGGATTCCCACGCAGCCACACGATGCGTTGGGTTATCGCGCATCGCTGGCAGTTGGCTATTGGTGTTACAGCAGCGATTATTTTGTTCGGCCCTGGCCGCAAGCTGGCAAATCAACCAGCCATAGGTAAGGTCCGTTCAAAAGTGCGCGCCATACCGCACTCTGGCGTGGTTCATGCAGTCGTAGCGGCTGGCACTAAATTACTTAGTAATCGTACTAGTTTACGTGCAGCCGGAAAGCTCGCTGGTCTGCTGCTGCAATGGATGCAACAACAGAGAACGCAGCAGCAGTTCATGAAAAAATAATTGGCATCAATCTGTCTGTGTTTTAGAAATGTGTTTTAAAAGGAGCCCAACATGAAATCATTAATTCATACAACGCCAAGCCGTCCATTAAGCCGCATTGTTATTTCACTTGGCGTCATTGCCTTTACCTTGTCACTCAGTGCATGCAACACCATGCGCGGCGTGGGCAAGGACGTAGAGCGTGGCGGCGAACACGTACAAGATGCGGCAACTGGCGTGCAGAAGAAAATGTGATAGTTCGAAAGAAAGCAATGTAAATGGAAAGCAGCAGCACGCTGCTTTCCATTTACATTGCGACTGAATGATCTCTATAGCGGCAAGATTGATGAGCAGATGGTTGGTCTATATAGCCAACATAATCAACGCGAATCCACATGCTATGTGAATATTGAGATCGAACTGATGCGTTGTTCCGTGCAGCGAATTGAAAATATTGTTCACAAAGCGGCACTGCCCCTGACCAGAAGCGATAAATAGCCACTGACAAATTTTGTTTCGCAAGCACAGTCTGCGATTGCGGCGGATTTGCACGTGGCGTCTGACGACATGCCGGCAATAATAAACAAAACATCACCAGCAGCAGTAAAAGAAAATAAGCGCAGGCGGGTCGGCAAGCCATCCCCGCTCCGCTTAATGTGGACCGATCTCGATCCGTTTCCCCTGCTGTGCTTCTTGCGGTGGTAACGGCAGCGTAATTTCGAGTACACCTTCGCGCATGCTGGCGTTCGCTTGTTCCGCTTCAACGCCTTCAGGCAAAGGAATCATCCGGTAGAAAGAACCGTAATTTCGCTCACTACGGCGAAATATAGTGGGTGCTTTTTCTGCTGACGGTGATGAACGTTCGCCTTCCAGAATCAGTTTTCCCTGCCTGATTTCTATTTTCACGTCCTCTTTTCTGACCCCGGGCAAATCTGCACAAACGACTAACTGATTGCCACGCTGTGCAATGTCAATGGTGGGCATCCATTTTCCTGCCGTTCCACCCTGACCAAACCGGAATGCCATTGGCCGCCCGAGGAAGCGTTCAAATAACTGGTCCATCTCATCACTCATCTTGCGCATCTTGACCATCGGCTCTTCCCAGCCTTGCAACATGGTTGGCAACCATGCCGGTGATGACCCTGACGCAGCATTCGGGTTGTCTGCTGTTGTTTTTGTCTGATGAGTCTCACTTCGCCAAGTGTCTGATGCATCTGTCGCACCTGCCTCTTGCGGCTGCGTCTCCAGCATTTTTTTAAAACGAATCAAGTCCTGCTCCACACGGCGGCTGATCTCCAATTCCTTTGCAGAGAGAGAAACCGACGGCTGTTGCGAAGCCAGTTCCATCGTCAGCTCTACCCGGGTTGTGTCCTCTTTTAAAGACTGGAACTTTATGCTGCCATGATTACAGGGGCCAGTTAGATCACGCCAGGTAATTAATTGATCCGGTAGCTGATTGGTAATTTCGGAATCCCACTCTAGCTCGCGACCATCACGCTTGGCACGCCAATGAACATGCGTATCGTCAAGCTGGCGTACTTCCTCCACGCCTTCCATGAAACGCGGATAATCCTTATATTGCGTCCACTGCTTATAGGCGGCACTCAATGGCACATTCACATCAATCGTCTGTTGTATGCCGGCCATGGTCAAAGATTCCTGTGTTCGTCTGCTTAATAAAATATTCAAAAGAATTATGAAGTTCAGCTATAAGTGTAATAAACCAATCGCACTAGCGCCGAATCAAAATAGAGCGCATGCCAGGGAATGGTGACGGATGCCTTGCCTTGATGGGGCGCCAGCATCACATAGCGCAACTGACGACTGCGCACTTCCACCAGCACCGACCGAACCCGCCCCAGACTCTGACCGGAAGCAGTAACGACCGGACAAGAGCGCAATAATTCTGTTGCCGTGGACTGACCAGCAAGCAGGCAATTGAAACGCTTGCCTGCAGGCCGGTTGGTGGTCGCTGCGCCGCCATCAATGGTTTTCAACTTCATGCTGTGCTTCCTTGTTTGGTATTGATGCGGAAAGTGTTGGCTATCAAAGCGTCCGTTCTGTCGTGGTTGCCATTCCACTCGGCGCAATACCACCGGTCGTCGTCTCGTTCCAGGTCGTGCGTCGCGCCCCCATAGCGCCGAGTGCGCCGCCGATGATGCTCAGCGCCAGTGACAATGCTACTGCCGCGAATACGGACCAGGCAACGCGGCTGGCGCTATTGATAGCGCGATCAGCCGCTGCCCTGCCCTGTGGTGAAGCCTGCTCGGGCGAGCCAGAAAAAATCAATGCCTGATCAACGACAGTACCGGCGCGGTCACGTTGCACTCCCATCGTGCTGGCGAGGTAGTCAACCGCCTGATCACGCCTGCCAGCTGCAATATGGCCTTGCAGGGTTTGCAACTGCTGCGCACTGACATTGGTACCCAACTGCCGGCCGAGAAAACCGCTCAGACCGCCAGAGCCGGACTGTGCCATTGCATTCGCACCCTGGCCGACACTACTGAACATGGTGGACAGCAAAGAGCCACCCGCCGAGGTAGCGAGTAAAACAAACAGCAGAGTCGTAACAGCCCATGACACAACGCCGTGCAAAATGCCATCGATTTTGCGTTTTAATCCGGTCATGCGGCCAGCGACATAAGCGCCCACCAATGCAGAGATCAACATGCTCGCGCCTGCCCAGATCAAAGCACTCGTACCCGGAGCCTCTCCGGTCGAAACATTAGTCAGGCTCAGGCCGCTGGCAATGCCGAGCAACGACAACACAAGTTGAACCGAAATGCCAACCGCGACCCCGGCCAACACAGCGCCCCAGCGTATGGCAGGAAACAAAGGACGCCGAATAATACTTTCCTGCGTGACCACCGTACTGCCCGGGTAGCTTGCACCCGTTTCAAGTTGAATCGTCGCCATGTGAAGTCTCCTTGCTGTTCAATACTATTAATGAATGAATGGATGACAAATGTTTCGATCTGTTTTCGGCACTTCGGTGCACTGAGCAGAATGACATCTTCAAGGTCTGCAGATGAAATAAACACAGTACGAAATTAACGCAGTGCGCTCGAACTCACACACCAAATCCACCATGCTTTAGCCGGCATCAAAGCCTCTGTATACCTGGCACGCTCTACAAAGGAGAAAGCACGCCATTGGTGATGGATACGCGATCACCTGTACGTACGCTCGGCTCAATTTCCTGTGCAAATGACTGAGTCGTGCCGTTATCCATACGAATAGTGACTTTGTAAATTTTATCGTCAGTGCGGCGCTTTTTTTCCATCTCGTGACCAACGTAAGCGCCACCTGCTGCGCCGGCTACTGTGGTAACAGTATTGCCGCGACCACCACCGACCTGATTGCCGAGCAGGCCACCAATTGCGGCGCCTGCCAGTGAACCTAGTCCCAGACCTTGCGTGCGTGGCACAACCTCAATCGACTGAATGGTGCCGGTACCGCTGACGTTACTAGCGATAGGCTGAGGCGCATTGGTCTTCGGGCTCAAGTCACCCAGACTTTCACAGCCGGTTGAAAACAAAGCAAGCGCCATTACTGGCACGGATAATTTTTTCATCAACATGACCTTCTCCCGCATTGGCTGAACCAAAATTATTCAACACAGTCTTCGTCTGCATATAGTTTGAATGCAAACACCTAATGCATAAACTTAACAGGCATACCTAAGCAGCAAACATGCCAATTTCTGCTTGTTAAAAATAGAGACACAGGTACGTCCATTGCTCATGAATTGATGAATGCCAAACCGGAACGGGAGTGCACCCTTGAACAAGCTTACACAAACGCCGCTACCAATAATGCAGCCCTCACTATCACCTGTTCCGCTAAGCGATAAATCGATACTAGTCACTGGTGGCGCCAGTGGATTGGGGGCTGCACTCTGCGCACAACTATCGGCAAGCGGTGCACATATCATGCTCGCTGATCTTAATCAGGAAAATGCGCAACGTACCGCTGCAGCACTGCATGAAAATGGTGGCAAAGTTGATGTCGTTATTTGTGATGTAGGAGATCCGAAGCAAGCTGAGCATGCGGTGCGCGAGACGATAGAGAAACTGGGCGGTATTGATGTTTTGATTAACAACGCCGGCACTGACGCCAGTGGCAGCCTCAACGAGATAGAGACAGCGCAATGGGAGCGGGTACTTCGCACAAATTTGCACGGGCCATTTCTGATGGCCAGAGCCGCTGCGCGCTACATGATGGGACAGGGTAGCGGTCACATTGTGAACATTACCTCGACCGCTGCCAAACGCGCATGGCCGAATGCTTGCGCTTACCACGCCAGCAAATCCGGATTGCTCGGACTTTCGCATGCCTTGCATGCGGAATTGCGACCGGCCGGCATCAAGGTCACGGCCGTTATTTTGGGCGGTATGGCAACGCCTTTGATGCTGAACCGCTTTCCGCAGGTTGACCAGTCATGTCTGCAAGATCCGGCCAATGTCGCGCTCGCTATTTGCCAACTGCTGCAATTACCGCTGGAAAGCGTTGTACCGGAAATTACGATATTACCGATGCGGGAAACCTCATGGCCTTGAACTCGTACCGAACCGGCCAGACAAGTAAATATTACCTGCTCCTGTAATTCTTATCATTCATTTTCAAAAAAGTTTTCGGACAATGAAAAACGTCCTCCTATCAAACAGGAGGACGCGCGAAGGATTTGCTACTTGAAGGATTATTGCCAGTAAGGTTGCTGGTTGTAGTACGCATAGACCTGCGAAGCCCACACTGGATCTGCCATTGAAGGCCAATGGTCTTTGTCAAAGCCGGGAGCATTTTTCAGATGTTCTTTCTGTATATCGAGAACAAAACATTTCCGGTCTGCGTCCATTGTTAACGCGCGCCAGGGTATGGCAAATAATTTCTCCCCCATTCCCAGCAAACCGCCAAAAGACATAACGGCATAGGCAACACGACCATTACCTACGTCAAGCATGATGTCTTCGATAGTACCGAGATCCTCGCCCTGCGAATTAATGACTTTGTCGCCTTGCAGCGTATCGGCAGCCATCACTTCCGGGCCAGGGCCGCTATGATCATCTGGCTGACGCTGAACGATGCGTGCGCCCTGCTGCTGAGATTGCGAAGGTGGCGTTGGTGTGCTCATGTAATTTCCTTTCACGTAAGTAAATCACCATGCGTTTCTTGGGTGACGCCCTACTCAGATTCTGTTTTTGACAAATCATTCCTTCTCATTGTTTGAAAATGCAGAATTCAGAATCCGATTAATTCAGGAAACTGCCGTCATAGCCGGGCATGCTCAGAGGTTTTGCACTAGCAGCGCTTCTAAGTTTTTCATTGTTCATTTTTTCACTATGCGCTCGCAATTTGTCATGCGGGCCGTACTCTTCGAGACGGTTATAAAGTGTCTTGAGGCTGATGCCGAGAACATCTGCAGCTCGCTTCTTAACGCCACCGCACAATTCAAGCGTAGCAAAGATCAGTTTGCGATCGACATCCGCTAACGAGGTGCCTACTGCGATAGCAAGTGTTTGTGCCGAGTCGACATGCCGATTGACGCTGGGTTCAAGCAGGTCTGCTTCGATGATCTGATCTGACAGTATGTAGGCGCGCTGCATAAAATTACGTAGCTCGCGCACATTTCCGGGCCAGTGATAGCTGCCGAGTACGGTGCGTGCCATTGTCGACATCGTTTTTTGGGTCGAATGCGCAGCATTGAACTCATCAAGAAAATATTGCGCCAACAATTCAATATCCTGACCGCGCTCGCGCAGCGCCGGAATTTTTAATGGGAATACATTCAAGCGGTGATACAAATCCAAGCGCAGCTTACCCTCGGCGATAGCGACTTCCGGATCACGATTTGTTGCAGCAATGATTCGTACGTCAGTCTCAAGTTGTTGATTGCTTCCAATGCGCATGAAGCCACCGGTTTCGAGAACTCGCAATAATTTGACTTGCAACTCGATGGGCATTTCTATGACTTCGTCGAGAAATAATGTGCCACCTGAAGCCCGTTCAAAATATCCCTTATGCTGCCGGTCCGCCCCGGTGAAGCTGCCTTTCTCATGACCGAATATTTCGCTTTCAATTAATTGTGGCGAGATCGCACCGCAATTAACAGGTAGGAAGGGATGCTTGTAGCGCAAGCTCTGTGCATGAATAGTTTGCGCAACCAATTCCTTGCCAGTGCCGCTCTCACCCAATAACAGTACTGTCGCTTCCGTCGGCGCTACGCGACTTATATGATGATGGAGGGTTCGCATGACGGTAGACGTGCCCAGCATTTTTCTGGGCTGATTCGATTGCCGGTGTAGAGTTTTTTCTGCTGCAAAGATATCCAGAGCAGTCATTTTTTCGTCTTTTCTACTCAATCGCGCAAACAGGTTTTTTAATCGCTTTTCACTGATTGGTTTGGTCAAATAATCGACTGCACCGGCTCGCAAAGCTTCAACAGCACTTTCTATGCTCGGTTGCGCAGCAAGCAGAATGATCTTGATATGGTCGGCCGGATCAATTCGCTGAAATAAGGCAGACCCGCTACCGTCTGGCAGACACAGTTCGCAAAAAATCAGGTCTGGTTTTTGCAAGACGATTTGCTGCAGTCCCTGTTCCAAGGTAGTGGCAATAACGCTGCTGTAACCTTCCAAAACAGCCACGTCTCGCAAGGCCGCACTGGATGCCGGGTCGTCATCAACAATGAGTAGATGTGGCATGGAAGTCGCTCAGGGAAGTTGCTTAAGGAAGTCAATATCGCATTGATACAAATGGCAATATAACTGCCAGAGCTAAAGCTTCAAGAAAGGACGGCTGGCTTTTTTGCCAGCAGTCCTTTCATGCGCGTCTGTTTCATGCGCATCTGTTGATTTTTTATTTTCTGGGCTTCATCTTATTCGTTACTTTTTTTACGCCGTTTACATTGCCAGCAACTTTGATGGCCTGATCCATTTGCATATCTGAATCAACAAAGCCGGAAAGTATGACTTCGCCTTTATCAGTTTCGACATGAATATCGGTACTTTTGACCTTGCTGTCGGCTAGTAAGGCAGATTTGACCTTGGCCGTGATTGCTGCATCACTGGTCGCACTGCGATCACTACCGGAAGCGGTCGTATCCGAACTACTAGCTCCTGAACTACTTCCTTCTGGGCGCTGCTGGCATGCTGAGAGCAGTGCGACAGATACCACGGCTGCTGCCAGCAAAGTCATGCTGCGATTTACAGTTTGCTTCATCCAGGTTTCCCTCCAAAAGATTAATGGTGGTATTTGCCAATGCTTGTCATTGGGATGATCTGCTGCCAGATTCACCTGAACCTGATGGTGAACTCTGCATTGCTCCGCCTGTGCCACCGGAGCTGCCACCGGAGCTGCCACCTAAGCTGCCACCACTACTACCGCTTGGACTTCTCTCGGAGCTACTACCGGAAGTACCGCCGGAAGTACCCGAAGATTCTCCCGAAGACCCGCTTGAAGCTGGCGGAGCCGAAGGTGCTGCGCCCGGTGTAGATGGCGTTGAACCAGGAGTAGATCCGGGGCTTGACGGACTAGATGGGGATGCACCAGGCGTCGTGCTTGTGTCTGCCGGTGGCGATGCTGAAGGCGGAGGCGTCGACTGCGTCGATGGGGTACTGGTGGTACCGGATTGGTCGGCGCTGCCGCTGGTGCCGCTACCGCCTTTATTGCAAGCAGTCAGGCTGACTGTCAGCAAACTCAGCAGTATCAACATTGTTGATGCACTCATGTTTGGTTTCATTGTTGTTCCTTTCAACTAGCTGGAGGATGTCGCTATCATCTTGACTATAGTGTGCTGCATAAGTTTCAACTCTTGCATGACAACCCTGCGCAGTCGCAAATGCAGCGTGCCCTGCACCGCCTTGCGCCAAACTGTGCGTACGTGAATTTCACCGGCGAGTAGATTCGTTTGATGTGGTGCAGTACAGTTTGCAATAGAAGGTGCAGATTTAGCGCTTGCAAATTATGTGGCTACTTTCATCGCGTTTCCTATGGCTAGCGAAAAATCACTGAAGCACTACGGTCTTCTGTATGGCGGCTCACAAGCGATGGAGTCACTGTACCGGCAGATGGCGCGGGTAGCCTTGACCGATGCCACGGTTCTGCTTGAAGGTGAAAGCGGCACAGGCAAGGAGTTGATTGCGCAGGCTGTGCATCAGTCAAGTGCGCGCGCGAATCAACAATTTGTTGCAGTCAATTGCGGCGCAATTCCTGCACATTTGATTGAAGCGGCTTTGTTCGGACATGAAAAAGGCAGTTTTACCGGCGCAGCCAGACAACATGCCGGCTACTTTGAACATGCATCAGGCGGGACTCTTTTTCTGGATGAAATTACAGAAATGGCCACCGACATGCAGGTCAAGTTACTGCGTGTTCTTGAGTCGGGCAGCTTTCTCAGGGTAGGCGGCAGCGCGGAAGTGCAGGTTAATGTGCGATTGATCACTGCCACCAATCGCTCTCTACAGACTGCAGTGCAAGATGGCAGCTTGCGGCAGGATTTGATGTACCGGCTCGCCGTTTTTCCGATAAGAGTGCCACCGTTGCGCGAGCGCGGTAACGACATAGAACTGCTTTCGCAATATTTTTTACAAGAACTCAATCATCAGGCAGGCACTTGCAAAAAATTCTCGAAAAGCGCGCTAGACAAAATAAAAAGTCACAGCTGGCCGGGCAATGTTCGCGAACTAAAAAACATGGTGCATCGCGCCTTCATACTTTCCAACGATACTGTCATGCTGGAAGAACCCATGCCACCGCAATCAGCTATCAAACCCCTGCTCATCAATGGCATGCTGAATTTCTCGGTCGGCACGCCACTGGCCGAAGCGCAACGTGAAATCATTCTTGCGACCTTGCAGCATTTCAGCGGTAACAAACGGCTGACTGCTGCGACGCTGGGTATTAGCTTGAAAACACTCTATAACAGGCTCAAAGAATATTAGATGAGCTTATTTCTTCTTACCCATTGATAACCTCGCCTCCATTTGGATGCAAAACTTGTCCGGTCATATAGCTGCTGTCCTGACTGGCCAGAAAAACATAACAGGGAGCGATTTCTTCGGGCTGTGCTGCTCGACCAAGCGGCACCTGCTGGCCGAAGTGCTGCACTTGTTCAGCCGGCATGCTGGAAGGAATCAGCGGCGTCCACACTGGGCCGGGCGCGACTGCATTAACAAGAATGCCGCGCGATGCTAGTTGCTGCGAGAGCGAGCGCGTAAAACTGACGATGGCGCCTTTGGTTGACGAATAGTCGAGCAAGTGGCTACTGCCCCGGTAAGCTGTCACGGAGGTCGTGTTGATAATGCGGGCGCCTTCTTTCAAATGCGGCATGGCTGCTTTGGTCAGATAAAACATGGCAAAGATATTGGTGCGGAACGTCTCTTCGAGTTGCATGCTGTTGATCTCTTCGATACTGCTGGCAGTGTGCTGCTCGGCAGCGTTATTGACGAGCAGATCGAGTTGGCCGTAACGCGCAATGACGTCGGCAACCAGTCTTTGGCAGAACATTTCATTGCCGATGTCGCCAGCCAGAGTCTGGCATTGCGCACCTGCTTGTTCAATTTGGGTTCGCGTATGCGCGGCATCTTCCTGCTCTTCAAGATAAGAAATGGCAATCTGCGCACCTTCTTTGGCAAAGGCAATGGCAACTGCGCTGCCAATACCGCTATCGCCACCGGTTATCAACGCTACCTTGCCTTGCAACTTGCCTGCTGCGCGATAGTCTTTGCCGGCAGTCTGCGGACGCGGCTGCATAGCGGCTTCTGAGCCGGGTTGATGTGATTGCTGTTGCGGTGGGAATGCCTGCTCTTGGGTGTTCATGGCTGCTGCGCTCCTGATCACAATGACGGATCAGCAGTGCTGCAGCTTTCATGCCATCGCTGGCATCAATGCAAGAGCTTGCTGTAGCAAAGCGGCGTCGCCGGCAGCGAGTTGTTTTGAATCCGACAGCCGCTGGCGGAAACCGCGTGCACCGGGCAAGCCTGCCATCAAGCCGAGCATATGGCGAGTGATGCTGTTTAACTTCGGCCCGCCTGCTGCCAGTTGTGCGCGTATATAAGGCAGCATTGCTTCGACGACTTGGGCACGGGTTTTTGTTGATGTGGCATCGCTGTAATAGCGTGCGTCAAATTCCGCCATCAAATACGGGTTGTGATACGCCTCGCGTCCGAGCATGACGCCATCCACATGTTGCAGATGCAAATCGATTTCGGCCAGTGTCTTGATGCCGCCGTTGATAATAATTTCAAGTTCGGGAAAATCGCGCTTGAGTTGATAGACACGCTCGTAACGCAGCGGTGGGATTTCGCGGTTTTCTTTCGGCGACAGACCTTTCAATATCGCATTGCGCGCATGCACGATGAAGGTCTTGCAACCAGCCTCGGCAATGGTGCCGACGAAGTCGCGCACGAACTCATAAGAATCGATCTGGTCGATGCCAATGCGATGCTTGACCGTGACGTCTATGCTGACGGCGTCGCGCATGGCCTTGACGCAATCAGCGACGAGTTGCGGCTCGGCCATCAGGCAGGCGCCAAATGCGCCCTTCTGCACGCGCTCGGAAGGACAGCCGCAATTGAGATTGATTTCGTCATAGCCCCACTGCTGTCCGAGCTTTGCACTCGCTGCAAGATCAGCCGGATCGCTGCCACCGAGCTGCAAGGCAACCGGATGTTCTTCTTCGCTGTAATCGAGATGACGCGCAACGTCGCCATGCAGCAGCGCACCGGTAGTAACCATCTCGGTATAGAGCCAGCTATGGCGCGTGATCTGCCTGTGAAAAATGCGGCAATGGCGATCAGTCCAATCCATCATGGGTGCGACGGACAGACGGCGTGCAGGTAAGGCGGAAGGAGTAGTGCTCACGATAGAGGAAAGCTAATGCGAAGCGCATATTGTACCGGCAGCCGTAACGGCCCGTGATTTGCAGTAAAGTGAGGTTTTCTTCGCATCTGAAAAATTATGACTATCAATACCGACCATTACTGGATGCCGTTTACGGCTAACCGCCAATTCAAAGAGCGGCCGCGCCTGATGGTAAAAGCCGCCGGCATGCACTACACGACGGACGATGGCCGGCACATTCTCGATGGCACAGCCGGTCTGTGGTGTGTGAATGCAGGCCATGCGCACCCGACCATCACGCAGGCCATCATTGAGCAGGCCGGCACGATGGATTTTGCGCCGCCTTTCCAGATGAGCCATCCCGAAGCGTTTGAAGCAGCCAGCAGCTTGGCTGGCATGGCGCCGGAAGGACTCAACCGAGTCTTTTTTTGCAACGATGGCTCTGAAGCAGTTGATACGGCATTGAAGATGGCGCTGGCTTATCATCGCCTCAATGGAGATGCGCTGCGTACCCGCCTGATTGGTCGCGAGCGCGGCTATCACGGCGTAGGATTTGGCGGCATTGCCGTTGGCGGCATTGCGGGCAACCGCAAGCAGTTTGGCCCGACCCTGGCTAGTGTCGACCATCTGCGCCATACACTCGACATTGGCAAGAATGCGTTTTCGCGTGGACTGCCCGAACATGGCGCTGAGATTGCCGATGAATTTGAACAGCGGCTACTGGCGCTGCATGATCCGGCCACTGTTGCTGCTCTTATCGTCGAGCCGGTGCAAGGCTCGACCGGCGTTATCGTGCCGCCCAAGGCTTATTTGCAAAAGCTGCGCAGCATTTGCGACAAGTACGGCATCCTGCTGATTTTTGATGAAGTGATAACGGGCTTCGGGCGGCTAGGCACCCCCTTCGCCGCCGATTATTTTGGTGTCACGCCCGACATGATTTGCTGTGCAAAAGGGCTAACCAATGCCACCGTGCCTATGGGTGCCGTCATTGTGAAGCAGGCGATTCATGATGCGTTCATGCAGGCTGCGCCTGAAAATGCCATCGAGTTTTATCACGGCTATACCTATAGCGGCCATCCGCTCGCGTGCGCGGCGGCGATTGCTACGCTGGAGGTCTATCGCAATGAAAAAATGTTTGAGCGTGCCGCGCAGATGGCGCCCTATTTTGAAGAGGCTGCACATGGTTTGCGGGGTCTGCCGTTCGTCAAGGATGTGCGTAACCTCGGTCTGGTCTGCGGCATCGAACTTGAGTCGATTGCAGGCAAACCGACAGCACGCGCCTATGAAGTATTTTCTCGCTGCTTCTGGGACAAATGTGTGCTGATCCGCACCACAGGCGACATCATTGCGCTATCGCCGCCGCTGATTATCAGTGAGTCGCAGATTGATGAATTGTTCGGGACTATTGCGGCAGTGCTGAAGACGCTTAAATAAAAAAAGACACTGGGTCACAGTGTCTTTTTTTCAGCTAATCCAGCAGCTTAGGATGCAGCTTACAAATTACGCAGCATCGCGCGAAGCCTTCTTGCGCTCGTTCTCTTTCAAGTAGCGCTTACGCAGGCGAATGCTCTTCGGCGTGATTTCAACGAGTTCATCATCCTCAATGAATTCAACGGCATATTCCAGCGACATCTGAATTGGTGGCACCAGGCGCACCGCTTCGTCTGTACCGGATGAACGCACGTTGGTCAGTTGCTTGCCCTTGATCGGGTTCACGACCAGGTCATTGTCACGCGAGTGAATACCAATGATCATGCCTTCATAGACTGGATCGTTGTGAACCACGAACATACGACCGCGATCCTGCAATTTCCAGATAGCGTAGGCAACGGCTGCACCATCATCCTGGGAAACCAGCACGCCATTGCGACGGCCTGCCATTTCGCCTTTGCTGTTATCAACAGCCGCGTATTCGTCAAAAATGTGGCTCATCAAGCCGGTGCCGCGGGTCAGGGTCATGAACTCACCCTGGAAGCCGATCAAGCCACGTGCCGGAATACGGTACTCAAGACGCACACGTCCTTTACCGTCGGATTCCATGTTCTGCAGATCACCACGACGACGACCCAGCTCTTCCATCACGCCACCCTGGTTCACTTCTTCGATATCAACTGTGAGCAGTTCAAACGGCTCGTGACGCACGCCATCGACCATCTTGAACACGACGCGCGGACGCGACACAGCCAATTCGAAACCTTCGCGGCGCATATTTTCGATCAAGATAGTGAGATGCAATTCACCGCGACCCGACACTTCAAAAATCGTGTCGTCGTCCGTCGGTGCCACGCGTAACGCAACGTTAGCTTTCAGTTCGCGATCAAGCCGTTCACGCAGTTGACGGCTAGTGACGAACTTGCCTTCACGGCCTGCCAGTGGCGAATTGTTGACCATGAAATTCATGGTCAACGTTGGCTCGTCAACAGTCAGCATTGGTAAGGCTTCAACCAGATCCGGGGAGCACACGGTGGTGCCAATGCCGAGTTCGTCGATACCGTTGATCAGAATGATGTCGCCAGCGACAGCTTCGTCAACCAGTACGCGCTCAAGACCTTTGAAATTCAACACTTGATTCACGCGCGCCTTAAAAGGCTTGCCTTCCGGACCATCCTGAATGATCACGTCCTGCAGGGCGCGCACGCGTCCACGTGTGATGCGGCCGATGCCGATCTTGCCGACATAGGAAGAATAATCGAGGGAAGAAATTTGCAATTGCAGCGGGCCGTCCTGGTCATCTTCACGCGCCGGAACGTGTTTCAGGATGGCTTCAAACAGCGGCGTCATATCACCTTCACGCACGCTCGAGTCAAGGCTGGCATAACCGTTCAGTGCGGAAGCAAACACAACAGGGAAATCGAGCTGCTCTTCGGTTGCACCCAGCTTGTCAAACAATTCAAAAGTGGCGTTGATAGCCCAATCCGGACGTGCACCCGGACGGTCGATCTTGTTGATCACAACGATAGGCTTCAAACCCAGCGCCAGCGCCTTACGGGTCACGAATCGCGTTTGCGGCATCGGACCTTCTTGAGCATCGACCAGCAGCAGCACACTGTCCACCATCGACAGCACGCGCTCGACTTCACCGCCGAAGTCGGCGTGACCTGGGGTATCGACGATGTTGATGTGCGTGCCTTCGTATTCGACGGCGCAGTTTTTTGAAAGAATCGTGATGCCACGTTCTTTTTCGAGATCGTTGGAATCCATCACGCGTGCTTCAACCTGCTGGTTGTCGCGGAAAGTGCCTGACTGACGCAGTAGCTTGTCCACCAGCGTGGTTTTGCCGTGGTCAACGTGGGCGATGATGGCGATGTTACGTATTGCGCGTTTAGTGTTCGACATGATGGGCGGGTCCGGCTTTATGAGTAATTTGGAAAACCCAAGATTATAGCATGGCAGCGCCGCGCGAATTATAAAAAGTCTTGGATTTTCAATAGCTTGCAGATTGGGCAAACGGGCAAAACCATAGGAACAGATGATGTGAAAAAGTTACAAAATAGCTAGAAGAACAGTAAAACCAGAGAAAACTGTTCGTTTCAGTGGCTATTTTTGGATTGCTTGATCGCTATCCATGGAGAAGATCGATGGACAGAGCATCCCCCCGGCAAAGGCTGGAATCTTTACTGAAAACATTGGGTGAACCAAACGGCGCCATGGGAGCTCTGCCGCGCGCTCGAGAAATTGATCAGGAAGAAAAAATACTGATTTGGTCGAGCGCCTCGGAAGCTAAATTAAACCTCGCCTCTTCCACCAAAAATGTACGTTGGCGCAATTCCAATACGACGTGATGAAAAAGATTATTTACCTCATCAGATAAATATTTCTAGTAAAAGCAATACTAATTGGATTAAATCATGGGACCCACTTCTGGAAGTAAATTCGTCACCAGTGATCTAAAAAGTTTCGTTGATAAATTGGACAAGAGCGATGGCATTGCTGCCCAGCTACACGCCAAAAATGAAAATGGAAAAGTTATATTTTATCGGGCTAAAGATAATTCAAAAACTGCGGGAAATATATCCGAACATTTGAAATTTTCTACTAATCGTCAGTTAGCACGCGACGAAATAAAAAGGATGTTAAAACAAAGTGGAATTGAAATTACTCATGAAATAAAAAAAGCAATGCCTAGCATCAAGCATCAGGGCGATGTAAATTCGCTGCGCGTTCTATTAATGGATAACAAAGAAATTAAAAATGCACTTGCTGACATGAAAAAGGCTGAAGAAAAAGCCAATTTAACAGCAGCGCAAAAAAAATTGCCAGTCCCAACCAATCAAAAAGAACTGCTACATAGCTTTGAATTTGAACTGGGCTCAACCGAACTTAGACAATCTGAAGTCGGCACTTTTATTCGCTTTGATAGCAATACTACCAAAGGAATGGCTGCTCTCTTTAAAAAGGATTTTATTCAAACTTCTAAGGATATTTCAGAAAATGTAAAAAATACCATTTCTCAGGAATTTAATAGCGGCCGCAGTTCAGACGAAGCACTAACAGCCGGATATAAAACTTTACTAAATAACCTGAACTCCATTAAATTCTCGGATGAGTTTTGCTCTTTTACTAAAGATATGAGCAAGAAAATTGATAATCTTGCAAATAAAAAAATAGAAGAAAATCCAGCTAAAGAAAAAGAAATTCGTGCAAGCTCGAATAATTATAAAGAAAAATTATTAGCTGTTTTCACATTGAGAACATTTACACCAACTTTAAATGATGCATTATTAGCCATTTCGTCTGAAGTCGAAAAATTAGCTGCGAATAATAATAAAATAATTGATGAAGATTTAAAACCAACAAAATTTGCAGACATAATTACAAAACTTCTGAATAACGCCAACATGAGCACCAAAATTGGCGAAGGAAAAATAGCAGCGAACAATCCTGTTTTTGTGAATTTCATTTTGAATAAATCCGAAAATAATCTTTCGAACTTTTCAGCTTTACGAAGTTTGCAGAAAGAGATATCTGAAACTTAAAATCATGCGGTGATTCATTTTCTACTGATCAGACGTTCTGGTGCCATCACTCCAAAATCTACTAACTGCGCTGTACCGAGCAAACACGCCTCCGCTATTCCATAAACGCGTATGCGTCCGCTTTTAGCAGGTAAGGCAATACCTTCTTTTTCCAGCGCCAGCCGCTGTCCATGCAAAAACCGCTGCGCCAATTCTTCATTGAGCATTACTGCAGGAAATGTAGCCAACAACGCATCGACGGGCAACAACGACTGCAATCGCAGTTCTTCCGTAGCTGCCGTATACATATCAATTGTGACCGCCTGATCCAGCGTCAGGCTTCCCACAACTGTTCTACGCAATGCAATCAAGTGTGCGCCACATCCCAAGGCATGGCCGATATCTTCACCCAGCACACGAATATAGGTTCCCTTGCTGCAGGTAACACGCAACTTCAGCAGCGTAGTGCTGTAGTCCAGCAGTTCGAGTTGGTGGATCGTGACGGCACGCGCCTCGCGCTCCAGTGTGATGCCGGCGCGAGCGTATTCGTAAAGCGGCTTACCGTCGCGCTTTAGTGCTGAATGCATGGGAGGCACTTGACTGATGGGGCCACGAAATTGAACAAGCACGGCTTCAATCTGCTCGCGGGTAACATCAACCGGTTTTGACTCCAGGACTTCACCTTCGGTGTCACCGGTAGTTGTGGTCACGCCGAGATGAACGGTGGTCTCGTAAGTCTTGTCAGCTTCGAGCAGATCTTGCGCGAACTTGGTCGCCTCGCCAAAGCACAGCGGCAATAGACCAGTTGCAAATGGATCTAGCGTGCCTGTGTGCCCAGCTTTTTCCGCGTTCAACAAGCGCTTGGCAGCACTCAAAGCCTGCGTACTGCTAAGACCTACAGGCTTATCGAGGAGCAGCACACCATGCACTGGTACGCGCTTGCGTTTAACTACGGGCTGGTTCATCGGGAGGCAATTAAAACGGTGAGCTTGTTGACTCAGGCTTCGCCGTCATCCTTGGCGCGGGTTGCGTTGGCTTCGTCAATCAACTTCGACAAGGCCGCTCCACGCGAGGTTGATACGTCATAGACGAAATGCAGTTCAGGCAGTGTGTGAATCGTGACGCGCTTGCCCAACTGTATACGCAGGTAGGCTGATGCCTTGGCTAAACCTGTGATGGTGTTTTTAATCCCTTCGGAATCATCAACCAGCGTCGTGAAAAAAACTTTGGCGTGCGCGTAATCAGGCGTGAGCTGGACTTCAGTCAGCGTGATCATGCCCACCCGTGGGTCTTTCAATTCCAGCGCGATGATTTCCGACAGATCTCGCTGGATCTGGTCGGCTACGCGCTGGCCACGGCCGGGCATGGATTTGCTATGTTTATTTGCCACTATGTTTCAGTCGTCACTTTTTATTTGCAATTAGTAAGCGTTATAAAGTACGCGCAACTTCTTGCACTTCAAATACTTCAAGTTGGTCACCTTCCTGAATTTCATTGAAGTTTTTCAGCGACAGACCGCACTCGAAGCCGGCTTTGACTTCCTTGGCATCGTCTTTGAAGCGTTTCAATGAATCGAGTTCGCCAGTCCAGACCACGATGTTGTTGCGCAGCAGACGGACAGACGCACCGCGTTTGACCTGACCTTCGAGCACATAGCAACCGGCAATGGCGCCGACTTTGCTGACCATGATGACTTGGCGAATTTCGGCCAGACCCAGTGAATGTTCACGCTTTTCTGGCGAGAGCATGCCCGACATCGCGGCTTTGACTTCGTCGATCGCGTCGTAAATGATGTTGTAGTAACGGATGTCAATGTCGTTTGACTCGGCCAGCTTGCGGGCTGATGCATCGGCACGGGTATTGAAGCCAATGATGACGGCTTTCGATGCCAGTGCCAGATTGACGTCGGACTCGCTGATGCCACCGACGGCCGCATGCACGATCTGCACGCGCACTTCGGAAGTCGACAGTTTTTGCAGTGACGAGACCAAGGCTTCTTGCGAACCCTGCACGTCGGCCTTGACGATGAGGGCGAGGTTTTTGACTTCGCCTTCGGTCATCGAATCGAAAATATTTTCAAGCTTGGCGGCTTGTTGCTTGGCCAGTTTGACGTCGCGGTATTTACCTTGGCGGAACTGAGCAATTTCACGCGCCTTGCGCTCATCGGTCAAGACCATGACGTCTTCACCGGCTGCCGGCACTTCGGTCAGGCCTTGAATCTCGACCGGAATCGATGGGCCTGCTTCGGTGATGGCTTTGCCGTTTTCATCCAGCATTGCGCGAACGCGGCCATATGAGGAACCAGCCAACACGATATCACCGCGCTTCAAGGTACCTGAAGTAACAAGAATAGTAGCCACCGGACCGCGGCCCTTGTCGAGCTTGGCTTCGATGACAAGACCTTTAGCAGGCGTGTCGACCGATGCTTTGAGTTCCAGAATTTCGGCTTGCAGCAGCACTTGCTCGAGCAACACGTCAATGCCTTCACCGGTTTTGGCAGACACAGGAATGAACGGCGATTCGCCGCCGTATTCTTCCGGCACCACTTGCTCTGCAACCAGTTCTTGCTTGACGCGATCCGGATTTGCACCCGGTTTGTCTATTTTGTTGATGGCGACGACCAGCGCTACGCCAGCGGCTTTCGCGTGAGCGATTGCCTCTTTCGTTTGCGGCATGACGCCGTCGTCAGCTGCAACGACCAGAATGACGATGTCGGTCGCTTTGGCGCCGCGTGCACGCATCGCAGTAAACGCTTCATGGCCCGGGGTGTCGAGGAAGGTGATCATGCCGCGTGGCGTTTCGACGTGATAAGCGCCGATATGCTGCGTAATGCCGCCTGCTTCGCCGGAAGCCACTTTGGCGCGACGGATGTAGTCCAGCAGCGAGGTCTTGCCGTGGTCGACGTGACCCATTACGGTGACCACCGGTGCACGTGGCAGTTGAACGGCGTCAGGATGTTCGACGCCTTCGTCGAGAATCGCTTCAGGATCATCGAGCTTGGCAGCGTGAGCAATGTGGCCCATCTCTTCCACCAGAATCATGGCCGTTTCCTGATCGAGCACTTGATTGATGGTGACCATCTGGCCGAGTTTCATCAATTGTTTGATGACCTCATTAGCCTTGATTGCCATCTTGTGCGCCAGTTCGGCGACGGTAATGGTTTCAGGCACCATAACTTCTTTGACGACCGCTTCGGTCGGCGCCTGGAAATTGGTTTCGCGATCTTCAGTGTGCGAGTTGCGGCGACCGCCGCGTGCTCCTGAGCGCCAGCCATCACGCCCACCGGTGCTGCTACCGCGGGTTTTGAGTCCGCCGCCTGGAGTGCGCTTTTTAGCGTCATCCTGCCAGGTCGATGACACGTTCGCCGACTTGATCGACTTCTTGTCGCCGGCTACCGGTTTTTTCTCATCTTTCTTTTCACCCGGCTTTTTATCAGCTGGCTTGTGCAGTGTGCCTTCGCTGGTGCGTGCAACGGGCGCTACTGGCTCCGGTGCTTTCGCTACTTTGCGCGGCGTTGCCATCATCAGTTTGATCTGTGCGACTTCATCGGCAACCGCTTTGCGCGCCTGCTCGGTGACTGCGGCTTTGGCCGTTGCTTCCTTTGCAGTCTGCTCGGCTTTTTTGCGGCTGGCATCTTCTGCGGCAGCTTGGGCAGCAGCTTTGGCGGCATCAACCGGTGTAGCATCGGCAACGACGACGGTCGCAGCTTCTACCGCTTTTTTGGCTTCCTTTTCAGCGGCAACAGCGGCCTTGGCCTGCTCTTCACGTTCGGCTTCGAGGCGGGCCAGATGTTCCTGCTTTTCGCGCAGGTCAGCTTCCTGACGGGCGATCAGTTCGGCGTTGCGGCGCGCTTCTTCGTCACGACGAGCCTGCTCAGCTTCATCAACGACAAAATTGACTAGTTCGACTGGTTCAGCAACTGGTGCGTCATCGCGCTTGACGAAGGTACGCTTCTTTCGTACTTCAACTTGGATAGTGCGTGACTTGCCACTGGAATCAGCTTGCTTGATTTCAGTGGTTTCTTTGCGCGTGAGCGTGATTTTCTTTTTCTCGCTATCAGCGACCACGCCATGAGCACGGCGCAAATGCCCGAGCAGCTTGTCCTTGTCTTCTTTGGACAACTGGTCGTCGGCCGAGTTTTTTTCAACGCCCGCCGCCTGCAGCTGTTTAAGCAACAGGTCAGCCGGCATTTTCAGCTCGGTGGCAAATTGGGCTACGTTATTGCTCGCCATTCAGTCCTCTTTTCTTGTGACGCGTTTGATGATGTTCAGGCTTCCCGAATTACTTGGTCTCGGCGAGACTCCATACCTTGGCTTGCAGCGCCTTGGCACGGTCGTCATATTTCGCGTCGATCAGTTTCATCTCGTCGTCGGTCACATCTTTAAATTCTTCATCGATTAACTGGCGCGCGCGGTCAGCCGGCAACGCGAGAATTGCGCCAAATTCGTCATACGCCAGCACAGAAAATGCTTCCAGCGTTTTGACGCCTGCCAGACCAAGCTTGCCGGCGATAACACGGTCCATGCCATCGAAGTTGATGAGTGCATCTTCCATGCCTTCGAGGCCTTCTTCGGACGCAATCGCTTCTGTTACCAGTGCATCGCGTGCACGGGTACGCAGTTCGTTCACTGTGTCTTCGTCAAAGGCTTCAATATCAAGCATTTCGTTGATTGGAACGTACGCGATTTCTTCGAGCGTAGAAAAGCCTTCTTGCGCCAGAATGTCGGCGACTTCCTGGTCAACATCGAGTTTTTCCATGAACAGCATGCGGGTCGATGCGGTTTCAGTCTCGGCTTTGTCGGCGGATTCTTCCGCTGTCATGATATTGATTTGCCAGCCTGTCAACTCGCTCGCCAGACGCACGTTCTGACCGCCACGACCAATTGCAATCGCCAGGTTTTCTTCATCAACGACGACGTCCATCGCATGCTTTTCTTCGTCAACCAGAATCGACGATACATTCGCTGGAGCTAGTGCGCCGATAACGAACTGCGCCGGATCTTCCGACCACAGCACGATGTCAACACGTTCGCCGCCGAGCTCACCGGTCACGCCCTGCACGCGCGAACCGCGCATGCCGACACAGGTGCCGATAGGATCAATCCGTTTGTCGCTGGTGAAAACTGCAATCTTGGCGCGCACGCCAGGGTCACGCGCAGCTGATTTAATTTGCAGCAGGCCTTGTTCGATCTCAGGCACTTCAAGTTCAAACAGCTTCATGATGAATTCCGGCGCGGTACGCGACAGAATCACTTGCGGGCCACGTGCATTGCGGTCAATGCGCAGAATGAATGCACGAACGCGGTCGCCGATGCGCAGATTTTCTTTCGGGATCATCTGGTCGCGCGGCAGTCGGGCTTCAATTTTGCCGGATTCGACAATCGCGTCACCGCGCTCCATGCGCTTGATGGTGCCAGTGACTAAGGCATCGCCCCGCTCGAGGAAGTCAGCCAGAATCTGCTCGCGCTCGGCGTCACGGATACGTTGCAATACGACTTGCTTGGTGTCTTGGGCGAAGCGGCGACCGAAATCAACCGATTCAATCGGCTCTTCGATGTGGTCGTCAACTTCGATATCTTCGATTTGTTCTTTGGCTTCGAAATGCAGGATTTCCTGATCCGGCAATTGCAGACCCGCTTCGTCAGGCACGACATGCCAGCGGCGGAAGGATTCGAATTCGCCGGTGTCGCGGTCAATCGCTACACGAATGTCGACCTCGCCTTCATAGCGTTTCTTGGTGGCCTGGGCCAGTGCGTGCTCAAGCGCGCCAAAGACGACTTCTTTGTCGACATTTTTCTCACGCGCCAGCGCATCAACCAGCATCAAAATTTCGCGACTCATTTACGGCTCCTGAAATCCACTTTCGGCACCAATCGTGCCTTGTCTACCTCTGCCAGCGAGAACTCCAGCATCGCCGGCCCATCTTTACCTTCGAATTCTAGTTTCAGCTTGTCACCTTCGGGCGCGTGCAAAATACCTTCGAAGGATTTGCGGTTCGCTGCACTTGCCATCGGCATACGCAGCTTGATCGTTGCCTCAAGACCAGCGAAACGCTGATAGTCCGATAACTTTTTCAGCGGCCGATCCAGGCCTGGTGAAGACACTTCCAGACGCTCATAGGCAGCGTTTTCAACTGTCAGCACATGCAATAGCTGATGGGTGACTTTTTCGCAATCTTCTACCGTAATCGGTCCATCTGACCCCGGTGGAAAATCTATAAATACGCGCAACAAACCACGAGCGGCATGCTCAAAGTCGACCAACTCATAACCCAAGCCGGTTACGGTCTTTTCTATCAGTGCTGATAAAACCAAATAATTCTCCGCTGTGTCGAGCGGCAGAAAAGCCGCTGCAAATCACGATGCTACAAACTGTTCAAGAAAAAAAAAATGGGCAAGTGCCCATCTTTTTTGTGCTTCCCGCCGCGCTCTGCGCACTGTCATCACAATGAAGTAATAACCGCGCACGCAAGACAGGCAACTTTATTGAGTCCAAAATTATATGCGATTAGCCATTGCGCTGCAATGCAAAAACGGGTTTAGGCGCCAATGCTTGCCAAAAACAGTATTCTGGAACGGCCATAGCGGGCCCGTCCCTGGCCCAGTTTTAACCGCGTGTACGTCGACGCGGACCAGTGCTGCCGGTGCCGCCGCCGCCCATACGGTCGCCGCCCCACGCACTGCCATTACCTGTGCCGACAGTCTGAATGCCGTTATTACGGCGACGCTGCGCATCTTGCGGACCACGCGGGCCACGTGCACCCTGGCTTGTTGCCGGATAACCGAGCGCAGTCTGCAATGGATCTGGCTGACGAGGTTTGGATGGACGCTTTGCGTTCGGACCGCCAGCACGGTTAGCCGGTCCTTCAGCGCGCCATTGGCTAGGTGCCTGGCCCGACTCTTGTCCCTGAGCGCGACCACGACTCTGGCCTGCCCCCTGACCACGACCTTGGCCAGCTCCCTGACTACGGCCTTGTTCACGGACATTGCCGCTTGGTGCTCGGGACTGACCTTTGGATTGACGGTCTTGCTGGCGCGGATTGGCCGAACCGGATTTTTCCAGTCCACTGACAGCCAGCAAACCTCGGACTGCATTTTCTTCAAGCTCTTCCCAACGACCGCGCTTGAGTCCGTGCGGCAGGGTCATGACGCCGTAACGGGTGCGGATCAGTCGCGACACAGTCAGACCGACTGCTTCGAACATGCGGCGCACTTCACGGTTACGGCCTTCGGTAATAGTGACGCGATACCAGCGGTTAGCGCCTTCGCCACCACCATCGGCAATCTTTGAAAACTGCGCTACGCCGTCTTCCAGCTCCACACCAGCGAGCAATTTCTGACGCATGCCTTCTTCAAGTTCACCGAGGGTACGCACGGCGTATTCACGCTCGATGCCGTAGCGCGGATGCATCAGCCTGTTGGCCAGATCTCCGGACGTCGTGAACAATAATAAACCTTCGGTATTAAAGTCAAGGCGGCCCACAGCCAGCCACTTTGCCGCTTTCATATTTGGCAAGCGGTCAAACACGGTGGCACGACCTTCAGGATCACTGTTGCTGACGATCTCGCCGGCAGGCTTGTGATAAACAAGAACGCGCGGTGGCTTGTTGCTGACTTTGCGCTGTAAAAGTTTACCGTTGATACGCACCTGGTCGGTCGGCAAGATGCGCTGACCGATGTGGGCTGGCTCGCCATTGACTGAGACGCGACCGGCAATGATCAGCTCTTCCATGTCACGGCGCGAACCAAGTCCGCCTTCAGCCAGTACTTTATGCAGCTTCGGTGCGTCGTCGTCGGCGGTCAGGTCACGTCTGGCCGGTTTGCTGTTGCGATTGCTGCCAACTTTGTCTTCCGCTGTTGCCAGCTGGTCGAAGGAGTCGGATGTTACGTATGAAAACACCGAGTCGGCATCATTGCCAGTTTGGCGTCCCGAATCGCGCGCTGGGGCTGGCCTGCGGCCGTTAGCGACGTTGCCGCCGTTACCGCCCTTACTATTGCGCTCCGGCTGGCGGCGGGCTTCAGGCTTTCTGCCGGCTGGCGCAGGGCCTTCTGCAGGGACTTGTGATTCATGGCGCGCTGCGGCGGCCTCGCCGCCTTCAGTTCGGGCAACAGGATCACGTCCACGACGCAAAGAACGCGGGCCACGTAAGCCGCGTCGGGCGTTCTTGCCATCAGCTGCTTTGTCGACAGCAGTGTCTGGCTTGCCTTCGAACTGATTGCCGTGAGAGCGCTCGCCCTCTTCAGCAGCGTGTTGAGCCGGCATGGCTTCGGTCATTTCTTTAGGATTCGGCTTTGTCATTGTTCGTTTCTGGCGTGGAGGGGTTTGGCGCTGCGATCTCTGGGTCGCGCGCAAAGTCATCGGCAATGTCCGCTGTCACAGCGGGCAGTTCGGCAGCGTTCTCCGGCTCTTCTTCTGCATCTTCGTCAGCACGTGCGACGGAGACTGGCTGCATTTGTTCATCGTTTATGCCGGGGTCGGCGGCAAATTCAATCGAAGCCTGATTCAGGCTGACTTCCATATTCTGTTCCATTGCCAGCATGGTTGCAGCGGCGTCACCTTCGAGGTTCTCTTTACCGATCTGCTGCAAGGGCGGCAGCTGATCCAGTGAGGTCAGGCCCAGGTCATCCAGAAACTGCTTGGTAGTCGCAAACAATGCAGGGCGGCCTGGCACGTCACGATGACCAATCGCATCTATCCAGCCCCGGTCTTCCAGCATTTTGATGGTTTGCGAATTAACCGCAACGCCACGGATTTCTTCAATATCGCCGCGTGTAACAGGCTGGCGATAAGCAATAATGGCCAGTGTCTCGAGCGTCGCACGCGTGTATTTGGGCGGTTTTTCCGGATTCAGCCTGTCTAGATAAACCTTCATCTCCGTACGGCTCTGAAAACGCCAACCGGTCGACAGATTCACCAGCTCTATACCGCGCTCGGTCCAATCGTGACGCAACTCTTCGAGCATCGCCTTGATGTCATCGGTGTCGACTGCGTCTTCTTCACCATCAGCGCCGCCGGCGAAGAGTTTTTTCAAGTCGTTGATAGAGAGTGCCTCGTGCGTGCACAAAAGTGCAGTCTCGAGGACTTTTTTAGCCTCAATAGTATTCATCTACGATTCTAGTAAATCTGGTTGGTTGCAATGAGCAGCGATTAATTCAACGCCAACATCGAAGATGCGGCTCGGACAGTAAAGTCGTTGATGCTGGCAACCAGCGCCCGCTGTGGAAGATTTTTTTCTGGGGGCTGGCGCAATTAAGACCGGTAAGGCTTGCCGGGAAGTTGGAACAAATCCGCGTACTGCGAAATTTGCCGCACTGTCAACCCGTGCCTGCGCGGATTATAGAGCAGTTCGCAGGGAATGTCATTTTCTGCGCCCAAGCCAGCTTTGACGGCGAGGCATTCCCTACTGCATAGGCATTCCGCAATTCTTTTAATAAAAAAAAGCCCAGATTTTTATCCGGGCCTTTTTTTTGAAACTGGTTGCGGGGACAGGATTTGAACCTGTGACCTTCGGGTTATGAGCCCGACGAGCTGCCAGACTGCTCCACCCCGCGTCTGAGGAAACGGAATATACAGCGTATCGCTTCACAATGCAAACTTAATGCGTTTATATATCGAGTGATACACTCTTCGCTGCTGTCGATGCCGCTGCGTCGATACGATTCTAAACAGATCACACATGAAATACTGCTCCGATTGCGCCCATCCCGTTTCACTACAAATACCGCCGGACGATACTCGTGCGCGTTATGTCTGCGACAACTGCGGCGTCATTCACTACCAAAATCCGAAGCTGGTGGTCGGCTCCATTCCGTTGTGGGATGAGGGCGAGCAGGCGCAAGTACTACTGTGCCGCCGCGCTATCGAGCCGCGCCATGGTTACTGGACCCTGCCTGCCGGCTTCATGGAAAACAATGAAACTACTGCCGAGGCTGCCGCACGCGAAACAATGGAAGAGGCCGGCGCGCGCATAGAAATGCAAGCGCTTTTTTCCATGCTCAATGTCCCGCACGTTCACCAGGTCCATCTGTTTTATCGTGCCCGCCTGCTCGACCTTGATTTCGCTGCCGGCACCGAAAGCCTTGAAGTCAAATTATTTTCCGAAGACCAGATACCGTGGGATGAGATTGCTTTCCCGACTGTGACGCACACACTGAAATTCTTCTTCACTGATCTGGCTGCTTCGCGCAGCGGAAAAGATTTCGAATTTCATTCACTCGACATTACCAAGCCGATGCGCCAGTCCAAATAGAAAACGGGCTTGCGGCCCGTTTTCCAAACACAATTTCTCTGTATTTATTTCTCTACAGTTTTTACCAACTGACTTCGCGCTCTGGCGTTGCCGAAATCTTGTGCACGGACAAATCGGCACCTTCGTATTCCTCCTCAGGATCGAGTCGTATGCCGACTGTTTTCTTCAGCACGCCATAAATCAGGAAGCCGCCTGCTGTTGCGATGGTAATGCCAAGCGCCGTGCCTATCAGTTGCGACATAAGCGACACGCCGCCCATGCCACCCAATTCCTTGAGTCCGAACAGCCCCACGGCAATTCCGCCCCACACGCCACATAAACCATGCAGAGGCCAGACACCGAGCACGTCGTCGATCTTCCAGCGGTTTTGCGTAAGCGTGAACATCCAGACGAAAATCGCGCCGGCGATGCCGCCTGTGACCAGTGCAGCCAGCGGATGCATCAGGTCTGAACCCGCGCATATTGCGACCAGACCGGCCAGGGGTCCGTTGTAGGCAAATCCCGGATCATTTTTACCGAGGATTACCGCTATCAATGTACCTCCGACCATCGCCATCAGCGAATTCACGGCCACCAGTCCGTTCATTTTGTCGAGAGTCTGCGCACTCATGACGTTAAAACCAAACCAGCCTACCGTGAGTATCCAAGCGCCCAGCGCCAGAAACGGAATGCTCGACGGCGGATGCGCGGCCACATTTCCGTCTTTGGTATAACGACCGCGACGCGAACCGAGCAACAGCACCGCTGGCAGCGCCGCCCAGCCGCCAACTGCGTGAACGACTACCGAGCCGGCAAAGTCATGAAAAGGCGCACCGAAGCTGGCTTCCAGCCAGGCTTGTATGCCAAAGCGCTGGTTCCATGCAATGCCTTCAAACAGCGGGTAGACCAGTCCAACCAGCAAGGCCGTCGCCGCTAGCTGCGGATGAAAGCGCGCACGCTCGGCAATGCCGCCTGAAATAATGGCAGGTATGGCTGCCGCAAAGGTCAGCAAGAAGAAAAACTTCACCAGTTCGAAACCGCTTTTGGCGGCCAGCGTTTCTGCGCTACTAAAAAAGTGGACGCCGTAAGCAAGCCAGTAACCGACAAAGAAATAGGCGATAGTCGAAACAGCAAAATCGACTAATATTTTGACTAGGGCATTGACTTGATTTTTCTTGCGTACCGTTCCAAGTTCCAAGAATGCGAATCCGGCATGCATCGCCAGAATCATGATCGCACCAAGCAAAATGAAAAGTGTATCCGCGCCGTTGCGGAATGCGTCCATGAGAATCTCCCTGTTTGTGTGCGTTATATTTTCAAAGCTCTGACGTAAAGCAATATTTATTCCATTTTGGTGCAATTAATAAGTGACTGATTACTTTGAATAAAATTTTTAGTTCATGATCGCTACATTGCCAAGTGCACTATCAGCGTGCGATTTGTGCGCCCGAATTGGTGAGGCTTCATGATTCCATGGTTAGAGCCGGACTCGCCATTTCCTGATATTTCCACGGCCTTGACCGAGGAGGATGGCGCATCCGGTCTGTTGGCCGCCGGTGCCGATCTGTCAGCCGACAGGCTGCTGGACGCTTACAGTCAGGGCATTTTCCCTTGGTTCTCGGACAACCAGCCGATACTCTGGTGGAGCACAGACCCGCGCATGGTGCTGTTTACCGACCGGTTTACGGTTTCGCACAGCCTGCGCAAGACCCTGAAAAAAGTAGATCAAAGTATTGCCAGTGGCGGACGCTGGCGGGTTAGTTTTGATAGCGCTTTTGACAAGGTAATTCGCGCCTGCGCAGCACCACGCAGCTATGCCAGCGGCACCTGGATCACGCAACAGATCATTGACGGCTATTCCAGCCTGCACCAACGCGGGTATGCGCACTCGGCCGAAGTCTGGCTGGACGGCGAGCTGGTTGGCGGCGCCTATGGCGTATGTATAGGGAAGATGTTCTATGGCGAATCCATGTTTGCGCAAGCCACCGACGCATCAAAAATAGCATTGGCTTACCTGGTGCGCCTGCTGAAATCACAGGGTGTAGCGATGATTGACTGCCAGCAGGAAACCGCGCATCTGGCCTCGCTGGGCGCAGCGCCAATCACGCGCGCAGAATTCATTTCACATATGAAAAAAGCGATCCGGCAAGAAGCCATTACCAACTGGCAGCCCATACCGCTATTTGACTCGTTCAATTAAAAACAAAGCTTTGCGCATTTCAGTACGATCAGTGTAAATTATGTAAATCCCTGCTGGCCTTCAGAGCTCTCATGACACATCTTAAGGATCTGCCCTTTTCAACCCTGCAGTTTTACGCGACTGCGCCCTACCCGTGCAGCTATTTAGACGACAGGCAGGCGCGTTCTCAAGTCGCCACCCCTTCGCATCTGATTAACGCCGACGTCTACGCCGAGCTAGTCAAAAACGGTTTTCGCCGCAGCGGCATTTTTACTTACCGCCCCTACTGCGATGGTTGCAAGGCCTGCACGCCAGTGCGAGTCAATACCGCGCAGTTCGTAGCCACCCGCAGCCAGCGCCGCGCATGGAAACAGCATCAGCATTTGAAAACCTGGGTCACACGACTCACTTATGTGCATGAGCATTACGACCTGTATCTGCGCTATCAGGCAGCGCGTCATGCGGGCGGCGGAATGGATCAAGATAGCCGTGACCAGTACGCGCAGTTCCTGTTGCAGAGCAAGGTTAATACACGACTGGTAGAGTTTCGCGAGCCGGATGGACTGCTGCGTATGGTCAGCATCATTGACGTACTCGATGATGGACTCTCGTCGGTCTATACCTTCTACGACCCCGATGTTCCCAAAGCGAGCTTTGGTACCTTCAATGTGCTGTGGCAGATTGAACAGGCGCGTCAATTGTCGATGCCCTTCATTTATCTCGGCTACTGGATTCAGCAAAGCGAAAAAATGGCCTACAAGATTAACTTCAGGCCGATTGAAGCGCTTCAGAACGGCACGTGGGAAACGCTCGCCACCGATTAGCCGATACGGCCGGCAAGGTAGAATGGCTGCGTTTCTTCATTTCATAAGCTTGCTATCGTGCCCGATAAACTTCTGTACGCACTCGCCCGCCCGCTGCTGTTTTCTCTTGATGCCGAGACAGCCCACAATCTGACCCTGCCTGCCTTGCAGCGCAGTGCCAAACTCGGACTAACACGCGCCCTGCCTGCAGCCATATCCAATCCACGCACCGTTATGGGTTTACGCTTTCCGAATGCAGTCGGACTGGCAGCGGGTCTGGACAAAGATGGCGCTTACATTGACGGACTGGCAGCACTCGGATTTGGCTTCATCGAAATCGGCACGGTGACACCGCGTGCGCAACCCGGCAACCCCAAGCCGCGCATGTTCAGACTGCCGAAGGCAAATGCACTCATCAACCGTATGGGATTCAACAACGGTGGCGTCGATGCTTTCGTCAGCAATGTACAAGCCTCGCGGTTTTATCAAAACAAAGAAGGTCTGCTGGGCCTGAACATTGGCAAAAACGCAGACACACCCATTGAGCGCGCAGCAGAAGACTATTTGCATTGTCTCGAAAAAGTCTATCCGTATGCGGCCTATGTGACAGTCAACATTTCGTCGCCGAATACGAAGAACCTGCGTCAGTTACAGGGCGCGTCGGAGCTGGATGATTTGCTCGCGCAATTGAAGAGCACGCAATTACGATTGGCTGATCTGCATAAGCGGTATGTGCCGATCACCTTGAAGATCGCTCCTGACCTCGATGTGGAACAGATCAAGACTATTGCGGGTGCACTGCTGCGCCATCAGATAGACGGCGTCATCGCCACCAATACAACACTGGCGCGGGATGCGGTCAAAGGCATGCAGCACGCAGAGGAAGCCGGCGGCTTGTCGGGTGCGCCGGTATTGGCGCTGTCGAATCAGGTAATTCGCGGGCTCAGAAGTGAACTGGGCAACACCATCCCCATCATTGGAGTCGGCGGCATTTTTTCAGGCGCAGACGCACAGGCAAAAGTCGCTGCCGGCGCAGCGCTGGTTCAACTCTATACCGGCCTGATCTATCGCGGTCCGGCACTGGTCAGGGAATGCGCAGCAGCACTGGCCGTCAAATCATCAAAATAAAATCAACGGGAGACTTTATGGATAAAATTATTTTAGGCAGCAGTGATCTGAAAGTATCAAAAATCTGCCTCGGCACGATGACTTTTGGCGAACAGAATACGGAAGCTGAAGGCCATAGCCAGCTTGACTATGCGCTGGAGCGCGGCATTAACTTTATTGATACGGCCGAAATGTATCCGGTCATGCCGCGTGCTGAAACCACGGGCTCGACAGAGAGCATCATTGGCAGTTGGCTGAAAAAATCGGGCAAGCGCAGTGAAGTGGTTCTCGCGACCAAAGTCGCTGGCCCAGCCAAAGCGATGAACTGGATTCGCGATGGCAAAAATAATCTGGATGCCGTCAATATTCGCGCCGCCATCGATGCGAGCCTCAAGCGTCTGCAGACTGACTACATCGATCTCTATCAGTTGCACTGGCCGAGCCGCAATGTCCCTGTCTTCGGACAAATCTCGTTTAATCCTGCCCATGAACGGGAGCATGTTGAGATCGAAGAGACGCTGGCAGTTTTGCAAGCGCTGGTGCGCGAAGGCAAGCTGCGCTATGTCGGTGTATCGAATGAAAGCGCATGGGGGGTAAGCGAATTCATCAAGCAAGCAGAAACCAAGGAATTACCGCGTATTGTTTCAATTCAAAATGGCTATCATCTGGCCAACCGCAGCTTCGAAACAGCGCTTGATGAAGTCTGTTTCCGCGAACAAGTCGGCATGCTGGCGTATAGTCCGCTGGCTTTCGGGCAGCTGACCGGCAAATACATCAACGATGCAAATGCACCTGGACGCCTGACAGTATTCCCTGCCAGTTGGAGCCCACGCTACCTGCGTCCGCGCGTGATCGAAGCGACCAAACGCTACATGCAACTGGCGCAAGAACACGGCATGACCGTGACGGAATTGGCTCTCGCCTGGTGCTACACCCGCTGGTTCATTGCATCGACCATCATTGGCGCGACCAGCATCGAGCAATTGAAATTCGACATTGATGCGTACTCCATCAAACTGTCAGATGAAGTGATCAAAGGTGTGAATGCGATTCATGCGGAGTTCACCAACCCCGGGCAATAAAACCTAATGCAGCAGCGGCAGTGTGATCACTGCCCAGGTTGCTACTGCCAGCAATATGGACAGCATGACGGCAGCACTGCCGAAGTCCTTGGCATTTTTTGACAGCGGATGGCTGTCGAGAGAGACGCGATCGACCACCGCTTCAATGGCTGAGTTGATTAGTTCAATAATCAGCACCAGCGTCAGCACTGCAATGAGCGCGATTTTCTCTAGTCCTGACAGGGGCAGAAGAAGCGCAACAACGATCCCCGGCACAACGAACACGACTTCCTGTCGGAAGGCGTGTTCGTTTCGCCAGGCAGCGCGAAAACCATCGATGGAATAAAAAACGGCCGAGAAAATTCTTCTAAGCCCGCTTTTACTTTTAAATTGGCTGACTGGCTGTTCGCTATTGCTCATTCATTCAGGATAGGTTGCGGTCACGTGCGGTCACGATATAGCTCGCGGAAAGTCTTGCCTGCCGGAGCCGGCATGTCGCGATTATCAGTCCATCCACCGGCAAAAGGCAATGTCGAGATCAGGCGACGGCTGCCACCCATCAACTTCAGCACGCGTGTGGCCAGCTTTGTCGCTACGCGATACAGGGCTGGCCGCTTGGCCATGAAGGTCCAAATTGCGAAAGCCATATATTCAAAGCCGGGGCGCATCTTGCCTTCGAATTGTTTTTCACGCAATTTGCGCAACAGGTCAGGCAGTTGAATTTTTACCGGGCAGACCACATGGCATTCACCACACAAGGTCGAAGCCTGTGGCAGATCCAGTGCATTTTCCAAGCCTATGTAAGACGGCGTCAGTACGCTACCCATAGGACCTGGATAGACCCAACCGTAGCTGTGGCCACCAATTTTTTGATAAACAGGGCAATGGTTCATGCAAGCGCCGCAGCGAATACAGCGCAGCATTTCTTCAAATTCGGAACCGACCAGGCTGGTGCGTCCTGCATCGACCAGCACAAAATACATATGCTCGGGACCATCTTTTTCATCACTGGCACGTGGGCCAGTCAGCAGCGAAAAATAATTCGAGATCGATTGTCCCGTAGCCGACCGTGGCAACAGGCGCATGATGGTCGCCAGGTCAGACAAGGTCGGCAATACTTTTTCAATGCCAGTGACGACCACGTGCACCTTCGGTGGCACGATGGTACACATGCCTTCATTGCCTTCATTGGTGACGACAGCGACGGAGCCGGATTCGGCAATGACGAAGTTGCCGCCAGTGACACCCATGTCGGCAGACAAAAAATGCGGGCGCAGTATTTCACGCGCTTCGCGGGTCATCTCGGCGATGTCGGTCAGCCGCGGCTTGTTGTGCACCTTGGCAAACAGTTCTGCGATCTCTTCTTTATCTTTATGAACTACAGGCGCAATGATGTGCGACGGCGCTTCGTTGTCATTGATCTGCAAAATATATTCGCCCAGATCGGTTTCGATCGGGACAATGCCCGCGGCTTCCAGCGCTTTATTGAGCGCCATTTCTTCCGACACCATCGATTTGGACTTGATGACTTTTTTGACCTGATGCTTTTGCGCGATCTCGACAACCAGTCTTGATGCATCTTCGGCAGTCTCGGCATACAAAACAGTGGCGCCACGACGCGTTGCTTCTTTTTCGAACGTGGCCAGCCATACGTCTAGATTTTCAATCGCGCGCATGCGGCGCTCGGCAGCAGCGTCACGCGTGCCTTCGAAATCATCGAGCTCGGTAATAGCAGTGGCACGACCGGTCACAAACTTGGTCGAGAGTTTTTTCAGGTTCTGCTGCAAGCGCTTGTCCGCGAGCTTTTCACCTGAACGTGCCTTAAAGTGCATGGACTGAACTTGCATTACGCGTCTCCTGACAGTACTTGTGCGACATGCAACACGCGTGTCTTGTGGTCGCCGTTGCGACGCAGCCGGCCTTCAATGTTAAGCATGCAGCCGAGATCACCAAGCACCACGGTATCAGCACCGCTGGCTTGAATGTTGGCGCATTTGTCGTCGACGATGGCCGTAGAAATATCGCCGTATTTGACCGCGAAGGTGCCGCCAAAACCGCAGCAGGCACGCGCTTCTGCCATTTCAGTTAGCGCTACGCCGTCGCGCATTGCCAGCAACGCTCTCGGCTGCTTCTGCACGCCGAGTTCGCGTAAGCCGCAGCATGAGTCGTGATAAGTGATGCTGCCCTTGGTGCTGTCTTCAGCAGCGGCAGGTAGACGATCAAGCTTGACGACGGTGTGCAGGAAATCGGTCAGTTCAAAAACTTTGGCTTGCAGTTTTTCCAACCTTTGCAGCAATTCCATATCGCCGGACAGTACATCACCATAGTGTGTCTTGACCATGCCGCCGCAGGAGCCGGACGGAATCACGACGTAATCGAAGCTTCCGAATTCATTGAGAAATTTAATCGCCAACTCACGCGCAGCTTGACGGTTACCTGCGCTGTAACCCGGCTGGCCGCAGCAGGTCTGCTGGGCAGGCACCACCACTTCGCAACCTGCTGCTTCTAGCAGTTTGATGGAAGAGAACCCGATTTCCGGACGCATCACGTCCACCAGGCAAGTAACGAATAATCCGACGCGCATTGAAGTCCTCGTTGTTGGTGCTTTTTCCGAACATGAATTATCCGGTGTTTAAGACTTCAGTAGCACGCTGACAAGGATGAAATAAATTTGCCGGCCAAGCCGAAATCTTTTACGGCGTGCCTGTCACGACTTTTCGCATTATGGTATAAAAGGCTTTTATTGCATCGCACCAACCGTATTATGAAAACTGAGTCTTCTCCCGCCAGCGACAAAACCTCTATTCAGGTCATCGAACGCATGATAACCCTGCTGGATGCGCTGGCAGGTTATCCCGATCCAGTCAGCCTGAAGGAATTGGCAAAGGTGACAGGGCTGCATCCTTCGACTGCTCATCGTATTTTGAATGACATGGTCACCAAGCGTTTTGTTGATCGCACCGAACCCGGCACTTACCGACTTGGCATGCGCTTGCTGGAACTAGGCAATATCGTCAAAAGCAGGCTCAATGTGCGCGAAGCATCGCTGGATTTCATGCGTGCACTGCACCGTAAAACTCAACAGACAGTCAACCTGTCTGTCAGACAGGGTGACGAAATCGTTTATATCGACCGCGCTTTTTCCGAGCGCTCCGGCATGCAGGTGGTACGCGCTATTGGTGGCCGTGCGCCTTTGCATCTGACCTCGACCGGCAAGCTATTCCTGTCCGTTGACGATGCCAAACTGGTTCGTTCCTACGCGACCCGTACCGGACTGGCAGGCCACAACAAGAATTCCATTACCGACCTGGCCAAGCTCGAACGGGATCTGTCGCTGGTGCGCTCGCGCGGCTATGCGCGTGACAATGAAGAACTGGAACTCGGCGTGCGCTGCATGGCCGCCGGTATTCGCGATGATTCAGGACGCCTGATCGCAGGTCTGTCTATTTCAGCGCCAGCCGACAGGCTGCAGGAAGAATGGCTGGAAGATTTGATTGCAACAGTTAATGACATTTCCAGCGTGCTGGGCTATCGCGCTATCGACTGAATCTGATTGTGAACTATGCATAAAAAAAGCGAACCGTAGTTCGCTTTTTTTATGTTTGCTGAGTTAGCTGCGCTGTGCGGAACGTTGCGACATCGCCGAAGCTCCACGGTTTTCCAGCCACTTGCGAATGCGGCCGGCATCAGCCAGACGTGATTGCTTGGTCTTGGAATCGAGGAAGATCATCACAACCGGACGGTCAGCAATCAGTACTTGCATTACGAGGCAACGACCAGCTTCGGAAATATAACCGGTCTTTTGCAGGCCGATTTCCCACTCAGGGTTTTCGATCAAGCCGTTTGAATTGCGGTATTGCAGTTGGCGTCCACCCGGATCAACCGCATAGCGACTGTCGGTTGAGTATTGGCGAATCAAAGGATGCTGGTGTGCGGCGATGACCAGTTTGGCAAGATCACGTGCGCTCGAAATATTGCTGCTGTTGAGGCCGGTAGAGTCCGTGAAACGCGAACTGCTCATGCCGAGTTCTCTTGCCTTTGCATTCATCGCTTGGACAAACGCAGAAAGGCCGCCCGGATAATGACGGCCGAGTGAGGAGGCAGCACGATTTTCCGAGCTCATCAGTGCAATGTGCAGCATGTTGGAACGGGTTAATTGCGAACCGACGCGCAGACGCGAATGGCTGAATTTTTCACGGTCAACGTCTTCTTCCGTCACTGCCAATAATTCTTCAAGATCCTGATTCGCTTCAACGACAACCAGACTGGTCATCAGCTTGGTGATTGATGCGATCGGCAGTGCAATCTCGGAATTTTTTTCAAACAGGACTTCATTGGTCGACTGATCCAGTACCAAAGCCACACTGGACTTTAGATCGAGCGGATCGCGTGTGAGATTTAAGCCAGCGAGATCACCGGCCGTCAGCAGAGGCGGGACACCGGACAGCGCTGAGGCATAAGCTACTTGCTGGAATGCGCTCTTACGTTTGCTCTTTGTGTAAGTGAGCTTTACAACTTGCACTTTAGCCGAGCTTTTTGCTCGCGCCACTGACTTGGCTACTGTCTTGGATGCCTGCTTGTTTTTTTGAACGACAATCTTTTTAGCAGCGGCATGTTTGCCGGCTTTGTGTGTTTCATTTTTGGCAGCTATCGCAACTGGCGAGAACGCCACGGTTACGAACAACGATACCAAAGTCCCAATAGTAAATCTGCGCATCTGAACTCCCAGCGTTGATGCCAATGAAAAATTTTCTTGCAGTGTAGCAAAATAGAAAAAATCCGCAAGAGAATTAGGGAGTTAGGTGTACTTATTAATCGAATTTGTTATTAGACATTGTTAATTATCAACGTTTTGTTTTAAATAATTTAGTGTTTAGCCAGTTATTCGTCCAATAACTTTTCTTGGAAGCTTCATTATCTGCATTCAAGCACTTGAAAACTGTCAGACGGCTTCTGCAATTGCACGCCCCAGATCGCTGGTACTGGCAGTGCCGCCCATGTCGGGCGTGAACGGCGCATGCAGCGAACCTGCTTCGAGCACGCGTTCGATTGCACTGACAATCGCAGCGCCTGCTTCCACATAGCCGAAATGTTCCAGCATCATCGCGCCACACCAGATCTGCCCAATAGGATTGGCAATGCCGCGTCCGGCTATATCAGGCGCAGAGCCATGCACGGGTTCGAACAAGGACGGGAACAGTCCTTCGGGATTGATGTTGGCCGAAGGGGCAATGGCAATGGTGCCGGTACAGGCAGGCCCCAGATCGGAAAGAATGTCACCAAACAGATTGGACGCGACCACGACATCGAACCAGTCGGGATGCAGCACGAAATGCGCTGACAAAATATCGATGTGGTATTTGTCGCATCTGACTTCTGGATAAGCCTCCATCATCGCAGCGACACGCTCGTCCCAGTAAGGCATCGTGATTGAAATGCCGTTGGACTTCGTTGCGGACGTCAGATGTTTTTTAGGGCGGCGCTGCGCCAGATCGAACGCATATTTCAAGATGCGGTCGGTACCGGTGCGCGAGAACACGCTTTGCTGGAACACGACTTCGCGCTCGGTCCCTTCGTACATGCGGCCACCCACCGATGAATATTCACCTTCGGTATTTTCACGCACGACGTAAAAGTCGATATCACCCGGTTTGCGGTTGGCCAGCGGCGACGGTATGCCCGGCATCAAACGGCAAGGACGTAAATTTACATACTGATCGAACTCGCGCCGGAATTTCAGTAGCGAGCCCCACAACGAAATATGGTCAGGCACGGTTTGCGGCCAGCCGACTGCGCCGAAATAAATTGCATCATGCGAACCGATCTGATCTTTCCAGTCATCCGGCATCATCTGGCCATGACGGGCAAAATAATCGCAACTCGCAAAATCGAAATGATCGAAGGACAAATCAATGTCGAACTTGCGTGTAGCCACATCGAGTACCCGCAAGCCTTCCGGAATGACTTCTTTACCGATGCCGTCGCCCGCAATCACCGCAATTTTTTTCACACGCTACTCCAGAAATTGTGTAAAGCCCTCAACAGATTCACGCTCGGTGATCAAGCTGTTTTCTATCTTGCTGGTGTCGGCATAACCAAGCGCCATGCCGCACACTAGCTGTTCATTGACAGGCAATTGCAGCACGCGCGAGATCACACCGTGATAAATGGTGAACGCTGCCTGCGGACAGGTGTCGAGGCCACGTCCGCGTGCTGCGACCATGATATTTTGCAGGAACATACCGTAGTCCAGCCACGAGCCCTGCTCCATCACTCGGTCAACGGTGAAGATCAATCCGACCGGCGCATCAAAGAAGGTGTAGTTGCGGCCATGCTGCGCCTGCATGCCAGCCTTGTTGTCGCGCGTCAGACCCATCAACGCATACAAATCCCAGCCTACCTTGCGGCGACGGTCAACGTACGGCGCGACCCACTGCTTCGGGTAGTAGTTATATTCTTCCGTGTGCGATGCAGCCTGTGCAGGATCCATATAGGCCTTGAGGATTTCGTCAGACAGTGTTTTCAACGCTGCACCGGTTACGACTTTTACTTTCCATGGTTGCGTATTTGAACCCGATGGCGCACGCGCCGCGACCGCGAGCAAGGCTTCGATGTCGCTGCGCTCGACTGGTTTGGGCAAAAATGCGCGAATAGAACGACGCGAGGTAATTGCCTCGTCAACGATACTTTGTTGCGACGTGTTGATCATGCTGTCTCCGATTTTGTTGGAATAGTTTGTATGGTCTGCAGTACGGCGCGTGTAGCGGCCGGAATGGATATGGCCTTGCGCGAGTCACGGTCTACATACACGTGAACGAAGTGTCCTTGTGCCGACGCGATCTCTGCGTCACTGCGAAAGATAGCGACCTCATAGCGAACGCTGGAATCTCCTAGTTTGGCTACGCACAGGCCTGCTGTCACCGGCTCCGGAAAAGCGACCGGCGAAAAATAATTGCAGTGACTTTCCACGACCAGACCGATGGTGTCGCCGGCATGAATGTCAAGCGTGCCATTGGCAATCAGGAACTGGTTAACGACGGTGTCGAACCACAAATAGTAGACAACATTATTGACATGACCGTACGCGTCGTTGTCCATCCAGCGCGTCGTGATCGGATAAAAATGGCGGAAGTCTTGTCGGGTTTTAGGCGTGTCTCGCATTATTTTTTCACCACAAAAGCCACGCCCGTTACAGCCAGCAGCATACCGGCCATACCGTAGAGCGTGAAAGATTCAGAAAACAAAAGCCAGGCCATGAGAGCCGTAACCGGTGGCGTCAAATACATCAGGCTCGAGACATGTGTCGCTGCGTTTTTCCTGATAAGTGCATACAGCAGGAACATCGCGCCTATTGACAGCGCCAGCGCCGACCACAGTAGCGCGACTATAAATTGCGGCGTCCATTGTACTGTGTCAAACGCAGGGTTCAATCCTTCGAGCCAGATCGCAAAAGGCAGTGTCACCAGCAATGCGGCGGCAAACTGTATCGTCGCACCAGTGCGCAAATCGAAACGCGCGCAATAACGCTTCTGATATAGCGTGCCAGCGGTAATGGACAACAGCGCCATCACGCACAAGGACAGGGTCAGCAGGCTGACACCATTTAGCGTCAACTTATTCGCGACCACGAGCGCAACACCAGACAAGCCCAGCAGCAAGCCAGCCCACTGGCGTGGACGCACCGGTTCACCAATGAGGACGGCTGCAAATCCGGTCAGTAAAGGCTGCAGGCCGACGATTAACGCAGACAAACCTGCCGGCATGCCGAGCTTGATTGCGCACCAGACACCGGACAGATAACCGGCCTGCACCAGCACGCCAGCAAAAGCAATATGCCATGCGCTGCCATGCGGCCAAGGTGCGCGTATAAAAAGCAAAGTAGGCAGCAGGATCAACAGCACGCTCGCATAACGCAGCAACAAGAAAGTAAGCGGCGGCGCGTAAGGCAAGCCGAATTTGGCGACGATGAAGCCCGTGCTCCAGATGAGCACGAACAGCAAGGGCATGCCGGTTTCAAGCAAGCTCGCGCGAATGCTGTTTTCAGCCCTGTTGTCAGCCGCGCTCAACCGTTCACCCGGCTTTTTTTGTATTCAATGAAGTGGTCCGCTGCCAGGCTCACTGTCTGCAAATGCGCTGCTACTGTTTCTTCAATTCGTTTGCCGTAGCCGCCTGCCATTGCGATAGCCACTGGCAAACTTCGCTCACGCGCTGCTTGCAGCACCATACTGTCGCGTGCAGCCAGACCCGCCATCGTCAGCTTGAGTCGGCCAAGCCGGTCGCCTTCATGCGGATCAGCGCCGGCCAGATAAATAATCAACTGCGGAGAAAAGCGTGCAAACATTTCAGTCAATGCCGTTTCCAGCGCAGCAAGGTAGGCCTCATCTGCCGTACCATCGGGCAGGGCGACGTCGAGATCGCTTTGCATTTTGGTGAAGGGATAGTTATGGGCACCATGTAAAGACAGCGTGAAGACGGAATCGTCATTGGCAAGAATAGCGGCGGTGCCATTACCCTGATGGACATCGAGATCAATGATCACAACCCGCGCCACCTGTCGTTCGGCCTGCATTAGTCGCGCCGCAATGGCTGCATCATTAAATACGCAAAACCCTTCGCCACGCTCTGCTTGCGCATGATGCGTGCCGCCAGCCAGATTGATCGCCACACCGTCCGTCATTGCAGAGCGGCACGCCGCAATCGTCGCGCCGGTAGAGCGACGTGAACGCTCCACCATCTCGGGCGACCATGGAAACCCGATTGCCTTTTGCTCTTGCGCCGACAAACTGCCAGCGACAACCTTGCGTATGTAAGTAGGGTGATGCGCGAGCGCCAGCACGCCATCGGTCGCATGTGGCGCTTCGGCAAATTGCACAACGGGCAAAGACGCGGCAACGGCCTGCCTGAGCATGCGGTATTTTTGCATCGGGAAGCGATGTCCTGCTGGCAGGGGCAGAACGTAGCGGTCGCTGTAATAGGCTTTCAAATTCAGGCTTCCAAATTCCGGCTTTCAAACTCGATGCTCGTTAAGCAATATTTGGCCGCAGTCTAGCATGTTGAATGAAGAGTTTTAGCGCGTACGCAAAAGCATCGGTTCTGCTTTTAGTCTTTTAATAAATAGCTAAATTATAATGGTGCAACGCAATAAATATCCTTGACAAGAATTCGTTCAGCTTTTAAATAATGCCTGTTGCAACGCACAAATTTTTTTAGCCCTTCGTTTCCTTTCGTTGCCTTTCGTTGCCAACCCGTTGCCAATCGTTGTTTTTTCCAGGAGCTTCACAATGTCATCTACTGAACAATTTTCTGCAGCCGCACGCAATCAACTTGAATCCCAACTGAGTCTGACCACCGCCCTGACCGACAAAATGATCGACAGCATGGAAAAAATGATGGGCCTGAATCTGCAAGCTGCCAAAGCGACGATGGAAGCATCCGTCGCCAGCGCGCACAAGCTGTTGTCGGCAAAAGACCCGCAAGAATTTTTCAGCCTGTCAGCTACCCAGGCACAGCCGCAAGCTGAAGTGGTGATGACTTATGGTCGTCATCTTGCCAGCATTGCTTCGGACACCCAGATTGAACTGACCAAAGCAGCCGAGACTCAGATGACTGAAAATAGCCACAAGATGGCATCAATGTTTGATGAATTCAGCAAAATGGCGCCAGCCGGTTCAGAAAATGCCGTCGCCATGATGCGCTCCGCAATCGATAACGCCAACACCGGTTACGCGCAATTGACCAAGTCGACCAAAATGGCCGTTGAAGCGATGGAAACGAACATGAATGCAGCTGCATCACAAATGACACACGCTGCCAAAGCAAGCGGCCGCAGCAAGAAGTAAGCAGAAAAAGAAGTACGGTTTGGTGCCGCGTCTCTGCCGCGTGGCATCAAACAAGGTAATATCGGAACGTTAATTGCAATAAGTACTTGCCATTATCTTTGGCAGCACCTGCTGGATTGAGCATCAGCCGGTTTAAAAATAAGCAAATCAGATTACTAAAAAACACGAAAGACTTATTTTTTGTGTTTTTTATTCTGAATAAAAAAATGCAAATAACCAGTCTCCAATTATTTTCCGTGCTTGCCACGGCCGCGCTTTATTTTGGCGCTTTCAATCTTAATCAATTAGTTTTCTCCACGCTTGAATTTGCGCCGGGCGTGAACTGGATTTTCCTGCCTGCCGGACTTCGACTGCTCAGTACGCTTTTGTTTGCTGAAGAAGGCGCGATCGGCCTGCTGCTGGGGTCTTTGCTCATCACGCAATTCCTGTATCCGTCCATGGATATCATCACGGCTCTGGGAGCCTCGTTCATTTCAGCTGGCGCACCTTACCTGACTTATCGTGTGGCTCTGCTGTACGGCATGCCGTCAAGCCTGCAGCACCTTACTGCCGGCAGGCTTTCAGCACTGATCGTGATCTACTCTGCCATGAGCGCTTTCATGCACCAACTCTGGTATGTAGAGCGCGGCATGTCCTCTGACCTGATGACGGGTTTTGGAGCGATGTTCATTGGCGATCTCGCCGGAACACTGATCATCATCTACGCAATGAAAATGCTGCTGGCCGTATTGCGCCAACTGCACAGTTCAAACTGACTATCCGCTGCTTCCACACACTGCATGCACCATGCAGTCGCATGCTCAAAAAAAAGCGAAAAAATTGCACCTCGCATGAGCAATAGCGCACCACTTTCGTCCTTGTTCGCGCATTAGTACGATGTAAATTGTTGGCACGCATTCTGCTATCAACATTACAATTTGACGCTTACTGCTGCGAACAGCAAGAATTGATGAAACAACACGCAGACGAGCGAACGGTGCATGCCACCGGCCAAGCCGCCGAACCCTACCGGCACGAGCATCTGCTCGCCACATTGGCACTGCGATTTGAGCGTGATCACGCGACTACCCGTCTGATGCAGCGCGACCACTTCGGTCCCTTGCGTGTGCAAAAGCCGCTCTACCCCGAAGACCCATCGGTCTGCCACGCCATACTAGTTCACCCGCCGGGTGGTGTCGTCGGCGGCGACGAACTACGCATCAACGCGCAAATCGGCGACCATGCGCATGCTTTTTTGTCGACTCCGGGTGCGGCAAAATGGTATCGCTCCAATGGTCATGTCTCAACTCAATTTCTACAAATGCAGGCAGGTGAAAATGCGGCATTGGAATGGCTGCCGCAGGAGACGATTTTATTTAACGGGGCCGATGTCGTCTTCGACAGCACTGTCAATTTGCAAGGCAACGCCAGCTACATTGGTTGCGATATTTTGTGTTTTGGTCGCACCGCCTCTGGCGAGCAATTCGATCATGGCCGTGTGCGTCAACGCTTGCGCATACTGCGCGACGGCAAACCGCTGTGGCTGGAACAAGGCTGCCTGACTGGCGGCAGCAAACAGATGAGTAGCCCGCTGGGATTGGCTGGCTACACAGTCTGTGCAAGCCTGATTGCGGTCGGCCAGCCGCAACCGGCAGCGCTGTTGCAGTCCGTTCGTGAACAAATACAAATTGCTACAGGCGGCGCGGGCATGGTCGGCGCAACGCAAATGAAGTCGGTGTTGATGGTGCGTTACCTGTGTCACTCCAGCGAAGTCGCACGACAAGTCATGCTGCAAGCGTGGCAAGTGTTACGGCCAGCGCTGCTGGGACAGCCTGCAGTCGTACCGCGTATCTGGAATACCTGAAAAAACCAAGGAAAAAACCAAGGAAAAAAATGGATCTGACACCAAGAGAAAAAGACAAGCTGCTGATTTTTACAGCAGCGCTGCTGGCAGAGCGCCGCCTTGCGCGCGGACTCAAGCTCAATTATCCGGAAGCCGTCGCGTTTATTACCGCAGCCATCATGGAAGGTGCGCGCGACGGCAAGACTGTAGCCGAGCTGATGTCAGCAGGGGCAAAAATATTGACGCGCGCAGATGTCATGGAAGGCATCGCCGAAATGATTCCCGACATTCAGATCGAGGCGACTTTCCCCGACGGTACCAAGCTCGTAACGGTGCACAACCCGATTCCCTGATTCCCTGAGCCTAAAACAGAACACGGAGAAAAATATGATTCCAGGTGAAATGATCATTGAAGAAGGTGATATCGAACTCAATGTCGGCCGCAGAACAGCGACCGTCAAAGTCGCCAACAGTGGCGACCGCCCAATACAGGTTGGCTCGCATTTCCATTTTTACGAAACTAATCCGGCGCTGCAGTTCGAGCGCAAAACTGCATATGGCATGCGGCTCAATATCGCCGCCGGTACTGCTGTGCGTTTCGAACCGGGACAAGAGCGCACGATTGAACTCGTCGCTCTGGCTGGCGAGCGCAAGGTCTATGGATTTAACGGCAAGGTGATGGGCAAATTGAAAGAGACGCTGAAATGAGCAAGATATCGCGCAGGGCTTATGCCGAAATGTTTGGCCCCACCACCGGCGACCGCATTCGCCTGGCTGACACCGAACTCTTCATTGAAATCGAAAAAGACCACACCACCTACGGCGAAGAAGTGAAATTCGGCGGCGGTAAAGTGATACGCGACGGCATGGGCCAGTCGCAGCGCGCTCACCGCGACGTGATGGACACCGTGATAACTAACGCCGTCATCCTCGACCACTGGGGCATCGTGAAAGCCGACATTGGCATCAAGGCCGGTCGCATCGCTGCAATCGGCAAGGCCGGCAATCCGGATATACAGCCTGACGTCACCATGGCCATTGGCGGTGCCACTGAAATCATTGCTGGCGAAGGCAGCATCGTCACCGCCGGCGGCATCGACAGTCATATTCATTTCATCTGTCCGCAGCAAATTGAAGAAGCGCTGATGTCGGGCGTGACAACCATGCTCGGCGGCGGCACCGGCCCGGCAGTCGGCACTGCAGCAACCACCTGCACGCCGGGGCCGTGGCACTTGCACTCAATGCTATCGGCAGCCGACGCCTTCCCTATGAATCTGGGCTTTCTCGGTAAGGGCAATGTCAGCCTGCCGCTACCGTTAGAAGAACAGATACGCGCCGGCGCAATTGGCCTCAAACTGCACGAAGACTGGGGCAGCACGCCAGCGGCGATCGACAATTGCCTCAACGTAGCCGACCGTATGGATATACAGGTCGCCATTCACACCGACACATTGAACGAAGCCGGTTTTCTGGAACACACGCTGGCTGCATTTAAAGACCGCACCATTCATACCTTCCATACCGAAGGTGCCGGTGGCGGCCATGCTCCCGACATCATCGCGGCTATTGGTCAGGGCAATGTACTGCCCTCCTCCACCAACCCTACGCGTCCTTATACCGTCAATACGCTCGACGAGCATCTCGACATGCTGATGGTATGCCACCATCTTGACCCTGCCATTACCGAAGACATCGCCTTTGCCGAATCGCGCATCCGACGCGAGACCATTGCGGCCGAAGATATTTTGCATGATCTGGGCGCGATCTCGATGATGTCATCCGATTCGCAAGCGATGGGGCGTGTCGGTGAAGTCATCATGCGCACTTGGCAGACTGCGCACAAGATGAAAGTCCAGCGTGGTTCATTACAAGAAGACGTCAGCCGTAATGACAACTTCCGCGCCAAGCGCTACATCGCCAAGTACACGATCAACCCAGCCATCACACACGGCATCTCGCATATGGTGGGCTCGATAGAACCGGGCAAGATCGCCGATCTGGTGCTGTGGAAGCCGGCCTTCTTCGGCGTCAAGCCTTCGATGATTCTGAAAAGCGGCATGATCGCGGCCGCGCAAATGGGCGACCCGAACGCGTCGATCCCTACGCCGCAACCTGTGCATTACCGCATGATGTTCGGCGCTTATGGTGGTGGTCTGAAAACTTCATTTACGTTTGTGTCGCAAGCGGCGTATGACGCTGACATTGGTCATGCTCTCAAGCTCAATAAGCCTCTGGCGGCGGTCAAGAATATGCGCAGCTTGCGCAAGTCCGACATGATCCACAATGGCTATACGCCAAAAATGGAAGTCGATTCCGAAACTTATGAAGTGCGTGCCGATGGCCAGTTGCTGGTGTGCGAGCCGGCCAAGGTGCTGCCGATGGCGCAGCGTTACTTCCTTTTTTAAAGCGAACGACACTGGGCCCCAGCCTGCGCTGGGGCGACGGTAGTAGTTGAGAAGACATCAAAATTTCTACTGTCATCCCAGCGCAGGCTGGGATCCAGTGTCTTTACCCAATTAGCAAAGAAATCCATGTTAACCCTGAACACCAAAGTAGAAACCGCAGGCACCATAGACGGTGAACTGATCCTGCCCTATGAATTGCGCGAAAAAAGCCGCCTGCGCGCGACCCTCGCTTCCGGCGAAGATGTCGCTGTCTTTACCGTTCGCGGCACTGTGCTGCGCCACGGCGACTTGCTGCGCGGCGACGATGGCCGTGTTGTGAAAATCAGTGCGGCGGCTGAAGCAACATACCGCGTCGATTGCGCAACGCCGCATGCCTTGCTGCGCTGCGCTTTCCATCTCGGCAATCGCCATACACAGGCACAAGTCGGCAACGACTCCGGCACCGGCTTTCTGCGCATACGCAAAGACGCTGTGCTGAAAGACATGCTTCTGGGTCTGGGCGCGAATGTCTCTGAAGAGCAAGCGCCGTTCGAACCGGAATCGGGCGCCTATGGTGGTGGAGGCCACCACCATCATGACGATGGTCATCCGCATAATCCTTTGGCACCAATCCCGCTACGCCAGCGTATCCATCGCCCTTCCGACAAGTCATGAGCCTGCCGGCTGCTTCCCTGCTGAACTTGCTGCAACTGGCCAGCCCGTCGCTGCCGGTTGGCGCGTACAGCTATTCGCAAGGTTTGGAAGCGGCGATTGAAAACGGGTTGGTGAAGAACGAAGCCAGCGCGCGTGCGTGGATTGTCGACATGCTGTATGAAGTGGTGGCGCGTTTTGAAGCGCCGCTGCTGTGGCGGCTGTTGCACGCTGCGGCTGAACGCGATCTGGCGGCGTTCATCTACTGGTCCGAGTATTTCATTGCTTCGCGCGACAGCGCCGAGTTTCGCGCTGAAACAATACAAATGGGTTACTCGCTGAGCAAGCTGATCGGCGACTTGAAAGTTTGCGATCCCTCTTTGCAGGCTTTGCTGGAAAGTCAGACCGAGATTCCGTTTCCAACAGCATTGGCAGTCGCATCGGTTGCGCTTGATGTACCGGCCGAAGCAGCACTGTTGGGCATGCTGTTTTCATGGGCGGAAAACCAGGTGCTGGCCTGCGTAAAATCCGTGCCGCTGGGTCAGGTTGCCGGCCAGCGCTTGCTACTGTCGTTACGACCTGAAATCGAAGCAGCCGCTACTACAGCGCAACAACTGGCAGATGAAGAATTGTCCAACTGGTCTCCCGGCCTGACGCTGCATTCTATGCAGCATGAAGTGCAGTTCAGCCGGCTCTATCGTTCATAACTATTCAATTTTAAAATTCAAAAATCTTATGAGTACACCCAATCCCCTGCGCGTCGGCATCGGCGGCCCGGTCGGTTCCGGCAAGACTGCTTTATGCGAAATGCTGTGCAAGCAGATGCGCGAGCATTATGAAATGGCCGTCATCACCAACGACATCTACACCAAGGAAGACATGGAAATCCTGCTGCGCGCGGAAGCCTTACCGGCAGAACGTCTGATGGGTGTGGAAACCGGTGGCTGCCCGCACACTGCCATCCGTGAAGATGCATCAATCAATCTGGAAGCGATTGCGCGCATGAGTGCCGACTTCCCCGACCTTGATTTGATCCTGATCGAGTCCGGTGGTGACAATCTGGCCGCGACCTTCAGCCCTGAATTATCGGACCTGACTATTTACGTGATTGATGTGGCAGGCGGCGAAAAAATTCCGCGCAAAGGCGGCCCCGGCATTACGCGCTCTGATCTGCTGATCATTAACAAAACTGACTTGGCACCGTATGTCGGCGCTAATCTGGATGTGATGGCCAGCGATGCAAAGCGTATGCGTGGCGAGCGACCGTTTGTGTTTACTAATTTGAAGAGCGGGGATGGCGTTGCTGAGGTGATGGCGTTTATTCGCAAGCAGGGTTTGCTGGATCAGTAGGAGAACTGAAGACGCTGGATCCCAGCGTGCGCTGGGATGACGGAAGTATTTGGGATGTCGCACCAATTTCCTACCGTCGTCCCAGCGCACGCTGGGACCCAGTGTCTTTCTTCAAACACCCGTCAGTACATATTCCTGCTTGAGCAAATCAAGCTCAGCCAGCATTTTCACAAAACTCACCTCCACCCACTCAGGCTCGCCTTTGACACCGAGCTCAATATGCCGGCGCCGCTGCGCGTCACCCACACTCGGCAAGCTGAAGACTTTAATCTGCGGGAATTCGGCTTCCAGTGCTTCCATCAGCGGCGTTAACGTCGACTCCATCGATTCATAAACAAAGACTGACTTCTCCACATACGCAGTCTGATGAAACAGGTGTGCGTAATGCGTATCGAGCACCCACTCCATCATCGGCGCGGCCATAACAGGAAAGCCCGGCACGAAATAATGCGCGCCAGCTTCTGCATGCCTGAGCGCAAAGCCAGGAATTTTATTGTAAGGATTCGGGATGATGTCAGCACCTTGCGGGAACTCCCCCATCTTTAAACGATGCACGTTGTCGGCTGCTGAATAATTTGGCTCGATACCGATTTCACGCGCCACATCGGCGATACGTTCATTGATTTTCTCGCGCGCCTCGGGATGCAGTTGCAGCGACACGCCCGCCGCATCAGCCGCGCACTGACGGGTATGGTCATCCGGCGTGGCGCCAATGCCGCCGCAGGAAAAGACGATATCGCTACTGTCTAACGTGCGGCGCAAGGTAGCCGTGATGCGCGCCGGATCGTCGCCAATATATTCAGCCCAGCCCAATTGCATACCGCGTACTGATAGTAGTTCGATAAATTTTGCCAGATGCTTGTCGGTGCGCTTGCCCGACAAGATTTCGTCGCCAATGATGATGATGCCAAATGCCATGTCAGTTCCGGTCTGCTGTGTGATCTAATGAATTGATGTCGATAATAACTTGTGTGCTGCGCAAACGAGCCAGCGCATCCAGACAATAATGCTGAAACCACAAGCCACTGAATACAAATGCCAGCAGATACAGCCAGATCGCCAGCGCTGCCAGAATAGGAAAGAAAATTACCGAGGCAACGCCGCCCAGCCATAGCAAGCCCGGTATCGCGCCGAGGCTGCCGGTTGCAATACCGATCGCCAGTAGGGGCCAGCGATGCAGCCGCAGAATATCAAGCCGCTCTTGTGCATCGGCATAGTCGGCCAGCGCGTCGTAAGCCATCACGCGCGAGGCAAGCCACCCCCACAACAATGGCTGCACGATCAATGCAAACAACGGAATAAAATTCAGCGGCAGCGTCAGCAGCCACACGACAGCAAACACCGCGAAAGAGGCAAAGGACACCCACAAGCTGCCCCCTAGCGAGCCGCCATGACGCTGCTCGAGCTGCGCGTAATATCGGCTGCCCACATGGCGTGTAATGGCCGGCATGGCCATGACGCCGACCAGCACCAGCGCGGTCATGATCATCAAGGGCAGCAGCAACCACATTGCCAGCAACGGCACCAGTATCGCTTTGATGCCGCCAAGTCCTGTCGAGTCGAGCAAATCGCTCGTTGCGCGAAAGAGCGCATAGTCGGCGAACCAGCTTTGCAGCAAGTCAATCAGCGGCTGCAAGACCAGCCATAGCGTGACGCCCCACAAGGCCAGCGCGATTATGAAAGGGAAAATGGTCAGCAGCAGCATGCGCAGATGCATCTGCGACCATAGCGCGCGGGCAAAAGAAGAAACGACTGGAATCATGGAGTGCCTTTGTTTTTACGCATTATAGAAGACACCGGCTAAACGACATCGCGCGAGGGCAAACAAGCTAGCTGCTAAAATGCGCGATCTTGTTGAATACTAAACGAAGGAAAAACCATGTCCATGATCATGACCGCCTCCGGGCTGCAGTACGAAGACCTGACCGTTGGTGAAGGTGACGAAGCCGTTGCCGGCAACCACGTCAGTGTGCATTACACGGGCTGGCTGCAAAATGCAGACGGCAGTGAAGGCAAGAAATTCGATTCCAGCGTAGACCGCAACGACCCGTTTGATTTTCCACTCGGCGCAGGCAATGTGATCCAGGGTTGGGATCAGGGCGTGCAGGGCATGAAAGTCGGCGGCAAGCGCCGTCTGGTCATTCCATCGTCGCTGGGCTATGGCGCACGTGGCGCCGGCGGTGTGATTCCACCGAATGCCACGCTGATTTTTGATGTGGAACTGTTAGGCGTCTAAAGCTTTCAGGCTGCGGTGGCGAAGACTTTTTCCATGTTCTTCGTCACTTTCGCTTCGATAGCGGATGCAAAACCCTTGAGCATGAAACCAAGCGTGATCTCCAGATGCGCTTGATTTTGTGCCAGCGCCAATGTGCCCGACACGCCCGTGCGCTTGAAGCTCAACACGTCGCCGTTCCATTCCGCGACCATCTCGTATTCGGCCACCATCTCGTCGGCGACCTTTTGCGCAGCAACGCGCGCCTGCTCCATTGATAAAGTATGGTCTTGCATGATGCTGATGTCGGCCATCAATTTATCCTTTTTTTAGTGCGTCAGGGTTAAGCAGATTCGGTGGCGTGCCGCCTGTGAGAGCGGCAATCAAATTGGCAGCGGCACAGTTAGCCATTGCGCGCCGCGTCGGTTCAGATGCGCTGGCGATATGCGGCGTGAGCACGACATTCGATAACGCGAGAAAATCCGGATTGAACGCGGGTTCGTTCTCGAACACGTCCAGACCGGCTGCGGCAATCTGCCCTTTCTTCAAAGCGGCAATCAGCGCGGCATCATCAACGATGCCACCGCGTGCGATATTGACCAGCGTTGCGCCCGGCTTCATCAGCGCCAGCTCTGCCGCGCCAATAAAGTGATGCACCGCTGGTGAATACGGCAGCACCAGCACGACATGGTCGGCTGTGCGCAAGAGTTCTTCACGGCTCAGGTATTGCGCATTGTTGGCATGAGCTTCCAACTCAGGCGACAGACGTGAACGGTTGTGATAAACAACCTTCATGTCGAAACCCATAGAGCGCCGCGCAAAAGCCTGACCAATGCGACCCATGCCGATGACGCCCAGCGTAGCGCCATGCACATCCGCACCCAGAAAGCCGTCGTAAGTCCATTTTTCCCATTTGCCGGCGCGCAGATGATGCTCGGATTCGGTCACGCGGCGCGCAGTCGCCATCAACAGCGCCCAACCAAAATCGGCAGTGGTTTCATTGAGCACGTCAGGCGTATTGGTGACGACAATACCGGCCGCCGTCGCTGCCGCCACATCGACATTGTTGTAGCCAACGGCCATATTGCAAACGGCTTTTAATTGCGGGCAGGCCTGTATCAGTTCCGATGAAATGCGGTCGGCAGGATTGGCGAACAGCCCGTCCTTGCCCTGCAATTTGGCAATCAGTTCTGCCTGTGTGTAAATGACATCGGCAGGATTGGACTCGACGTCAAAATGTTCGGACAACCGCGCCAGCACTTCCGGAAAGACGGCGCGTGATACAAGAATCTTTGGTTTCATTATTTTCAGTTGTTTTTCAGATGTCCTGAACCAGAATCACATGGACCCGATATGGACCATGAGCGCCGAGCACGATGGTCTGTTCGATGTCGCCGGTGCGGGACGGGCCAGAGATGAAGTTGGTTGCACGCGGCAGCGTGCCGCGCTCGGCCTTGGCAAGTGCAAAGCCGTCTTCGATTGCGCCAACGATGCGCGCAATCGGCACAATGGCGATATGGGTTTCGGGCAGCAGCGCGGCTGATGCGAAGGTTTCCGCGCCGGACAACAGCATCAGCGTGCCGGTCTCGGCCACCGCGCAGAAGCAGCCGGTGATGCCGACCATGTCTTCGTTGACGGGCGGACGGAACGCCACATCGACACCAGCCTGTTGCCATGGCAGTGTAGTCAGGGTCTCCCAGCCGATTGCGGTTTTGGGGATGCCCATGCCGTCGAGGTAGCGGGCAACGGCCGCTGGCACATCGGCCAGGGTGGCGACTTCATCTAGCGTCTGCGAAGTGCGCAGTGCTTGCTGGCGGAAGCGTTCAGTCAGGTCAGTGCCAATATCGGGGCGCGGGCCACCTTCATGGTGATCGAGATAGCTCTGAACCTTGTCCAGTTCGGCCTGTTCCGGTTCGGACGGACGGTTTTTGGCTTGGCGAATGCGGCTGAAAATAGCCTGACGAGCAGCAGATGTATCCATGATTTCCTCAATTAAGGGTGACCGATTTTAGCGCAGTCAACGAATCAGCCGTTAGCAGCTTCGCTTGATTTAATTTCAGAGCGCTTTTGCAAAACATTCACCGATGCCTATTGCAGGCTGCGGCATGTACATATTCAAAAAACATCTAAGCGCGGTTTGTGAGAGTGGGCGATTTACCTTAAAATACAAGGCTTTGCAAATAATGCCTGACTAGTAGCGCCCATACTGGGGTGTCATTAAGCCGGCAAAGCGGAATACCCGCTGCATTTTGTTTCAAAAATACTTACAGATAGGACTGTTATGACCCATGTTGTGACCGAATCCTGCATCAGCTGCCGCTACACGGACTGCGTTGATGTATGCCCGGTAGACTGCTTCCGTGAAGGCCCGAATTTCCTGAGCATCGATCCGGACGAGTGCATCGACTGCGCAGTGTGTGTCGCGGAATGCCCGGTCAATGCCATCTATGCAGAAGAAGATGTGCCGGCCAATCAGCAGCAGTTCATCAAACTGAACGTCGAACTGGCGCGCAAGTGGCCGTCGATTACCAAATCCAAAGCAGCCTTGCCGGATGCCGAGAAATGGAAAGACACCGCAGACAAGCTGCAGTATCTGGAACGTTGATTCTGGAACGTGAATTACACGCCAATAACTATAAGCCAATAACTACACGCCAAAAACAGGATTTGAGATTCGCATGAACACGCAAGCACTGCAGTCGCCCATAGAAACCGATGCCGTCATTATCGGTGCAGGTCCGGTCGGCCTGTTTCAGGTCTTTGAACTCGGCCTGCTTGAAATTAAAGCGCATGTTATCGATTCGCTGGCTGTCGTTGGCGGCCAGTGCGTAGAACTGTATCCGGACAAGCCGATTTACGACATTCCTGCCGTACCGGTCTGCACCGGTCAGGAGCTGACCGACAACCTGCTCAAGCAGATCGAACCGTTCGAGCCGACTTTTCACACGGGTCAGGAAGTCACGCTGGTTGAAAAACGTGAAGACGGCCGTTTCAATCTCGAGACCTCAACGGGTACGCGCTTCATTACCAAGACAATTTTCATCGCTGCCGGTGTGGGCTCGTTCCAGCCGCGCACGATCAAGGTTGACGGCATTGATGCGTTCGACAACAAGCAGCTGTTCTACCGCGTTAAAGACCCTGCCCGCTTCGCTGGTCGCAATATCGTCATCTGCGGCGGTGGTGATTCCGCACTCGACTGGGCGCTGAACCTGCAGGGCAAGGCCGAGTCCGTGATCCTGTTGCACCGTCGCGATGACTTCCGCGCAGCGCCCGCTTCGGTCGCGAAGATGAAAGAACTTTGCGAAGCCTATGAAATGCAGCTGGTTATTGGCCAAGTCTCTGGCTTCGAAACCAAAGACGATCTGCTGTCGGAAATCAAAGTCACCGGTGCTGACGGCGTAACGCGCCGCCTGCCGCTGGATGATTTGCTGGTCTTCTTCGGCCTGTCGCCAAAGCTTGGCCCTATCGCCGAGTGGGGCCTTGATATCGAGCGCAAGCAACTGAAGGTCGATACCGAGAAATTCGAGACCAATGTGCCGGGCATTTTTGCTGTTGGTGACATCAATGTCTACCCGGGCAAAAAGAAACTGATTTTGTCGGGCTTTCATGAAGCAGCGTTAGCTGCGTTCGGTGCTGCGCCGTACATCTTCCCCGAGAAGAAAATCCATATGCAGTACACGACGACGTCGCCAAAACTGCACAAGATTCTGGGTGTCGATTCACCAGTGTTTGATTAAGTCTTCGTTAGTAGAAAAACAGGCACCTGCGGGTGCCTGTTTTTGTGTCTAACCGTCTTTGACTTAGCGACCCGCCGCTATCCATTCACGCAGCACCGCCACTTTCGGCTCTCCCAAAACAAAACGCACGCCGCCCTTGCCCTCAAGGTAAGCGATATACGGCGTCATCCCGCGCCAGCCCGGATTGACCGAGTACTGCAGCGCTTGCGTAGAACCATTGAAGGCAAATACGCGGCTGACACTAGTCAGATGTGGTTCACGCAACAGTGCCGCGTCATCTTCGCTATCAATGGAGACAACGATCAGACGCGTACCTGAACGGGCAGCAGAAAGACCGGCAGCGATGCGATCTATCGCACCCGGACAATGCGTGCAGGTCACCGAAGAAAACACCACAATCAAAGGACTCGCAGTCTGCTTCAGCAGTAGCTGCCAACTGCTCTTGTCGAAATTCTCTACAGCTGCGGGCGCAGCCATCACGCCGGCATGCAATGCCAGCAGCATGACTGCAACGACCTTATATTTATTGCGCAAAGCGATGAACATGAAAATCCTTTTCAGTGCGCCATACAACGGCGATTGTTCCGGCGCGCGTAATCAGGCGCGGATGGTCATTGTCGACTGGCGAAGTAAATAGGGTCGACAACTTGAAGTGTTTGCCGTTGTCTTGCGACACCCAGGCGTTGATGCTGCTTGACTGCCCATCGTAACTGCGCCAGACGATAACGACCTGTTTGCCGCTGCTTACCACATCCGCATGTTCAGCATGTGCGTCCGGCAGTTCGCGCACTTTTCCCTGCGGATTACCATCATGGTCAAGCAAGCCATAACGCACGCGCTGGCTGCCGGCTCTGTCGCCAAACCATACCGCGTGATAGCTGCCATTGCCAGCGGCGGCCAGCCCCGGACCATGATGCGGGCAGGCTTTCAAGACCCAGTTATCTTTGCTGGCGCGCGTAACAGTTGATGCCGTGTTTGTATTGACCCGAGCAAAGGCGTGGTCACGCACACTGCCGGCAAACACATGGCGCCAGAGTGCCGCCACGCCTGCATCCGGCTCGGCAGCAAGCGCGATGCGACAGCATTCGCAACTGTAGTCGGCGAGCTTTTGATCAGGACCGAAACTGGCGCCGCCGTCCTGCGACACGTTGTAATAAATCGCTGCACCCTCGTAGCTGGTTTGGTCACCCTGACTAGCTTGCCAGGCACGCTCGGCATCGCGCTTGTCGACCCAGAAGGTATACAAATCACCGCGCGCGTCAAACATCACCGATTCGAATCGATGCGTGATGATCTGCCGGTCTGCATGCACCGTGAATGGTTCAGAAAAGTTTTTGCCGCCATCGGCAGAACGCAGAATGCGGATTTCGCCGGTGTAGGGCTTGGCTAATGGTCGCGTGTAAGTAACGACGACTTTGCCTTCCGGACCGAATGCGATCTTGGGAAAGTTATCACCATTAGTAGCGACTTGTTCTCCATTATTCGGCAGTAGCTGTCGCTCGCTCCATGCGCCGCTCTGGCTATCCTGTCGCTGCAGAAAAAGCTGCCCCTGCTCGACTGCCACCACCCAGATTGCGCCATCTGGCGCAATGGCGGCACCTGTGGCAAGCGCGGGCTTGCCGGCATGGCCCTGATGCTGTGCTGCAGCGGTTAGTGCAAAAGTCAGCAGGCTGCAAATGAGCAGCAGATGTCGCCCATATTGTTTGAATGTATTTACCATTTTGTCTCCAGACCCAGATACGCTGCGCGCGGCAGTCCCGGCGCATACAGCGCGCCACTGCTGCTGGCAGCGGCATTGTCGGCATAGCGCTTGTCTAGCAAGTTAGTCAGGCGCGCAAACAGCACGGCTTGCTTGCTTATCTGCTGGCTCAGCCTCAGGTTAAGTAAATCATGCCCTGCATATTTACCGTAGCGATTTTCTGCTTCCAGAAAATAGGAGCCCAGCCTGACCCATTCCAGCTGCGCCTGTGTTCCTTGCGACGGCTCCCAAGTAATACGCAGGTTGCTCAGCACGCGCGGCGCGGCCTCGACTTCATTGCCTGAATAATTTGCCGTTGAAGTTTGCCACGCGGTATAACGATGTACCGCGTACGAGGCCGCGAGATCGGCGCGCAAGCTAGAAGTCAACTGACGGCCCAGACCAAGCTCCAGTCCTTTATGACGGGTTGCGCCGTTATTGGTTTGCAGTGCGGCACCGCTGCTATCACGCTGCGCCAGCAAGTCATCACGTTTCGTCAGCAGATAGGCGACTGCTTCATATGCCCAGCCTTGTTGCGCACCACGCAAACCCAACTCGAACTGGTCTGCGCGGATTGGTTTTAAAGCCAGTGCCGCATCAAGCTGTGCTGAACTGCTCGCGCCCGCCCTGAACAATTGATTTTCAGATGGCGTTCGAAATCCTTGATTGTAGGAGGCGAACGCATGAGCATTGGCAGACAGTTCCAGAGTCAAGCCCAGCTTCGGGCTGAGACGCGAAAAATCTGCTGCGGTATCGCTGCTTTGAAAAAAACCGCCTGCATTGGCACCTGCTGCAAGATAATTAGTCATACTGAAACGCGCATAGTCATAGCGCAATCCGGCTATAAGACGCAACCGCTCGACCGGAGATATTTCCAAATGCGCGTATGGTGCGACACTTTGATAATTGACCTTGTAATCATAGATGCGCTGCCCCACCGTATAGCCGGTGTACTGCCTGAATAATCCTGTTGTGCCATTGTCAGTCAGCGTAATTTTGTCTTCCTGTCGCTGGCTTGGACTGACATCAATATCAATACCGGCAATGAAACGCGTGCGCATGCTGTCTTCAAAATTCTTGCGATATTTTGTCATCAGCCCAAACGACTGCACTGCGGTATTTTCAATGCGCGGGCCATTGGTGAAGTTATAGGAACCATTAAGGTCCATGCGGTTCTCGCGAAAATAAGGCGTGATGCTCAGCTGCTCGCCACCACCCAAATCTTTTTGAATCGCAGTTGATAGCCTGAAGGCGTCGACTTTGCGATAAGCCGGCGAACGCAGATTCACTGTCGGGTCGTTTTGGTAAAGCGCATACGGCAAAGCGGAATTGGCACCAGTTTGCTGATCGACTTTGGTCGCACCCAGAATGGTCTTGATCGTCGTCGACGGATCGAATTCATGGTCCCAGCGCAGGTTGATGCTTTGCCTGTCATAGGCAGTCCTGCTGCGCCAGCCATCGGAGTGAGTAATATTGAAATCAGCGCGCAGTGCATTACTGCCGATCTGACCACTGTCCACCCCTGCCAATAGGCGCGCCCAGCCAAATGCACCGGCTTCAATCGATAAGTCACCGCCCTGACTGGCTTTTGGTGTGCGCGAGAGTACATTTACGATGCCGCCTATCGCGTCAGAACCATACAAGGCCGAGCCTATGCCTCTTACGACTTCAATGCCGCCAGCCGACGGAATGTTCAGTTCATAGAGAGCATTGTGATTGAAGTTACCCGTAGCACGCGCCGGTATGCCATCTTCCAGAAACAGATACAGCGGGCTGGTACTGAAACCTTGCCGTATCGCCGTTGTGTGTCCTTCGCCATTCGTGACCGCGATCGCTACACCGGGTATCTGCCCCAGCAATTGTTGCGGATGTGCGGGTCGCGTAAATGCGATGGCATCGCGGCTGATGATACCGACAGCAGAAGGCGTCTCTGACAACAGCGTTTCTTCACGCGTGCCGGTGACGGTCACGGCTGGTAGTGTTAGCGCTTTATCCGTTAAGTTTGCAGTATCTGCATAGGCAAGCTGCGCGCAAGCCAGAGTAGCCGCGGCAAGTGCCTGCGGGGCTCGACCGTTCATTGATTCTCTCCTGAGCAAAACAAAATCCGTTACAAGCTCGCCTGTGACACGAATGCGGCAACAAGGCTAACGACGGACTAAAACAAATTGGATGTAATTCAGGAGAACGATGGCGGTGCGCGGGACTGCAGACTATGGCCGGGAAAAACGCTGGCTACGGAGTAAGGAGAAATGACGACATGCCGGATGTTACCGGGTGCACCAAGCAGATAAAGACTGGCATCGAATTCAGGGGCCGCGCCCGTGACAGCACAAAACAGACAATGCTCGCTTGCCGTGTGCAAGCCGGCAGGACCGGACTCTGACTTGACCCATTTGATACCGGAGCTGACGCAGACTTCGGTCCAGCCGGATTGACCCGCCGTCTGCATGGCCGCCCATGCAGGCATAAATGCCTGCAGTAGCAGTGTTGCAAGCAGTAGCTTGGCAAGCAAAAATCTGGCGTGGCGCGATATAAACATGGCAAAGAATTCTATCACGGCAATACTGAACAAATTTGCTGACGCCAATGTTGGCGAGCGCTTACGGGCATGCATCCTGCGTCTTACGCAGGAGTTTGATAGAAAGCAGGCGTAATTTGGAGAAAAAAAATGTCTAATGTTACTGAAGAGGCATCTTTTGCTTAACAGGCTTTTCTGCTCTTAATAAGAGAAAAAGGCAGGGTTTTAATACGCAAAGCCTTGCAAACAGGAATTGGACTGACAGGTATGCTAAAGTCGAATTTCGCTACAGTAATGTCGAAATAATAAGTAAAAAGTAAATGCCCGCTTGCGTGCGACATCAGATGTTTAAAAGAGTTATGTAAGAGTAAAGTTCACGGTTAAATTGATGCTATCAGCCAATAAAATTTCGAAATTGCATTTGCTGCATTGCGGAAATACTGGATTAGCTGCACAATTCCGGCGTACTTAAAGAGAGGTCTCCATGCTCTATCAACTGCACGAAATGAACCGCACGCTGCTCAATCCGCTGATTCAGTGGGCTGAAGCTTCTTCGAAACTGTTTACCAATCCAGTTTCGCCATTCGCGCATACGCCCTTCGCGCAACGCATTGCTGCAGGATACGAGTTGATGTACCGGCTCGGTAAAGATTACAACAAACCGCAATTTGGCATTACTTCCGTTGACGTGGCTGAACAGACCAATGTTGCCGTCATCGAAGAAGTGGCCATAGAAAAACCTTTCTGCCGATTGCTGCATTTCAGAAAAGACCTGAACACACCGGCGCTATCAAAACTGCAGCAACCCAAAGTTTTGCTGGTGGCGCCCTTGTCGGGCCATCACTCAACACTGCTGCGCGATACCGTGCGCGGTTTGCTGCCGGATCATGATGTTTACATCACCGACTGGACCGATGCACGAATGGTGCCGCTGGATAAAGGCGCATTTCATCTGCATGACTACATTTATTATGTGCAGGACTTCATCCGCTTCCTGGGTGCCGACCTGAACGTGATTTCGGTATGCCAGCCAACGGTGCCTGTGCTCGCAGCGATCTCGCTGATGGCTAGCGCCAATGAACCTAATCTGCCAAAAACCATGGTGATGATGGGCGGTCCTATCGACCCGCGCAAATCGCCGACCGAAGTCAACGACCTGGCAACCGAGAAGCCGTTTTCATGGTTCGAAAACACAGTGATTTTCAGCGTACCGCCGAATTACCCCGGCTATGGCCGCCATGTGTATCCGGGCTTTCTGCAGCACGCCGGTTTTGTCGCAATGAATCCACGTCGTCATGCTGAAAGTCACTGGGAGTTTTATTTGCACCTGCGCGGCGGCGACAATGAATCTGCCGAAGAGCATCGCAAATTCTACGACGAATACAACGCTGTGCTAGACATGCCGGCAGAGTACTACCTCGAGACGATCAAGACCGTGTTCCAGGAATTCCATCTGCCAGCCGGCACTTGGGAAGTTGAAGGCAAGCTGGTTCGTCCGCAAGACATCAAGAACGTCGCGCTGTTTACCGTTGAAGGTGAACTCGACGATATCTCAGGCTCGGGCCAAACTCGCGCCGCGCATGACTTGTGCTCGAGTATTCCTGAAGAGATGAAGCTGCATTTCGAAGCACCAAAATGCGGCCACTACGGTATTTTCTCGGGCCGTCGCTGGCGCGAGATGATTGCACCGCGTATCGGTGAATTTATCAAGGCACACGCCTGATTATTTACCTTCAGTTGTGCAAAACCGCCTCCGTCAAACGAGGCGGTTTTTTTATTACGAGGCTCCGATTTGTGAGAGCGGGCAATTCGCCGGATAATAGCGACTTATGTCCAGCCAACCCATAGCCCTGTCCGCGCCTACCTTGGCAGATCGCATTGAAGATCTGCTGCCGCAGACCCAATGCACCAAATGCGGCTACCCGGCTTGCCGCCCGTATGCAGAAGCGATTGCTGACGGCTCGGCCAACTACAATCAGTGCCCTCCAGGCGGCCTGGAAGGCGTTGCACGCATCGCCGCGCTGCTCGGCAAGACCGTCATACCAATCAACCCCGTCAACGGCGCTGAGCGCCCGCGTCCGGTGGCCTTCATTGATGAAAGCGCGTGCATAGGCTGCACGCTGTGCATACAAGCGTGCCCGGTCGATGCCATCGTTGGCGCAGCCAAGCAAATGCACACTGTCGTGTCCTCTTTGTGCACTGGCTGCGACCTGTGCGTGGCACCATGCCCGGTGGACTGCATCGCCATGATTGACGTCACGCCGGGACAAACCGGCTGGGATGCCTGGTCACAAGCAGAAGCAAATGCAGCACGCGCGCGGCATGACAAGCGAACCCTGCGCCTGCAGCGCGAAAAAGCCGAGAATGATGAGCGACTGGCCGCGAAGGCCGCCGCCAAATTGAAAGTAGTCGAGGCCGAGCCGGCACTGAGTGCAGAGCAGCAAGCGGAGAAAGAACGCAAGCGCGCCATTATTCAAGCCGCTATCGAGCGTGCACGCGTGCAAAAAGAACTGCTCGCAGCTGGCCAGCCGCCTGAGAAAAAATCATGAATCTGGAAAAACGTCGTCAAATATTCGCACGCTTCAGGCAAGCCAATCCGCACCCCACTACCGAGCTCGAATACACCACGCCGTTTGAATTGCTTATAGCCGTGATCCTGTCGGCGCAGGCCACCGATGTGTCGGTCAACAAAGCCACGCGCAAGCTGTTTACGCTGGCTTCGACGCCGGCGCAAATTTATGCGCTGGGTGTCGACGGCCTGACGCCTTTCATTCAGACCATAGGCCTGTATCGCAACAAGGCAAAAAACGTCATAGAGACTTGTCGCATTCTGCTCGAGCAGCATGGCGGTCAGGTGCCGCGCGTACGTGAAGCACTGGAAGCTCTGCCCGGCGTTGGCCGCAAGACGGCCAATGTCGTGCTCAACACAGCCTATGGTGAACCGGCGATTGCCGTCGACACGCATATTTTTCGCGTGGCAAACCGCACTGGTATCGCACCGGGCAAGAACGTCGATGAAGTCGAACGCAAACTGATGCAATTAATGCCGAAAGAATATGTGATGGATGCACATCACTGGCTGATCCTGCATGGCCGCTATACCTGCATCGCGCGTACGCCGAAGTGCTGGAATTGCATGATCGCAGACCTTTGCGAATACAAAGCCAAAACACCGTCGCCTGACAAGGCAATCTGAATCACTTAACAGAATCACTTAGCAGAAAAATCATGGAAGCATTTTTTAACACTACGCTCGTTGTTGCGCTCGGCGAAATGGGCGACAAAACCCAGATTCTGGCGCTGTTGCTGGCAGCGCGTTATCACCGGCCATGGCATATCTTGGGCGGCATTTTTCTGGCAACGCTGCTGACGATGGGCGTAACGGCCTTATTGGGTACGACGGTATCGAACCTGGTGCCAGCTGGAGTACTGCGCTGGCTTGTGGTCGGACTGTTTTTCGCTGTCGCCATCTGGACCTTGATTCCTGAAGACGACGACGATGATGATGAAGCGCCATTCAAGTCTTCGACCAGTCTGGTGCTAACCGCCTTCATCACTTTTTTACTGGCCGAGATGGGCGACAAATCGCAACTGGCTACACTGGTGATGGCAGCCAAGTACGGACAATTCGATATGGTGATGGCCGGAGCGACCCTAGGTGAAATGCTAGCCATTGCACCCGCCGTCATGCTCGGCAAAACCACTGCGCAATGGATACCGCTGCACTGGGTCAGGATCGCAGCGGCAGCATTATTTGCTGCTCTCGGGTTGTGGGTGCTGGTTTTCGGGCTAGACTAATTTAGAAGCCATCATGTTCAACCCGACCAAAGAAGAAGTGCGCCGTTTTTTCTGCGACACCTGGCGCAAGACACAGACCGGCGTATTACTCACACCGCTGGAAGCGATAGCACGCGACTGGCTGATCCAGCATCCAGAATACGAGAGCGACTTCGCCAATGCCGACGCAGCGCAAAATGCCGACTACGACGTTGAGCAGGGAAAATCAAATCCCTTCCTGCATTTGTCTATGCACCTGTCAATCGCAGAGCAAATTTCCGTCGATCAGCCGCGCGGTATACGCGACGCATTTTTGAAACTGGCCCAGCGACGCGGATCGGAGCACGATGCGCACCACGAAATCATGGAGTGTCTGGGGCAGATGCTATGGACTGCACAGCGCAATGGCACCCCGCCGGATGGAGAAGCGTACGTGGAGTGTGTCCGTTTGCGGGGTTAATACTGATTCACTTTTTGCCATAAGTCGCATCATGATCGGGTTGAATCAGTAATACGCGAAGAAAATTTCCATCCCGATAGCCAATTGCCCTGACTGACTGTGTAATGCGGAAAGTGTACAAACTATCGAAACCAGTAGGAGGTGCAAGGCTTTGCACCTTTTCCCACTTCAAGCCCTGATCACGATACAAATCATTCCAACCAAGCTTTAGAATTTTTTTTAAAGGCTTTGCGTACACGCTCCGCCTCTTCGATTTCAAGACTTACCCAGCTAGTCTGAAATGCAGGATTGTTAAGATCAAGCTGAACGAGTTTTACGTTTGCCGGCATGTGGTTTTGGCGTAATCAAATCGTCGGGGCTGGAAGCTGTGGCCGGATTATTAACTGCCCAGTCCAAGGCCTTGGCCAAATCTTTTTTGACTGAAGGTTGATGCATCCATCGCTCGTTATCTGGAATGATAGTCACAGTTCGAATTACCCAAACGCCTTGCTCCGGATTTTCAACAAGAACCTTACGGCCCGCATGTTCTTTACCTAAAGAGATCTGTCCGCTTGAGCCGATAGACTTGATAACTTGCTGCTCGAAGTCAATGGTTTCCATTTTGATTCACTCCTACTATTTTGTGCCGCATGAAGGCATGATAGCAGCACCGTAGCGAGAACAACAGTCAGAAAACAAGCAATACGTTGTTTTAAAAAGAAAAAACCACAGCGAGCCGTAGTTTTTAATCTTGCGAAACAATCTTACTTATGCAGCTACCAGCGACTTAGGCAGTCTGGAGATGCATATGTGGAATGTGCCTAGATTTGCGAACTTAATTCAATCTAGCGGAAATAAGCTCAGGCCCTATGCAGCAGTTGCTACAAGCAGCCAGTGGTCAAGGCTAGCGAGTTACGCGTCAATGCGATGGGTGACCGCCAAATGCAGTGCATCGCCTGCTCGCAGCGCAGCGGGTGAATCGATATACACCGCTGCAGTTCGGAAATCAGACGGTTCAATTTCGACCAAACTTAAACGTCTTGATGCAAATCGCTGGAAGTTTGAAAGTGCCTGTTGACGAGTCTCGCTATCAATCGCACCAGTTCGCACTTTGATTCCGCCAACGCTAGCCATTTCAGACAGAGTCCATGCTGAAATCATTAATTTCTGCTTACGTTGGCTCTCGAGACGAACAACAAGTTCAGCCGCACCTGCCTCGCGAAAGAAAATCGCCCTTAATACTGAGGTATCGAGATAAATCACAGCAAATCCTGTTCGCGCATCTCTGCAACCGTTAACCCAGCACTTCCCTGCTCAGCCACCCAAGATCGCAGGTCGGCCCAATAAAAACCAACAGATTGTGGCTCAGCGATTAGGCGAGCCACCGGCTTTCCTCTACGCGTAATGACCACATCTTCACCCGCCTCGACCTCGACGAGTAGCGAAGACGAATGTGATTTAGCCTCAGCGACTGTGGCAGATTTCATATTCAATCCTTACAAATGGTCATCCGAAAGCAGATTTTGGGGTCAAGTTGGTCATTTTGTAAAGTTTGACTCACCCAAAAATCATATTCGCTTTAGCAAAAACACCTACGAGCATCCAGAAGGAAAATGCAAACGAAAAAAAACCACGGCAGGTGAACTGACCCCCGCAAGTTGGACGGTTAAAAAGCTAGGCAGCCAAGGGCTGGGT
>JBBARG010000008.1:0-36810 GCA_040399905.1 Burkholderiaceae bacterium
GCCATGGCCGCATAGTCTCTACCAATGCAGACTGTTAAAAATGGGGGGATTACCCCCGCAGCTTTGATTTTGTTGGCATTAAGATCAAGATTCGTAAGGCTCGTGTTGATTTTCAAAGCCTCAGCTATTGCTACCCCTCCCTTTTCTTTGATTTTGTTGGAATGAAGTCCAAGGGTCGTAAGGAACTTGTTAACTTTCAACGCCTCGGCTATCTCCTCGACGCCATCGTCGCCAATACTGTTCTCGCTAAGATTTAACAACTTCAAGGTTCTGTTATCTTTCAATGCCTCGGCGAAAGTCTTAGTACTAAAATCACCGAGATTGTTACAACTAATATCAAGTGTGGCAAGGCCTTGGTTATCTTTCAAAACTTGTGCGATTGCCGTTGCACCACCATCACCGATATCGTTGTCGCTTAAATCAAGCGTAGTCAGGGTAATGTTCGCTTTAAGAGCTTCGGCTAGCGACCTTGCACCCTCTTCTTTAATATCGTTACTAGAAAGTTCAAGTGTAGTCAGGGTATTGTTAACTGTCAGAGCCTCGGCTAACAACTTAGCACCTGCATCTTTGATGTGATTGTTATTAAATTTTAGAGTAGTCAGATTCCGATTATCTTTAAGAGCTTCGGCTAATAACTTAATGCTCTGCTCACCAATACGGCAAGAGCTAAGTTCGAGGTTATTTAAACACCTGTTAACTTGCAAAGTCGTGCTTAACGCTTTGACGACTTCGGTACTCATGGCACGATAACCGATCATTAAATTAGATATGCTTGTGTTTTTTTCCAGTGCCGCTAACACCATGATGACATCTGCATCAGTTCCAACACCGTAACTGAATCCGCATCCCGTGATTCCCGGTGGCGAGCTGGCTAGCCAGCTGCATAGTTCGGTGATGTCAGTCGCAGGACCGACCCAAAAATTACCTTCCCTCTGGAGAGCCTCCTGATTAAAGTTTGTCCACGCTGGATTAGCCACTGAAATAGTGGCAGTCGATACGCTATTCGTCGTCGATGACACAGACCTAATAACAGGCACTGTCGAACTTATGTTTTCCTCTTGTTCCGATTCGCTACTGCTTTCCATAGATCTTTCAGCGCGAGCGTTTGTAGTGGTAGTGGTCGCAGTAGTGGTGGTGGTATGCCGGCCTGATATTTCAGCTTGGAACCGTGGCATGGACCGGCTTGGCTTGGTCTGTGCTGAGCCTTTTGATTGTGCATAAGCAGCCCGCTTTGATACGCTATCTTTTTTCTCTTCCTTCGATACCATCACCGGCTGCTTGTCTTCGTTCTTATCTTTGTTTTTGACTTTTTCCTTGGATTTTTCAGACACATCCTCTTCGCTGGACCGAGAGGTGGTCAGATCATTTTTTTACCAAGTGAACCTGATGAACTTGAACGATCCATGATGCGACTCCTTGAAAGAGAATTGACCGACAGTGCGATGCTCAATGCAGCGGGTGTTCTCTATATGGTGTTTAGAATGGGGAGACTTGTTCCGAACTAGTACAAAATAGCAGCGTGTGTTGGAACACCACCACAAAAGGCAGGCACGCAAAAGGCGCCTTTGATGGTTTGACAAATTGTAGTAGTTCAAACTTACAGAGTACGCGTGGCCATCATCAACGCAATCGCGACTGCAACGGCCAGTGCCATGCTCCACCACTGCGCGCCAAACAAATTCAGAAACACCAGTCCGGTCAGGCTCGACAGAAAATGCCCGGCAATGACATTGCGCGGTTGCGCAAAGGGCGACTCGATGAATCCAAACACGAGCACGGAAATCGCACCGAACGAACCCAGTATCAGCAGTGCGCTTGACTACGCAGGCAAAATGCTCAGCAGCGGCAAGGTACGCGATCAACAAATCGTCAACGCCTTTTGCCAGCTTGGCGAGAAGCCGTTGGGCTTAATTGTCGCCGGCACAGCTATCCGGCCACTGCGCGTCAAGATTGAAAAATCTATATCGGCAGCTCAGTCGCATTTTTAAAATGTTTTTTTGGAGCGGACTTGACGTTTGATATTACTGGTAATACTATCTATGGCATGAGTACTGCCACTAAATTGCTTGAATCGATGCGCAGAAATCCGCTCGATTGGCGCATTGAGCAATTGCAAACGGTGGCACGGCAGCATGGGATTGATTGGCGGCAGGATGGCACAAGTCATTGTGTATTTATTCGAGCTGATGGCAAAACCTTGCCAGTTCCAGCGCATCGCCCGATCAAGCCGGTTTACATTAAAAAATTTCTCGCTTTACTAAAGGAGAATGAGACATGAAAAAAATAACGAATTACCCGTTCGAGATTCGCCCCTTGTCGGCAGCAGAGGGCGGCGGATATTTGATCTCCTATCCAGACTTTTCAGATTGCATCTCGGATGGAGAAACTCTGGAAGAAGCTATCGCCAACGGCAAGGAAGCACTGGCCGCTACGATAGCCACGTTGACCGCAAAAGGCTTCGCTATCCCCAAGCCCAATAGCGGTGGTGTTGCATCCGGCAAGTTTGTGGCGCGTGTTCCAAAAACTATTCACGCGCAGCTCGCTACCCGGGCAAAATCCGAGGGAGTATCCTTAAACACACTGGTGCTTTCTTTCATCGCAGAAGGTCTGGGGCGACACGATCACGCTGCCTGATTACTGACCTCTAAACATCTCACCAGTACTTCGGATACTGCCTGCCCTTAGGGTAGTTGTTGTAGACGAGCGCAACTATCACAATCCCCACCGCGCCAAGCAAAGTCGGCGTCAGCAAAAACTGCCAGCCCGGCTGCGCCAGCATCACAATCACAGGGTTACTACCTGCTGGTGGATGTACAGTACGCGTGACCATCATCAAAATAATCGCGACCGCAACGGCTAGTGCCATGCTCCACCACTGCGCGCCAAACAGATTCAGAAAAACCAGCCCGGTCAGGCTCGATATGAAATGACCGGCAATGACATTGCGCGGTTGCGCAAAGGGCGACTCGATAAAGCCGAACACGAGCACACAACTCGCACCGAACGAGCCCAGTATCAGCAGTGCGCCGCTTTGTTCTGCCAGCAGCGCCAGCACGGCGATGGCGATGAAGCCACCCAAGCCAGCCAGCAGTACAACTTTCTTTGCCGGTTTAGGCGGCAGCGCGCCCGTTGCTTTCCATTGCTTCCAAAATGTCATTGGTTTTCTCTTACAAAATTTTTACAAAAAAAACGCCTGCCACGCGAGTGACAGGCGTTCGTAACCAAAATACTTAATTAATGTTTAGTGAAAAAGGATGGCTGATTTTTGCAGCGTGACCCAGATGCCATAAGCAAGCGGACCACCAACGGCAACCCATGCCAAAACAGCGAGCACCGGATGGCTGCTGCCGCCTTCGGCAGCAGAACCGCCAACAGCAGATGCCAGTGTTTTTTCATGTGCAAGCTGCTTTTCAACAGCCAGTTCAGCATCGCTCATAAAGAAGCGGTCTGCAACCGGGCGCACCAGCAAGTTGGCAATGAAACCTACCACCAGCATCGCGGCCAGCACATAGAAGATCGGTCCGTAGATATGATCGAACGGCACCTTCGCTTCGAGACGCACGTCGTGCATATAGTTGACGATGACGGGGCCGACAATACCGGCGGTTGACCATGCAGTCAGCAGACGGCCGTGAATGGCGCCGACGAACTGTGTGCCGAACATGTCAGCCAGATAGGCGGGAATGGTCGCAAAGCCGCCGCCGTACATCGAGGCAATCACGCAGAAGCTCAACACAAAGATAGGCAGTGATTTCCATCCTGCGGCCGCTGATGCCAGCAGATACATCGCAATACCGAGCACGAAGAAGATAAAGTAGGTTCGCTTGCGACCCAGCTTGTCGGAAGACGACGCCCAAACGAAACGGCCGCCGATGTTAAACAGCGAAATCAGGCCTACAAAACCGGCACCGATAGCGACTGCACCAGCGAGCAAAGCCTTGTCGAGCTTGAGATCAGCAAAACCGATGTCAACCTGCCCGATCAGTGCGCCAGCAAAGGTCTCTTGCAGCATCGGTGACGCAGCGCCAATGATGCCGATACCGGCAGAGACGTTCATGCAGAGCATGGTCCACAGCAGCCAGAACTGCGGTGTTTTGTGTGCGTTTTTCAGATGGACGTGACGCGTCGCGATCATGTTGTTCGCCACTGCATTTTGCGGTGGTTCCCAGCCAGCTGGTTTCCAGCCGGTGGCAGGTACACGGTAGCCAAAGGCACCGCACAGCATAAAGACCGAATAGATTGCAGCCAGTGCAACGAAGGTTTGCCAGACGCCGGTGTTGCCCGGAGTCGCAAATTTTGCCATCAGCATGGTTGCCAGCGGTGAGCCTATCATTGCGCCACCGCCAAAGCCCATGATGGCCATGCCGGTTGCCATGCCACGGCGGTCCGGAAACCATTTAATCAGTGTCGACACCGGTGAAATGTAGCCGAGGCCGAGTCCGATACCGCCGATGACGCCTGAACCGACCCACAGCATCCATAGCTGATGCTGGTAGATACCCAAAGCAGAAATCAGCAGGCCACCGCACCAGCAAACAGCCGATACCAATCCAGCCTTGCGCGGGCCGGCGCGTTCGAGCCAGCCGCCCCAGATCGCGGCCGAGCAACCGAGCAGCACGAAAAACAGCGTGTACATCCAGCCCAGATCGAACTGGGTCCAGTTACAGTCGGTCGCAAACAGCGCACGCCAGGTGCCGCCGAGCTTGTCAGCAAAAGTGGAAGCACCGGCAGCGCAGGATGCCAGCGGCAGGCCGTCAGCGCCCAGCAGCGCATTACCCAACGGCTTCCAGAACACGGAGAAACCATAGGCCATGCCAATACAGAGGTGAATGGCCAACGCTGCCGGCGGTACCAGCCAGCGGTTAAAGCCTGCACCGGCGATTGTGCGTTCCTTCGCCAGTAAATCGAATAGTCCCATTTTGTCTCCCTCTTGCTCAGCCACTTATTTATGGCCAAATATGTTTTAGTTGCATAGCTTTCCGCCAACAGGCGGACGCACTCTGCTAGAGTATCGCATTGCCGTTGCGAAAATTAACACTCAGGATTCCCTAGCGCAATAGGCTTATAAAAACATAATGTTCAAAGTTAGAATTAATCCACATTGGGAAATCACCCAAGGCGACGGCGAAGCGCTCGATACCGCCGTATTACTAACGCTGCTTAGGGCGATTGAAGAGACGGGTTCTATCGCCCGTGCATCGCAAACAGTCGGCCTTTCGTACCGCTATGCATGGGGTTTGCTGCGCAAGGCCGAAGCGCTATTCGGGCACAGCCTGATGCAAACCGGTCGCGGACGCGGCACGCAACTCTCTAATCTGGCAGAAAAACTGATCTGGGCTGACCGCCGCGTTGCCGCGCGCCTGTCACCGACACTGGAAAGCCTGGCCTCGGAGCTGGAAACCGAGCTCGGCAAAACCTTCGGCAACCCCGCAGCGATGATCCGGCTAGATGCCAGCCACGGCTTTGCCGTAGCCGCTTTTTTGAAGCAGGCAGGCGAGCTCGGTTTGCCGATTGATCTGCGCTACCGCAACAGCACTGATGCTGTCGCGGCGCTGTCTCGTGGTGAATCCGATCTGGCCGGTTTTCATGTGCCGCTGGGCGCATTTGAAGCGCAGGCAATGGAACGCTACGGCAAATGGCTTGATCCTAAGGCTTACCAGCTGATTCATCTGGCTGTTCGGGTGCAGGGGCTGTTCGTCAACTCCGGCAATCCGCTCGGCATTGAAAGCCTGAACGATTTGAAGCGCGCTGATGTGCATTTCGTCAACCGTCAAACCGGCTCTGGCACGCGCATGCTGCTGGAGTTGCTGCTCAACGAGCATAGCGTCTTGCCGGTGCAGGTTAACGGTTTTGAAAACGCTGAGTTCACGCATTCTGCAGTCGCTGCTTATATCGCCAGCGGCATGGCCGACGTCGGCTTTGGTGTGCAGACAGCGGCGCAGCGTTTCAAGCTCGACTTTATTCCGTTGATACGCGAACGCTATTTCTTTGCAGTGCCGAACGAATCGCTGGAGCAGCCGCAGATGCAACGCGTAATTGACGTGCTGCGCTCGGAAAGTTTCCGTAATGTAGTCAATCAGCTGCCTGGTTATGATGCCGCAGATACCGGCTCCATATTGACCATGCATGAAGCATTTGGCAGCACAACAAAGAAATAGCTTATGGACAGCAAACAGATTAGTGGCGTTATCCTTGCCGGCGGACTAGGCACCCGGATGGGAACAGTTGATAAAGGACTGCAGCTGTTTAATGGCGCACCCATGGTGCAGCAGGTCGTGCAGCGTTTGGCGCCGCAGCTCGGCACGCTGATGATCAATGCGAACCAAAACCTTGATGCGTATCGCGCATTCGGATTGCCGGTCTGGCCGGATGTCATGCCTGACTATGCCGGACCACTGGCAGGACTGCAAGCGGGCTTGAGCCATTGCGAAACTAATTATTTGCTGTGCGCGCCTTGTGACTCGCCTTTTTTGCCTGATGATCTGGTTGCGCGCCTGTATGCAGGCTTGCAGGAAGCGCAAGCCGACCTCGCCCTTGCCGTCACCATCAATGGAGGCAGGCGTCAAAGGCATCCTGTTTTTGCGCTCATGAAAAGCAGCTTGCTACCGCAACTGACAGAGTTTTTACAAACAGGCGGTCGCAAGATGGATGCGTGGATAGCGACGCTGGTCACCATCGAAATTCTGTTTGATGATGACGCAGCGTTCAGTAATATCAACACCTTGGACGAACTTAAAAAACTCTCAGCCCGTTAACTTTTAGCGACGGCATCTCGCGGCTTGAAATGCTTGTCACTGATCCTGAACTTCCCGCGCCGGTCACCCATCAATTGTCGCAATTCAGAAATCGTCAGAGCACTGACCTCATGCATGCGAATCAACAGCGATGCCGTAACAGGCAGGCGCCGGTGCCGTATCTTGCTGATCACGGGCGGTGATACTTCCAGCGCGCGCGATAGCGCCGCGTCGTTTTTCAGATTCAGCTTACCAATCAGGGAAGCCAGCAGTAAGTCGGGGTCGTAGCGCTGCATCGTTTGCATATTTTCTTGCTCCATTGTGTCCTCATGCGGGTTGTTAAGTTCACTCGGATTTTGACAACATGCACCCGAGCTATCTTGAGAATCCACAACGGCTACCGCGCAACTTGAACGATGTGCGTAAACGCTGCGTCAGCGCAAGTTGCCGGCGATGGGTAATGCCGTCTTGTACTTGACCTGCTTGAGCGCAAAACTTGACTTGATGTTTTTTATGCCTGGTATCCGCGTCAAATGTTCGAGGATGAAACGCTCGAGCGCCTGCAGGTCGGGCACCACAATACGCAGCAAATAATCTTCATCGCCCGTCATCAGATAGACCTCCATCACTTCATCAAAGTGACTGACCGCCTGCTCAAAACGCTCAAGCGCACCGGCCTCCTGCTTTTCCAGCGACACCCGCACAAAGACGTTCACCTTCAATCCCAGCGCATGCGGATCAACCAGCGCCACATAGCGCGCAATGACGCCCTCTGCCTCCATTTGCTTGACGCGCGCCAAAGTCGGCGAGGGTGACAGGCTGACTTTTGCAGCCAGCTCAACGTTTGACAAGCTCGCGTCCTGCTGCAGATGGCTCAAAATCCGCAAATCTGTCTTATCTAGTTTTTCAGACATATAAATTCACTATTCGTAAGAAATGAAGCATTTTATGCTTCAAATAAGAAATATGGCGAAGTTTTCAGCACCAACTGCGGTGCGTAAAGGCGTAACTTATCGGATTGAAAAGCCACTCTATTTGCGGAGCCGTCATGGACAGAAACTCAGCCGAACAACTCAGCACACAGCAAGACATTGACGCCACTGAAACAAGGGAATGGCTCGCCGCCTTGCAATCGGTTCTCGAATCGGCAGGACCGGAACGTGCCCGCTTCATCCTTTCGCGGCTGTCGGCTGCAGCGCAGGCAGCTGGCGTTAACTGGCGCGATGCGCGCAACACGCCTTACATCAATACGATACGCGTTGCCGATGAACCGCCCTACCCTGGCGGCGTCGATGCGCTCGCGCTCGAAGAATCGCTGGCCGGCATCATGCGCTGGAACGCACTGACAATGGTGGTGCGTGCCAACCGCGCCTATGGCGAACTTGGCGGCCACATTGCCAGCTACGCGTCTGCTGCTGATTTGTTTGAAGTCGGCTTCAATCACTTCTTTCGCGCTGCGACTGAGCAATCCAGCGGCGACCTGGTCTACTTCCAGCCGCACTCCTCTCCCGGCATTTATGCACGCGCTTTTCTTGAAGGCAGACTGAACGAAGAAAATCTCAGCCATTACAGGCAAGAGATCAGCGCAAAAAAACAAGGCTTGCAAGGTCTGTCTTCTTACCCGCATCCGTGGCTGATGCCGGACTTCTGGCAATTCCCTACCGGCTCGATGGGGCTGGGCCCGATCAGCGCGATCTATCAGGCGCGCTTCATGCGCTACCTTGAGCATCGCAAGCTGCTCGCGCCACAAGAACGTACTGTCTGGGGCGTATTCGGCGATGGCGAAATGGACGAGCCGGAATCGCTGGCGGCACTGTCACTGGCCTCGCGCGAAAAACTCGACAATCTGGTCTTCGTGATCAACTGCAATCTGCAGCGTCTTGATGGTCCGGTGCGTGGCAATGGCCACATCATCGACGAACTCGAAACCTTGTTTGCCGGCGCTGGCTGGAACGTCATCAAGCTGCTGTGGGGTTCGGACTGGGATCCATTGTTTGCGCGTGACACGCAAGGCGAACTGGTCGATGCATTGAACCGCACTGTCGACGGCCAACTGCAAACCTTCGCGGCCAATGACGGTCCATTCAATCGCGAGCATTTCTTCGGACAGAACCCGGCCTTGCAGGCAATCGGCGCGACCCTAACCGATGACGAAATAGACAGGCTCCGCCGCGGCGGTCACGACCTGCGCAAAATTTATGCTGCCTATCACGCCGCCAGCAAGCATGCCGGTGCGCCGACTGTGATCCTTGCGCAAACCAAAAAGGGCTTTGGCATGGGCACGGCTGGTCAGGGCAAGATGACAACGCACCAGCAGAAAAAACTCGAGCTGCAAGACTTGCTCGATTTCCGTGACCGTTTTCATTTGCCGCTGACAGATGCGCAAGTAGAAAACCTGTCTTTCTACAAACCACCGGCAGACAGCCCTGTCTTGCGCCATCTGCTCGAGAAACGCGACGCACTCGGTGGCTCCATGCCGCGCCGTGTCGACCCGCGCACACCACTGGCTGTACCTGACATCGAAAGCCATGCGCAGTTTGCGCTGCAAGCCGACGGCAAAGAAATGTCGACGACGATGGCCCTGGTCAGAATGATGGGCAACCTGCTCAAAGACGCCACGCTAGGTCCGCGTGTAGTGCCCATCGTTGCCGATGAAGCGCGCACCTTCGGCATGGCCAACCTGTTTCGCCAGATCGGCATCTATTCGGCGCAGGGCCAATTGTATGAGCCGGAAGACATTGGCTCCATCCTCTACTATCGCGAAGCGACCGACGGCCAGATTCTGGAAGAAGGCATCACCGAAGCCGGTGCGATCTCTTCCTGGACAGCAGCAGCCACCAGCTATTCGGTGCACGGCCTGCCTATGCTGCCCTTCTATATCTACTACTCGATGTTTGGATTTCAGCGTGTAGGCGACCTGATCTGGGCTGCGGCTGACCAGCGTGCGCGTGGCTTCCTGATCGGCGCAACATCAGGCCGCACCACCCTCGGCGGCGAAGGTTTGCAACATCAGGACGGCAGCAGCCACATCATGTCGGCCGCCATCCCGAACTGCATTTCATATGACCCGGCCTATGCGTATGAACTGGCAGTGATTGTTGACGACGGCATGCAACGCATGCTGCAGCAAAATGAAGACGTGTTTTATTACCTGACCGTCACCAACGAAAACGAAGCGCAGCCAAGCATGCCGGCCGGATCGCGCGAAGGCATCCTGCGCGGCATGCATTGCGTAAGCGCTGTGGCGGATGCAGACGTCAGGCTGCTGGCAGCAGGCCCCTTGTTGAAAGAAGCAATGGCCGCCGCCGATCTGCTGGAAGGCATTTTTGCAATCAAGGCTGCGGTTTACAGCGTCACCAGCTTCTCGCAACTGGCGCGTGAAGGCATCGCCTGCGAACGCGAACGTCGACTTCAACACAGCGATGCTCTGCCGTGGATTACGCAGCAACTTCACGGCAGTACTGCGCCGGTGATAGCCGTGTCGGACTACGTGCGCGCAGTGCCAGAAGCCGTGCGTGCTTATGTGCCAGCGCCTTACACAACGCTGGGTACCGATGGTTTTGGTCGCAGCGATACACGTGCTGAATTGCGTGATTTCTTTGAGGTTGATGCGAAGTGGATTGCCTATACTGCGCTGGTTGAAAAATATGCGGGACAAAAGAGTGCTGCTGAAATGCGGGAGATGGCTGACAAGCTGGGGTTAGATTTGGATAAGTCATTTGCTGCAGATTGTTGATGTGTAGCTAAACACACAGATATTGCCAATAGCGACGCAAGACAATCGGCAACAGATTGCGCTGGCACGACAATATTTTTATTGTCGTGCCCATAGCGTCAAATACCAAAATCTTCTCTTGCAAATATATACGGCAATGCCGTACTATTCGAATGTTACTCACACTAATAGAAACACCAAGCTTCCAACGCCTCTGGCCGGATTACTGGGCGGAAGATGAGCGCGCTGAATTTGCGGTTTGGCTGGCACAAAATCCAGAAGCGGGAGATGTGATTCCCGGATCTGGTGGCGTACGAAAAGTGCGATGGGCGCGCAAAGGAACTGGTAAAAGTGGTGGTGTTCGGATTATTTACTTTAACCGGCTTCGCGCTAGTGAAATCTGGCTGCTACTGATTTACTCAAAGTCAGTTATGGAGAATATACCGGCACACGTCTTGCGGCAGGTAAAAGAGGAGATCGAAAATGGTCAACAAAGCAAATGAACTCGTAAAACGAGATATGGGTCGCGATCTGGGCGCAGAACTATTGCAATCTGTCCGTGAAATGAAAGCCGGGCAAGGAAATGCGATTGGCAGTTTCAATGTTCATGAAGTAGTAGAAGCAAGGACCCGCACTGGTTTATCGCAATCATCCTTTGCTGTATTGATGGGTGTGTCAGTACGAACACTGCAAGACTGGGAGCAGGGTCGGCGTGAACCATCGGGAGCAGCAAAAACTTTATTGCAGATCGCTAAACTCCGGCCAGAAGTCTTGGTAGAAATTGCGCAATAAATCAACCCAAAAAATATCTCAATAATTATTGCAGCAATTCCGCCTGCTGCAATATCCGCTCAGCCTTCAGTATCACCGGCCGGTCCACCATTTTTCCATCCACAGCTACAGCACCACCATGCGCTGCCGTAGCGGCAGCAACCACGCGCTGCGCCCACGCGACTTCGGCCGCTGACGGCAAATAAGCAGCACGTACGCCAGCAATCTGTTTCGGATGAATGCATAGCTTGCCGCCGAATCCGAAGCGCTTGCCGCGCAGGGTATCGGACCGCAATATCTCTTCATCATTGATTGCTGTGGTCACGCCATCGACCGGCGCCGCAATACCGGCCAAACACGAAGCCAGTACCAGTTGCGAGCGAAAATAATCAAGCTCGCGATCGTCGCCTTCGATGCCAAGGTCAACGCAAAAATCTATGCTGCCAAACATGAGCCGGCTCACTGACGGTGCTGCAGCAAGCGCACCAGCCTGCACGAAACCGGCTGCGCTTTCAATAAGAGGAATGACCGTGCGTGCGCCAGCGGCAACCACGCGCGCCACTTCGTCTACGCTGGCAGCTTTGGGTAACACAACCGCGGCGACACTGGCATGGCCGCACAAGGTCAAATCCGCTGCATGCCAGATCGAGTCGGCGCTATTGATGCGCAGCGCGATTGTTTTATTTTCTGCACTTTCAGACGAAAGCCAGTCGGACAGCGCCGCACGGGCTGATTCTTTTTCATCAATGGCGACAGCATCTTCTAAATCAATAATGACGACATCGGCACCGGCAGCAAGGGCTTTGTCGAAACGTTCCGGACGGTTGGCGGGAACGAACAGGTAAGTAATCGGCGTAGCAGATGACATTCAGATCGCCTTCGCGGTTTCAAGCCCGGCAATCGCTGCGGCGTCATAACCGAGCTCGGCCAGAATGGCTGTTGTGTGCTGACCCAGCGCAGGTATGGCATCCATACGGGGCGTCCAGGTATTCGGCACGGCAGGCGGTAGCAGCGCTGGCAAGGGACCGACCGGCGACGCGACTTCCGTCCAGCGTTCGCGCGCACGCAGCTGCGCATGCTCCCACAGGTCGTGCATGTCGTTGAGCTGGGCATTGGCAATCTGTGCCTGCTCCAGTCGCGCAATGACCTCTGCGGCTGTCATGTCGGCAAACACGCCGCAGATCAGTGCATAGAGTTCTTTGCGCGCGGTGGTGCGCAAGGTGTTCGACGCAAAGCGCGCATCGCTGGCAAGCGCTGGCTGCAACAAGACCTGCGCGCAGAATGTTTGCCATTCGCGCTCGTTCTGCAAACCCAACATGACAACCTTGCCGTCACCTGCGGGAAACGGACCATACGGATAAATGGTCGCATGCGCCGCACCAGCGCGCATAGGCGGCGATGCGCCATCAATCGCGTAATACAGCGGGAAGTTCATCCACTCGACCATGCTCTCGAGCATGGAGACATCAATGTGGCAGCCCTTGCCGGTTTTACCGCGCTGGATTAACGCAGCCAGAATATTTGTGTACGCATACATGCCAGCGGCAATGTCGGCGACTGAACAACCTGCTTTGGCTGGCTCGTCTGCCGTGCCTGTCACGGACAGAAATCCGGACTCGCTTTGTATCAGCAAGTCATAGGCTTTTTTGTCACGGTAAGGACCGTTGGCGCCATAGCCGGAGATATCGCAGACAATTAATGCCGGATATTTTTCGCGCAAGGCTTCATACGACAAACCCAGCCGCGCAGCTGCGCCCGGGGCAAGGTTTTGTACCAGCACATCCGCCTTAGCCAGCAGCTTGTCGAAGATAGCGTTTGCTTCCTTGTGCTTGACGTCCAGTGTCAGACTTTCCTTGGAGCGATTGGTCCAGACGAAGTGAGAAGCCATGCCGCGCACGCGTTCATCATAGGCACGCGCAAAGTCACCAACGCCGGGACGTTCGAGTTTGATGACGCGCGCGCCCAGATCGGCCAGTTGACGTGTGCAGAATGGCGCGGCAATTGCGTGTTCAAGTGTTACGACAGTAATGCCATCAAGCGGACGCATGAATTTCCTGTTTAGATGATTTAATTTTTTATGGCGAGTGACACCTTGGCCTGCATCGCCAGTTCACCACGCGCATTGGCTGCCCACAGGTTGATGGTGCGGCCATCTGCATCCGGCTGGCCGTGAATACTGAACGCTTCGATATCAAACAAGGGACCGACTGCGCGGAATTCAAATTCTGCAATCTGTTCGTGCGGCAGGTGTTCGCGAACAAGGCCAATCAATAGCGTGGCAATCAATGGTCCGTGCACGATCAGACCAGGATAACCTTCAACCGTCGTTACGTAGCTGCGGTCGTAGTGAATGCGGTGGCCGTTGAAGGTCAGTGCCGAATAGCGGAACAACAGCACGGGGTCAGGGGTAATGGTACGCGACCATAAAGAGGCTGTAGGTGCAAGCTTGGGCACAGCTGCCGCCGCGCCGGGTGCGGGCAGGTCGCGATACACAATGTCATGCTCTTCTAGTATGCACACTTGTCCTTCACAGCTGATTTCATGACTGACTTTAACGAAGGCTAACTGACCGTTGCTGCCGGTTTTGGTATCGATGCTGGCGATGGTCGAGGTGCGCGAAGCCGATGCACCAATCACCAAGGGCGCTAGAAAGCGAAAGCGCCCGCCTGCCCACATGCGGCGCGGCAGCGGCACCGGTGGCAAAAAGCCGCCACGCTGTGGGTGACCATCGTCGCCGAGTTCAGATTGCGCACTCACGCTCCAGAAGTAGATCCAGTGCCATAGCGGTGGAAGTGCACTGCCCTCTTGTTGGTCAGACCGCTGATCCAGCGTCGCTGCCAGCGCGTTTGCCGCCGGCGCATGAATAAGGTCTGTCTTGGTTTCGGTACGACCCAGCCATTGTCTGAGCAGTGCAAGATCGAGTTCTTCAGGTGGCATGGGCGTAGACAGAAAATGGGATTATTACCACTATTTTCTGCCAGCCATGCAGCTCTGACAATTTGCTTTTTTGGAAGGGGGGATTGTTAAAAATTTCTACAGGAAATAATCCGGTTCCAAATTGGTAGTTTTATTCTATGGCAGGAACCGTCATGCTCCACCCGACAGGCTCATCGCTATTTTCTACCGACGAAGGGTTATCACAATGATTCAAGCCGCGACTGCGTGTTGGATTGCTACGTTTCTCTGTGCAGTCTTCATCGGCTGAAGCGACCAATTCCATCAAAACGTGGATCGTAGCGTTCGCGATATTGTCTGATGGATGCGATGCGCAAAAATTTTCAACAGCATCGATCACGGCCACGCTATCAATTGCCATCAGCAAGTCGAGATTTTTAGAGCGCATATTTGCAGAACTTAAAAAACCCAGAGCCCAACTTTCGGTAGCAAGCTTGATGACGTCGTCTGATTGCACGTAGGTTTCACACAGCATGCTGCCACTGCCAAGGATGGACTGACCGCCATAAGCCAGTGGCGGCAAGAACAGTGGCAAGGTGGCCAAGAACAAGAAAAGTATTTTTTTCATTTTGCTTTCCATACTGACTTATCCAGAATGAATTCATTCTACTGTTTATCCGAAATTTGATTCCGGCTGCGTACATCGGGGTTAAGTCATTATTCAAAAGCTATTTTCAGGGGAACTTCGTTAGCTATTAGGTAAGCCCTGTAATTGGTCGACCCACCTCGTTTCTGATAAGCTGGCGCCTGCGGTTTATCTAGGCTCATCAAACTGGAATAATATTGAAAAATTTATCCTCACGCTTGCCAGCAAGTCTGGCCATTTCCCTGCTCTTGCTCACTGCCGTCGGCAGCCTGCGCGCTGAAGCTGAAGTAGAACCCTCCGTCATGCAGTCCACTCGCGAGATCGCCGGGCAACTGCTCAACCAGTTGGGCCAAAAACTCAAGGCTGCCATGACTGCTGACGGACCTCTGGCTGCCGTCAGCGTCTGCAAGGAAGTTGCGCCGTCGATCGCAAAAAATCTGTCAGCTGAGCACGGGATACAAATCACCCGGGTCGGTACCAAGGTTCGCAATAGCAAAATGGGTATGCCTAACGCGTGGCAGAAAGAAGCGCTGAGCCAGTTTGAAGAACGTCTGGCGCGTGGCGACAAACCGGCTGATCTCGAGTACTGGCAAGTCGTTGACAGCGGCAACGGCAAACGAGAACTGCATTACGCCAAAGCGATCATGGTGCAGCCTATGTGCCTGTCCTGCCACGGTCAGGCCAGCGATATCAGTACACCGCTGGCCGAGAAAATCAAACTGGAATATCCGGATGATCAGGCCACCGGCTACAGCGTAGGCAAGTTGCGCGGTGCAGTTGTCATTACCAAACCCTTGTAATACCGCGCTGTCAGCGTAGAGTCAGAATAGTTGCGCATTGTTCGCCCTGCCTTAGTTTTATAGTCAGCACCTGAGCACATTTATACAGTCAAGGAATTTATTTTGTCGATCAGTAATCCAGAGTTTTCACAATCTTCCGTCATGCGCCCCGTGAACATTGAGGGCAGCGGCAGTGAGCATCATGGCAAGCTGTCCGTTCTGGTGCTCGCAGCTATCGGCGTCGTGTTTGGCGATATTGGTACCAGCCCGCTGTATGCACTCAAAGAATGCTTTAGCCCTGAACATGGCATTCCTTTTTCCCAAGCGGCTATCTTCGGCATCATCTCGCTGATTTTCTGGGCGCTGATATTGGTGGTGACGATCAAGTACGTCGTCTTCGTGCTGCGCGCCGATAACAACGGCGAAGGCGGTGTCTTGTCGCTGATGGCGCTGGCGCTGCGCTCTGCGCGCAATGACAGGCGGCGCTATGTATTCCTTTTAATGTTGGGCGCGCTGGGTGCCTGCATGCTGCTCGGTGAATCTGTCATTACGCCAGCCATCTCAGTGCTGTCTGCCGTCGAAGGTCTGGAAGTCATACAACCGGACCTGAAGCATTTTGTGATTCCGATCACGCTCGTCATCATCATCCTGCTGTTCTGGGTCCAGCGCTATGGCACGGCCGCAGTCGGAAAATTTTTCGGTCCTATCATGCTGGTCTGGTTTACAGCACTGTCTGTCATCGGTGGCTACAACATTTTGCTCAACCCTAGCGTGCTGTACGCGGTCTCGCCCATGTATGCGATTGACTTCATTGTCGAGCACGCGTTTCAGGCTTACATCGTCATGGGTTCGGTGGTGCTGGTCGTCACCGGCGTTGAAGCACTCTATCTCGACATGGGTCACTTCGGACGCAAGCCCGTGCGGCTGGCCTGGCTACTGGTAGCTTTACCTGCATTGCTGATCAATTATTTTGGCCAGGGCGCCTTGCTGATGACGACGCCGGCGGCAATCAGCAATCCATTCTTTTTGATGATGCCGCAATGGGCGCTGTGGCCCATGATCGGGTTGGCGACGATAGCCACCGTCATCGCTTCGCAAGCAGTTATTTCGGGCGCCTTCTCGCTCGCCAATCAGGCCATCCTGCTGGGCTTTTTGCCGCGTATGCAAATCATGCACACCTCTGACACCGAACGCGGCCAGATCTACATGCCTACCGTGAACTGGACCGTGCTGGTGCTGGTTATTTTCACCGTGATCCAGTTCCGTGAATCCGGCAACCTTGCGGCGGCCTACGGTATCTCCGTCACAACCACTATGCTGATTACGACATCGATGCTGGCGGTCGTGATGTACAACGAATGGAAAATCAAGTCTGTGCTGGTCGCCATTTTGTCAGCCATATTTTTCATCGTTGACTTTTCATTCTGGACCGCGAATATCATCAAGGTCAAAGACGGCGGCTGGTACCCGCTGATGCTGGGCGCAATCTGTTTTCTGATGCTGACAACCTGGTACAAGGGCCGCAGACTGCTGCGTGAACGTATCGTCAGCGATTCAATACGACTACCGGAATTCATCAAGGGCATGCTCGCGCATCCGCCGCATCGCGTCGAAGGCACTGCCGTATTTCTGACTGCGCACATCGATTACGTGCCCGTCGCTCTGTTGCACAACCTCAAACACAATCGCGTACTGCATGAACGCGTGATTTTCCTGAAGCTGTCCATCTGGGACGTGCCTTATGTGCGCGACGAAGACAGGCTGACGATCAATGATATGGGCGGCGATATCTATCTGGTGCGCGCCGTACACGGCTTCAAGGAAACACCGGACATTAATACGGTACTGGGGCTGATCGAAAAGCAGCAGGGGCTGACGTTGAACATCGACGAAACATCATTCTTCCTGGCGCGCGACACCGTGGTGCCGAGCAAACTGCCGGGGATGGCCATCTGGCGCGAGGGCTTGTTTGCCTGGATGATGCAGAACGCGGCCAAGCCTTCAGACTTTTTCAAGATTCCGGCTAATCGGGTTGTTGAGCTGGGGACTAAGATCGAGATTTAAAACTGCTTTCAGTGCGCAAGAATCTTGGATAAAAATTCTTGCGCACGCGGTGCACGCTTGCTGATATCACCAAAGAATTCACTGCTGCTGCAGTCTTCCACAATGCGCCCGCCGTCCATGAACAGCACGCGGTCGGCCACTTTTCTAGCAAAGCCCATTTCGTGCGTCACGCACATCATCGTCATACCTTCGTTAGCCAACTGCACCATCACGTCCAGCACTTCACCGACCATTTCAGGATCAAGCGCTGATGTCGGCTCGTCAAATAACATCACCACCGGATCCATAGCCAAGGCGCGTGCAATCGCGACGCGTTGTTGCTGACCGCCGGAGAGTTGCGCAGGAAATTTGTCACGTTGCGCAACGAGGCCTACACGCTCCAGCAATTGATCGCTGCGCGCTATGGCGTCATCAGCAGTACGACCCAATACCTTGCGCTGCGCCAGCGTCAAATTGTCGAGCACGGACATATGCGGGAATAACTCGAAATGTTGGAACACCATGCCAACGCGGGCGCGCAAAGCAGGCAGGTCCGTGCCACTGGCATTCACAGCAATGCCGTCAACAGTAATGTCACCCTGCTGAATTGCTTCAAGCGCATTGCAAGTCTTGATCAGTGTCGATTTGCCCGATCCCGAAGGACCGCACACAACCACCACTTCACCTTTACTGACCGTTGTTGAACAGTTGGCCAGCACCTGAAAATCGCCGTACCACTTGCAAACATTATTTATGCGGATCATGGTCTTGTCTTTCATGAGTCTGTTACCTGCGCGTTTGCAAACGTCGCACCAGTTGCGACAAGGCTGAGCAGATCAGCAGATAGAAGGCTGCCGCAGCCAGATAAGCCTCCACCGGACGACCCATATTTTTTCCTGCGATCTCGAAGCCCTTGAGCAGGTCATACGCGCCGATGGCATAGACCAGCGACGTATCCTGAAACAGAATGATGGTTTGCGTCAGCAGCACCGGCGTCATATTGCGCAAGGCCTGCGGCAGGATGATCAGCCGCATTGTCTGCGCATAACCGAGCCCGAGCGCGTAGCCGGCATCGACCTGGCCGCGTGGAATCGACTGAATGCCTGAGCGAATAATTTCGCAAAAAAATGCGGCCTGAAAGACAGTGAAAGTAATCATCGCCGACACTTCTGCGCCTATCGGCCTGCCGACAATAAAAGGCAGCAACAGGAAAAACCACAGCAGCACCATCACCAGCGGCACCGAGCGCATCACATTCACATACACCGCTGCAGGCCACGCAAATGCAGGCTTGCCCGACAGGCGGCACAGAGCCAGCAAGGTGCCGAGCACGACGCCGCCGGCAGTTGCCAGCACCGTCAGCTGCAACGAAAACAGCAAACCATGAAGCACATAGGTTTGCAGCAATTGCCAGCTAAAAAAGCTCAGGTCTAACTGCATCAGGTCACCGCAATCAGACCTGGCACGCGCGTGCGTGCTTCAATCAGCGCCATCAGCCGGTTCACTGCCAGTGCCGTCACAACGTACAGCAACGTGACGCCGGCATATATTTCCATGCCGCGCGAGGTCTCTTCCTGCGCCTGCATGGCAAACAGCGTGAGCTCGGTGACGGATACGGCAAAGGCAACGGAAGAATTCTTGACGATGTTCATCGCCTCTGAGGTTAACGCCGGCAGAACGATACGCAAAGCCTGCGGCAGTATCACGCTGCGGTAGCTTTGCCAGGTACTCAACCCAAGCGCGGTGGCTGCCTGCTGCTGGCCTGTGGGCAGCGACTGCACGCCTGCCCTGACCTGCTCGGCGATACGGGCCGACGTAAACAGGCCCAGCGCAATGGCGGCCAGATAAAAAGACGACACGTTTTTAAGCGCCGGCAGCAACGCAGGCAGCACGTGATACCAGATGAAGACTTGCACCAGCACCGGAATATTGCGGAACAATTCGGTCCAGCAGGCAGCAAGCGTGCTCCAGACCCGATAAGGCAGTGTGCGTAAAACACCGATGCCCAAGCCGAACAGCAAGGCAATCAGCATCGCCAGCAAAGACACGGAAACAGTCCAGCCCCAGGCCGACAGCATCCACTGCAAGTACGTAACGTCACCACCGCTGCCGAAACAACTGGCCGTCGTTTCACCGCTGATGGTGCTGTTGCAGAAGACCTGCCAGTCCCATTGCATATCAGCTTGCCGGCTTGTCGGACGGCGACTTCAGGTTTTCGCGCAGCTGCTGGCTCATAGGCATGGACAGATTGCTGCCGCGTGGCGGAATCGGCGACTCGAACCATTTTTTGTACAGCTTTGCAAACTCGCCGGATTTCATCATGCCGGTGAGCGTATCGTCGACCAGTTTTTTGAAAGCAGGATCATCCTTGCGCAGCATGCAGGCATAGGCTTCGGTCTGCAGTGGCTCACCGACGATTTCATAGTCGGCAGGATTTTTAGCATTGGCGAGCAAGCCGGCCAGCAAAATATCATCCATCACAAACGCCTGCGCGCGGCCTGCTTCCAGCAGCAGGAAACCATCGGCGTGGTCCTTTGCCGGCACCACCGACAGGTTGAGATTTTTTTCCAGACTGATCTTGCGCAGCTGACCAAAGCTGGTGCTGCCGGTGGTGGTAGCCACGGCCTGCCCTGCCAGGTCGCCGAGACGTTTTACCTTGGATGATTTTTTGACCAACATGCGTGAAGACGCATAAAAATAATTAACCGCGAACGCGACTTCTTTTGCGCGTGCGGCGTTGTTGGTGGTGGAGCCGCATTCAAGATCAACCGTGCCGTTGGCTACCAGCGGCAGACGGTTTTGTGAAGTGACGGCCTGGTACGCAACCTTGATGTCTTTTTTGCTGCTCTGCCTGATTGCATCAACAAGCTTGTTGGCGATGTCGACACCGAAACCCACCGGCTTGCCCGGCGCTTCCAGATAACTGAACGGCACCGAGGATTCACGATAGGCAAGCGTGATGCTGCCACTGTCGTTAATTTTTTTAAGCGTGTCGGCGTGACTGGCAAGACTGCAGAAACCCAGAACCGCAGACGTCAATACTAAATGGTGCTTAAGCGTTTTCATGCTGGTGCTCTCCTGTTTCAGTCGCCACTGGCATTGCCTTCACGGCGCCCGTCTGCGCCGCCTTTGATGCCATCGCGTTCCAGCACGATTGCCTGTACGCCGCTGGGAAAAGGCATGATAGTGACGCGATGTCCCATTCGCTGCAAGTCCGGCAGATATTTTTCCAACACAGTGCCGCGTTCAAGTTCCGTGTCTTTGTTACGGCTACCCATATTCGGCAAATCGATCGCCTGCTGCGCATCAAGCTGCCAGTCCAGTACGGCGATCAACGTCTTTGCCACGAAGTTGATGATCGCACTGCCACCGGGCGAACCAGCCAGCATGAACAGCTCGCCTTGCTTGAGCACGATCATTGGCGCCATCGAACTACGTGGCCGCTTGCCGGCTTCAACGCGGTTGGCTACAAGCTGTCCGTTCGCATCCGTCGGCGTCAGTGAAAAATCGGTCAGCTGATTGTTCAGCAAAAAACCATGCACAAAAATTTTGCTGCCGAACTCGAATTCAATCGTGCTCGTCATGCTCACGGCATTGCCCTCGCGATCTACAGCGACCATATGCGTAGTCGATGGCAAATCTGCTGCATTGTCCTGACCCAGACGAGCAAGCTGACCTACCGGATCGCCTGCCAGTGCGGTACCCATGCTGATGCGGCTGTCGATTAACGCGCCGCGCTGATGCAGATAAGCGGGGGCTAGCAAAGCGCGCACCGGCACAGTGATGAAATCCGGATCAGCCAGATAGCGGTCGCGGTCGGCATAGGCGAGCCGACCCGCTTCAGCAAAGTAATGAACGGCTTTCAAAGACTCGGGCTGCATCGCCGGCACTGCATGTTGTTCCAGCATGCCGAGCATTTGTATTACCGCAATGCCGCCTGATGAAGGCGGCCCCATGCCACAGACACGGTAAATGCGGTAATTCCCGCAGACAACTGCACGCTCTTTGGCACGATAGCTTGCCATGTCTTGCAGACTCAAGTCGCCTGCGCGCGGATGCGACTGCACGGCGGCGACAATGTCGGTGGCGATCTGGCCTTGGTAAAAAGCCTGAGCGCCTTCTTGTGCAATCTTGCGCAGCACGCCAGCCAGAGCCGGATTTTTGAGCAGACTGCCAACCGGCAGCGCCTGGCCGTCATGGTAAAAATAGGCGCGCGCTGCAGGCTGCGCCAGCAAGTCCTTGTTGCCCGCTATTTGCGCATGCAAGCGTTTTGAAATGGGAAAGCCCTGCTCTGCCAGCGCTATGGCCGGTGCAAAAAGACGCGCCCATGGCAGCTTGCCGTGCCGCTGATGCGCCAGCTCCAGCGCTCTCAGTACACCGGGCGTACCGACCGATTTGCCGCTGTTGACGGCGTCCATGAAAGGCATGGGAACGGGCTTGGACTTAGCGTCTTGCATAAAGCGGTCAGGCTGCGCCGCCGCGGGTGCAGTCTCGCGACCGTCAAAGCTGGAGAGGGTTTTAGTGCGGGCATTGAAAGTCAGCATGAACGCGCCACCGCCTATGCCGGACGATTGCGGCTCCACCAGATTGAGCACTATTTGCATCGCAATGGCTGCATCGACAGCGCTGCCACCATCGGCCAGTACGTCATGTCCGGCTTTTGTGGCCAGCGGATTCGCCGACGCCGCCATGAAATGACGGGCGGTCACCAGCGGCTTACTGACGCTACCGGTCGCTGCTTCGGGATTGAGGTCGTTTACTGCGCCCGCCAAGCTGACCATGCTCAGCGAACAAAGCAACACGCACAAGCGTAGCAAGGTAGACATAACGAGGTTTTGAGCCGGGCGAATGGCGGTCACAGTTGCAGGAAATGAATATAACTGAGGTATTATGTTGCATAAAGTAAACTTAATGCGAACAAATATCGCCAGTTAGCTCAATTATCGGCTGTCTGGGTCGATTAACAAATATCTCCCTCGTCCATCGCTTAAAGCAAATGACTCCACATGGCTGAAGCTGAAGCAGAAAATAAACCGGTTGATGGCAAGGACGTTCCCGAGGAACCGGCCGCCCCACCGCTTGAGCCCATCATCATCATCAAGAAAATTGATGGTGATCACGCTGGCGCGCACGGCGGTGCGTGGAAGATTGCACTGGCCGACATGATGACGGCGATGATGGCGTTCTTCCTGCTCATGTGGCTGCTGGGTGCAACTACTGAAGACCAACGCAAAAGTATCGCCGAATACTTCAAACCAACGTCGCACAGCAATGTCACCTTGAGTGAACTGTCCGGTGCCGGCGGCATCATGGGTGGCCAGTCGATCATGGATCCCGACGGCATGCCGAACACGTCCAGACAAACTTCGTTGATGATGCGGGAGACACCGCAAGCCGAAGATGGTCAGTCCACTGATAACGGCCCGAGTAAAGACGAGAATAACGTCAGGAATCCTAGCGATCTGTCGGAACAGGAAAGACAGCGCATTGCTGCCGAGACCGACAAAAAGAATTTCGACAAGCTCGAACAGGAAGTCAAAGAAAAGCTCACCCAGAACAAGCAGCTCGACAAAATCAAAGACCAGGTCACCTTCGTGCGCGAGAAAGACGGACTGCGCATTGAAATCATCGACAAGGCAGACTTCTCGATGTTCGGCTCCGGCACCAGCAGCATGCAGGGCAAAGCCCAGGCGCTGATCGGTGAAGTCGCCAAGTCGGTGATGGGCATGCCGAATAAAGTCGCCGTGCGCGGCCATACTGACAGCGTGGCTTTTAATGATGCCGGCCGTAATAACTGGTCACTGTCAGGTGAGCGCGCCGAAACCACGCGTCGCCTGATGGAAACAGTCGGCCTGCCGGAAGAACGCTTTGCGCGCATTGAAGGCGTTGCCGATACCGCACCTTATATTCCCAAAGACCCGGCTGATCCGCGCAACCGCCGCATCAGTATCACCATCCTGTATCAGGATGCGGGTGGTAGAAAATGATAGTCGTCAGGAATAGTGTGTTGATCATGAAAAACGCAGCGCTGGCTGTGATGCTCTTGAGCGCCTCGGCGGTCGTGCCTGCGCAAAATACGCCGGCACCGGCTGCTGCTGCACCGGCAGCTGCAACCACGCCGGCCAAACCCGTTGAAGCGGCCAAGGCACCAGTAACGCCAAAGCCAGTTGAACCGGCTAAAGCTGCTCCTGCTGCAACGCCCTCTGCTGTGCCTGCAGCAGGCAAACCGGCAGCCGACACCGCAAAAACACCACCGAAAGAAGCCGCAAAAGAACCGGTAGCCGTCCCCGCCAAGCCAGCTGACACGAACAAAGCCGTCGTGGCTGAGATCAAGAAGCCACTGACGACACCACCCTGTCCGATTGCAGAATTCAGAGCCATCGGCATGGAAACAAACGACGTCATTGAACGACGCGCCAAGGCACTCGACTGGCTGGCAAAAAAAGGTAAGCAATGCTCGCCAGAGAAACTCGTAGCCATCCGTAATAACCGTCCGCAATGGATGGGACATGCGGACTCAACTATCGTTGCCGCTGCAGTCGATGCATTGCTTGAATCAAGTATTGAAGGTAATCCTTCGGTCTTGAACCTGTTGTACGGTACGCAACCGCCACCGCCTAAGCCGCCTGAAGAAAAGAAGCCGGCCAAATAAATCTCATTACTACTGCCTTAACTTCTTGAGTGAGGTATTCGCATTACAGTCGAAATAAATGGCCGCGGTTCGGCTTGCAAGCCGAACCCTTCGACTCCCGATCGCGCGTAGTCGCGCTCCCGCTCCGCCAAATGAAAAAGCCCCCGAAAAATCGGGGGCTTTTTCATTAAAACTGGCGGAGACGGAGGGAGTCGAACCCTCGATACAGGTTTAAGCCCATATGCTTCCTTAGCAGGGAAGTGCCTTCGACCACTCGGCCACGTCTCCACTTGCTGTCCAACCCTACGGGTCAAACCTTGCAAAGGGGCTGATGATAACTTTTTGTGAAAACTTGGTCAATCAAAGCTTGTAAGAAATCAAGCCTGTTCAAGGCCAAATGCCTTGTGCAGCGCCCGAACGGCCAATTCCATGTACTTTTCGTCGATCAGTACCGAAATCTTGATCTCGGAGGTGGAGATCATCTGGATGTTGATGCCCTCTTCCGACAAGGTCCGGAACATCTGCGACGCGATACCGACGTGGCTGCGCATGCCTACGCCTACCACGGACACTTTTGAGACTTTGGTATCGCCAGCGACCGCGCCGGTGCCGATGTGCGCCTTGACGCTCTCGTTCATGACTTTCAGCGCTTTTTCATAGTCGCCGCGCGGAACTGTGAAGGTGAAGTCTGTCTTGCCTTCAACCGACTGGTTCTGAATGATCATATCGACTTCGATATTGGCTTCAGCAATCGGGCCGAGGATTTGATACGCGATGCCCGGCTTGTCTTGCACAGCCATCACGGTGATCTTGGCTTCGTCGCGGTTAAATGCGATGCCGGTTATGGTGGCTTGTTCCATGTTGGTGTCTTCCTCAAACGATATCAGGGTGCCGGAAATCGCTTCTTCTTCCAGCGGCATCAGCGGGTCGGTCAGTGATGACAGCACGCGCGTGGGCATACGGTAGTTGCCGGCAAATTCAACCGAGCGGATCTGCAGCACTTTGGAACCGAGCGACGCCATTTCGAGCATCTCTTCAAAGGTCACGGTGCGCAGGCGGCGCGCATCGGAGACGACGCGCGGGTCAGTCGTGTAGACGCCATCTACGTCGGTAAAGATCAGGCACTCTGCGGCCTTGAGCGCCGCAGCAACGGCCACGGCCGACGTGTCGGAGCCGCCACGACCCAGGGTCGTGATATTGCCTTTGTCATCAACACCTTGGAAACCAGTGATGATAACAACGCGACCGGCGTCGAGGTCTTGTTTGACCTTGGCGTCATCAATCGACTGAATCCGTGCCTTCGTATGTGCCGAGTCCGTCTTGATGGCGACTTGCCAGCCAGCGTAAGAGACTGCTTCCTTGCCGATAGACTGCAAAGCCATCGCCAGCAAGGCAACTGATACCTGCTCACCGGTCGAGGCGAGCATGTCGAGTTCGCGTGGATCAGGGTCGCTGTTGATTTCTTTGGCCAGTCCGAGCAGACGATTAGTCTCGCCCGACATCGCCGATGGGACCACGACGATTTGATGGCCAGCGTCATGCCACTTGGCGACGCGACGCGCGACATTCTTGATGCGCTCGGTCGAGCCCATTGAGGTGCCGCCGTATTTGTGAACGATTAAAGCCATTTTATGGGGGAAAAAGGTAGGCAAAATTAGCCCTACATTTTACCTATTGCAGTGCAGAATGACAATCGCTGCACCGTAGATGCTGACTTATAACGCTAACGTTGCCAAAATTTATGGCAGTTGCTCCCATCGCAGACCAACTCCCCGGCCCACTTCCGCCTGCTCTACATCCATCCCCAAACCAGCCCCAAAAACCAATGTTTCACCGACATACAACAACGGCAGCCATGACCGCTCACGAGCTGAAATCTGTGATTCCTGATACAGGTTTTTCAATGAGCGCGACGGGCGATTGGCTGCCAGCTTGATCCTCTCGCTTCCACTGCGAGGGCGTAAGAGCAAGGGGCCTTCTTCAAGAAGTTTTCTGTCGAATCCTTGCAACGAACCGGTCTCGAAAACCAGTTTGCCTTGCCACTCAGGCACCACAATCTCCGCCTCGCCATTCCAGCGCAGCGTCACTGGCTCGGTCGGAGGCACGGCATTACGATAAGTATCATTTATCGTCAACAAACCAGCCTTGCGCTCAAGGGTCGCGCCAGCCAGATGCAGTAAGGGATGCGCTTCAATTGATGCATCCAGCATCTGGGTACGCAATTGCGTCAGTTGCGCTGTACTAGGCGAACTCAGGCCTTGCTGATGCAACCAGTAGCGCAATAAATTATCAATACGGTCTGCCGACAGACCTGCGAGCATGGCAAGTTCCAGCGAGCCTTGCTGTTCGCAAGCGAGCAAATCCATTGCGCCCAATTCATCAAGCAGTCTTTGCGCTGCCTGCACATGGCTGCTACTGCGCGCGACTTGCGATGCAAAGCCGGGGAAATTGGTTTCGATGACAGGGGCAATCAGCTGCCGAACCGCATTGCGCCGGTAGCGCGTGTTCGTGTTGGACTCATCATTGATAGAGCTAATGTCTAAAGTCTGCGCCAATTCTTCGAGCTGCAATCTTGACTGCGCAAGCAGTGGCCGGCCCAATGCCAGACCAGCATTCAACAACGCGTGGTTTTCATGCAGCAGCGCCATACCGGACAAGCCCGGCAAGCCGGCACCACGCAACAACTGCAGCAAGACCGTTTCGGCCTGATCATCCTGATGATGGGCTGTCAGTAGCAGCGCGATGTGGTGTGTATCGCAGAGCGTAGCCAGTGCTTCATAGCGTGCTGTGCGTGCGGCTTGCTCGATGCCGTGCTGATCCGTGTCTTGCAGACTGACTCGCTGCGCGACGAATTTCACGCCGGCGGCCATGGCTTGTTGCTCGCAATGCGCAAGCCACGCATCGGCATTCGGACTCAGGCCATGATGAATATGAAATGCGTAAAGCGGAATTTGCTTGTCTGTGCAATAGCGGCTGGCTAGTGCAAGCAGTACCGACGAGTCCAGACCGCCGCTGTAGGCAAGCGCAATGCCGCCCTCACCAGAAAAGACAACGCGCGCCAGAATTTCTTCCAGCGCGCGCTCAAATGCAATTACCAAGGTATCTCTCAAGGCGACATTCACGTCAGCTGCAGCAGACTTAATCAGACAGCGAGGTTTCCTTGAATTTGCCATAGCTCATCAGCTTTTCATGGCGAGCTGCGAGCAGGTCTTTGGTCTTCACGCCCTGGAACTGGCGCAAGGTATCGGCCAGTGCGCGCTTGAGCAGCACAGCCATTTGCTTGGGATCGCGGTGCGCGCCACCAAGCGGCTCATTGACGATCTTGTCGATCAGGTTAATGGCCTTGAGTCTATGCGCAGTCAGCCCCAATGCTTCGGCGGCATCGGATGCACGCTCGGCAGTTTTCCACAGAATGGAAGCACAGCCTTCGGGCGAGATCACCGAGTAGGTCGCATATTGCAGCATCAGCACGGCATCACCGACAGCAATCGCCAGCGCGCCGCCGGAGCCGCCTTCGCCGATGATGGTGGCAATCAGCGGCACTTTCAGTTCGGCCATGGTGTAGAGGTTATGGCCGATGGCTTCGGACTGGCCGCGCTCTTCGGCGTCAATGCCGGGGAAAGCGCCCGGCGTATCGACGAAGGTAAACACGGGCAAGTTGAATTTCTCGGCGACTTTCATCAGGCGCATCGCCTTGCGATAGCCTTCAGGCTTTGGCATGCCAAAGTTGCGCAGTGCGCGCTCTTTGGTGTCGCGTCCTTTTTGGTGGCCAATGACCATGCAGGCCTGACCATTGAAACGCGCCAGACCACCAACGATAGACAAGTCATCAGCATAGCTGCGGTCGCCATGCAGCTCATGAAAGTCGGTGAAGATTTCGTTCACGTAATCCATCGTGTACGGCCGCTGCGGATGACGCGCGATCTGCGAGACTTGCCAAGGGGTGAGCTTGGCGTAGATGTCTTTGGTCAGCTGCTGGCTTTTCTGTGACAGACGGTCGATCTCTTCGGAGATATCGACAGCGGAATCATCCTGCACAAACCGCAGTTCTTCAATTTTTGAATCGAGCTCGGCGATTGATTGTTCAAAGCCGAGAAAAGTAATTTTGCTCACTGTGCCTCCTTATGGTGGTCGACCATGGATAGTGCCAATCTTGCATAATAGGTCATTATAGCGGTCAGTATTCTACCGGTACCGGGTCCAGACTGCGCCACATATACCAGGTTGCCACGGTGCGCCATGGCTCCCAATTGGCGGCCACTTCACGCGCATCGCTGCGCGAAACAGGCTCGCCCGAGAAGTAATTGACGCTAATTCCGCGCAAAAGGCCAAGGTCATCCAAGGGCAGGATATTTGGTCTTAACATATTGAAAATCAAAAACATTTCCGCTGTCCAGCGGCCAATACCGCGGATCTGGATCAGTTCAGCAATGACTTCTTCGTCCTGCATGCTCGACCAGTTCATCGCATGTACCCGCTCTTCGCGGAAATTCGCAGCCAGATCGAGCAGATATTCCGCTTTGCGTTTGGATACGCCACACGCCGCCAGCTTTTCTTCGCCGGTACGTATTACTTGTGCAGGCGTCATTTTCGGGCAGGCAGCCAGCAGACGCTCCCACACTGTTTGCGCAGCCTTGACAGAAATTTGCTGGCCCACAATCGAACGCGCAAGAGTCACGAATGGATCGCCGCGGCCAATCAGTTGCAGGTCACCAAAACTGGGAATCAGTTTCTTCATGATGCGGTCGCGCTTCATCAGCTCGGCCTTTGCGTCTTCCCAATAGCCTGGCACCAGCAGCGGCGATGCGGTCGGTTTCTTCACCATTACTTACGCCCTTCTCCATTCCGTGACGCCGCCTGGCTTATCTTCCAGCACGAACCCTTTGTCCAGCAAGTCGGCACGAATACGATCGGACTCGCTAAAATTTTTATCTTTCTTCGCCTGCGCACGCGCAGCGATAAGGTCTGCCACATCTGCATCGCTCATGCCACCGGCAACCGGTGCACCTTGCAAGAAGCTCTGCGGCGCTCTTTCCAACAGCCCTAGCAAACCTGCCAACCCCTTTAACTGCCGTGCCAGCGCCGGCGAATGCGCGCGGTTTATTTCATTGGCAATATCAAACAAGACCGACATCGCCATCGGCGTATTGAAGTCGTCGTTCATCGCATCGACAAACCGCAACGCATACGCTTCCTGCAAATCCAGAGCGCCATTATCAGCCGGCGTTTCTTTCAAAGCCGTATACAAACGCGACAAGGCCGTGCGGGCATCATCGAGATGTGCATCCGAATAGTTCAACGGGCTGCGATAGTGCGCACGCAAAATGAAGAAACGAATAACTTCAGCCTCATACTTTTGCAGTACTTCACGTATCGTGAAAAAATTCCCTAAAGACTTGGACATTTTTTCATTGTCGATACGCACGAAACCGTTGTGCATCCAATAGTTAACGAACTCATGACCATGCGCGCCTTCCGACTGCGCAATCTCGTTTTCGTGATGAGGAAATTGCAAGTCCTGTCCGCCACCATGAATATCAAAGTGTTCACCGAGCAGATCGCAAGCCATCGCCGAGCATTCGATATGCCAGCCCGGACGGCCGCTGCCCCATTTGGATGGCCATTTGACTTCGTCCGGCTCGGACTCGCGCGAGGCCTTCCACAAAACAAAGTCGAGAGGATCGCGTTTGGTGCTGTTGACATCGACACGTTCACCGGCGCGCAAGTCGTCGAGTGACTTGCCCGAAAGCTTGCCGTAGCCGGCAAAGTCGCGCACCGAAAAATTCACGTCGCCTTCCTTGGCCTGATAGGCGAGTCCCTTTTCTTCGAGCGTTCCGATCAGTTCCAGCATCTGCGGCACATAAGCTGTCGCAAGCGGTTCCAAGTCAGGCGGTTGCACGCCGAGAGCAGCCGCATCTTCATTCATGGCGGCGATATAACGGGCGGTCAGTGTAGAAATGGATTCTTTGTTTTCAACAGCGCGACGAATGATCTTGTCATCAATGTCAGTGATGTTGCGCACATAAGTAACGGCATAGCCTTGCGCGCGTAACCAGCGCTGCACCATGTCGAACACCACCATCACGCGGGCGTGCCCAAGATGGCAATAGTCGTAGACCGTCATGCCGCAGACGTACAGGCGAACCTTGCCCGGTTCAATCGGCGAAAACACTTGCTTGTCACGCGCAAGCGTGTTGTAGATTTTAAGTACGTTCATGGATGATCTGGAAGCGAAGCTGGTCTGGACAGACGTACAGGGAAAGTGATGAACATAATCCCGGCAGAGCTTCTTTTGATAAAATGCGTGTTTCGTCGGAGTATATCATTGAAGGATCGTATTTTTGCTCACGCAACACTGTCTCATTTCGGCATGCTCAAGTTAGCGTTCACCATTGCACAAGGAAAAAAATGTTCATGACTCGTCGTTACGTTTTGCAAATGTTGGTTGGCAGCGTACTGGTACTTACCTCTGCCTTGACTCTCGCTGACACCCTACCAAAGGTGGCGCTGAAGACCAGCATGGGTGAAATTATTGTGGAACTCTATCCGGAAAAAGCACCTAAGACCGTAGAAAATTTTCTTGCCTACGTCAAATCGGGTTTTTATAACGGCACCATTTTCCATCGCATCATCAACGGCTTCATGGTGCAAGGCGGTGGCTACGACAAAAAAATGCAAGAAAAGACAACACGCGAACCGATACAGAACGAAGCCAAGAACGGACTGAAAAATGTGCCCTACAGCCTGGCGATGGCGCGCACTCGCGACCCGCACTCTGCTACTGCACAATTTTTCATCAACGTGAACAACAACCGTTTTCTGGACTACCCGGGCCAGGACGGCTGGGGCTACGCAGTGTTCGGCAAAGTGATTCAAGGCATGGAAGTCGTCGATAAAATCCGCGAAGTGGAAACCGGTTCAGGCGACATGCCGAAAAAGGCTGTCATCATCGAGTCAGCCAGCATCATCGAATAACCTGCTATTTTTTGCAAAATTAACTATCAATAAGGAAGCACCATGACAGTAGTACTGACCACCAACCACGGCAAAATCACGATTGAACTTGACGCCGAAAAAGCGCCCAAGTCGGCAGAGAATTTCCTTGCGTATGTAAATTCCGGCCACTACGACGGCACAATTTTTCATCGCGTGATTGATGGCTTCATGATTCAGGGTGGCGGCTTCGAGCCAGGCATGAAACAGAAATCGAGCAACGAGCCGGTTGAAAACGAAGCTAAAAACGGTTTGAAAAATGATACCTACACCGTCGCCATGGCACGCACTTCTGACCCGCATTCAGCAACGGCACAATTCTTCATCAATGTTGGTAACAATGATTTCCTGAACTACCCGGGTTCCGACGGCTGGGGCTATTGCGTATTCGGCAAAGTCACTGAAGGCACGGAAGTCGTTGATGCAATCCGCGCGGTAAAGACCGGCCGCAAGAGCATGTTTTCCGATGTGCCGGTTGAAGATGTAATCATCGAAAAAGCGGAAGTAATCTAACAGCATGATGCAGACTGCGCATCCTTCAGCATCGCAGCAAGCGCAACCCGAAACGGTTGCGCTTTTTGTTTCGGATCTGCATCTGACGGCAGCCATGCCGAAAACCGTTGAAGCGTTTTTTCGCTTCCTGCGTGAACAGGCAGCGTATGCCGGTGCGCTATATCTGTTAGGTGATATTTTCGAATACTGGGTAGGTGACGACGATATCACTGACCCATTCAACCGCAGCGTAGTCGACGCCATCCACGCCGTTAGCAAACAAGGCGTCGCGGTTTACTGGCTGGCGGGAAACCGGGACTTCCTGGTCGGCGAAAAATTTGCACAAGCATGCGGCATGACGCTACTTGCAGAACCACATATCACTACTCTTGCAGAGCAAACTATTCTGCTGGTACATGGCGATGCCCAGTGTACCGATGACGTTGCCTACATGGCTTTCCGAAAGCAAGTACGCAATCCGGCTGTGCAGCAGGCTTTTTTGTCGCAGACCTTAGAACAGCGCAAGCTCATGATTACCAGCATGCGCGAAGGTAGCCGTGATGCCCAGCGAGACATGCAAGCCGACATCATGGATGTGAACGCGCAGGCTATTGATCAACTTTTTATTGATCACCAAGTCAAGCTGATGATTCATGGACATACGCACAGGCCAGCGCGGCATGTGACGCCCTCCGGAGTACGCCATGTGCTGCCGGATTGGGATTGCGAAGGCACAACCATCCGTGGCGGATGGCTTTCACTTGATAGCGCAGGCATCATAAAACCCGTCAGCCTAAACGAATACTAAGGACCGCTTTATTCCACCAGCTTGTTGAGCCTATCCGGATTGAATTTATCCAGTTCGGGCACGGTCTCGCAATCAATGCCGGCAGCTTTCAGCGCTTGCACGATTTTTACCAGCTGATGTTCCTGCGATGCGGCGTTATCAATCAGGCCGTGCATGGCCTTCGAGATCGGGTCGTCGCCGTTTGGCGTGATGCCATAGGCGGCGAACAAGCGGGCAGCGGCTTCTTCGCGTGAACCCGCAACGGCTTTTTCTACAATGCGGGCCGGGTTACCGACTGCGGTTGCACCGGCCGGCACTTCCTTGACGACGACGGCGTTGGAGCCAACCTTCGCGCCCTCGCCTACCGTAAACGAACCCAGCACCTTGGCGCCGGCACCGATGATGACGCCGCGCTCCAGAGTAGGATGCCGCTTCGCGCCTTTGGAAAGCGAAGTGCCGCCTAAGGTCACGCCTTGATAGATGGTGCAATCGTCACCGATGATGGCGGTCTCGCCGACCACGACGCCAAAGCCATGGTCGATGAAGACGCGCCGGCCTATGGTGGCGCCAGGATGAATTTCGATGCCTGTGAGGATGCGGGCCAGATGGGAAATAAAACGGCCCAGCCATTTGAAGCCACGTTGCCAGCACGCGCTGGCCCAGCGATGCATGACGATCGCTTGCAGGCCCGGGTAGCAGGTCAACACCTCCCAGCTATTGCGGGCAGCAGGGTCACGCGCGATGATGCTGGCGATGTCTTCTTTGAGGCGGGTGAACATGGGCTTGTGTGGTTCTGATGACGTGTTCTTATTTTAACGGGAAAGTGGTTTTACAGAAGACGCTGGGTTCCGGCCTTCGCCGGAACGACGGTAAACGTAGGTCGTTCCGGCGAAGGCCGGAACCCAGTGGCTTAGATTTAAACCTTGATCATCCGCTGACGTCTTGCCTCATACAGACAAACACCCGAAGCCACCGACACATTCAAGCTCTCGACCGAACCCATCATCGGCAGGTGCACCAGACGATCACAATTCTCGCGCGTTAGCCTGCGCATGCCTTCGCCTTCCGAACCCATCACGATCGCGCTGCCGCCTTTGAAGTCCACATCATAGATGGTGCTCTCCGCATCTTCTGCCGTGCCGGTCAGCCAGATGTCGCGCTCTTGCAGCTCGCGCATGGTGCGTGCAAGATTGGTTACGGTTATATAGGGCATGGTTTCCGCCGCCCCGCTGGCGACCTTGGCCGCCGTGGCGTTCAAGCCAACGGCACGATCTTTGGGTGCAATGACGGCATGCGCACCAGCACCATCGGCCACTCGCAGGCAGGCGCCGAGATTATGTGGATCGGTTACGCCGTCAAGCAGCAGCAACAGCGGCGGCCCGACGATGGCGTCGAGCAGTTCATCGAGATTGCGCGCCAGCGAGAGTTCACCGGCAGCCGCAACTACGCCTTGATGACGGCGGGTGCCGACCATGGCGTCGAGACGCTGGTCGTCGGTCTGGATGATGCGCACATTGGCTTCTTTAGCAGCACGCAGCAGTTCGCCCATGCGGCGGTCATGACGGCTGGCGTCGACGTAGATTTCTTCGACTGTGGATGCTTCGTGACGGATACGGGCAGTTACGGCGTGAAAGCCGAAAATCATTTTGGATTTCATGGTCTAGCGTTTCTTCCTGCCGCCGCTTTTTGCGGCGGATTTTGCAGCTGGTTTGCCTGCAGCTTTGTTCTTGCCGGCGCGGGCTTTGCCGCCATCTCTGTTGTCGGTGTGCGTTCTGTCACCCTTGCCTGCAGCTTGTTTGCCGCCAGCCTTGGCTTCATTTTTAAGCTGGGTGCGAATGCCCGGCTCTGTGACCAGACGCAAATCAATGCGACGTGCATCGAGATCAACGCGGCTGACCTGTACCGTTACGCGGTCTGTCAGTTGATAGCGCATGCCAGTGCGCTCACCACGCAATTCATGACGCGCATCGTCAAACTGGAAGTAATCGGCGCCGAGGTCGGTTACATGCACCATACCTTCAATGAACAAAGTATCGAGCTGCACAAAAATGCCGAACGAGGCCACGCCAGAAATGGTGCCGGTGAATTCTTCGCCGAGCTTGTCGCGGATGAAATAGCACTTGAGCCATGCCTCGACGTCGCGCGATGCTTCATCGGCACGACGCTCGTTGGCTGAACAGTGAACGCCGAGTGATTCCCATACTGCCAGATCGCCTTCGGCTTTTTTCTTGCCGGCGGCACGATCTTTGGCCTGCATCTTGCGCGCAGCAGGAGACAGGTTGGTGTTGAGCTCGCTTGTCGTAATTTTTGGATGGTATTGCTTGCCCTGCAAAATCGCTTTGATGGTGCGGTGCGTGAGCAGGTCAGGATAACGACGGATAGGACTGGTGAAATGCGCATAGGCCGCATACGACAAACCGAAGTGACCGATATTGTCGGGGCTGTAAACAGCCTGTTGCATGGAGCGCAGCATCATGGTTTGCAGCAGCAAGGCATCGGGCCGCAATTTGATTTTCGGCATCAGCTCGGCGTAGTCAGACGCCGTGGGTGAATTGCCGCCGCCCAGATGCAGGCCAACTTGTTTCAAGAAGGTGCGCAGTTGGTTAAGCTTTTCTTCCGTCGGGCTCGCATGAATGCGGAACATGCCCGGATGCTTGTGGCGTTCCATCAAGTCGGCCGCACAGACGTTGGCAGTCAACATGCACTCTTCAATCAAACGGTGCGCGTCGTTGCGGGTACGCGGCAGGATCTGCTCGATCTTGCCGGCGGCATTGCAGACGATGTAAGTTTCGGTGGTGTCGAAGTCGATCGCGCCGCGCTTGTGCCGCGCTTGCAGCAGCACATGAAACAAGTCGTACAGATTTTGCAGATGCGGCACCAGCGAACCACGCTTGGCTGCTTGCGGGCCACGCGTATTGCCGAGCACTTCAGCGACTTCGGTATAGGTCAGGCGCGCAGCCGAATGAATCACGGCTGGATAAAACTGATACGCGTGCACTTCACCTTTAGCAGTGATGACAGCATCACACACGAGCGTGAGGCGGTCGACATGCGGGTTCAGCGAGCACAAGCCGTTGGACAGCTTCTCGGGCAGCATGGGTATCACGCGACGCGGGAAATAAACCGAGGTGCTACGCTCGAGAGCATCAACGTCGAGCGCGTCGTTTGGCTTGACGTAGTGGCTAACGTCGGCAATGGCGACAATTAAGCGAAAGCCCTGAGCACGGCCGATTTTGACCGGCTCGCAATAGACGGCGTCGTCAAAGTCGCGCGCATCTTCGCCGTCGATGGTGACCATCGGCACGTCACGCAAATCGACACGACCTTCGAGGTCGGCTGCCTTAACTTCAGACGGCAGTTTGGCGGCCAGTTTTTTGGCTGCTTCAGAAAACTCATGCGGCACGCCGTACTTGCGCACCGCAATTTCAATCTCCATGCCGGGGTCGTCGATGTCGCCGAGGATTTCTGCGATCTTGCCGACCGGCTGTGAATAGCGCGACGGTTGCTCCGTCAACTCAATGCTGACGACCTGACCCACCTTGGCTTTGCCTGGTGAACCTGCAAGCACGATATCTTGACTGATGCGTTTGTCTTCAGGCGCAACGATCCAGACGCCGTTCTCATTGACCAGACGTCCGATGACGTGCGTGTTAGCGCGGGTGACCACTTCAACGATGCTGCCTTCAGGGCGGCCGCGACGGTCGGTGCCGGTAATGCGAGCGAGCACGCGGTCGCCATGCAAAACTTTTTGCATTTCCTTTTCGGACAGGAAAATATCGTCGCCCTCATCCGGAATCAGGAAGCCGTACCCATCACGATGGCTGGAGATTCGGCCTTCAATGAAGTTAGCCGTATTGGCGAGCTGTATGTGGCCCTTGCGATCAGGCTTGATCTGCCCGTCGCGCTCCATCGCGTTCAGACGCCGTGTCAGGCCATCGAACTCGGCTTCTTTAACGCCGAGTGTGCTGGCAATGGTTGAAATCGTCTGCGGCTCAGTGGCGGTGCGCAGGATGCCGAGGATTTCCTCCCGGCTGGGAATACTGTAGGGATACTGGATCAAAAGATGAATAGTTAGGTTGATAAAAACGTTAGTAGTGTAACGGACGAACGGCGGGTTTGCTCGAAAAGCTGGTTCTGATGACAGGCCAAAAGAAATATACCTGAAAGGCAGTGTTGACTTCGCTTGTTTATTCTATATAATCACGCCTTCTTTAAGCCCACGTGGCGGAATTGGTAGACGCGCATGGTTCAGGTCCATGTGCCGCAAGGTGTGGGGGTTCGAGTCCCTCCGTGGGCACCAAGCTTAAAGAAAAAAGGGTTCGCT
>JBBARG010000008.1:36910-137913 GCA_040399905.1 Burkholderiaceae bacterium
TCGGCGAGCCCTTTTTTTATTCTGCGCCCACGAGCAAAGCGCCTGCGCGCTTTGCGGGATGGACTCGAAAGCTGCGCCTTGCAAGGCGCAGCGGGGTCGCGGAACGTGACCGAGCTCCCTCCGTGGGCACCAAGCTTAAAGAAAAAAGGGTTCGCTTCGGCGAGCCCTTTTTTTATTCTGCGCCCACGAGCAAAGCGCCTGCGCGCTTTGCAATCTGCAGCGGGTTGCGAAAAAAGACGCTGGATTCCGGCTTTCGCCGGAAGCGTAGCGGGGAATTCAGACTGCTTGCAGTCTGCCCGCGCAGCAGTCATCACCTGCCAGTGATGACGGTAGTGGTTTAGGCGCATTCCAAATTACTACCGTCATCCCAGCGCAGGCTGGGATCCAGTGTCTTTGGTCGCGCGCAAAGAATTAAAACCGAACTAGAACAGCGAACGGGGAAAGGCGCCTCACACCAACTCAAATCATCCCCGCAGCAAAGTCCCCGGCGTGAGTTCGTCATAAGCTTCAAACGGCTGATGAATCCACGGACTGTCTGGCAGATACTCGAGATAAAAATCCGGCTTCATCACCGAGCAGGCTTTGTACCAGATCACAGCAGATTTAACTTCAGTCACCAATGGAAAATGCATAGCCAGATGGGCCTGCACTTTTTGCAGCGTGATGCCAGAATCGACCAGATCGTCTAGCAGCAGAATATTCCCACTCAGAGGACCGGCAGTTGAAGTGATGTGCGAGGCGATATCAAGTTCGCCCTGCATGGTGCCGGCAGCTTCACGATACGAACTGGTCGACAGAATTGCCAGCGGCACTTTGAACAGTCGGGAAAACACATCGCCAGGCCTTAGTCCGCCACGCGCAAGACAGAGCACCTGATCAAACTTCCAGCCCGAAGCGTGGACCTTAATGGCCAGCGCTTCTATGGCGCGGTGATATTCGTCCCACGAGACCCACAGATGGCCCGGGGTATTAGCTTGCGTTTGCACCCCGGACATTTTGAATTCTCAGGCGAACGGATGGCGCAGGACGATCGTTTCTTCGCGGTCTGGTCCGGTGGAGACCATATCGACCGGTACGCCGACCAGTTCTTCAATGCGCTTCACATACGCACGCGCAGCAGCAGGCAATGCTTCCATGGTTTTGGCACCGACAGTAACACCAACCCAACCCGGCATTTCTTCGTAGATCGGCTCACAAGCAGCCGCTTCTTCTGCGCCGACCGGGAAGATATCAACGATTTTGCCGTTGAGTTTGTAGCCGGTGCAGATTTTGATGGACTCTACGCCGTCAAGCACGTCGAGCTTGGTCAGGCACATGCCGGAGACGCCATTAATCTGTACCGAGCGTTTCAGCAGTGCGGCATCGAACCAGCCACAACGACGTGCACGACCGGTGACGGTGCCAAACTCATGGCCCACTGAAGCCAGATGCTTGCCTACGCCCTGATCGGTCGGCAACTCGGACGGGAACGGGCCGGAGCCGACGCGCGTCGTGTAGGCCTTGGTAATGCCGAGCACATAGTGCAGCATGTTGGGGCCAACACCTGAGCCAGCGGCTGCATTGCCGGCTACGCAGTTGCTGGAGGTGACATACGGGTAGGTGCCATGGTCAACGTCGAGCAGGCTGCCCTGTGCGCCTTCAAAAAGCAGATTGCCGCCTGCTTTATGCGCCGCATACAGCGCACTCGACACGTCCGCCACCATAGGGCGAATGCGTGGCACTGACGAGAGTGCATCATCCAATGTCTTTTGGTAGTCGACTGCGGTGGCCTTGAGATAATTGACGAGCACGAAGTTGTGATAGTCGAGGTTCTCGCGCAGCTTCTCTGACAGTCGCTCTTCGTTGAGCAAGTCAGCAACGCGAATCGCGCGTCGCGCAACTTTGTCTTCATAGGCTGGGCCGATGCCCTTGCCGGTCGTGCCGATCTTGGAGGCGCCACGGGCGATTTCACGCGCGGCATCAAGTGCAGTGTGATACGGCAGAATGACTGGGCATGCTTCCGAAATTTTCAGGCGCGACGACACTTCAACGCCCGATGCTTCGAGCTTGTCAATTTCGCGCAGGACATCGGGCACTGACAGCACGACGCCATTGCCGATGTAGCAGGCAACGCCGGCACGCATGATGCCCGACGGGATCAGCTGAAGCGCCGTCTTTTGTCCGCCGATGACAAGCGTATGGCCGGCATTGTGGCCGCCCTGAAAACGCACCACGCCTTGCGCGTGATCTGTGAGCCAGTCAACGACTTTGCCTTTGCCTTCATCGCCCCACTGGGTACCAATAACTACAACATTTCTAGCCATGATCTTTTGAAACCTTCAAGAACGCAGTTTTTTAATAATGAATTTGCCGTCTTCGGAAACAATCTCGCGGTCGCAATCGAATTCTTGCTGTTCGCTTTCATGCCCGGGCAAAATCTGGATAACGACTTCACCTGCATCACGCAGTCCTGCAATGGCGGCAACGAGTTCAGGCTCGCGACCCCATGGTGCTCGTATGGCAGCGACCGGCTGCGCACTCGGCAGCAGTCTTGCCAATTCACGCAAGTCCATCGAGAAACCGGTCGCCGGTCGTGCACGGCCAAACGCTTCACCGACGTGATCATACCGGCCGCCACGTGCCACGGCATTCGGCAGGCCCGGTACATAAAGTGAAAACATGGCGCCGCTTTCGTACTGATAGCCCGACAAGTCAGCCAGATCAATCGTCACACTCGCCTCGCCCGCCAGCTTGGCCAGCAAAGCCAGTTCATCAAGCGCGGCAGTAATAGCAGGCGTAGCCGGCAAGACCGAGCGCGCGCGCGCCAGCACAGTGCTGTCACCATACAGCGAAGGCAATGCCAGCAGCGCTGCGCGCACCGGCGCTGCAAACGATGCCGTCAGTTCTTGCAGGCCCGGCACATCTTTTGCGCGCAAGAGGCTGATTATTTCTGCTGCGTGCTGCTGCGCCTGTGCTTCACCGGCCAGTACCGCACGCAGGATACCGGCGTGGCACAGGTCAAGACGCACGTTGGTCAGTCCGGCTATGCGCAATGAGGCCAGCGCCAACGATTGGATTTCGGCGTCAGCTTCAAGGCCGGCGTGTCCGTAGATTTCGGCGCCGATCTGCAGCGGCTCACGAGTGGCATGCAGACCGGATGGTCGCGTGTGCAGCACACTGCCGGCGTAACACAGGCGAGTGACAGAAGCACGGTTCAACAAATGCGCATCGATGCGGGCCACTTGCGTGGTCATGTCGGCGCGCAGCCCCATGGTGCGACCGGAAAGCTGGTCTACCAGTTTGAACATGCGCAGATCCATGCCCTGGTCCGGCACCGGTAACAAGGAATCGAGGTATTCGAGCATGGGAGGCATCACCAGCTCGTAGCCGTACAGGCGGAATTTGTCGAGCAACGCGCGACGCAATTCCTCTATCTTGCGCGCTTCGGACGGCAAGACGTCGGCAATGTTTTCAGGTAAAAGCCAATTGGGCATGACGAAATATGAACTTCAAAAAAATACTTGGGCAGGCGCTATTACGCACTGCCCAACAAAGAAAATTACAGGAAACTGCTTTCGGCAGCCAGATATTATTTGCGGGGGCCGCCCGGGGCCTTGAAGTATTTGAAAAATTCAGAATTCGGATCGATCAACATAACATCGCTGCGTGTCTTGAAGCTTTCGCGGTAGGCCTGCAGACTGCGGGAGAATTTATAAAATTCTGGATTGGCGCCGAAAGCCTGTGCGTAGATGCGTGCTGCCTTGGCATCGCCTTCACCGCGTACTGACTCTGCATCACGATAGGCTTCTGCCAATATGACGGTTCGCTGACGATCCGCATCGGCACGAATCTTTTCTGATTCAGCCGAACCGGTTGAACGCAGTTCATTGGCAACCCGCGCGCGCTCGGATTTCATACGCTCGTAAACTGAGTTATTAATCTGCTCGACATAGTCGACGCGTTTGAGGCGCACGTCAATGATTTCGCCGCCGATCTGCTTGGCTTCTTCGGCGACCTTTGAACGAATCGCATCCATGACCTTGCTGCGCTCGCCCGAGATCACTTCACGCACGGTGCGCTTGGTGATTTCGTCGTTGAGTGCAGCCTTGATGATTTGCGCCATCCGGTCTTGCGCGCGCCGCTCGTCACCGCCGAAGCTGACGAAATAAAGGCGTGGGTCGACGATGCGCCATTTGACGAAAGCATCGACCAGAATGTTTTTCTTTTCTGCCGTAATGAAACGGTCAGGCTCCGGCGTATCCAGCGTCAGGATGCGCTTGTCGAGGAATATCACGTTCTGGAACGGCGGCGGCAGTTTGAAATGCAGACCCGGTTCCTTGATCACTTGCTTGACTTCACCTAACGCAAACACGATGGCGTACTGGCGCTGGTCAACTACAAACAAGGTTGACATCAGGATCGTCAGCGCAATCAGCGCCGCGATAACAGTGGAAATAATGCGGTTCATCAGCGTGACTCCCGATCGCGTGTGCTTCGGCTGTCGCGGCTGCGATCGCCTGAACGGCTGCTGTCAAATGCTGGCAAGCCTTCGGTAACTGGAGCAGCAGGAACAGGTGTCTGTGCCGCTGCCGATTCAGCTGCAGTCTGCGCAATCAGCTTGTCGAGTGGAAGATAGATCATGCTGTTGTTGGCCTTGGTATCAACCATGACCTTGGTCGTACTGGTAAAGATCTGCTGCATGGCTTCGATGTACATGCGGTCGCGCATGACGGCAGGCGCTTTTTGATATTCGACCAATATCTTGGAGAAACGCGATGCTTCACCTTCTGCATTTGCCACCACACGGGCACGGTAACCTTCGGATTCTTGCATCAGACGCGAAGCAGCACCGCGTGCTTTCGGCACGACGTCATTAGCGTACGCCTGACCTTCGTTTTTCTGACGTTCACGATCCTGTCCAGCCTTGACTGCATCGTCAAACGACGCCTGCACCTGCTCAGGTGGTTGCACGCCCTGCATGGTGACGTTGGTGACGAGCACGCCAATCTTGTAGTTGTCCAGAATTTTCTGCATCAAAGCGCTGGTATCGAAAGCGACTTTCTCGCGACCTTCATAGAGCACAAAGTCCATCTTGCTCTTTCCGACGATTTCTCGAATAGCTGTCTCTGCAGCTTGCTTAACGGTTTCTTCCTGATCGCGATTGTTGAATACCCATTGCGACGCATCCTTGAGCCGGTATTGAACGGCGAACTGGATGTCGATGATGTTTTCGTCGTCGGTCAACATCAAAGATTCGCGTGGCATCTTGTTGCGCACGTTATTCCGATAGCCTACTTCAACTGTACGCACTTGCGACAGGTTGACGACTTCATGCTGCTGTATAGGATAAGGCCAGCGCCAGTTGAAACCGGGCGGCGTCGAATGGCTGTATTTACCGAAACTGAGAACAACACCAGTCTGGCCTTCCTGCACGATGAAGAAGCCGCTGACTAACCAGAGAAAGAAAATAACAATGGCGATTACGCCTGCGCCGATGCCGGCGCCGCGTGCATCACCAGCGTTGCCGCCGTCGTTAGGTCCGCGGCCACCGCCTTTACCGCCGAACAAACGGTTCAGACGCTGATTGAAATCACGCCATAGCTGATCGAGATCAGGCGGTCCATCGGATGGCTTCTTGCCCTCTTGTCGGGACTCCTGCTCTTTATCATTTGAACCGCGGCCCCATTGGGGATCGTTCAATGAAAATTTCAGGCCGAATTTCTTGATTATGGATCCGAGCATTCTTTCGCGTTCCGGTCTAGAAAATGTTTTGATTATGAATGCTAATCAGATTCGTGATGTACTACTGCTACCGTCTGCTTTCCGGACACGCCCGCCTGCGCGCATTCGGCCATCGATTGCCTCAGCAAGTTCATTCCGCTGCCAGTCTGGGCACTCACAAAGACACGGCGAATTTTATCATATTCATCATACTCAACAGCAGGCTCCAGCCCGGCCACGTCTATCTTGTTCCAGACCAGAATTTGCGGAATATGGTCTGCGCCGATTTCGCGCAATACCGCATTGACTTGCTCGATCTGGTCATTCCTGACCGGACTGGCGGCATCGACGACATGCAATAGCAAATCGGCATGAATCGTTTCCTCCAGCGTCGCCCGGAAGGCCGCCACTAACTGAGTGGGCAACTCACGGATGAAGCCTACGGTGTCGGACACGACGACATTGCCGGCTTCGCCCAGATGCACTCGGCGCGATGTGGTGTCGAGCGTAGCAAACAGTTGGTCCGCTGCGTATACGCCCGCCTTGGTCAGGTTATTGAATAACGTTGATTTGCCGGCATTCGTGTAGCCCACCAGCGATACTGAAAAAGTGTGATTGCGTTCGCGCGCACGACGCTGCGTATTGCGCTGGCGCTGCAGCTTTTCCAGCTTGGCGCGCAGGGCTTTGACGCGTTCGCCGATTAGCCGACGGTCGGTTTCAAGCTGTGTTTCACCTGGACCGCGCAAACCGATACCGCCCTTTTGGCGCTCAAGGTGGGTCCAGCCGCGGATAAGACGGGTTGCCAGATGTTGCAACTGCGCGAGCTCAACCTGCACCTTGCCTTCATGGCTCTGGGCGCGCTGCGCAAAGATGTCGAGGATCAGGCTGGTCCGGTCCACCACGCGAACTTGCAGGTGGCGCTCCAGATTACGTTGTTGAGCTGGCGACAGCGCGTGATTGAAAATCACGAGCTCGATATCAAGGTCGGTGATGGTGTCGCGGATTTCATCAGCTTTGCCTGAGCCGACAAACAGCGCGGCATCGGGGCTGCTGCGCCGCCCCGTCACGCTCGCAACAGGCTGCGCTCCGGCCGACTTCACCAATAAAGCTAATTCTTCAAGGCTGGCGACGAAATCGCCCTTGCCGAAATCTACGCCAACCAGGACTGCACGCATTAAAGGATGCAAGGAATTATTCAGCTTCAGGTTCGGTGCTGATGTTGACAGCACGAGCAGGCACGACAGTGGAAATGGCGTGCTTGTAGACCATTTGAGTTACGGTATTGCGCAGTAAGACCACATACTGATCGAAAGATTCGACGTGACCTTGCAGCTTGATGCCATTGACGAGGTAGATTGAAACCGGCACATGCTCTTTTCTCAAGGCATTGAGGAATGGGTCTTGTAACAGTTGCCCTTTGTTGCTCATGGAAGCTCCGTAATGTTGTCGAGTACAGTTATCGAGTACAGCAGATGATGGCGCTGTATAAAAAATCAAGCGCACCGAAAAAAAAGCCTAATCTGAATGTAATCTATTTTGCACTAAAGTGGCAAACGCCGTTGCGCAATTGCAGATTATTCCTGCTTGTCGAATGGGTTCTTTCCTGAGCGCAACTGTATGCGCAAAGGCGTACCCACCAGCCCGAAGGTTTCCCGAAAATGTTTTTCGAGGAAGCGCTTGTAGTTGGCGTCGATGGCATCGAGCGCATTGCCATGAATGACGATGATAGGCGGGTTTTGGCCGCCCTGATGCGCATAGCGCAGCTTCGGACGAATCGACCCCTTGCGCCGCGGCTGCTGATGATCTACCGCTTCCTGCAAGGCGCGTGTCAGTTGTGGGGTTGGCAGCTTGACCATCGCAGCTTTGTAGGCAGAATCAACTGACTTCATCATCACCGGAATGCCAGTCGACTTCAGCGCCGAGATGTAATGGAATTTAGCGAAGGACAAGAAGCTCAGCTTGCGGTCGATATCGCTTTTGATTTCATCGCGCCGGTCTGAAGTCAGGCCATCCCACTTGTTCACACCAACCACCAGCGCCCTGCCCGACTCAAGAATGAAGCCGGCAATGTGAGCATCCTGTTCCGAGATATCCTGCTGCGCGTCCAGCAATAGCAAGACGACATTCGCATCCGAGATAGACTGCAAAGTTTTAACGACTGAAAATTTCTCGATCGCTTCAAAGACTTTGCCGCGCCGACGTATGCCTGCGGTGTCGATCAGCGTGTAATGCTGGCCTTCGCGCTCGAACGGAATTTCGATCGAGTCGCGGGTCGTGCCGGGCATGTCAAAAGCAATGACGCGCTCTTCACCGAGCAAGGTATTGACCAGCGTCGATTTACCCACGTTAGGGCGACCGACGATGGCAATCCTTACGCCGCGACTTTTTGACTCTTCTTCCGTCGTCGGAGGCATCTGCGCAAACGCGATGTTGAGTGACTCTTCAACCAGATCTGCTACGCCATCGCCATGCGCGGCTGAGATCACGTACGGGTCACCCATGCCAAGCTCATAAAAGTCAGCCGCAACTGACGTGTATTTCATGCCTTCGGATTTATTCACGACCAGCATGACCGATCGACCTGACTTGCGCAGGAAGTCCGTGATGGTTTTGTCGTGCGGCGTCAGACCCTGACGACCATCGACAATGAAAATGACAATGTCGGCTTCGGCCACAGCCTGTTTGGTCTGCTTGGCCATCTCATGCATGATGCCTTCTTTGGCTACCGGCTCGAAACCGCCGGTATCAATGACCAAAAATGGACGCTCACCCATTCTGCCTTCGCCATAATGGCGGTCACGGGTCAGGCCCGGCATGTCGGCGACGAGCGCGTCGCGTGACCGGGTCAGCCGGTTAAACAAGGTTGATTTGCCGACGTTTGGTCGGCCCACTAATGCAATTACCGGCTTCATCTATTTCCTAGCTACTCATTCCTAGTTGGCAGTCAATGCGAGCAACTTGCCCGCTTGCGTCTGCACAATCAAACTTGATCCTGACACGACCGGCGTGGACTTGATGGCACTGCCATCGGTAGCCACGCGGGCAATCATGCTGCCCTCTTCGCGCGACAGGAAATGTATATAACCTTCACGGTCGCCAACTACGACGGCGCGACCGAAAGAAACGGGAGCAGACAACCTGCGCCATGACAGTGAAGTGTTACGCCACTGGCTAGCACCGCTGTCACGCGTGAATGCGAGCAAATTGCTGCGTTCGTCGGCAGCAAAAACAAAGCGTTCGTCGATGCCGGCACCGACTTCAGCCGACAATTCACGCGCCCAGCGCAGCGCGCCGTTGGTGATGTCTGCACAGGCAATACGGCCCTGATAGGTAGCGGCGCAAATATCGCGCCCTGTCATGACGGGTGTGCCCGATACATCGACTACACGCTCGAGTTCGGTCGCGCCACGCGGCTCGGCAATAGCGGCTTCCCAGCGCACAGCGCCGTTGAGCAGCGACACTGCCAGCAATCGACCCGCCGGCAAAGCGACATACGCATAGCCTTCGGCGATGACAATGCCGGGTGCTGCGCGCAGAGTCAACGCAGGTGCGGTGCGCTGCAAGAACCAGCGCCGCGCGCCGGTTTCGGCATCAAGGCCGACTAGGCGGTTATCCAGACTGCGCACGACAACCATGCCACGACCTACGGCCGGCGACGACAGGACTTCGCTACTGGCCTGGTATTTCCACAGGCTTTTGCCATTGGCTGCGTCAAACGACAAAATGACGCCATCAGCACCGGCAACAACGACACTGGTGCCGTCACTGCCAACGCCGGCAGTCAGGCCAACGCCTGCGTTAATGCGCCACAGGGTTTTACCACTGAGCGCATCAAAACTGGCGATGGTGCCATCTGCACTGGCGACGTACAACTTGTCGCCTACCAGGGCCGGCGAGAAAACGTACTCTTCAGATTTGCCAATACTTGCTGACCAAACGGTGCGCAAGACCATGGTTTGCTTGAATTCAACCAGCGGCGCAGGATTATTGCGCGGCCCTTTGCTGGCAAACGGATTCAGCGACGAGCAACCCGTTAGCAAAATGGCAGCAGCAACAAGAACTGACTTGGCAAATTTATGCATGGTGTTCCTTCCGCTTACGCAGCTTTGGCTGGCGCAGCGCCGAGTGCATCAAGCTTCAATTGAATCAGCTGACGCGCAGGGTTTTTGATTTCTGTCTTATCGAGAGCTGCCTTGTAGGCTTCACGGGCCAGATCTGTCTTGTTCTGGGCGACCAGCAAGTCGCCGCGGCGGTCAGCTACCAAAGCCGCGAACTGCTCGGGGAAACTGCCTTCCAGGGTTTTGAGGCCTTCGTCATACAGCTTCTCGTCCAGCAGTACGCCAGCCAGTCTGACTTTGGCAATTGATTTGAATTCTTCGCTGCGGCCATTCTCGACAATCCACTGCAGGTGAGCCTTCGCAGCTTTCAGGTCATTCGTATCAAACGCCAGTTTGGCAGCAGACAACGACCCCATTTGCGCATAGGCAGTGCGGCTGAATTTATCTTTGATGTCAGCAGCGGCGCGCGCAGCTTTGGCGGCATCTTTGGCATCGACAGCCTTGACGATTTCTTCATACAGCAGCGCTGCTTTTGCAGACTGGTCGCGCTGATAGTATTTCCAGCCGGACCAGCCGGAGAAAGCCAGCAGCACTGCAATCAGCACCCAGGTCGTCAGGTTGCCGTATTGCGCCCACCATGCTTTGAAGGTGTCGAGTTGTTCTTGCTCTTCGTGATCGTATGCCATGATTATTTATTAAGGATGGTAGTGAATGTGGCCGGCATGGTCGTGTCCATGCTCGTCTTTGCCAATGATATGGTCGATCAGATGATCAACCACGGCATCGAGTGCTACGGTGTGCTGGTTATGTTCAACGTCGGTTTCGCGCAAGTGTTTTACGGTCGCAACCTGCTTTGCCATTTCGTCTTCACCGAGGATTACGGCAAATGAAGCGCCACTGCCATCGGCGCGTTTCATCTGGGATTTGAAGCTACCGGCACCGCCAGACGATGCGCAATGTAGCACAACATCGAGTCCGGCATCGCGTAAACGTTCCCCCAGCACAAAGGCTTGCAGTTGCGCCGCTTCACCCTGATGCACCAGATATACGTCGCACTGGTTAGGTGAATATTGCTCGCCAGACGCTTTCATCAGTTCCAGCAAGCGCTCGACACCCATGGCAAAACCGACTGCCGGGGTTGGCTTGCCGCCAAAAATTTCAACCAGCGGGTCATAGCGACCGCCGCCGCAAACTGTGCCTTGCGAACCGAGCTGGTCGGTGACCCACTCGAAGACGGTACGGTTGTAATAGTCCATGCCGCGCACCAGCCGCGGATTGATCGTGAACGGCACCGCGTTATGGCGCAAGAGTGCTTGTACACCTTCAAAGTGCGCGCGTGATTCGTCGCCCAGATAATCAAGCAGCTTCGGTGCTGCATTGACCAGCTCTTGCATAGCCGGATTTTTGGTATCAAGAATACGCAGCGGATTCGTATGCAGGCGGCGCTTGGCTTCCGCGTCCAGCAGTTCACTGTGCTGTTCAAAATAAGCGATCAGGTCTGCGCGATGGCGGTTGCGCTCGGCAGCGTCGCCGATGGAATTGAGCTCCAGCCGTATATCCGTCAGGCCCAAATCATCCCACAGTCGCTGGCACAGCATGATCAGTTCGGCATCAATGTCCGGACCGGTAAAGCCTATGGCTTCTGCGCCGACCTGATGAAACTGCCGATAGCGACCACGCTGCGGACGCTCATGACGGAACATCGGACCGGCGTACCACAAGCGCTTCGGGCCGTCATAGGTCAGATTGTGTTCAAGCGCGGCGCGCACAACGCCTGCCGTGCTTTCAGGACGCAGTGTCAGTTCGTCGCCGTTCATGCTATCGGTGAAGGAATACATTTCCTTTTCGACGATATCGGTGACAACGCCAAGGCCGCGAGCAAACAGCGCAGTCGGCTCAACGATAGGCGTGCGGATCTGCTGGAAGCCATAGCTCTTCAACACCGTCTGCACCGTGTTTTCAAACAACTCCCACAACGGCGCATCGCTCGGCAGAATGTCATTCATGCCTTTGACGCCGAGGATCTTCTCGGCCTTCTTGTTTTCTGCTTTATTTTCTGGCTTAGGTTCTTGCATATTTCTTCTTCACATAATCCAGCACGATTGCCTGAAATTCTTCGGCAATGCGCTCGCCACGCAAGGTGACTGTTTTCTGACCATCGACAAACACCGGCGCCGACGGCGTCTCGCCAGTGCCGGGCAGGCTGATGCCGATATTGGCGTGCTTCGATTCGCCGGGGCCGTTGACGATGCAGCCCATGACGGCCACGTTCATGCCCTCGACTCCCGGATAAGTATTTTTCCAGACCGGCATTTGATCGCGCAGATACGTCTGGATACTGTCTGCCAGCTCCTGAAACACCGTTGACGTCGTTCGACCGCATCCCGGACAGGCAATCACCATAGGCGTGAATTTACGCAAGCCCATGGTTTGTAAAATTTCTTGCGCAACAATCACTTCACGCGTGCGGTCGCCACCCGGCTCTGGCGTCAGCGACACGCGTATCGTGTCGCCTATGCCACCTTGCAGCAGCACACCCATTGCTGCGGTCGAGGCGACGATGCCCTTGCTGCCCATACCGGCTTCTGTCAAACCCAGATGCAGCGGATAGTCGCCACGCCTCGCTAGTTCACGATAGACCGCAATCAGATCCTGCACGCCGGAGACTTTGCAAGACAAAATAATCTTGTCACGTGCCAGACCCAGTTCTTCAGCGCGCTGCGCATTTTCAATCGCCGACGTAACCAGTGCTTCGTACATGACGGCTTGCGCTGTCCATGGCTGTTCGCGAACAGCGTTTTCATCCATGATGCGTGCCAGCAGCGCCTGGTCCAAGCTGCCCCAGTTCACACCAATGCGCACAGGCTTGTTGTATTTGCACGCAGCTTCAATCATTTGCGCAAACTGCGTATCGCGCTTGGCGCCCTGCCCGACGTTGCCGGGATTGATACGATATTTCGACAGCGCTTCCGCGCAACCCGGATAGTCCTTCAACAGCGTATGGCCGTTGTAATGAAAGTCGCCGATCAGGGGCACGTTAATGCCCATCTTGTCGAGTTGCTCGCGTATCGCTGGTACTGCCGCCGCTGCCGCAGGTGTATCGACCGTAATGCGCACCAGCTCGGAACCGGCACGTGCCAGTTCCTTGACCTGAATCGCAGTGCCGATCGCATCGGCCGTATCGGTATTGGTCATGGACTGCACAACGATAGGTGCAGCACCGCCAATGACCACACTATGCTCACCATGCCGGATCGTTACGCTGCCGCTAGGACGTCGGGCGAAGGCACCCGATGATATGCAGGAAGTGCCCGAATTTGAGCTCGAATCATGCATCGTTAGTTCACTTGATGTTGAGCTTGGCCACATTGTCGCGTGCGCCAGTTTTCAAATTCAAAGACTGCCCGCGCAGGCGCACATCAACACCCGTTGCATTGCCAACGACCAGTACGACTGGTTCTTTCACTTCAAATTTTTCAGTGGTACCCGCACGCATCAGACGCGAAATCAGTTTGACGCCGTTCTGGTTACTGATTTCTACCCACGTGTCTTCACGCAGCTTGATTTCGAGTGCGTTCATGGGATCGATTAAGGCATTCGGTACCAAGGCTGGTGCCGCTGCCGTAGTAACAGCTGCTGATGCAACAGCTGCCGGAGCAACAGCTGAATTTGGCGCTTTGCTTGCAGGCGCAGCAGCAGCTGGTTCCGGCACAGGCTCGGCGATTACTACCTCATCCGCAGCGGCAGCAGTTTCGGTGTCTGCCGCAGGGAAAAATGGCAACTCAGTCAGCCAACCCATCTGCCGGCCGGCAAACGCAAACATCAACAGAAAAATCAATACCAGTGCTGCAATCCCCGTCATGCGACGCGCGCTATTGCCGCGATGACGAACACCCGACGAATAACGTCGACCAGGAAAAGTCACTGCCGGCAACGGGCGACGCAGCACCATGGGATCAAATGCAGGATTCGGTTCGTTCGAAATCATTTCGACCAAAGGGGCCGGATCAAGCTCTAACAATTTTGCGTACGAGCGTATAAATCCGCGCACGATCGCCATGCCCGGCAAAGAAGCAAAGTCATTGGCTTCGAGCGCAGCAATCTGCCTAGTCGCAAGTTTGAGTTTGGATGCAGCTTCCTCAACCGACCAGCGCAATTCTGCGCGACGGGCTGCGAGCCGTTCGCCCGGCAACTCGGGTGGAAGCTCTGGTGGCAACTCCGCTGGCAACTCCGATGGCAACTCGGCTTGTACCGGTGCCTCATCCTGCAGGAAATTTGCCAACGCTTGTTCTTCGCTAAGCTGCGCTGAAGCATCAAGAGGAATCTGGTTTTTGTTTTCTGTATTCACTGGTTTCGCTTCAGCGGATTCACTCGTCAATTCATTTTTTTTATCATTCATCCGATTCACCACGAAGGTAGGCAACTAGTTGCGGAGAGTCCGGAAACAAGCGGCGCAGTTGCGAAGCAAGGCTCTGCTCTGCATTGCGGTCACCTAGTTTTTTCTCAATCCGGATTGCCATCAGCAGATGGTCAGCGGCCATGGATTCACCATTCACTGCCAGCAGGATATGCTGCTGAGCATGACGGTAGTCGGCGCGCTTATAAAAAATTCTTGCAAGATTCGCGTGCGCGATGGCATTGCGCGGATCTGCTTCTACGACACGTAATAGATATTGTTCGGCCAGTCCGGTGTCGCCATTGCGCAAGCTGCACAGGCCTGCATTCAGCAGTGCCTTGGCTGGCGTCGCATACGAACGGCTGGCAATGGCCCGCTCAAAATATGGCATCGCGATAGCAGCGCGACCGGTCTGGCAATAAAACCAGCCTGCATTGTTTTGCAAGTCCGGACTGGCGGAATCCAGCCGCAGCGCCTGACGCAGGCTTTGTTCAGCTTCCGGTGTCTGACCCATCTGCATCAGGATCAATGCACGCATGCCATGCAGGTCTGCGCGTTGAGGACTGATCTGCAAAGCACGCTCGGTTTCCTGCAGTGCGCTCACGTATTGCGCTTCATCATAGTAAGCAGCAGCCAGCGCCATTCTGATTTCCGTGCGCCGTTGCAGGTCAGCCTGCTCGGCCACTACCGGCGTATCACGCGACACGGCCGGCATTTGCGCGCAGCCGGTCAGCAGCGATGCAGCCAGCACCCACAAGAGAGGCAGAGTCAGGCGGAAACCAGAAAGCATCACTCGGAGATCTCCACGATACGACCAAAATTTTTGCCGTATTTTTCTTGATAGCCCGCCATTTTCTGCATGCGGTCCTGCACGTTGGTGCGGTCCTGCACTTCACCGGCGAGCTGGCCGCAGGCGGCGTCGATATCATCGCCGCGCGTCTTGCGGATGGTGGTGACGATGCCGGCATCCATCAGAATTTGCGCAAAGGCCTTGATGCGCGGATTGGCGGAACGCAGCAAGCCCGACTCGGGGAATGGATTAAACGGTATCAGATTGAATTTACAGGACAGGTCGTGCTTTGCAATCAGGGCCACCAGCTCACGCGCGTGTGCATCGGTGTCGTTAACGCCATCGAGCATGCAGTATTCGAGCGTGACGAAGTCGCGAGGCGCAAAGTCCAGATAGCGTTTGCAGGCAGCGATCAGTTCGGCGAGCGGATATTTTTTGTTTAGTGGAACGAGGTTGTCACGCAGCTTGTCGTTCGATGCATGCAGAGACACGGCTAGCGCAACAGCGCAGTCTTGCGACAGCTTGTCGATCATGGGCACTACGCCGCTGGTCGACAAGGTCACGCGGCGGCGCGACAGACCATAGGCGTTATCGTCGAGCATCAACTTCAAAGCCGTAACAGTCGGTTCGTAATTCAGCAGCGGCTCGCCCATGCCCATCATCACGACATTGGTGATCTGGCGTTCACCCTTGGGGCCGGGCGCAATGCCCTTGGTGCGACGTAATTCAAATTCTGCCATCCACAACTGGCCAATAATTTCGCCAACGCTCAGGTTGCGCGAAAAGCCTTGCTTGCCGGTCGAGCAGAAACGGCAGTTCACAGCACAGCCCGCTTGCGTGGAAATGCACAGCGTGCCGCGATTTTCTTCGGGAATAAAAACAGTTTCGACCGCGTTGCCATTGCCAACGTCAACCAGCCATTTGCGGGTGCCGTCGGTGGAAGTATGGTCACTGATGATGGCGGGTGCGGAAACTACAGCGCGCGTCTTGAGCTTGTCACGCAAAGACTTGGCCAAGTCGGTCATCGCCTCAAAGTCACTGGCGCCGTATTGGTGTATCCAGCGCTGCAGTTGCTTTGCGCGAAACGGCTTCTCACCAAGCGCGCCGCACCAGGCGACGAGCTGCGCAGGATCGAGGTCCAGCAAATTGGTGAGAGTCGTCATGACAATGTCTTCTAATGCGATTCATTCTAGTGAGAACTTGAATGAATCGCGAGCCAACTAAGGTAAAAATTAGCGTAAAAATTAACGTGAATAGACGTTCAGGGCCGGGAAGAAATAAGCAATTTCAACATTGGCGGTTTCTGCTGCATCGGAGCCGTGAACAGCGTTGGCATCGATGGAATCAGCGAAGTCAGCACGGATGGTGCCTTTTTCAGCCTTCTTAGGATCGGTCGCGCCCATCAGGTCACGGTGCGTCAGGATGGCGTTTTCGCCTTCGAGCACTTGCACGATCACTGGACCGGAGATCATGAAATCAACCAGGTCTTTGAAGAAAGGACGGGCAGCGTGCACAGCGTAGAAGCCTTCTGCTTCAGCGCGTGAGAGTTGCATCATGCGAGCAGCGATAATTTTCAGGCCGGCGCCTTCAAAACGCGAGTAGATCTGACCGATCACGTTCTTTGCTACGGCGTCAGGTTTAATGATCGACAGGGTGCGTTCGATTGACATCTGTAAAAACTCCAATAAAAATAAGGGGTTAGGAAAGGGAATGCGGTTTTCAATTAGCCGCGGATTCTACCATGAAAGCACCCCTGAAAGGCAGGCGGCGCGTGCCTTATGTGCCGACAGCACTAGGCAATTTCGGCTAGACTGACAATTAATATATCGATCAGCTATTATGTTTTTGACAGCGCCCGCTAAATGCTGTTAGTTTTGCATCAAATATTTTTAATGGAGGTCACATGAACCAATCCTTTCAACCTGCCTACAGCGCCAGCGCGGACAGCCTGCTGGTACGCCATCGCGTGCTGCGCAACACATACTGGCTGCTTGCACTCTCGATGATCCCCACCATTCTGGGTAGCTGGCTGGGTCTGCAGATGCATTTCTCGCTATTCGAGAGCAGCCCGTTGATAGGCTTTATCGCTTTCATGGCAATCGCCTTCGGTTTTTTCTATGCCATCGAAAAAACCAAACATTCCAGCACCGGCGTGTTTGTGCTGTTGGGCTTTACCTTCTTTATGGGCCTGATGTTGTCTCGCATGCTTGAGCAGATTCTGCATTTTTCAAACGGCAGCTCACTGATCATGACGGCCTTTGGTGGCACGGCTGCAATCTTCGCTGTCATGGCCACAGTCGCTACCACCAGCAAGCGTGATTTTTCAGGCATGTCGAGCTGGCTGTTCGCTGGGGTGCTGGTGATCTTGCTTGCTGGCGTCGCCAACATCTTCCTGCAACTGCCTTTGCTGCAAGTGGTGATCTCGGCGATTTCCGTGGCGATTTTCTCTGCCTACATTTTGTATGACGTGCAGCGCGTCCTCAACGGCGGCGAAACCAACTACATCTCAGCCACGCTGGCGATCTATCTCGATCTTTACAACATCTTTGTGAATCTGCTGTCGCTGCTGGGCATCTTGGGTGGCGAACGCGATTAAGTCACTGGGCAAGTAGCGTATTCGTAGGCTTCAAGCCCTCCTTCACGGAGGGCTTTTTGTTTGCTGAAACCTATTCGTGCCAATGTGATCAAGCGGGCAAGTAAAATACACTCAGCGCAATTTCAATCAATCCGGTTAAACACCGCAATCGATTCCACATGCGCGGTATGCGGGAACATATTGATGACACCAGCCTGCGCCAGCGCATAGCCGCCGCCATTGACCAGCAGTCCGGCATCACGCGCCAGCGTGGCCGGATTGCAGGAGACATAGACGATGCGCCTGGGACGTAATTCAGGATCGATGGCCAGTAAACCGGCAAGTGCCTGACAGACTTCCATCGCGCCATCGCGTGGCGGGTCGATCAGCATGCGGTCAAACTTACCGAGCTTGCGCAAATCTTCGAGCGATAACTCGAACAGGTTACGGGTGAAGAACGTCGTCTTGCCATCAAGGCCGTTGACACGCGCATTCTCCAACGCGCGTTCTGTCAACGTGTTGCTGCCTTCAATACCGACGACCTCGCGCGCCTGCGTGGCCAGCGGCAAGGTGAAATTACCGAGACCGCAGAACAAGTCAGCGACACGGTCTTGCGGCTGCACGTCCAGCAGGCGCAGCGCACGCTGCACCAGCACGCGGTTGATCTGATGGTTGACCTGCGTGAAGTCGGTTGGCTTGAACGGCATTTTCACGCCGAACTCGGGCAACAGATATTGCAGCGTCTGCGTCTCGGGATAAAACGGCACGGCCGTCTCCGGTCCTTTTGATTGCAGCCACCAGTTGACTTGCCATTCATCTGCAAAAGCGATGAGTTTTTCTTTGTCAGCGTCCGATGGGGGCGCCATCACGCGCAAGACCATGGCGATAATTTTTCCATCGACGCCATCGCCTACGGCCAGCTCAATCTGCGGCAACAGATCGCGAATAGAGAGCGACGCCACCAGCGCACGCACGGGTACCAACATGGCTGATACTTTAGGTGGCAAGATCGCGCAGGTTTTCATGTTGGCGATGTAGCCGGATTTCTTTTCGTGAAAACCAATCAACACCCCGCCCTTTTTCCCGACGTGGCGCACCGACAGACGCGCCCGATAACGGTATCCCCAGTCAGGACCATAGATGGGACGCAGCATGATGGCCGGCTGAACACGGCCGATATGGCGCAGGCTGTCTTCGAGCACGCGCTGCTTGGACGCGACCTGCGCCGATGATTCCAGATGCTGCATTGCGCAGCCGCCGCAGGTACCAAAATACTCGCACTTGGGTTTGACCCGCAGGCCGGATTCGCGCAGCAGTTCCAGCATATGGGCCGCTTCCCATTTGGATTTGATGCGAAAAGACTTGAAACGAATTTTTTCGCCCGGCAGTGCGCCCTCGACGAACACGACTTTTCCCGGCGTGCCATCAGGATTGTCCAGATGGCCTACGCCGCGCGCTTCCATATCGAGTGACTCGATAACGATGATGTCTTGCATAAATTGAGGGAAAGGAAAAAAACCGAGAGTCCGCGATTTTACCGCTAGTTCGCGTCCCGACCTGCCCGCGACAACATCACAGCAAGGAATCCTTGCCGACGCCGCGCTCCATCATTGCGTGCTTCAACCGAACCAGCCCTTCCTGCTGAATCTGCCTGACCCTTTCGCGCGTCACACCCATCTCCTCAGCCAGTTCTTCCAGTGTCGCAGGGTCGCCGTGGTCGAGCCCGAAGCGGCGCATGATGACGAGGCGCTGCTTGATGGGCATGGTGTGCAGCCAGTTTCGTAACAGCAGAAGCATCTCATGATGCTCGGCGTGTGCTTCTGGCCCGCCCTCTGTCGCGTCTGCCAGCAAGTCCAGCAAGCTTGATTGAGGATCGCCATCGAGCGGCGTATCAAGCGAGGTCACATGATCTGCCATGGACAGCGTTGCCTGCACTTCTTCAACCGTGCGCTCGACCAGATGCGCTATGTCTTCGATGCTGGCATCGTGGCCATTCGACTGGCGTGCTTCAAGGTGGTACTTCGCTCGCAATACCAAATTGAGCTCGCGTATCCTATGCACCGGCAAACGTATCGTGCGCGCCTGATTCATGATTGCGCGCTCTATGCTTTGCCGTATCCACCAGGTCGCATAAGTAGAAAAACGAAAACCGCGCTCAGGTTCGAATTTTTCTATTGCATGGATCAAACCGAGGTTGCCTTCCTCTATGAGGTCGAGCAAAACAACGCCGCGATTCACGTAGTGCTTGGCGATCGACACGACCAGCCGCAGGTTATGTTCAATCATTGTCTGGCGCGCAGAAAAATCCCCTTGTCTGGATAAAGTAGAGAAATGGATTTCCTGCTCGACTGTCAGCAAAGCGCGCAGCCCTATCTGGTTCAGATAACGCTGCGTAGCATCAGTAGAAAGTTCAGCGGCCAGTAAAGAGCGTAATTCTTCCAGACCTGCGACCTGCAGTTCTGGCTCTTCATGCACTGTGTCTTTGGTGACAGGGTCGCCGAACGTGCCGTCGACACCGTCAATTGCCGGCATGCCGGTCAGTTCTGCTGGTATATCGCCATCGTCCGGCGACTCACAGGCTTTGCGTGTCATTTGACGACTGTCTTTTAACGGTTAGGTAGCAGACCGGCAGGATCAACGGGCTTGCCCAGCTGACGGATTTCAAAATGCAGCTTGACGGTGTCGGAATCGGAATCGCCCATTTCAGCGATTCTTTGTCCTTTTATGACGTTTTGACCTTCCTTGACGAGGATGGTTTTGTTGTGTGCGTAGGCCGACACCAAGCCTTCGTTATGGTCAACGATGATGAGGTTGCCATAGCCACGCATATTTTGCGCATACAACACCGTGCCATCGCTGGCTGCCATCACTGGCTGGCCTGACAGGCCGGCAATATCTATGCCTTTGCGTGTTTGTTCAAATGCTTTGATAACCTTGCCATCCGTAGGCCAGATGAAACGCACATTGCCGTTTGCCAGCGATTCTTTTTTATCATTGTCAGGTACGCGCGGCTGTAGTGATTTATCTGACTGCGGTTTTTCTGACTGCAGCTTTTCCAACTGCTGAGACTGCTGCTGCATTTCAGCGAATGTCTGATCCGAATACAAACGCTTCTCGCCTGCAGGACTCGTCTTGGCGCCAGCTAAGGACGGTAAATTTTTACGAGGTAAGGCTTGCGCACCGTCCAGCGGGCGCACTTCAATACCGGAATCGAGATTGACTGTGCCGACTTGTGGACCTTCCGGCGGCACAACGCGCAGCGACTGTCCTACCTTGATATCGTTGGCATTAGCCAGACGATTCCAGTCAACCAGATCGCGCCAGTTCTGACTGAACTGCTGCGAGATACGTAATAGCGTATCGCCTTTTTTTACCGTATAAAAACCTGGCTGATCAGCCACCAGCGTAGTCGGCTCGGCATCTTTTTTTGCTGCCGCTTTAGGCGCAGTTTTAATACCGGTACGGTCATCAATGGGCGCATTGGAAGGCATTTCTGCGCACGAAGACAACAGCGCAGCGCCGAGGACCAGAAGAGATAGAGATAAGGAATTTTTCATCAGCAGATCATGTTCATTCTGCATTTAACCAAGCGTGCCGGGCTTCAAAGGCACAAAGTGGCAATGCTCGAGGGTTTCTGTTGTCCACTCATTACGGCTAACGCGGCAGATCAATTGCAGCACCTGATTGCGATTTCCAACCGGTGCGACAAGACGACCGCCGATGGCCAGCTGATCAAGCAAAGCCTGCGGCACTTCCAGACCGGCTGCCGCCAGAATAATGCCGTCAAATGGGGCAACCTGCGGGAAACCCAGCATACCATCCCCATAGTGCAACCGAAGATTGGCAATGCGTAATGGCCGCAAGTTGTTGCGCGCCAGTTCGTGCAAGGGCTTGATGCGCTCTATCGAATAGACTTCCTTTGCCACCTGCGCCAGCACGGCAGCCTGATAGCCGCAACCGGTGCCGATTTCTAGAACCTTGTCGAGCTTGCCGGTGGCAGTGGCCCGCATGACTTCAATCATGCGCGCGACAATATACGGCTGCGAAATGGTCTGGTGATAGCCAATCGGCAAAGAAGCATCGATGTATGCCTGACTGGCCAGTCCCGGCTCCAGAAAATAATGGCGCGGCACTGCTTCCATGGCGGCCAGTACTTGCTGGTCTTTCACGCCTTGCTGCGCAACCCGCTGCACCATTGCCCGGCGCACCGCTTCCGACACCAGCGGCTGATTTGCCGGGCGCGCGGCTACAGTATTAGCACTAGCTGATTTTTTTTGCAGCGCTGAAGCTGGCGCATGTGGCGAACGGGGTGCATGTCGTGCAGCGTTCTGCGTGGCTGTCTGCGTGCTGTGACTGCGTGGCGGAACAAAGGAGCGATTACGACCGACATCGCCCGTAATAGAATCAAGCGTCAGCGGAAAACGCTTTTTGCCGTCGCCCTTACCGTCACTCTTACCATCGCTCATGCCAGCGCCTGCTTCAAGCGTTCAAGCTGCGATACATGGGTCAGGTCGATCTGCAGCGGGGTGATGGAAATGCAGCCATTCGCTGTCGCATGAAAGTCCGTGCCTTCGCTGACTTCCTTGGCTTTACCAACCGGACCGATCCAGAAAATTTCATTACCGTGCGGGTCAGTGCTGCGTATGACCGGCTCGGATTCATGGCGCTTGCCCAGACGGGTTGCCACGATGGTTTGCAGACTTTCGTAAGGCAGGTTTGGGATATTCACGTTCAATAAAAACGGTTTCTGCAACGCGTCCAGCCGGCGCAATACGATGTCTTTGGCAACCCGCGCTGCCGCATCAATATGCGCCCAGCGATGATCTACCTGTGAAAACGCAATCGACGGTATACCAAACAGAAAGCCTTCGGTGGCAGCAGCGACGGTACCGGAATAAAGCGTGTCGTCGCCCATGTTCTGGCCCTGGTTAATGCCGGAGACAACCAGATCGGGACGGTAATCCAGAATACCGGTCAGTGCGATATGCACGCAATCGCTGGGCGTGCCGTTGACCGAGTAAAACCCGTTGTGGGCTTTGACCACGCGCAGCGGTTTATCCAGCGTCAGCGAATTCGATGAACCACTGCGGTTGCTGTCTGGCGCTACCACGACAATATCGGCGATGCCAGCCAGTTGTTCGGCCAGTGCATTGATGCCCGGAGCGAGGTAGCCATCGTCGTTGCTAATCAGGATTCTCATAGCAGGATTCTACCTTATGTATGCGGAGTAAAAGGCAACGGCGCTAGGCTACGGCATCATTGGTCATTCCTGCGGAATGTTCGCCCCACCCTGCAAAAACGCCTGCACCTCGCCCAACTCGCGCGTGCGCGCAAACGGCGGCAGGCTCTGCCAGATCCGTTTGCCATACGGCTTGGAAATAAGGCGCGGGTCGCAGATCATGAGCACGCCGCGGTCGGACTCGTCGCGAATCAGCCGACCGGCGCCCTGCTTCAGATTAATGATCGCTTCCGGCAGTTGATGATGCATGAAGCCATTCATGCCGCGCTGCTCCATTTCGGAAATGCGTGCCGCCAGCACAGGATCGTCCGGCGGCGCAAACGGCAGCTTGTCGATGATGACGACCGACAGCGCATCGCCACGCACGTCCACCCCTTCCCAAAAGCTCTGGCTGCCGATCAGCACGGCATTGCCAGCGGCGCGAAATTGCGCGAGCAATTCCGTGCGGCCGAGTTCGCCCTGTACCAGCAACGGCCATGGCAATTTGCGGGCAGCGAATTCTTCGCGCAAACGCTCGGCCGCGCGCTTGACTGCGCGCAGCGTGGTGCACAGCAAAAAGGCACGGCCGCCAGCGGCTTCGATGACGGGTAAGGCCGCATCAATGACGGCGTCGGTATACGCCGGTGAATTCGGTTGTGGCAAGTCTTTAGGTACATACAGCAAAGCTTGCTGCTGATAGTCAAACGGACTGGGCCAGGTCAGCGCCAGTTCATCTTTCAAACCCATCTGCGCGGTGTAGTGGCTGAAATCATTTTTCACAGCCAGCGTGGCCGAGGTGAAGATCCAGCTGCGCGGCGTACCTTCGCGCTGCTTGCTGAAAATAGGTGCAATCGATAGCGGCGTCTGATGCAATTGCAAGGACTGCGAAAACGCTTCGGCCCACAGCACTTTTTCAGGCTGGTCGGTTGAGCCAGCTACGCCGGCCGCAGGCTGCGCGCCCCACGCTGCCCATTGCACCGCCATTTCTATGGCGCGCACACGGCACTGCTCAATTGTCTCGGCACGTTCGGCCTGCGAGGTCAGCGTCTCTATCAATTGCTGCAGCATCGCTTTCAAATGCTCGAGTGCCGGAAAGAACGGGCTGCTGGCAGCGATCTGATGATGCGCGAGCTTCATGCCTTCGGACGGGAAAGCCAGTCTTAAGTCGCGCGCGGCTTTTTCAACCGTAGTCACGGCCTTGGGCCAGTCGGCGCCATCGCGCGCATGTGTCAAGCCTTCGGCCAGCACGTCGCGACACAGCTCCATGACTTGCGAGGTCGAAACCGTCTCGCCAAAGAACAGCGTAGCGGTGTCGGGCAGCTGGTGTGCTTCGTCGAAAATGATGGTGTTGGCAGTCGGCAGCAGTTCGGCGACGCCGGTGTCTTTCAGCGCGACATCGGCAAAGAACAAATGGTGATTAACCACCACCACATCGGCCTGTTGCGCTTCCTTGCGGGCTTTCATGACGAAGCAGTCCTGATAGTGCGCGCATTCGGCGCCAAGACAGGTTTCGCGGGTGGAAGTGACCAGATTCCAGATCAATGCGTTTTCCGGAATCTTGGACAGCTCGGCCTTGTCACCGCTGGAAGTGGTTTTCATGAAGCGCGAAATTTCGCGCAGATAACCGACATCTTCACGCGCAGTCAGCCGGCCATTTTGCAAGGTGCGGTCCAGATGCAAATGACAAACGTAATTCGAGCGCCCTTTTAACAGCGCCACAGTGACCGGCACATTCAGGGCTTTACGCACTGTTGGTATATCGCGCAGGAATAACTGGTCTTGCAAGTTTTTGGTGCCGGTCGACACAATCACTTTGCCGCCCCACAGCAAGGCCGGCACCAGATAGGCAAAAGTCTTGCCGGTGCCGGTGCCGGCCTCGGCCAGCAGCGTGCCCTGACGCGCTATCGCGTCGGCAATGGCGCGAGCCATGTCGGTCTGCGACTGACGCGGATGAAAGTCCGGTATGCCGGCAACCAGCCTGCCGTCAACGGCAAACAACTGGTCTATCTCGGCGTCATGCGTGGAAGCCGGGTCGATTACGGCAAGTTGATCGGTCAAAATAAAGGGAATCCGCTATGAAAAATGCTTGTGACAAGCTGCATTTTACCTGTTGCGGCAGGAAGCTCGCAGACTATGCCGGGATATCCGGCACCAGCTGCATTTTTAATTGATTGATCTGGTCTTTCAACTGCAGCTTGCGCTTCTTGAAGCGACGCAGCTGTAAGTCATCAGCGCGTCCTGCTTCTATGAGCAGATCAATCGCCGAGTCCAGATCACGGTGCTCTACTTCGAGAGCGACCAGCCTTTCCAGAACCTGTTCGAGGCGTTCTGTCATGGTTTGTTCACTGGTTCGGTTACTGGCTCATTGGCGGTTGCTTCATTCGGTGCTGACTCTGGGCGCGCAGCCCCCTTAAAAGGAATGCCCGTACCGTCCTGCGGCAATGCCGCATTGCGCTGTCGTTCGGCCACACCGCGGTCACGCTCGTCGGCTTTTTCTTTACGCAGATAGGCACTGGCTTCGATTTCAACTTTGCGTATCGCAGCGAGCGCCTGACGACGACGATCTTTGGCGCGATCGAAGCAGATCGACATGAAGAATTTTTCCATACAGGCGTTACGAGTCTGCGTGTAGTCGTCCTCAACTTCCTTGCGTATTGCTGTCACTTCAGCCAGCGCCGCAGAGGCTTCGGGCACAGTTTGAATTGAGCCGGTCGGATAGTGATTCACGAGCGCGTCCTCACGCTTCACTTGCGGCGAAGCGGCCGTCGCCAGATTGAGCACGAACAGAAGCAGCAGAGGCGGTAAAACTGAAAAAAATCTCATCAGGTTCTTTCTTGATGCTGCAAACGATGCTGTAATCGATGCGGCCAACACATACAGAAAATATCAGGCGATAGCATCAACGGTCTGACGACGCTGACTTTCTTTATATTCCAGCGACTGCATTTCAATGATGCGCGATACGGTACGGTGGAATTCATTGGCCAGCGTGCCTTCGGTGTAAAGCAGTTCAGGCGCGGCTTCGGCCGACATCACTAGCTTGACTCTGTGATCGTATAGCACATCAATGAGCCACGTAAAGCGCCGCGCTTCGGAAGCCATGGATGCCGACATGACCGGCACCTCCGACAAGATCACGGTATGGAAGCGGCTGGCTATTTCAAGGTAATCATTTTGCGAGCGAGGGCCGCCGCACAAGGTCGCGAAATCAAACCAGATCACACCACCGGCGCGGCGCAGGCAGCGCACTTCACGCGATTCAATCTTGATGCGCGGCTCTTGTTCGGCCGTCTCGGCAATACTGGTAAATGCATGGCGCAATGCCTGATCGGATTTCGCACCTAACGGCGTGTGATAAGCATCAACCTGATCCATTGCGCGCTTACGATAATCGACGCCAGCATCAACATTGATTACATCCAGCTTTTCTTTTAGCAGCGCAATTGCCGGCAGCATACGGTCGCGATGCAAGCCGTCCGGATAGAGGCCATCGGGAGCGTAATTGGATGTGAAAACGAAGGACACCCCATTTTCAAATAGCGCCGTCAGCAGGTTATAGAGAATCATTGCATCGGCAATATCCGACACATGGAATTCATCAAAACAAATGAGCCGGTATTTGCGGGCGATGCGTTTGGCGACGACATCTAGCGGATTCTCGACACCCTTTTGTTCGTCGAGCTCGCGATGCACGCCGCGCATGAATTCATGGAAGTGCAGGCGCGTCTTGCGCACCACCGGCACCACCAGATAAAAGCTGTCCATCAGGAAGGATTTGCCGCGACCGACACCGCCCCACAGATACACGCCGCGCGGTACTTCCGGACGGGTAATGATGCGCTTGATGCGATGCGAGCGCTGAGAAAGATAAGATGCCCATTCATCATAGCCCTGCTGCAAGCGTGCAACCGCTGCTACTTGCGCAGGGTCGGACTCATAGCCGCGCTGCGCCAACGCTTGCGCGTAAAACTCGGTAACGTTCATATTATTATTATTTGCATCCGGCACAGCTAGAGCGGCGTCATGTCGACAAGCACCTGCTCCGGATAGTCGTGACGCCAGCCGCTGACGGGAAACCCCATGCCCAGCGAAATGCCCATGCCGCCACCGCTGCCTCCAGCAATACCTACGCCTAAGCGCGAACCGCTACCGCCGCCGCCCTGACCACGATGGATAACTTCGGAAGTGCGATAGCCCGCCTTCTCGCATACGACGCGCAAATCGCCAGCCGGCTGTCCAACCGTTACGATACCAGGCGTCTGCACGATCCAACGGCCGGCACCGGTCTCGACCACGCACGTTGCGCCATCAAGTGGCAGTGATTTTGTCGTCGACAGAATGGTGACTTTGCCAGAGTAAGGTGGCAGGCCGGCGCAGGCTGTCAGCAGCAAAGTCGTCAGGATGATGGAAACACGAATCATGAAACCCTCTCCTTATCGTTAACTATGTGTGCGCTTTTGGCGGCTGTTAGAAAATTCGAATTTTTTTGTCTAGTAACGAAAGACGCTGGGTTCCAGCTTTCGCTGGAACGACGGTAGTAGAGGTGGCGAGGTCTAAATATCTACCGTCGCCCCAGCGCAGGCTGGGGTCCAGCGTCTTTCATCGCATAACAAAAACAAAAGCTTAGTGCCTGCTGAATCCCAAACTCTATCTAATCACATCAAAAATTAAGCGACCGCTTATCCACCGCCAGCGCAGCTTCCTTGGTTGCTTCCGACAAGGAAGGATGCGCATGGCAAATGCGTGCAATATCTTCGGCCGAGGCGCGGAATTCCATTGCGACCACAGCTTCCGAAATCAGCTCGGATGCCATCGGGCCGATGATGTGCACGCCAAGAATTTCATCGCTTTTTGCATCAGCAAGAATCTTCACCATGCCGGACGTATCACCCAGCGCGCGCGCACGGCCATTGGCCATGAACGGAAAGCTGCCGGCTTTATAGGCTATGCCTTCAGCTTTGAGTTGTTGCTCGGTCTTGCCGACCCATGCAATTTCAGGCGACGTATAAATGACCCACGGAATAGTGTTGAAGTTCACATGACCATGCTGGCCGGCGATACGCTCGGCAACGGCCACGCCCTCTTCTTCGGCCTTGTGCGCCAGCATCGGGCCGCGCACGACATCACCCACAGCCCAGACATTCGGCAAGCTGGTGCGGCAGTCTGCGTCAACGGCAATGAAGCCGCGTTCGTCGAGTTTCAAACCGACGGATTCCGCATTGAGACCAATGGTATTCGGCACTCGACCGATGGAGATGATCAGGCGATCAAACACGGCCTTGTGTGCCGCGCCTTTGTCGTCGGTGTAGTCAACGCTGACGTTGTCTTTGCCGGCCTTGATGGTGCCGATCTTCACGCCCAGATTAATCGCCAGTCCCTGCTTCACAAACAGCTTGTGCGCTTCCTTGGCGATCTGATCATCAACGGCACCGAGGAATGTCGGCAAGGCTTCGAGCACGGTGACTTCTGCACCCAGACGACGCCAGACACTGCCCATTTCCAGACCAATGACACCCGCGCCGATTACACCGAGTTTTTTCGGCACGCCGTCGATGTTCAAAGCACCGGTGTTGGACAGAATCAGTTTTTCGTCAAATTCGGCACCTGGCAAAACGCGCGGGTTCGAACCGGTGGCGATGATGACGTGCCTGGCCTTGAGGGTTTCGCTGGCTGCGCCGGTGACGGAGACTTCATAACCGTCTGCGTCTGCCTTGGCGAATGCGCCACGACCGTGGAAAAACGTGACTTTGTTTTTCTTGAGCAGGTACAGGATGCCGTCGTTGTTTTGTTTAACGACGGTGTCCTTGCGACCCAGCATCTGGCCAAGGTTGAGCTTGAGGCCTTTGACTTCGATGCCATGCTCGGCAAAGCCGTGACCGGCGTGTTCGAAATGCTCTGAGGACTGCAGCAGCGCTTTCGATGGAATGCAACCGACATTGGTGCAAGTGCCACCCGGTGCGGGACCGCCTTTGTCGTTTTTCCACTCGTCGATACAGGCAGTAGAAAAACCGAGTTGTGCGGCACGGATGGCGGCGATGTAGCCGCCGGGGCCGCCACCGATTACGACTACGTCAAAATTTTTGGACATGGCCATCCCCTTACAGATCGAGCAGCAAACGCGCTGGATCTTCCAGCGCTTCTTTCATCGCTACCAAACCAAGGACCGCTTCGCGACCGTCAATGATGCGATGGTCATACGACATCGCGAGGTAGTTCATTGGACGGATCACGATCTGGCCGTTTTCTACGACGGCGCGATCCTTGGTCGCATGCACGCCGAGGATGGCTGATTGCGGCGGATTGATGATCGGGGTCGACAACATGGAACCGAACACGCCGCCATTCGAGATCGAGAAAGTACCGCCGGTCAGTTCTTCCAGCGTCAGCTTGCCGTCGCGGGCTTTGACGCCGAACTCACCGATTTTCTTTTCGATGTCGGCAATCGACATCTGGTCAACGTTGCGCAGAATAGGCACGACCAGACCGCGTGGCGATCCTACGGCGATGCCGATATCGAAGTAGCCGTGATAGACCACGTCATTGCCATCAATCGATGCATTGATGACTGGGTATTTTTTAAGCGCAGCGACAGCGGCTTTGACGAAGAACGACATGAAGCCGAGCTTGACGCCGTGTTCCTTCTCGAACTTGTCTTTGTACTTGTTGCGCAGGTCCATGACCGGCTGCATGTTGACTTCATTGAACGTCGTCAGGATGGCGTTGGTCGCTTGCGATTGCAGCAGACGCTCGGCGATACGGGCACGCAGGCGGCTCATCGGTACGCGTTGCTCAGGGCGACTGCCCAGGTCCATTGCAGCAGGACCGGCCACAGCAGGCAAGGCAGCAGCAACTGGACGTGGCGCAGCAACAGCAGGTGCAGGGGCCGGCTTGGTTTCGAGCGCATTGATCACGTCACCTTTGGTGACACGGCCATCTTTGCCAGTGCCGGCAACAGCGGAAGCCGACATGTTGTTCTCGGCCAGCATTTTGGCAGCAGCGGGCATCGCAATTGAACCGGATGCAGCAGGTGCTGCAGCAACTGGAGCGGCGGCGGCTGGTGCGGCGGCTGGTGCTGCCGTTGCAGCCGGCACTGCGGCGCCGGCCGTCGCTTCGGTATCGATACGCGCGATCAGTTCACCAGCGACGACAGTGCTGCCATCGCCACGAATGATTTCAACGATCACGCCTTGCGCTGGGGCTGGCAGTTCGAGCACGACTTTGTCGGTCTCGATATCAATCAGGTTTTCATCACGGGCGACAGCTTCGCCCACTTTTTTATGCCACTGCAGTAAAGTCGCTTCTGCGACGGATTCAGATAACTGCGGTACGACTACATCAAGAATTGCCATGACACTCTCCGTTTCGGGTTGTTCGTGCAGCGCACCGGCTTCCGGTACGCAGACGGGTCTTTATTTGGTCAGTACGAAGCCTTTGAGCTTCGAAAATGCGGTTTCGATCAACGCCTTTTGCTGCGCGTAGTGCTTGTCGTAGTAACCGACAGCAGGCGATGCGCTGGCAGGACGTCCGGCGTAAGCCAGCTTCTGGCCATCGCCGAGGTTCTCGAAAATGTTGTGCTGGATCTGGAACCACGGGCCCTGATTTTGCGGCTCGTCCTGTACCCAGACCAGTTCATTGAAATTCGGGAAAGCCTTCAGTTCCGCAGCAAAGGTCTTGTGCGGGAACGGGTACAGCTGCTCGACACGGATGATCGCGGTATCGGTCTGGCCGCGTTCTTTGCGTGCATTGACCAGGTCGTAATAGACTTTGCCGGAACAAGCCAGTACGCGCTTGACCTTCTTCGCGTCGATCTTGTCGTCAACTTCGCCGATCACGGTATGGAACGAGCCCTTGGCCAGTTCCGTCAGCGCTGAACCGGCATCCTTGTTACGCAGCAGCGACTTCGGCGTCATGATGACCAAAGGCTTCCGGAACAGGCGAATCATCTGACGACGCAGCAGATGAAAAATCTGCGCGGCCGTGGTGGGTTGCACCACTTGCATGTTGTTGTCGGCGCACAGTTGCAGAAAACGCTCGATACGTGCCGACGAGTGTTCCGGTCCCTGCCCTTCATAGCCATGCGGCAGCATCATGACCAGACCGTTTGCACGGCCCCATTTAACTTCGCCAGAGCTGATGAACTGGTCGATGACGACTTGCGCGCCATTGGCGAAGTCACCGAACTGTGCTTCCCAGATGGTCAGCGTATTCGGCTCGGCGGATGAGTAACCGTATTCGAAAGCGAGCACCGCTTCTTCGGACAGCACCGAGTCAATGACCGTGAACGGCGCTTGCTGATCCGAGATGTTTTGCAGCGGAATATAGGTGCCGGCATCCCAGCGTTCGCGCTTCTGGTCATGCAGCACGGCGTGTCTGTGCACGAAGGTGCCGCGACCGGCGTCCTGACCGGTGATGCGGATCGCATAACCGGAAGCCAGCAATGACGCAAAACCCAGATGCTCGCCCATGCCCCAGTCGAGATTCATCTCGCCACGGCCCATGGTGGCGCGGTCGCCCAGTACTTTTTCTACCAGTGGGTGCGGCTTGAAATCTTCCGGCACGGAGGTAATGCGCGCAGCCAGTCGCTTGAGTTCCGCCATCGGCACGGCGGTGTCGGCAGCGTCAGTCCATTTACGGTTCAGGAACGGCAGCCAGTCAACAGCGTACTTGCTCTTGAAGTTGGAGATGACCGGGTCGATCGTATGACGGCCCTCATCCATCGCATCGCGGAAGGCCTTGACCATTTCGTCGCCGCCGTCAGCAGCAATCGTGCCCTGTGTGGCGAGCTTGTCGGCGTACAGCTTGCGGGTGCCAGGATGCTGGCCGATTTTCTTGTACATCAGCGGCTGCGTCAGTGCTGGCGTGTCTTGCTCGTTGTGGCCAAGTTTGCGATAGCAAACGATGTCGACCACGATATCTTTCTGGAACTGCATGCGGAAGTCGAGCGCGATTTGCGTTGCGAACACCACCGCTTCCGGATCGTCGCCGTTCACGTGCAGCACAGGCGCTTCGATCATCTTGACCACGTCCGAGCAGTACAGCGTAGAACGCGAGTCGCGCGGGTCGGAGGTGGTGAAACCGATCTGGTTGTTGATGACGATGTGCACCGTACCGCCAGTGCCGTAGCCACGGGTCTGCGCCAGATTCAGCGTTTCCATGACCACGCCCTGCCCAGCGAAAGCGGCGTCGCCGTGCACCAGAATTGGCAATACTTGCAGGCCGTCCTTGTCACCGCGGCGGTCCATACGCGCCTTGACCGAGCCTTCAACGACGGGGTTGACGATCTCGAGGTGCGAAGGATTGAACGCGAGCGACAGATGAACCGGACCACCGGCGGTCGAGATGTCGCTTGAGAAGCCCTGATGATATTTGACGTCGCCGGCTGGCAGGTCGTCACCGTGCTTGCCTTCGAACTCGGCAAACAGTTCCTGCGGCATTTTGCCGAGGATGTTGACCAGCACATTCAAGCGGCCGCGATGCGCCATGCCGATGACGATTTCCTGCACGCCCTGATTACCGGCGCGCTGAATGGTTTCGTCCAGCGAGGCGATGAAGCTCTCACTGCCTTCGAGCGAGAAGCGTTTCTGACCGACGTATTTGGTGTGCAGATAACGCTCCAAACCTTCGGCCGCTGTCAGGCGGTCGAGGATGTGGGTTTTCTGGTCGCGGCTGAAATTGCCAGTGGCGCGGCTTGACTCCAGACGTTCCTGCATCCAGCGCTTTTGCGTTGGATCGGTCATGTACATGAATTCGGCGCCGATCGAACGGCAGTAGGTATCGCGCAGTGCTTGCAACAAGTCGCGCAGGCTGGCTTGCTCGCTACCGAAATAGGTGTTGCTGATGTTGAACACGATATCCATGTCCGCATCGGAGAAGCCGTAGAACGCTGGCTCGAGTTCCGGCAGCGATGGACGTTCCTGACGCTGCAGCGGATCGAGGTTGGCCCACTGAGTACCGAGGAAGCGATAGGCTGCGATCAACTGCGTAACGGCGACGCGCTTGCGGCCCATCTCGGCATCAGCCGATGCGTTAACGGTGCGGATAGGACCCTGCTTGGCGCGTTCGGCAAACGAGGCCACAACAGGCGCATGCGCTACATCGGGACGGTCACTGCCATCGACTGCGGGTACGTGCTGCATCGCGTCGAAATACGCGCGCCAGTTGTCAGGTACAGAGCCGGGATTGAGAAGATAGGCCTCGTACAATTCTTCCACGTACGGTGCGTTACCTCCAAACAGATAGGAGTTGGATTGAAACTGCTGCATCATATTGCTCACCTTTTTCTTCGCGCTTCGCGAGATTGGAGGGTTATGGATTCCACGAATCCAGGAAAACCTTCTGCTTCACGGGCTTACCGTTCGACAGATTGCACTGCAAATTCAGGGCTGAAGGATACCATACTGACTTACTTGCCAGAGAAAACGTGGCATATGTACGATCTTTATGGGCTTCCGGGTGCAGCGTTATATTGGGATAAAAGTAAGAACTAAGCGAGCCAGACTGGACCCTGATATTGCGCGACGGTGGCGTCATTGGTCAGCAAAGTAATCCCTTCTGTCATTGCCTGAGCAATTAGCAAGCGATCAAAAGGATCTTTGTGAATCGGAGCTAGCGTATCGATGGCGAGCACGTGCGCGCTATCAATCGACAACTCCAAATAGCCGTTATCGAGCAGTCCGCGCCGCAGAAGTCGTGCATCGATTTGGAAATCAGGGCGATTCAAGCCGCGCTTGATGGCGATCTCCCACAAACTCGCCGCACTGAAGATCAAGACATTTGCTGGATCGCTCATCAGTTCGAGCGCTCGAGCTGGCATGCGTTCGCTGCCAGCCGCGGCCCACAGCAGCAGATGCGTATCCAGCAGCAGCTTCACGCATCCGCTCCGAACAGTGCTTCTATCTCGCGGGCACCCATGGAGTTGAAATCGTCAGGCACTTTGCATTGCCCGGCCATGAATCCGAAACGCTGCATGGGCACCGGTTCAGGCGCATCCAGCGCGCTTACCTTCACTAGCGGTTTGCCAGCCTTGGCGATAACGAAAGACTCACCCTGCGCTGCCAGATCGACCAGTTTGGAAAGCTGCGTTTTTGCCTCATCAATGTTGTAGCTTTGCATGACCGCACCCGCATAGTCAGTTTTAACAAGTCAAGTCTATACCATGCTGTGCAGTCGCAGCAAACCGGACTTACAAAAAGAAAAAACGGGTCACAAGGACCCGTTTTTACCAGTACGCGATTTGCGATTAGCGATTTGCTATTGGCTTGACGTCGCGCGGTGCTTCGCCAACGAACAACTGGCGTGGACGGCCAATCTTTTGCTCTGGGTCGGAGATCATTTCATTCCACTGCGCGATCCAGCCGACGGTACGCGCCATCGCAAAAATACCGGTAAACAGCGAGACTGGAATGCCGAGCGCGGACTGCACGATGCCTGAGTAGAAGTCGACGTTCGGATAGAGCTTGCGGGAGACGAAGTAGTCGTCTTCCAGCGCGACTTTTTCCAGCGCCATGGCCAGCTTGAACAGCGGGTCGTTTTGCAGGCCCAGTTCTTCCAGCACTTCGTGGCAGGTCTCGCGCATCAGCTTGGCGCGCGGATCGAAGTTCTTGTACACGCGGTGACCAAAGCCCATCAGCTTGACGCTGGAGTTCTTGTCTTTGACTTGCGCTATGAAGGCCGGTATGTTTTCAACGGTGCCGATCTCTTTCAGCATATTCAATGCTGCTTCGTTAGCGCCACCGTGTGCAGGACCCCACAGGCAGGCGATGCCGGCCGCGATACAGGCGAATGGATTCGCACCTGACGAACCAGACAGGCGAACCGTCGAGGTGGAGGCGTTCTGCTCGTGGTCTGCATGCAGGATCAGGATGCGATCCAGTGCACGCACCAGCACGTCGTTTACCTTGTAGTCTTCAGCCGGATTGGCGAACATCATGCGCATGAAGTTTGCGCTGTACGACAGGTCGTTGCGTGGATAAACGAAAGGCTGGCCCATCGAATATTTGTACGCCATGGCGACCAGCGTTGGCATTTTCGCGATCAGGCGAATCGCCGACACTTCGCGGTGATGCGGGTCATTGATGTCGAGCGAGTCATGATAGAACGACGCCAGCGCGCCGACGGTGCCAACCAGTACCGACATAGGATGCGCATCGCGACGGAAACCGCGGAAGAAAAATTGCATCTGCTCGTGCACCATCGTGTGCTTGGTGACGGTATCGACGAATTTCTTTTTCTCGGCAACGTTTGGCAGTTCGCCATTCAACAGCAGATAGCAGGATTCGAGGAAGTCGCAATTGACGGCTAGCTGTTCGATCGGATAGCCGCGATACAGCAGTTCACCTTTGTCACCATCGATGTAGGTGATCGACGAATTACAGGCGGCAGTCGACATGAAACCCGGGTCGTAGGTGAACTTGCCGGTTGCGCCGTAGAGCTTGCGGATATCGATGACGTCCGGTCCGACCGTGCCTTTGTAGATAGGAAAATCTATCGGGGGCGAACCGTCGGAAAAGGATAGCGTGGCTTTGGCGTCAGATTGGGTCATGGCTCTACCTTCGAAAATGAAGTGGTAATTAATTAAAAAATTCAGTCTTTTGCTGCGATGTTTTGTTTTTGTTTGCTATGGAAAACACTGGATCCCAGCGTTCGCTGGGATGACGGTAGAGATTTCAGATGCTTCCATACTACTACCGTCGTTCCAGCGAAAGCTGCAACCCAGCGTCGTTTGCTTCTATCTCTAAGAAAGAAACAAACTCGCCATTAATGTCTTAGCCTGCATTTAAGCCTGCCGCAAACGTGCCAACAATGCACGCACATGCGGTAAATCGAGCTCATCTTTAGGCTCGTTATTGCCCAACAGCAGGCTCATCAAATCGTTATCCGTCAATTCCAGAATTCGCGTCAACGCATCAACGTCAATATCTGAAAGCGTACTCTCGTGCGCATCCAGAAAACGGGTCAGGATCAAATCGTTTTCCAGCAGGCCGCGCCGGCTGCGCCAGCGCAAACGCGCGCGGCGGGCCGGATCGTCCTGATGGGATTCAGTCATTTGCATCAGACCGCGCGGCGAACGAGCAATTCTTTGATCTTGCCGATTGCCTTGTTCGGATTGAGTCCTTTAGGACATACATCGACGCAGTTCATGATCGAATGGCAACGGAACAAGCGGTATGGATCTTCCAGATTGTCCAGACGTGCAGCGGTGTCTTCGTCGCGGCTGTCGGCGATGAAACGATACGCTTGCAGCAGGCCGGCCGGGCCGACGAACTTGTCCGGATTCCACCAGAACGACGGGCACGAAGTCGAGCAGCAGGCGCACAAAATGCACTCGTACAAACCGTCGAGTTCTTCGCGCTCTGCCGGCATTTGCAGACGTTCTTTTTCCGGCGGGATCGTGGTGTTGACCAGGAACGGCTTGATCGAATGATACTGCTTGAAAAAGTTGGTCATGTCGACGATCAGGTCGCGAATGACCGGCAAGCCCGGCAGCGGACGTAGCACGATAGGCTGGGATAACTCGTTCAGGTTCGTGGTGCAGGCCAGACCGTTCTTGCCATTGATGTTCATGGCGTCGGAGCCGCACACGCCTTCGCGGCAGGAACGACGCAGCGCGAGCGAATCGTCGACATCGGACTTGATGCGCTGCAAGGCGTCGAGCAGCATCTTGTCGGTGTCTTGCAGCTCGACCGTCAGGTCTTGCATGTAAGGCTTGGCATCCTTGTCCGGATCGTAGCGGTAGATTTGAAATTTGACTGTACGTGGCATGATGTTTTCGCTTTAGAAAGTACGTGCTTTAGGCTTGAAGGTTTCCACCGTCAATGGCTTGGTCACAACAGGCTTGTAGTCGAGGCGATTGCCTTCGGAATACCACAGCGAGTGCTTCATCCAGTTTTCATCGTCGCGCTTGTCGAAATCGCGATGCGCATGCGCGCCGCGTGATTCTTTACGGGCAGCAGCGGAGACGATGGTGGCCTTGGCGGCTTCGATCAGGTTGTCCAGCTCCAGCGCTTCAACACGGGCTGTGTTGAAAACCTTGGACTTGTCCTTGAACGCTACCTGCTTGCGACGCTCGTCGAGTTCGGCAATGGCTTTGACGCCCTGCTGCAGCAAATCATCGGTACGGAACACGCTGCAATACTGTTGCATCGCGCCGCGGATACCGTTGGCGACATCTTGCACGCGCTCGGAACCCGTGGAGGTTTCCAGCTTGTCCATACGGTCCAGCGCTTTGTCCGCGCCATCGGCAGGCATGTCCTTGTGGCTCTGCGCCTTCAGGTTCGAAGCAACGATATGGTTGCCGGCGGCGCGACCAAAAACCAGCAGGTCGAGCAAGGAGTTGGTACCCAGACGATTGGCGCCATGTACCGACACGCACGCGCATTCGCCGATGGCGTACAAGCCATTGACGATGGTGTTCGGATTGCCGTTTTTCGGCGCAACAACCTGACCGTGAATGTTGGTCGGGATGCCGCCCATCTGATAGTGAATCGTCGGTACGACAGGAATGGCTTCCTTGGTAGCGTCGACATTGGCGAACTTGTGGCCGATTTCCAAAATCGATGGCAGACGTTTCCTGATGGTCTCGGCGCCGATGTGACGCAGGTCCAGCAGCACGTGATCCTTGTTCGGGCCGCAGCCGCGACCTTCCTTGATTTCCTGATCCATCGAACGCGAGATGAAGTCACGCGGCGCCAGATCTTTCAGAGTCGGCGCATAGCGCTCCATGAAACGCTCGCCTTCGCTGTTGATCAGAATGCCGCCTTCGCCGCGCACGCCTTCGGTAATCAGCACACCTGCACCAGCTACACCGGTTGGGTGGAACTGCCAGAATTCCATGTCTTCGAGTGGCAAGCCGGCACGTGCAGCCATGCCCATACCGTCGCCGGTATTGATGAACGCATTGGTCGACGCAGCCCAGATACGGCCAGCGCCACCGGTAGCGAAGATGGTGGTCTTGGCTTCGAGGATCAGCATTTCGCCGGTCTCGATTTCGAGTGCGACTACACCGATGACGTCGCCTTCGGCGTCACGCACCAGATCAATCGCCATCCATTCAACAAAGAAGTGGGTCTTGGCGCGCACGTTACGCTGGTACAGCGTGTGCAGCATCGCATGCCCAGTACGGTCAGCAGCGGCGCACGCACGTTGCACCGGTTTTTCGCCGAAGTTTGCGGTGTGGCCGCCGAACGGACGCTGGTAAATGGTGCCGTCAGGATTGCGGTCAAACGGCATGCCGAAGTGTTCAAGTTCGTAAACAACTTTTGGCGCTTCGCGGCACATGAATTCAATCGCGTCCTGGTCGCCGAGATAGTCACTCCCCTTGACGGTGTCGAACATGTGCCAGTACCAGTTGTCTTCCGACATATTGCCGAGTGACGCACCGATACCGCCCTGAGCTGCAACTGTGTGCGAGCGAGTCGGGAATACTTTTGACAGCACGGCGACGTTGAGACCGGCTTCAGCCAGTTGCAGCGACGCGCGCATGCCGGAGCCGCCGGCACCGATGATGACGGCGTCGAAACGGCGGGATGGAATACCTGTTTTTATGGCTGACACGATTACACTCTCCAAAGAATCTGCACCGTCCAGCCGGCGCATGCGACCAGCCACAGTATCGTTAACACTTGCAGCAGCAAACGAATTGCTACTGGCTTTACGTAGTCCATCCAGATGTCGCGCATGCCTACCCACACGTGGTAATACAACCCGAAGAAGGTGACGAGGGCAAACAGCTTGAACCACTGCTGCGCAAACAGACCGGCCCAGCCCTCATAGCTGAACTCGCGTGCGCCGAAAAATACAACCAGCAAAACGATGGTGAAGACCGCCATCACGATGGCGGTAATGCGCTGCGCCAGCCAGTCTTTGAGACCATAGTGCGCGCCGACGACCAGACGCTTGGGTCCGATATTATTGTTAGCCATTTAAAACGCTCCGAACAGTTTAAGGGCAACCAGCACGGCCAGCGGAATGCTGACAGCAAACACGCTGATTGCGGATTTGGCTGCGCCTTCTTTTGTAAGACCAATGTGCAGGTCCATGATCAGGTGACGGATGCCGGCGCAGAAGTGATGCAGATACGCCCACGACAACGCAAGAATGAACAGCTTGACCAGCCAGTGACTGACATAGCCCTGCAGATGGGCAAACGAAATTTCTGAGGTGATGCTCTGGTCGAACAGGTACAAAATAAACGGCAGCAGCAGGAACATCATGAACCCGCTGATGCGATGAAAAATCGACACCATGCCGGCAGCCGGCAAGCGGTAATTCATTAGCTGCGTGATGTGGATGTTAGTAAATTGCTTACGTGTTTTCTTTATTGCTTCAGTCATGGGCGTCCTTTGAACCGGTTCTTTTGTGGCTACGTCAGCAAACTGCTTGATTCTATCTGTTTCAGTTTCTTTTTATTTGTTGAGGCTGCAAATACGGGCAACGAAGGCTTTGCAATGCATTTAACTTAGTCTTGGTTTTAGCTTAATTCATTGTGATAATGGTGATCCGCTGTCACATATAGTGCGCGCCGCACTTCGACTGGCTTATCGCCATAGGTGTAGGACACCCGGTCGACGCTCAGCAACGGCACACCTACTTCTATTTTCAGCATCTCGGCCGCGGCTGCATCGGCCGACACGGCACGCAATTTTTCTGATGCGCGAATCATCTGTGTGCCGAACTCGGCTTCAAACAAGCCGTACATCGGGCCTTTATATTCCACCAGACGTTCAGCAGTCAGTCCTTTGAAAATGGCGCCAGGCAGCCAGATCTCTTCGAGGATGGTTGGAATGCCGTCAAAAAACTGCACGCGCTTGATGAAGATGACGGAATCGCCCGCCTTAATGTCGAGAACGCGCGTGACCTCGGCCGGACCGCGCATGCGTTTGACTTCGATAATATGATTTTCAGGCTGGTGCGCTTCGCCAGCGTCTGGCATCAGGCGCAGAAAACGAAATTGCACACGCGCTTCATGATGGGTCGCGACAAAAGTGCCCTTGCCCTGACGACGGATCACCAGATTTTCGGCGGACAATTCATCAATGGCTTTTCTGACGGTGCCCTGACTGACTTTGAATCGATACGCGAGTTCGACTTCGCTCGGAATCAACTCACCCGGCTTCCATTCACCGGATTGCAAGCTCTGCACGATCAACGATTTGATCTGCTGGTAAAGCGGGCTGAAAGTCGGCGAATTGACAACAACGACAGGCGTACCGGTGGCGGCAGGCGTGTTCAGATTGGCAGTTGGCGAAACGGTTTGACTCATAGCTGCTAATTTCACCATAATTCACCCATTTCCGTCCAGAAAATTTAGCAGTAATATGTCTTATATAAGATATAAGATGATCGTTGACAGCTTGAGTGTACAAGCCTAAACTCGCGAGCAAAGTTTCCAGCACTTCACGATTTCCCCGTCTTTTCTTTTGATTACTTTGACTACTTTGGAGATTCAACATGGCTAAAGCCCCAATGCGCGTTGCTGTCACCGGCGCTGCCGGTCAGATCGGCTACTCTTTATTGTTCCGTATTGCCAATGGCGACATGCTTGGCAAAGACCAGCCTGTGATCCTGCAATTGCTGGAAATCCCGGACGAAAAAGCGCAGAAGGCCTTAAAAGGCGTGATGATGGAAATCGACGACTGCGCATTCCCGCTGCTGGCCGGCATGACTGCCCACGCTGATCCGATGACGGCATTTAAAGATATCGACGTCGCGCTGCTGGTTGGTGCTCGTCCACGCGGCCCGGGCATGGAGCGCAAGGACCTGCTCGAAGCCAATGCGCAAATCTTCACCGTGCAAGGCAAGGCGCTCGACGCTGTCGCTTCACGCAATGTGAAGGTTCTGGTCGTCGGCAACCCAGCCAACACCAACGCCTTCATCGCCATGAAATCGGCACCGAACCTGCCAGCGAAAAATTTCACCGCCATGCTGCGTCTGGACCATAACCGCGCTCTGTCGCAAATCGCTGCCAAGACCGGCAAACCAGTTTCGTCTATTGAAAAGCTGTGCGTGTGGGGCAATCACTCCCCTACCATGTACGCTGACTATCGCTTCGCCACCATTGACGGCAAATCCGTCAAGGAAAGCATCAACGACGAAGCATGGAACAAGGACGTGTTCCTGCCGACGGTTGGCAAACGCGGCGGCGCCATCATTGAAGCGCGTGGCCTGTCGTCAGCAGCATCGGCTGCCAACGCAGCGATCGACCATATCCATGACTGGGTTCTGGGCACCGCCGGCAAATGGACCACGATGGGCATTCCATCAGATGGTTCGTATGGCATTCCTAAAGACACCATGTTCGGCTTCCCTGTCACCACCGAAAACGGTGAGTACAAAATCGTTCAAGGCCTGGAAATTGATGCATTCTCGCAAGAGCGCATCAACCTGACTCTGAAAGAACTGACTGAAGAGCGTGACGGCGTCAAGCACCTGCTGCCGTAATTCGTTTTAGTCTGGTGGCAGATACGCAAGTATCTGCCACTTTCTTTGTTACCTTCACCACCAGATTCCTTCCCCTCCTTCATGCATCCGTCCGAGGTTTTGTTTCAGGGTACGCAGCAGCCGATTTCGATTCCGGCCTGCGACCACTATGCCGGCTCGGAAAAACTGATGCATAAGTCGATGGCCCTGCAACAGCAGATGGGCCCCGTATTCGATATCACCTTTGACTGTGAAGACGGCGCTGCCGCCGGCAATGAAGCCGCGCATGCGCAATTGGTCGCGAACCTGATCGCCAGTGCTGACAATCAGCATGGCCGCATCGGTGCGCGCGTGCATGATGTGGGCAGCCCGTATTTCGAGCAGGACGTAGAGCTGATCTGCGCGACGGCGGCTACCCGCTTAGCCTATCTCGTCATTCCCAAAGTGGACGGCGTAGCGCAATTGCGCGCTGCCATCGCAGTCGTAAAGCGCCACGCGCAAGCGGCGGGCCGCAGCGACCTGCCGATTCATGTACTCATAGAAACCCATGGCGCGCTGCATGAAGTGTGGGATATCGCCGCGCTACCCGAAGTGGAATGCCTGTCCTTCGGCATTATGGATTTCGTCTCTGCGCACTACGGCGCAGTACCCGGTGCCGCAATGCAAAGCCCGGGACAGTTTGCGCACCCGTTGATAGCGCGCGCCAAATTAAAGATTGCTGCGGCCTGTCATGCTCACGGCAAAATTGCCTCGCATAATGTGACGACGGCAATTCGGGATTTGTCGGTGGTTGCCAACGACGCTGCACGTGCAGCGAATGAATTTGCTTTTACCCGGATGTGGAGTATTCATCCGGATCAGATTGTGCCGATACTGGCGGCATTTACGCCCGCTGAAGAAGAAGTCGGCATCGCTATCGAGATTCTCGCTGCAGCACAGGCGCTGCAATGGGGCCCGATACAACACCACGGTAAGCTGCACGACCGGGCCAGCTACCGTTATTACTGGACGATATTACAAAAAGCCAGACGCAGTGGACAGGCCTTACCGCAGAAAGCCGCCAGTCTGGTTTAGCAGGAATTTCGGCGAGGAGACTAGCCGCATGAAAAACGCATGGAAAGTTGTACTTTGCATAGCCGCATTAGTGAGCGTGCAAAAACAGGCAGCAGCAACGGAGCTGGTCTGCGAATTAGGTCAGCGGATGGCGATGCGGGGCGACGAAAAAGTCGATAGCGTCATCGAACTGATCTGGCAGGGACAACGCTACAACTTGCAGCGGGTGGCCACCAGTACAGGCGCCAACCGCTTCGAAGATAGCAGCAGCGGGCTGGTGTGGATAGGCATACCGGCCAAGGGCATGTTACTGGATGCCCGCCACGGCAGGCCGCTGGCGAATGAATGCAGGACAGCCGCACAGGGGCGGCTGGCAAGGTAACAAAAAAGATGAGCAGCGCAAAGCTACTAAGCGCTGCTCATCGATAAAAGATTTTTTAATTTCGGTAAACAAAAACAAGGAGAGCACATGACTAACAACTCGCTTAAAACGCTCAAGGAATTCAAGATTTCCGCGACCAAAAAAGGTCAATTCCATTCTCTGCCTGCGTTGCAGAAAAAACTGGGCATCAACATCGACCGCCTGCCGGTCTCGATCCGTATCGTGCTCGAGTCCGTGCTGCGTAATTGCGATGGCAAGAAAGTCACCGAAGAGCATGTGCGCCAGCTCGCCAGCTGGAAACCGAAAGCTTCCCGCAGCAATGAAATTCCATTCGTCGTTGCCCGCGTGGTGCTGCAAGACTTCACCGGCGTGCCGCTGCTGGCTGACCTCGCCGCCATGCGTGGTGTCGCTTCCAAGATGGGCAAGACGCCAAAGAACATTGAGCCGTTGGTACCAGTCGACCTCGTGGTTGACCACTCGGTGCAGATCGATCACTTCCGCGAAAAAAATGCGCTGGACCTGAACATGAAGCTCGAGTTCAGCCGCAACAACGAGCGCTACCAGTTCATGAAATGGGGCATGCAGGCATTCGATACCTTTGGCGTCGTGCCGCCGGGCTTCGGCATCGTGCACCAGGTGAACCTCGAATACCTGGCACGCGGCGTCCACAACAAAGACGGCCTCTACTATCCAGACACGCTGGTCGGCACCGACTCGCACACCACCATGATCAACGGCATTGGCGTCGTAGGCTGGGGCGTGGGCGGCATCGAAGCCGAAGCCGGCATGCTCGGCCAGCCTGTGTATTTCCTGACGCCTGACGTCGTCGGCGTGAACCTCTCCGGCATGCTGCGCGAAGGCGTCACCGCCACCGATCTGGTGCTGACCATTACCGAACTGCTGCGCAAAGAAAAAGTCGTCGGCAAATTTGTTGAATTCTTCGGCGAAGGTACCAAGTCGCTGTCACTGACCGACCGCGCTACCATCGCCAACATGGCACCAGAGTACGGCGCCACAATGGGCTTTTTCCCGGTTGACGAAGCAACGCTTGACTACTTCCACGGCACCGGCCGCAGCAAGGCAGAGATCGATGCGTTTGCTGCCTATTTCAAGGCACAGAAACTGTTCGGCATTCCGAAAGAAGGCGAGATCGACTATAGCAATGTCGTCAAGCTCGACCTGTCGAAAGTCGCACCTTCACTGGCCGGCCCTAAGCGTCCGCAAGACCGTATCGAAATCGGCAATGTGAAGCAGACATTCAAAGAACTGTTTGCCAAGCCAGTCGCCGAGAACGGTTTCAACAAAAAGGCGGAAGACCTCGACGCTGAATACACGAACACCGATGGCGTCAAGCTGATGAACGGCGACGTGCTGATCGCTGCCATCACGTCATGCACCAACACATCGAACCCGAGCGTGCTGCTGGCCGCAGGCCTGCTGGCCAAGAAAGCGGTTGCTGCCGGCCTGACCGTTGCGCCGCACATCAAGACTTCGCTGGCTCCTGGCTCGCGCGTTGTGACCAAATATCTGGAAGCAGCCGGCTTGCTGCCGTATCTGGAACAGCTTGGCTTTGGTGTAACTGCTTACGGTTGCACCACCTGTATCGGTAACGCCGGTGATCTGACGCCTGCGATGAACGAAGCCATCGTCAAGAACGATGTCGTCGTTGCTGCTGTGTTATCGGGTAACCGTAACTTTGAAGCGCGTATTCATGCAAACATCCGCTCCAACTTCCTCGCGTCGCCACCGCTGGTCGTCGCTTACGCGATCGCCGGCAATGTCACCCGCGACCTGATGACAGAGCCAGTTGGCAAGGGCAAGAACGGCAAGGACATTTATCTGGGCGACATCTGGCCAACGACGGCAGAGATCAACAAGCTGATGAAGTTCGCAATGAATGCGAAGACCTTCAAGGCCAACTACGCGGACGTCAAAGGCGCACCGGGCAAGCTTTGGGAAAACATCAAGGGCGTGGCCAAGGGTGAAGTCTACAACTGGCCTAAATCGACCTACATCGCTGAGCCACCGTTCTTCCAGGACTTCACGATGGAGCCAAAAGCAGCAGCGACCGGTATCACCGGCGCGCGTGCTCTGGGCGTGTTCGGCGACTCAATCACAACCGACCACATTTCCCCTGCTGGTTCAATCCAAGAATCCAGCCCCGCTGGCAAATGGTTGAAAGAAAATGGCGTTTTGAAAGCCGACTTCAACTCGTACGGTTCACGCCGTGGCAATCACGAGATCATGATGCGCGGCACCTTCGCCAATGTGCGTATCAAGAACCTGATGATTTCTGCCAAGCCTGACGGTTCGCGCGTTGAAGGCGGCCTGACTGTGCACCAGCCTAGCGGCCAGGAAATGGCGATCTATGACGCCGCCATGCAGTACGTGAACGACGGCGTGCCAACGATGGTGTTTGCCGGCGAAGAGTACGGCACCGGTTCCTCACGTGACTGGGCAGCTAAAGGCACGCAACTGCTGGGCGTCAAGGCCGTGATTGCGCGTTCGTTCGAGCGTATTCATCGCTCGAATCTGGTCGGCATGGGCGTGCTGCCATTGCAGTTCCTTGGCAATGACAGCGTGAGTTCGCTTAACATCACCGGCAACGAGACGTTTGATTTGCTCGGCATTGAAAACGATATCAAGCCACAACAACAAGTGACTCTGGTGATCAAGCGCGCCAATGGCGACACCCAGAAAGTGAAAGTTCTGCTGCGTATCGATACACCGATCGAAGTCGATTACTACCGTCATGGCGGTATCCTGCCATTCGTGCTGCGCCAGCTGCTGGCAGCTTAAGTCTGACTCTGGCCGACAGAAATGCCGGCCAGTTTATTCATTAAAACAAGTTTTATGCGGAGACAAGTATGTGGAAAATTCTAGTAGCCTTCATCATTTTTGCAGCAGTCGCGTTGACTCTCGTCTTTAACATGGGCGACAAGATCGACATGCAAGGTGAGTCGGCCGGCCATGAAATTTCTGCCGAAACCAAGGCACCGGCAGCACCGGCGGACGCACCAGCACCAGCAGCACCAGCAGCACCAGCGGCAGAAGCAGAAAAGAAATAAGCGGTCTGTCTGCGCTCTGCCTGAGTTCGAAAGCGCGGCTTGCCGCGCTTTTTTATTCTGCGGCTGTATTGAGTCGATGGATGCCGTATCCTATAAACTCTTGTTTTTGTATCATTCAAATAAAGACCGCTATGCGCCGTTCGCCCAAGACCCCTTCCCGCAAATTTTCTGCCGACAGCCAGCGTCTGGCGACACTGGCACAGTCACTGGTGCAAGCAGCCAGCCGGATCGAACAACGCAATTGGGAAAACCGGCTAGACAGCGCCCTGGAAAAGCTCTTGAGCGGCAACCAGCAGTTGTTGATCGATAGCGCGCTCGACCATTTGTTTCATACCGATCTGGCGGCCTATGACGGCTTGCTCGATGCCGTCGAGGCAAACAGTGCCAGCTGTGCGATCACGCATGAAGGCCAGCAGCATGATGCACTGCTGATGGCAATACCGATACTGGCCTGGACACGCTTTTCCATACCAGCCGGCCCGATATCAGAAGAACTGCAGCAAACCATTACTGCGCATTTGCACGGCCATGTGCTGGCAGCCGATGCGCGTGCTGCGGTAGCGCCAATGCTGTTCGCCATCGACCAGCTGCCGCGCAGCTATTGCGATACTTACTTACTGACCCACCGCATGGCGCAAGCGGCACTGTCCGGCATGGCTTTGCAGATGCCCACTGACTTGCCCGAGACGGCTCCCTTTCTTGCCGATACACGCTTCGTGCTGCTGACCGTGACGGCACCGGCCGGCACGCCTTTGCTGCGCTGGCAGGAAGAGGCATCTGGCACCAATCTGCTAGCCAGCACGCAGGCAGTGCTGGCCCAATGGCAGGCGCAGGCCGGCCCCAACCTGCAGCGTCTATTCCCGGGCTGCGGCACCGAACTGCTGCTGCCGGAGGCGTACTACGTCGCCTGCCGTGATGCAGATAAAAAGATACGCCCGGTCTCCATACGCGCCGCTGTTCATTACCTGACGTATGCGTTAACAATAGAAGCCGCTCAGATCGCCGCCGTCGTTGCCGGCTTCGGCGAAGAAAACAATGACATGGGCATTGATGAATACCGCATCAGCTTTACCGTCGCAGATAATCCCGATGTATTTTATGGCGTGGTCTGGCCGCTGTATGACGAAGAAAGCGGCGAGGACGAGATGCAAGCCATGCCGCTCAGAAGACCAGCCGCCGCTGCGCCGGTGTCACCGCTGCAGCAGATCGTCAGCCTGCTGCGCGAAGCCGGCATCACCCGCATTACCAAGCCAGAAATTTTGTTCACGCCGGAATTCTGCGACGACTGCGGCGCTCCGCTGTTTTGCGATCATGCTGAAGAACTGGTGCATGCTGAAATGCCGGAAGACACGCCGCAATCTGGTACGCATTTACATTAACCAAGGCTGAACAAAAGCAAACCAGCCTCCGAGCAAAAACACACCAACGCTACCCAGATAAATACGCAAAGATAGTTGTCTCGTTCTGAGGCAGTTTTCTCGCAGCTTGATGTCTAGCGGACACGGCGCGTTTCTGCCGCGCCATTGCAAGTAACCGCTCAAGCTCAGCATCAACCCGGCAAACATAAAGACGACAGCTTTGTTCTCACTGAGCCAGACGATGTCTGGGAAAAAAGAAATCAGCGAAGACAAGCTGGCGCCCGCACCTATTGCCACTAGCAGCGCCGGTAAGGCACAACAGACCAGCGTGCCGGAACTGGCAAACAAGCTGATTACGCTGGCAAACAAATTATTGGTAGGTTCGGCGACGTAATCCGATTTCATTTCTTCGCCCCGCTTTCCACCTTGAATTCAGCCACCGTTTTGGTGATGGATTCTGTTTTGACGACGTCATAGCCAGCGTCCTTGATTTCGGCCGCGATGGCAGCTTCGTTCAATGCCGATCCTTCCTTACTTTCGACCACGACTATTTTTTTCTTCAAATCGACAAACACGGCTTTTGTTTCAGTCATTTTCGAAAGACGCTTTTCTATGCCTTGCGCGCAAAATGCGCAGACCATTCCGTTGACGGTTACTTTCATGCTCGATGCTGCCCATGTTACTGAGCTTGCGAAGATCAGGCTCAAAGCCAATATGATTTTTTTCATTTCATGCTCCACTTAAAATATGTACATAAAATTAAACCGCGCTTGTCCTGAACCATTCATGCCCGCCTCAACGAAGTAGCGGTTATGGATGAGCCTGAGCATTGGCGTGATTTCGTTTTTGTCTGACACAAAGCTCATGCGTCTCGCTTCAAGAATGAACCAGGGCTGGATTTCGTCGTAGTTCACTTCATAAAAAGAAAAGCCGGCGCGGGCCGAGACTATCGAATCATGAATAGCCTGCCCCTGATACGTTCTGGCATTGGCCGACAAATAAACGCGCGTGGTTTCATAATCAACTTGCACGCCCGGCGAGGCAGTCAACTTCGCGGCAGACAAGCCAGACATCGTGGATTCACCAATGCCACCGATGAACCAGATATTGGCCTGTGCGTCTGGCATGTTCCATCGCTTGAGCAAGCGGGTATAGGTCAACTCGTTATTGTCGAAAGTGTGATGCTTGTCTTCCGAGCGCATCATGATGCTGGTGACGCCTAGCGCATCGCGCGATGTGAGAGCTTTATTGACTGTCAGTTCACGATAATTCGGGGTGTATTCACCCATCGTCATCCAGCTGCCCTTGAAACCCATAGGGGCAGCACGCACAGTAAAAGCTAGTCCGCAAAGAATCGGCAGCAGAATAAGCCGCATTAATGTTGACGTCATTTGCGCTTCTCCAGCGCAGTTACTTCTAGCGCGCCGTCTTTGATGACAACTTGAAAGCGTACTTTTTCGCCTGCCTGAAATTCTTTGAGAGGTACATCCTTAGCAACATCAAACAGCATCGTCATGCCCTCCATGCCAATGCTGTTGATGCGCTCGTGATTAAGGACTATACGCAAGCGCTCCGGCTCGACTTTTTTGATCTCTGCTTTAACCCATTCTGTTTCAGCCCATGCCGGCAGCGCGAGTGCCATGATTGCCGCGTATGCAAATACGCAAGCAACAAGAATTTTTTTCATGATTTTTCCTTGAAAGTTAGCATCCAATAAATCGATATCTCCTGCAAAAAAACAGGCGGATTTTGGGTATGAAACTTAAGGAATCGGTGGTTTCGAGAAGTGCGCGAGATCGGCGCTGATAAAAGATCTGCCGCTGACTTCAGGGATCAGACTTTGATTTATAGAGGGGAAAAACAAAATTCCGGAATGGGAAAAACCGAAGGACATGCAGAGCTGACAAGCCTTGCAAGAAGATTTTCCTGATTTGGCACCAATGTCGTGCCGACCTTGCGCCGACTGGCTTTTCATCATGGGACAGTCGTCCATCATGGCAGCATCATCTTGTTCGGAAACCTGCATGCTCATGCTGGCCGGCTGCACTACTTGAAAATTCATGCTTTCTGCTGCCCACAAACGCAGAGGCAGAGTTATAAGAAGCAGTAGCAATGTTGATTTCCTGAACATGAGCTGGAATTTATCACGCTGTATCTTTTCGTGCTGATGAGTACAGATTCTTTGCATCAGATCGCTTATTTGCGTTGAACCGCCACCGCGCCTGGAAGGATTTGCAGGACCTGCTCTCTGATATAATTCGCAACTAGTCGGGGCGTAGCGCAGCCTGGTAGCGTACTTGCATGGGGTGCAAGGGGTCGAGTGTTCGAATCACTCCGTCCCGACCATAAATATGCCGGCATAATCAAGCGCCTTTTCAAGCGTGTAGTGGATTATTTTGCTTGGCTACCTTACGGCTGGAAAATCCACCGTCAGAGGAATCCGCAATAAAAATAACCAAGAAATAATAATCGACGCCAGCGTGAAGCTTAAAATTTCCTGTGCCTGATTAAAAAGCTGAATTCAAGCATGCGCCATGTCAGCCAAAGCATCTATATTGGCCACTTCGTGATCCGTCGCTGACCGAACCCGTAATTAGTTAATCAAGACACATCAGGGCGGTTTCGCTCAAGTTGCGAAACGCCCCTTGGCCTGTCGGCAAAAGTACTGGATCAGCAGCAAAGTGCTGCTGCAGGTTCCAGTGCTTCTACATCCTGTCAAAGCAGGTCGAAGCGATCGAGGTTCATTACCTTGACCCAGACAGCCGTGAAGTCGTCCACGAACTTTCGCTGATTATCGTCCTGCGCATAGACTTCGGCGATTGCACGCAGCTGCGAGTTCGAACCAAAGACCAGATCCGCACGTGAGCCAGTCCACTTCACCTCGCCTGACTTGCGATCCTTCGCCTCAAAGTGATGAGCCGCTTCGCTGGTTGCCCCCCATACCACGGACATGTTGGTGAGATTAACGAAGAAGTCGTTCGTCAATTGCCCCGCCCGCTCGGTGAAGATACCTTCGTTTGTGCCTCCGGCGTTCGTACCAAGCACCCGCAGGCCGCCGACCAGCACGGTCATCTCTGGTGCGCTCAGGGTCAGCAGCTGCGCCCTGTCGACCAGCATTCTCTCGGCCGGAATGCTCAAGTTCTTCCGCTGATAGTTGCGGAACCCGTCGGCTTCCGGCTCAAGCACCGCAAAGGATTCGACGTCGGTTTGCTCCTGTGACGCATCCATGCGGCCGGGCGTGAACGGCACGTTAATCACGTGCCCAGCTACCTTCGCAGCGACCTCGACGCCAGTGCAGCCACCGAGCACGATCAGGTCAGCAATTGAGACCTTCTTGCCGTTGGTCGCCCAGTCATTAAATGATTTCTGAATGCCTTCCAGCGTCGACAGTACACGGGCCAACTGCTCAGGCTGATTAACTTCCCAGTCTTTCTGGGGAGCCAGGCGAATGCGTGCGCCGTTGGCGCCGCCGCGCTTGTCCGATCCGCGGAAGGTTGAGGCGGAGGCCCAAGCCGTCGAGACGAGCTCGCTCACGCTAAGGCCGCTGGCAAGAATCTTGGCCTTAAGGTCAGCCACGTCGATGGCATCGATCAGAGCGTGATTCACCGCAGGAACCGGGTCTTGCCAGATTAAGTCTCCGGCTGGTACTTCAGGCCCGGTATAAAGCGATTTCGGCCCTATGTCTCGATGAGTGAGCTTGAACCAAGCGCGAGCGTATGCATCTGCGAATTCTTCGGGATTTTCGAGGAAGTGACGTGAAATCTTTTCGTAGGCTGGGTCGAAACGCAACGCGAGATCCGCTGTGGTCATCATCGGCGCGTGCATCTTGCTCGGATCGTGGGCGTCTACGATCATATCTTCGTCGGCAACGTGCTTGGGGCGCCATTGGTGCGCGCCTGCAGGGCTCTTTACGAGCTCCCATTCGTACTTGAACATCACTTTAAAGTAGCCCATGTCCCACTGAGTGGGGTTCGGCTTCCAGGCGCCTTCGATGCCGCTCGACGTCGTGTCGCCGCCCTTGCCTGTGCCATGCGCATTGATCCACCCCAGCCCCATTTCGTGGATGAGTGCGGCTTCGGGCTCTGGGCCAACCTTGCCGGGATCACCGGCGCCGTGAGCCTTGCCGAAGGTGTGACCGCCAGCGACGAGCGCAACCGTCTCGTAGTCGTTCATCGCCATGCGAGCAAAGGTCTCGCGCACGTCATGTGCCGATGCCAAGGGGTCGGGATTGCCGTTCGGGCCTTCCGGGTTCACGTAAATCAGGCCCATCTGCACGGCCGCCAGTGGGGCTTCCAACTGCCGCTCGCCTTGGTAGCGTTTGTCACCAAGCCATTCAGTTTCCGCACCCCAGTAGATGTCCTCTTCCGGCTGCCAGACGTCAGTTCGCCCACCCGAAAAACCGAAGGTCTTGAAACCCATGGTCTCCATGGCTACGTTACCGGCGAGGATCATTAGGTCAGCCCAGGAGATGCGATTGCCATACTTCTTCTTGATTGGCCAGAGCAGGCGGCGCGCTTTGTCAAGGTTACCGTTATCAGGCCAGCTGTTGAGCGGTGCAAAGCGCTGAGTACCAGTGCCAGCCCCGCCGCGGCCGTCGGCTGTACGGTAGGTGCCGGAACTGTGCCATGCCATGCGAATGAAGAGCCCGCCGTAATGTCCCCAGTCAGCCGGCCACCATTCTTGTGAATCAGTCATCAGCGCTGCCAGATCCTTCTTTAGCGCCGCGTAATCGAGTTTCTTGAATTCAGCCCTGTACTCGAATTTTTCTCCCATCGGATTCGACGCAGGGGCGTGCTGATGCAGAATTCCCAGATTAAGTTGGTTCGGCCACCATTCACGGTTAGAGCGAACTGCGTTAGTGGACGTAGCGACTTTCCCAGATTGAAACGGACACTTCGAATCGGACATTTATTGCTCCTTATGTTGCAGGTAAGCGGCGATCAACTGAAAGACTCAGGGTCTTGTTCATGGATAACGCCAGCAGTGTTGAAACAGGTTTAGCGGACTCGATGGAGGTAGCTAAACAGCTTGCCTTCCTAATGCGCGAGCGGGAGGAAGGCGAGAGTTTCTAGCCAGCTTGGATGATTGATCTGATGCGCTTTCATTTGAGCTCCAAAAGTGTTGAGAAAGAAAGTACGCTTTGACTTTAACTTAAACTATCAACATATGAAAATTGATTGTTTAAATATATGGGATAGGAGAAATCTTATGCGGCGGGGTCTATGCAGGGATGTCTGGTCCAAATTTTTGCCCCTGCGTGCGCTTGATCTTGAATTGGATGTAATTCTTGTGTGAATCATCCCCACTCACAACACGACAATTATCTCTGGTGCGGGGTGTATCAATTTTCAATTGCCGACCTGTGTCGATTTACAGGCACGGGTAACCCTGCACTCAACAAAGAAAAAATCTCACCAGACCGGAGGAGAAAAGAACGGTCTGGCGAGCAGGCAAAACCTTCACAACAATTAGAGTCGCATCAGAACGCGTACTTCACACCGGCCTGGAAGGTACGTGGCATACCGACCAAAATACCGCGAGTGCGATCCACAACGTAGGTATGGTCGGCGAGGTTTTTACCTGCAACGAACAAAGTGGCTTTACCTACTGTGTAGTTAACCGTGGCGTTCCAGATGCCATATGCATCGATCGGGCCGGTGCGGCCATCACCAGTCACGTTTACAGTCGACGTGTTGGCAAAGTCGCTGAACTGCTTACCGACGTATACGTACTCAACCCGCGTATTCCAGTTTTCCGATGACTTGTAACCGAGCGTGATTGTGGCTTGATGCTCTGGTGCGTAAGGCAAGCGCTTGCCAGTTTGATTAACCTCGGCCGTTCCATTCGGACGATTGAAGGCGGAACGCTGCTCTGCAGTTGGCAAGTAAGTCAAAGCGGCGCGGACGAACAGGTTGCCTGCCAGCTGGGAGGTGAGCTTGTCAATTTGCCCGGCAAACTCAAGTCCTTGGTACAGAGCCTTACCCTCGGAGTAGTTGGTACTGGTGCTGGAAGCGCCGCCACCGGCTATGCTGCCGGCCTGCACATTGTTGCTGAAGTCGTTGCGGAATAGTGCGACATCGATGAAGCTGTGTCGCGTAGGCGAAGTACGCAAACCGAGCTCCATGTTGACGCTGCGTTCAGGATTCAAGTCAACCGTACCACCTGCGCTATCAATCGCATCTTCGACACGCGCTGGGCTGAAGCCTTTGTGGATGCCGCCGTAGACGACGGTATCGCTGCTGGCGCGGTAGGTGGCGCCAACGCCTGGAATGACTTCAGTCATTGAATCTTTGCCACGCCCCTGACCTGAAAGGTAACCGATACGTTCGTTGCGAATATTTTCGAGACGAACAATCGGTGTCACTGCGAACTGCTCGCTGAATTCAAACCGGTTGGCGACGAAAGTCGACAGCGCCATCGTTGTGCGCTTCTGGTCTTCCTGCAGGTGTGTGACGCCACTGGTGTCACCATTTAGATATTTAGTGTAGTTCTCGTAACGAAGTTGCTTTCTTTCCTGCGACTCGCTATGCACCTTGATACCGTACTCAAGCTGGTTATTCATGCCGAACGCGGTGTGGTTTTGCTGAACTCGCGAATCTATACCTAAGGTTGTGTAGCTGCGCAGACGGCCGTTCACCTGACAACCGTCTACTGTGAGTACATCGCCGTTAATACGCGTGCTTCCGGAAGGACAGTCCAACGTACTTGACGCCTGCCGCCACCAGTTACGATCAAATTGTGCGCCATAGACACTGGTAGTCAGCGTCTTGCCAGCACCAAGATTCAAGAGGTGGGTTGCTGACACACCGGTACGTTTGAAATCAAGATGGTCGTTCTTGAAAGGATTGTAGCGGGCACCCTGCCGTGCGAATTCCTTTTCGGTCAAGCCCGAGTAGGTGTTGGTCGAATTTTCATCGTAATGGGTAGCACGCAGGATCAGTTTGTTATGCGAATTCAAATCACCAGCCCACTTGAAGTTCAGGTCATTGATCGCGCTGTGAACGTTATCGCGCGCGCCATCCGACTCCTTGCGGTATGCATCCAGAATCGCGCCATTGCCGGTCACCATCAGATGGCCATTCAAGTAACCACGTGTGCCGGCGGCCAGACCGACGAGGCCTCCAAATGCCTTTTGCGGCTCCGGTGTGATGTAGTTGATGACGCCGCCAGCGGTTTGCGGACCGAAGCGCAGCACTTGGCTGCCCTTGCTGACTTCGATCGAATCGTAGCGATCAATCGGCGGATGATAGTAGCTGGCGTTGTCGCCATAAGGTGCAAACGACAGTGGCAGGCCGTCTTCCAGCAGCAGAACTTTGGTTGAGCGCGTCGGGTTCAGGCCACGAATGCCGATGTTGGGACGCAGCCCCAGCCCTTCTTCATCCCGCACATGCACGCCTGGCACTTTACGCAGCGCCTCATTCACTGAAAACACGCGGCTTTGCTCCAACTCTGCCGCATCCACAATGTGCGCAGAACCCTGACTAAATTTCGAATTTGATTGCGTGCCGATGACGTCCACACGTGGAAGAGTCGGCTCTGTCGCTGCGGCCACTGTCTGGGCGTGAAGTTCGGCGTGGCTTCCCATGCTCAGCAAGACTGCAATGGCCAGCGGAGTCATTTTCAAGGAAGGTGGACACATGAAACGGCGCGACGGATACATCAAGCTCTCCTACTACAATTGAGTTAACGAGAATAAGAACGATTCCTATTACCCACAATTGTAAGCAATTAGTCAGCCTTTATTATCGGAATTTACTATCAATTGATGTACATCAATTTATTTTGGCTATCAATTCTTAACTGAAAGCGGCTTATCAAGCCAAATGAACAAAGTCCTTAGCCCGCGCTCAAATTGAAGAATTGATAAAAAAACGGATGCTTCCAGAATTACAAGCCTCTGTATGGCATGCCGAAAACTGCAACGAAGGAAATTCGGTGACCAATAACGCTGCCATCAAACTGAAAATTTTTCGTTACGATCCAGACCGTGATGATCGTCCTGCCATGCAGGACATAGCGATTGTTCCTGAGCACGGGGATAGGATGCTGCTGGATTTACTCGAACGAATACGGCACCAGATTGATGACAGCCTGTCCTTCCGTCGCTCTTGCCGCGAAGGCGTCTGCGGCTCGGACGGGATGAATATCAACGGCAAGAACGGGCTCGCTTGTCTCGCCAACCTGAAAGAATTAACACAACCGATTGTGCTGCGCCCCCTTCCCGGGCTGCCGGTCATTCGCGATCTGATCGTCGATATGACCTCGTTCTGGAAGCAATACCATTCGATCAAGCCGTTCTTGATCAATGACACGCCGCCGCCTGAATTGGAACGTTTGCAAAGCCCGGATGAACGTGATCTGTTGAACGGACTCTACGAATGCATACTGTGCGCCTGCTGTTCCAGCGCCTGCCCTACCTACTGGTGGAATCCGGACAAGTTTGTTGGTCCGGCCGGTCTGCTGCAGGCGTATCGCTTCATCGCTGACAGCAGGGACACGGCGCTGGCAGAACGGCTCGACAATCTCAATGATGCATACCGGTTGTTTCGTTGCAGAACCATCATGAACTGTACCGACGTCTGCCCGAAGGGATTGAATCCGGCTGCCGCCATCAGCAACATTCGCAACTTACTGGTTAAACGCTCCGTTTAATTTCCAGCTATTCAGACAGCATGAAGGCATCGCTTTAAGTGAATGCCAATTGCGCCCTCTCCCCTGTCAACACTAATTTGAAGTGCAAGCACGTCTGAATAAGTGCTGCACGTTTTTTCGACACGAATACATTGTCGATAAATTTGCTTAGCAAAATGCAAGTAAAGATTCTTGCAAGAAATTGAATACTTCTATGTAACTAATTATTTTTGTAAATATGTGCTTCGGGACAAAAAGTTTCTACTTTGCGGAATACTATGTACAGAGTTAGCGACAAATTCGTAATTGAAGAACGCTAAAAATACACGCGCTCACTCAACAAGATAAGGACATCAAAAATGATGAAAATCCGTTCCCTGCTTTTCGTACTGGGGATGCTATTGAGTTCTGCGTCTTCAGCGACGGTTCAAGTCAGCATTGGCATCAACTTACCCCTTTATCCGAACCTTGTCGTCGTTCCCGGTTATCCCGTGTACTACGCACCGCAACTACATGCGAACTACTTTTTTTATGACGGCATGTACTGGGTCTATCAGAATGACTACTGGTATTCGAGCTCTTGGTACAACGGCCCTTGGTGGATTGTGGGGCCAGAGCTCGTACCCGTATTTATTTTAAGAATTCCTGTTCGTTACTATCGCCAACCGCCTGCATTCTTCATTGGGTGGCGCTCTGATTCTTCGCCGCGCTGGGATGAACACTGGGGCCGTGACTGGAGCCAGAATAGAAATGGTTGGGACAGATGGGATCACCGCTCTGCACCACGACCCGCAGCCCTGCCTTTGTACCAACGCGACTATTCCGGCGATCGGTATCCAAAACAATTAGAGCAGCAGCAAGAGCTGCATCAGCGTAATTACAATCACCAACCCCGCGATCCAGTGGTCCGGCAGCGCTATCAAGAACAGTCATCACAATCACGTGATGAAGAGATGCAGAGTTCACCGCCAAACTCTGCACAGCAAGGACGACCGGAATTTCAGGATCAGCGACGGCAGCAACGGCAAGACAGGGATCTGCGTGAACAAGCAGAACGTGAACAGTCAGGACGTGAACAATCAGGACGCGATCAACGAAGACGCGAACAGTCCTCACGAAATGATGGCATAGAAACCAACAGCGACATGCAAAGGCCAACACGTCCAAACTTTGAGGAAGGTCGTCCTGAATACCAGGAGCGCCGGCAACGATCGCAGCCGGCTCCGGAATTTCGCGATCAGCAGAATCCAAATCGTGGGCAGAAAGAGCGCAGGGGTGGCAACGAATAATTCACGCAAATTCTTGCGTCAGAAATTTACCAAGATGAATGTACCAAGATGAATGTAACAAGATGAAATTGAATGACTTCAATTCTCTTAAAACTTTTATAAATGACAAACAGGAGAACCAAGATGAAATCATTTTTATTCGCGGCTTCAGTAGCTGTTGTAACGCTCACTACCTCAGCGTTTGCTGCTGATGTCGGTGTCTCGGTCAGCATCGGTCAGCCCGGCTTTTATGGGCGAATCGATTTAGGCAGCTTCCCTTCACGCCCGCCAGTGATTTACGGGCAACCCAGAATCATTGAACGATCCGTTATTGTCGGGGATCCGGTTTACCTGCGCGTGCCACCTGGCCATCGTAAAAACTGGGGCAAGCATTGCGGTCAATATAATGCCTGCGGCGAGCAGGTCTACTTTGTGCAGGATAACTGGTATGAGCGTGAATATATTCCTCAGTATCGTGAGCAACATGGCGGCCGTGGGGATGACCGCGATGATCGCGATGACCGCGGTGGCAAGCACGGTAAAAATGGACATGGCCGACATGATAAAGATAACGGTCGCGGCCACAACTAATTGATTTCAACAATTCCTCAATCTGCCTAAGCTCTTATGAGCGTAGGCGCATTGAGTGGCAACTCAAGAGCTGTTTTGTTAGTCGGCGTTTGCCATGACTGTAACTTTAAATTATCAAGGAAAAAAATCATGAATAAAACCAAACGCATTCCTGCCCTTATCTTTGCGGGTGTCATGGCAACCGCTCTGGGCTGCACCACCATGACTGGTCAGGACAAATCATCAACGACTAGTCGTGAGAGCACTGGTCAGTATGTGGATGACACTATCCTTACGACAAAAGTAAAAGCGGCAGTGCTGCAAGAACCTTTGCTGAAATCGTATGAAATAAATGTTGAAACCTACAAGGGTGTCGTACAGTTGAGCGGATTTGTAAGCTCGCAAGCAGAAATCAACAAAGCGGTAGAAATCACACGCACCATTAAGGGAGTTGTCTCTGTTAAGAACAACATGCTCGTCAAAGGCAAATAATTAAAATAATTTCAGTGCAGCGGCTCTGCTGCGCCCGGCATAGTCGAACCAGACATGCGCTGCATGGGCGCTCCCAGCGTCGCTTCTTCAAACCATGCCTGAACTTGCTGCAAGTGTTCACGCTCATGTTGAAGAGCCGTTCTGAAGTTTGCCGCAATTGAATCATGATGCTGGTTTTCAGCTAGCGCAATCAGCATTTCCCAACCGCTGTTGTCGGCCATTTCAGCAATCAGTATCGCGTGCAGCGATTGTGTGACTGTCGTGCGTGGGTCCAGGACGGCATTCATCAAGCCGCCAGATTCAATTCCGGCCAGATCGGCACAGGGTGTCTGTGCGGTAGGATCAGCACCGAGTCCCTGGATTGCATCAGCTACCATGGCGAAATGCGCTGCTTCCTGATCGCGAATCTGTATTAGCTTATCGAGTGGCACGGTCGTCGTGCCATTCTGTTCCAGCGCCTGAACCTTGCAAATTAACGCGTCATATAGCCGGGTACCGCTGCGCTCGAAGGCAAGCCGCTCGCCGAGCTTGTCGATGAACAGCTGCGGCATGTTCCCGGTGATCATGGAGGTCGCCGACGACATGACACCCGTAAGCGTGCCCGGTATGGGCACCGAGCCTAGTTCGTCTGCCTCAGTAATGTAATCAGCGCGCATGTCATCCAACGCCGAGGTGTCGGGATTGATGGAGTCATCCGGCATCACGTTGCGGGTTGCATCACTCATCGAGCTGCTATCAATTGGCGACATTTGTACGCCGGTTCTATTCATTCCCATTGCTGGCTGTTCTTTCATGTCTTCTCCTGTATTCGTAACAATGTATTCAGATGTATGAACGCTTAAGTGCGTTTAAGCGGCAACAGCTTGACGGCGTGCGAGTTCGGTACCGGGTATCCATACATAGCCGTTAGCGATGCTGTCGCTGGGCGAGCCGTCGGCGTTGATGCGCGTGCGGTAATCTATTGAAGCTTGGCTTTCATCCTTCTTGTCGACAAATTGCGTGCCGTTGGTACGCAGATCAACTTCCTGCAATAAGGTCTGCCGCACAAAATCACGCTGGCTGGCAAAAGAAATCGGCTCTGGTAAATCGCCAGGAAAAACTTCTGCCGGATCACGCCGCTCGTATTGCTTGAAAAGCTCGACCACATGATTGAAATGGCCGAGTTCATAATCAAGGAAGCGCTCCCAGATGGCCTTCACGCGCGGGTTCGTTTCCTGCTGCACGCAGCTGTAGTAGTTATAGACTTCGGTCGCTTCATGCATGAGCCATTGCTCCATCCATGTTTCCTGCGGATCGAGCAGCGATTCATACTGGGTCACATGCTGCTCTTCGATGGAGGCGATTTCAGCATACAGCTGACGCGCTACAGAGTCGGCGAACTGCGGACCAACATTCAAGTAATACTGGTTGACTTGAGTCTCGGTGGCAACAATCGTCAACGCCTGCAGCTTGGTAATCGGCGCAGCGGATGTCTTGTCGTAGGGTTCGCGCACATCATCTTCCGGCGCGCGGTGCTCGAGTTTGGTCGGCCGCCCCGGCAAAATATCGGTATAGCTCTGCAAGATGTTGTTGGCATCTTTGCCTTCGACACGATCAAGCAGGGCTGAGTAACGATAAAGATGATCAAAGTCTTCTAGCATGCCAAAACGATAGACTTGCGCCAGATACGGATCCGGTTCACGTTGCGCCACTGCAGCCGTGATTTCAATAGCTGCCTGCTCATAGCCAATGGTAATTTCCAGCGGCGAATGATCGGGGCCGAGCAACCAGTTGACCAGTGTTGCCTGATGCTGTTCGATACGGCGCGTGCGTGCCAGTGGAATCCGCAGATCACGATTCATTCTTGCTGCCATATGCTGGAAGCGCTGCGATTGCTGCTCGATGCCATTCATCAAAATAACTCTTACCCGCGTAAAAGCGTCATCATCAAGCTTGCTGATTGGTTTGCCGACCATGTCGCGCCATGTGAGATTTTGCTTGTCAAGCGGCGTGCCTTTTGAACTGAAGAGATTGAATGCCATTTGCTTTTCCTTTTGCATAAAATTTTTTGACGCTGTGAATTTGACGCTGCGAAGCTGCCGAAGGCTTGCATCAAGCGACCACAGTTAAAAAAATCAGATGCCAAGTCGGGCGACAAGTTGCGGCGTTTTGCGTATGTATGTGCACGAACAGCTCACAAGCATCTATAGAGAAATGAATAGCGACGGCATGCATTTTTTACGCGCACACGCAACTTCAGCAGCCAAAAATTAGCCATATGCAGATATCTCCCGCACTAGCCGGAGCTTGATATGGAAAAAATTTTGGAAGGCAAGAAAGGACTTGTTGTAGGGGTCGCTAATTCTCAGTCGATTGCATGGGGCTGTGCCCGCGCTTTTCATGAAGCCGGCGCAAGCCTGGCAATGACTTATCTCAATGAGAAAGCAGAACCACATGTGCGACCGCTGGCGGAATCGGCGCAGGCAGAGATGTTGCTGCCACTTGATGTTCGCAATGACATGCAGATGAAGACGCTATTTGATTCGATTGCGCAGCAATGGGGCAATCTCGATTTTTTGCTGCATGCGATTGCCTATGCGCCCAAGGATGAGCTGCTGGGTCGGGTAACTGATACCTCCCGCCACGGCTTTATGGAAGCGATGGACATTTCCTGCCATTCTTTTATCCGCATGGCTGCACATGCAGAGCCGCTGATGCGCGAAGGCGGTTGCCTGCTGACGACGACCTATTACGGCAGCGAGAAAGTCATCCCGCATTACAACATGATGGGCCCGGTGAAAGCTGCACTGGAGAGCACGGTGCGCTACCTCGCGGCCGAGCTTGGGCCGACAGGCATTCGCGTCAATGCGCTATCTCCGGGGCCCGTGATGACTCGCGCAGCCAGTGGCATTGGGCACTTTGACGAACTGCTGCAACTTGCGCACAACAGGTCCGCGCAGCATCAGTCCATTTGCATAGACTGCGTGGGTGCTTATGCGCGATTTCTGGCCAGTGACGACGCACGGCTGGTCACTGGCAGCGTCGCCTACGTTGACGCAGGCTTCAACATCATGGGTGCTTAAAGCAAAAAACATCGCGCATATCAGTCAATGATGTAAATGATGTCAATGATGTCCGTCATGCCCGCCCGATGGTTTGCGCGCCTTCAGCTCGCCTTCTACAGGCTTGCCCTTCGCTGGCATTGACTGCCCGCCTGCTGCTTGTGATGTTGCGGCCTCCGGTAGCTTGCCGGTCCACTCCCATGCCACAGTCGAGGGTGGGTGTTTGTACCAGCCGGGGTTACTGTAGTCACCTCGTTTCTGATCTTTGCGCACTTTCAGCACTGTAAACATACCGCCCATTTCAACGGAGCCGAAAGGCCCGTCTCCGGTCATCATCGGCAACGTATTTTCGGGTAGCGGCATCTCCATGTCAGCCATGTCACCCATGCCGCGCTCACCCATCACCATATAGTCCGGCACTAACTGATTGATCTTTTCTGCTATGCCGCGATGATCAACGCCGATCATGGTCGGCACCTGATGACCCATTGCATTCATGGTGTGATGCGACTTGTGGCAATGAAAAGCCCAGTCACCGGGCTCGGTTGCTTCAAACTCGATTGCACGCATCTGCCCTACTGCGACATCGACTGTCACTTCCGGCCAGCGCGAAGCAGGTGGCGTCCATCCACCGTCGGTGCCAGTGACCATGAATTCATGACCGTGCAAATGAATAGGATGATTCGTCATCGTCAAATTACCGAAGCGGATACGTACCCGGTCACCCTGACGCACATGCATGGAATCGATGCCCGGAAAAACACGACTGTTAAAACCAAACAAATTAAAGTCGAGCATGGTGTTGACTTTGGGCGTGGCGCTGCCCGGCTCGATGTCGAAGCTGTTCAACAGAAAAACGAAGTCGCGGTCGACGCGCATGAAGTCCGGATCTTTAGGGTGCGTGACCCAGAAGCCGTACATGCCCATCGCCATCTGCACCATTTCGTCAGCATGCGGGTGGTACATGAAAGTTCCGGCACGCTTGGCCACAAATTCGTAGACGAAGGTCTTGCCCGAAGCGATAGAGGGCTGGGTCAATCCGCTGACGCCATCCATACCATTGGGCAGACGTTGCCCATGCCAATGCACGCTTGTGGCCTCCGGCAGACGATTCGTCACAAAGAGGCGAACGCGATCGCCTTCAACCACTTCAATTGTCGGCCCCGGTGACTGGCCGTTGTAACCCCATAGCTTGGCTTTCATGCCCGGCGCGAACTCGCGTTCGACTGGCTCGGCAACGAGATGGAATTCCTTGACGCCCTGATTCATGCGCCAGGGAAGTGACCAGCCATTGAGTGTCACAACCGGATAGTACGGTCGTCCATCCGGCGGCAACGGTGGCGGCACTGTCGCCGGGCCAGTCGCAACGGCAGCTTCGGGCAAGGACGCGGCGCCGACTCGGCTAACCAAGCCAGTGCCCAATGCGACCAGACCAGCTGTGTTGAAGAACTCTCTGCGTGAAACCATGATCTGGTCCTTTTTAATGTGCAGCACCAGTACCGGTAATAGCGCTGGCGGCCGGGCTAGCCGGCAACGACGCAGCGAGCATGCTGCCACCATGCATGGCGAATTGCAGCTCGGTGTCGGCGACCCAGAAATCGCGCTGCGCATTGATTGCCGCATTGATGCTGGTAATTTGCGCGCGTGAATCGACGAGTAATTCGAACACGCTGGCAAGCATGCCGTTATAGCGAAGCAGTACTTCTTCAGAGATGCGTTTTCTGAGCGGGACGATCTCGTCGCGGTAATGACGTGATACTTCAAAATTGGTGCGGTAAGCCGAATAGGATTCGCGTGCTTCGGAACGTGCCTGCACCGCTATGTCGGCAGTGCGCTGCAGCGAGCGCATGTAGATTGACTCGGCACGCCGCGTGCGCGCCGTACCCCAGTCAAATAACGGCAGCGACAATTCGACTGTATAGCCTTCAGCAAGGTTTGATCCGGTCGCGCTTTTATTTTGATAGCCTGCTTCGAGCACATTAACAAAACGTGTACTGCGGGTCAGGCCGAGATTTTTTGCCGTTGCCTCGGTCTCGAGTTTGGCGACTTGCACATCAAGCCGCTGCGCTATGGCTTTGGATTCGATTTCGTCAGCCGACATCAATGCGATTGGCAAATCCGGCAACCTGTCCGGCAGACTGATATTGGTCTGCTGCCCAGATAAACCCAGCAAACGAACCAAGCGCTCGCGTGTGGCAGTTTCGTCATGTACCGCACGTGCTATTTGCGCCGTGACTTCAGCATTAAACACCTGTTCGCGTGCTGCATCGAGCTTGCTCCAGTTGCCGGCCTTTGCCATTCGCTGTGCCAGCTCCGCAGCAGACTCAGTGGCAAGACCTACCTTACGCATGTAGCTCAAAGACTGCTTGGCTGCAACGGCCTGAAAATAAGCGCGGTGCGTATCGGCGACCAGTCGCACCGCTTGCAGTGCGGTTTGTATTTGTACCTGATTGAAACGACGTTCCTCAATCGCTTTGCGAAGCGGCATTGTCAGCAAGCCACCCAGATCCAGTAGCAGGGAGCGCTCCAATTCTGTTTCACCGCTACCTGACAGCCGGCCAAATTCAAAACGCGGATTACGCACGCGCCCCGCCTGCACCAAATCTGCTTCCGCCACTCCCAAGTCGGCCAGCGCTGACTGCAAACGTTTGTTGTTGAGTAGTGCAAGCTGCGCGGCACTATCTGACGTCAATGGGGCGGCGAGTAATTTTGCGATGCGTTCCTGAGTCTGCACAGCAGAAGCTTCGCTGTCGCGCTGCACTGATTGACCGGTGCGCGCCTGCGTCAATTCAGAGACGCGGTTCAAGCCGCCGTCTGGCGAAAAACTGGCGCAACCAGCTAAGATTCCAGTCAGCGTTAAAACGGTTATGCGATTTCTTGAAATCATGGTTTTATTCCGGCTTGGCAGTTACAAACGTAGTCGATTTGAACACTAGACTCAAAATCAAACCCATCGTCAAGCAAACGCATGCTCTCGAAAGCCAAATCAGATCAAATCAGTTAGCGCTTTGCAACTCAGAAAATATTTAGTTGGGGTCGCGCCTTAGCTTGCGGCGGTCCAGACCTTCATAAAGCGGCGTATCGATTGCGCCCGCCACGAGATGATGCCGCTGGCGATCCAGTGTCGCAAGAACGGTAGCAATGTCGGCTGCCTGAATATTCATTTCAAGTAAAACCTGCCTCATCAGGGTAACCATTTCTTCATATGCTTGGGCAGTGATGTTAAGCGGCTGGTGTGCAGCGCGCATGGCCTCGGTGTCATAAGGGGCAACGGGTTTACCCATGATGTAGGCAACAACGGCGATCTGATGGCGCAAGAGCGCTTCTTTGCTCATGCCATCCAGGTAGCGACGCAGGACAGAATTGGCAAGCCAGCGCTCGGTCAATTTGCTCACCATTTTAGTGGCCATTGGCACGCCGCCATACTTGTCAAACAGCGTTTGCGATGACAAATCGTTCATAACTACAAAGCTTATAGTTGATATGGCGCAACTATAAGTTACCTTTCCGTATTAAACAATTCAAAAGCTTATATTTCGTGTAATTAAAAAAATTTTACAAATTGACTTAACTATGTGAACGCTATAAGCCATACATTTAGAAAAATTACTTTCGGCGAAGAAAGCTTCGACACTCAAATTTTAAAAGAAATACAATTTTCACGTTTAATTCCGGCCAAATCCTTGCTCATAAGTATTTAATTGGTGCAATATTTCCAAAAAGCCATATAATTCAAGGCTCTAGAAATTTTCTACCAATCTGGACTCTCTGCTGGCTGCTTTGCGCCGCGCTACCGTTTAGGAATTCTATGCAACTAATGTGGGTGTCTGGCCCCACTGGTGCCGTGCGCACTATCTCAATTACCGCTCGCAAAATGCTCATCAGCATATGCGCGCTGGCGTTCGCTTTGGTTACGACGGGTTTTCTGCTTTATCTGGTCGGCTTCAAAATTGCGATTGAAATACGTCCTGAACTGGCGCGCTCACTCGGCGGCGTGACGACCGAAGCCGAGCAGGAAAAAATGGAATCGGTTTACCGCAATCGCTTGGCCAAACTCCAGGGCATGCTTGATTCAACGTCACAAGAAATACGTCAATTACAGACGCTGAAAAACCGTTTCATGGAAATAGCTACGCCAGTAGGATTACGCGAAAAACGCAGCGCTGAAGATGGCAAAGGCGGCCCATTCGTCTCTTCCGAGCGTGATGCAAGCAGCCCACGTCAACCGCTAACCAACACACTCGACGATGCCGTTGATGAATTCGGCCAGTTCCAAAAAGTAGTGGGCAGCATGCGTCAAGACTGGGCCAGACAACTGACATGGCTTTACACACTTCCGACCGGCGTGCCAGTGCGTGGTGATTTTCATGTGAGCAGCGGCTTTGGCATGCGTAATGATCCGTTCACCGGCACATTGGCGCGTCATGAAGGCCTCGATTTCACTGCAGCGGCAGGCACGCACATTGTGGTGACCGCAGATGGTGTTGTGACCCGCTCTGGTTGGGAAGACACCTACGGAAATATTATCGAAGTCACGCATGCCGAAGGCTTCGTGACGCGCTATGCACACATCAGCAAGCGCCTGGCAGTCGAAGGGCAGAAAGTTAAACGCGGCGATCACATTGCCGATGTGGGCAGCACCGGTCGCTCAACGGGACCACATTTGCACTATGAAGTCTTCCGCTTCGGCCGCGTATTAAATCCGGCGCAGGTTCTACCGATTGGTAATAGCTGACAATCGCAACAATCGCAATATTCAATATTTGCATCAGCATCACAAGAAAACTGCTTCTGTCTGAAGCCGGATTACATTTTCTTCATGCTGCGATAAAAAAACAAGTTCACGCAGGTTCAGGTTATATTGAATCTGAGCCAGACGAGGAGAGATGCACATGTTCCGCAAATTGAAACAAAACAAAATGATGCCGACTCAGGAGAAGTTCGACACCCTGATCGGCGCCACGACCGAAATTTACGGCCGTCTGGTGCTGCTCGATAGCGTGCGGATTGATGGCAAAGTCATTGGCAATATCGAGACGGCCAAAGACAAAAAAGTCACGGTTGCTATTGGCCGCTCAGGTGAAGTATCAGGCGACATTACTGCACATCGCGTGATGGTAGCCGGTAAAATCGAAGGCAATATTTACGCAACCGAGCGCGCGGAATTTCACAAAGATTCAGAAGTGCGCGGGGATATTACCTACGGCACGATAGGCGTCGAGCATGGCGCCAAATTGCTTGGCCTGGTGATCCAGGCGCAAAATAATTCTAGCAGCACGACAGATGCGCAGACCGTCATAAAAATGGCGCAAGAAAAGAAGTAATCTTTTCTTACGCCATCCGCAAAGCCTGATTGGAAACGATCAGGCTTTTTTCTTGAGTTCGCCTTTTACAATACCACCGCGCTGGATGGTAATGCTCTTGAAGCTGACTTTACCGTCGACCACGGCGCGACTGCCAATAGTCAGGTCGCGGCAATCAAGCGCGCCGGAGAAGTTACCTTTGACGTTCATGGTGTCGCACGTGACATTGCCATCCAAAACACCAGATACGCCGATCTGGATCGAATGCAAAGCCAAGGTACCGCGCACTGTGCCGTCAATGGTCAGATAACCGCTGGAGCGGATCTCACCGATAAACTCGAAACCTTCACTAATAATCGAAGGCTTCAGATTACCGTTGGCTGGTTTAACTAAACCATTTCCATTGGAAGTCTGATTATAGTCAACCTCGCTGGGTACGGTGACAGCTTCAACTTCCGGAGGCGTAGTTTCGCTGGCAGGCGGAATTGTCTCGATAGGTGAGGCCATTTTTTCCCGTTCGTCGTTACGTTTCTTGTTGAACACGTCAATGTCCTGAAATCAATTAAGCAATAGAGCTTGGCAAGCTTGAAGGACTGCCATCCCCCTCGATTTTTTGCAGCGCGCCTTGCAGGTCGCCGCCCTTTTCGATTTCAATCTCTGCATACTGGACTGAGCCCAGCGCTTTACCTGTAGAGCGAATAAACAAAGATTTTTTCGCAGTCAGTGTGTCATGAATCTCGCCGCGCAAATCGATGATGTCGGCAGTGACTTTGCCTTTGATGACGCCTGAGCTGGCAACGATAAGTTCACGCGCCGTAATTTCGCCTTCAATGCTTCCTGAAATGGATGCGATATCCGGAACGATGAAGGATCCGCTCAATACGACGCCTTCGCCGACAGTCAGACATCCACTTTGATTAGAATCTGCCAACAGTGCCTCCTGGGGTTTCAGTCAAATAAAAACACATTACAAGATTGTCACTGGGAAACTGCTTCACTCGCCAAACTTTACGAAAGCAAACTTATCCCTAAACATGCCAATTTGTATCTTAGGAGAAATTATACGGTGAATTGTGCGAAAAACAGTTAAAAATTAACGCAAGTTACTAATTATCATACTGTTTTCATGTCGCAAAGCAGCATTGCATGGTGCTTTTAGCTGTGCAGACCAGAGAAAAGAAGATCAAATTATTGAAATAAATTATTTCTCATATTGAAAATTGAAATTAGATTTATATGACGAGAGGGCAGATAATTCATTTGTCTCCTCTATATCACCTCTTCAGGTATAGATTCAGCCCGCTCCCTGAGCGGGCTTTTTTTTGGCCGAAGAAAGTGACAAAACGGACACCCGCATTGTGAATGAAGAAAATGAACTAGCTCAAACCTTGAGCAGGTCAAGAATGGATTCCAGCTCCATGCGAATGGCGTTTGCATCAAGGCCCGCATCGCTATCTGCAGCCAAGTGCTTCGGCACTTCAGCAATACGACTATCGAGCTTGTTCCTCGCACCGCTGATGGTGAAGCCTTGCTCGTACAGCAGTTCACGTATGCGGCGAATCAGCAAGACTTCATGGTGCTGGTAATAGCGGCGGTTACCGCGCCGCTTGACGGGTTTGAGTTGTGTGAATTCCTGCTCCCAATAGCGCAGGACGTGCGGCTTGACGCCGCATAACTCGCTGACCTCGCCTATCGTGAAATAGCGCTTGGCAGGAATAGGCGGTAAGGGAGCCAGCTGAGGCTTGGCTACGCGCTCGTTCATGGGTTTGAAACTCAGGCGCCGAAGGCTGCACTACTGCGAGCCACAGCGTTTGGCGGCGTGGCGTCAACCAGGCCTTTCAGCTTTTGGCTTGCATGAAAAGTTACGACGCGTCTGGCGCTGATAGGAATTTCTTCGCCAGTCTTGGGATTACGGCCCGGACGTTGCGGCTTGTCGCGCAACTGGAAGTTACCAAAGCCCGACAATTTGACAGCCTCGCCACGCTCCAGTGCATCGCGGATTTCATCGAAAAAAGTCTCGACCATATCCTTGGCTTCGCGCTTGTTCAGGCCGACCTGCTCAAACAGCAACTCCGCCAACTCGGCCTTGGTCAAGGTCGGCATGTCTTTTTCTGCACGCGAGCGTACTTCTGCTGCAAGCACTGCGCGCCCAAGGTCGGCGGCAAGAATAGATTGTTGTTCGGCGGGGTTACTGAGGTTCATGTTGTCGATTGGTGCCTGCATTATTTGCGCAGTTTTGCATCATGCTTTTTTTGAACGGCTTCGATGAATGCTGTCATTGCCGACTCCACAGATTCGTCTTGCAGAGTGCTTTGAGTATCTTGCAAGGTAATACGGAAAGCAAGACTTTTTTCGTCGTTTTCCAGCCCTTTGCCGCGATATTCATCAAATAAAACAATGTGTTGCATGAATCGACACACAGCATTGGACTGGCATTCGGCAGCAAAAATATCGATGATGTTTTGCACATTCAGCGTCTGCTTGACGACTAAAGCAAGGTCACGAATGACGGCGGGGAATTTCGAAATCTCGTGATAAACCGGCACATCGCGCTCTTGCAGGGCTGCCGCGTCAACTTCAAACAAAACCGGTGCTTGCGGCAATTCATACTGCTGCTGCCAGCGCGGGTGCAGTTCGCCAACGAAGCCTATAGCCTTGTCATTCATGAACACTTGCGCGGAACGGCCAGGATGCAAAGCAGGATGCGCAGCCGGCTCAAAGCGCACAACACGCGGCGCAAACAGCGCTTCCAGATCGGCTTTGACATCAAAGAAGTCTACGTTGCGGGCTGGCTGCCCCCACTGCTCTTCTGCGACCGATCCATAGGCCATGGCCGTAACACGCTTGGGTTGATCGAAACCGGCCACCGTCATCGGGCCATCGGCAGTGGCCGCATTTTTCAGGAACACGCCGCCGATTTCAAATACGCGCACGCGGTTCTGCTTGCGGTTCAGGTTGTAACGCACGTTGGCGATCAAACCGCCTATCAGCTGCGAGCGCATCACGCTCATCTGGCTGGCGATAGGATTGAGCAAACGGATAGGGTCAACATTGTTGGCGAAATCACGTTCGGTCGCGGTATCAACGAAGCTGAAGTTAACTACTTCCTGATAATCGAGATCCGCGAGTTGATGGCGGATCGTAAACAGCGAACGTGTATTTTCCGGCGCGATGCGAATTGCATTTGCCGCCACTGGCGGCAGCGCCGGAATATTTTCGAATCCATACACGCGCGCGATTTCTTCGATCAGGTCTTCTTCGATCTCGATATCGAAACGATAGCTAGGCGCCGTCACTTCAAACACACCATCGTTGTGCGTAAATTGCAAACCAAGACGCATGAAAATGTCAGCCACTACCTGCTCGGACAATGCGACACCGATCACTTTGGCAGCACGCGCTACACGCAGGCGCACTGGCGCACGCGTCGGCAAATTAATGATCTGGTCATCTACTGCCCCGACCTTGGTCTGTCCGGCAACGCCGCAGATTTCAATGATCAAGGCCGTGATGCGCTCGATATGCTCGACCGTGGTCGCGTAGTCGACGCCACGCTCGAATCGATGCGCGGCATCAGTAGAAAAATTGAAACGGCGCGCCCTGCCCTGTATCGCCTGTGGCCACCAGAACGCTGCTTCCAGATAGATGTTGGCCGTCTCCAGTGAAACGGCAGTGGCGTCGCCGCCCATGATGCCAGCCAGTGATTCGACTTCTTTTTGATCAGCAATCACGCCAACCCATTCATCGATTTCAACGATATTGCCGTTCAACAGTTTGATGCTCTCGCCTTTTTTACCCCAGCGAACGTCGAGCCCGCCATGGATTTTATCGAGGTCAAACACATGCGTCGGACGACCGAGTTCCAGCATCACATAGTTCGAGATATCAACCAGCGCTGAAATCGGACGCTGACCGCTACGCTCCAGCCTTTGCTTCATCCAGTCCGGTGTCACGGCTTTCGCATTCAGGCCGCGGATGACGCGACCTGAAAAACGGCCACACAAATCAGGTGCGCTGATTGTGACAGGCAAGGTTTCATTCAAGCTCACCGCCGCAGGCGTGCAGACCGGAGCCGACAAGGGCGTGCTGGTCAGCGCTGATACTTCACGCGCTACGCCTAGCACGGACAAACAATCTGCTTTGTTGGGTGTGAGCTTGATGGTGAACTTCAGATCGTTGAGCTGATAGTAGTCACGGAAGTTCTGACCAACAGGCGCGTCTTGCGGCAGATCCATCAAGCCGCTGTTTTCATCCGACAGTTTCAGTTCACGTGCCGAGCACAACATACCTTGCGATTCGACGCCGCGCAGTTGTCCGACCTTGATCTCGAACGGTTTGCCATCGTCACCCGGCGGCAGTTTGGCGCCAGCCAACGCACAGACCACCGTCATGCCAGCGCGCACATTCGGTGCACCGCAGACGATCTGCAGCAGCGTGCCGGTGCCGGCATCAACTTTGCAGACATTGAGACGGTCCGCATTCGGATGGCGTTCGATTTCCAATACCTTCGCCACCACGACATTGGAGAACGGAGGGGCGACTGCTTCGACCTCTTCGACTTCGAGGCCTGCCATCGTCAACATATGCGACAACTCATCCGAAGTCAGTTTCGGATTGACCATCGTACGCAGCCAGTTTTCAGAAAATTGCATCGCTAAACCGTATCAGTTGAATTGTTTCAGGAAACGCAGGTCGCCTTCGTAGAACAGGCGCAAGTCGTTGATCCCATAGCGCAGCATCGTCAGGCGTTCGAGTCCCGAGCCAAATGCAAAGCCAATGTATTGTTCCGGGTCGAGCCCCATGTTGCGCAGCACCGTCGGATGCACCTGCCCTGCGCCCGAGACTTCGAGCCAGCGGCCTTTCAGCGGGCCGCTGCCAAAAGCGATATCGATCTCGGCTGAAGGCTCGGTGAAAGGAAAATAAGAAGGTCGGAAACGGACCTGCAAGTCATCAGTCTCGAAAAACGCTTTGACGAAATTCAGGTACACGCCTTTGAGGTCAGCAAAGCTGATGTCAGTGTCAATCCACAGGCCTTCAACCTGATGGAACATCGGCGAGTGCGTTGCATCGCTGTCGACGCGATAAGTACGGCCCGGCGCGATGACTTTGATCGGCGGCTTTTGCTGCATGCGCGCATAGCGCACCTGCATAGGACTAGTGTGCGTGCGCAGCAGCAGCGGCTTGCCGGTGCTGTCTTGTGCGTCCACATAAAAGGTATCTTGCATCGAGCGCGCTGGATGATTCTCGGGGCTGTTCAATGACGTGAAGTTGGTCCAGTCGTTTTCGATCTCGGGGCCATCGGCCACATCGAAACCAATCGAGCCGAAGATCTCTTCGACGCGCTGCCATGACCGCATCACAGGATGAATGCCGCCAATGCCACGGCCACGGCCCGGCAAGGTGACGTCGATCGCTTCGGCGTTAAGGCGTTCCTGCATCTGCGCATTGGCTAGTGCATCGCGACGCGCTGTGAGTGCGGCTTCGATCTGCTCCTTGGCCTGATTGATGACGGCGCCCTGAGCGCGGCGTTCATCCGGTCCGAGCTTGCCCAGACCTTTCATTTGTTCGGTGATCTGGCCGGTCTTGCCCAGATATTTTGCCTTCGCGTTTTCCAGCGCGGCAGAGTCAGCAGCAGCAAGAAAATCGGCTTCTGCAGTGACGACGAGTAGTTCCAGAGAGCTCATTCGGTATTCCGCTCAAATTCGGCGTTCAAAAACAAAACGGGGCACAGGTGCTTAACCTCTGCCCCGCCTGATGCTTCGGCACGCAGCGTCCGCAGGCGCTGCATACTATTACTGACTAATCACTTAGGCAGCAATCTTTGCCTTGACTGCATTGACGATCGCCAGAAATGCCGGCTTGTCCATCACAGCCATGTCGGCCAACACTTTGCGATCGAGACCGATCTCAGCGCGCTTCAGACCATTCATGAATACGCTGTAGGTCAGACCATGTTCACGCGACGCCGCGTTGATACGGGTGATCCACAGTGCGCGGAATACACGCTTCTTGTTGCGGCGGTCACGATACGCATATTGACCTGCGCGCATGACGGCTTGCTTGGCAACGCGGTAAACCTTACTACGACGGCCGCGATAGCCTTTAGCTGCATTCAGTACTTTTTTATGACGGGCCCGTGCTGTGACCCCACGTTTAACTCTTGGCATAGTAGCTCCTAGTTGTCGAGAGTGAGGTTAAGCGAAAGGCATCATGGCGCGAACGGAAACCATGTTTGTGTCATGGACTTCAGTTGAACCGCGCAATTGGCGTTTGGTTTTGGTCGATTTCTTCGTCAGAATGTGGCGCTTGAAAGCCTGGCCACGTTTGACGGTTCCACCGGGACGCACGCGAAAACGCTTCTTCGCGCTGCTTTTGGTTTTCATCTTTGGCATAACACATCTGCCCTTTTAGGCAGCTCCATTATTGGATGATTGCAGGTGGCAGCACTTCGCTGCTCTTGGATGCCTGCTCTCACTTATTTAAACGGTGAAATCGAGTCCACCGTATCTTGCGTGTTCCGCCATTTTCAGCGGAACCGCGGATTCTAACAGATTATTGCTTGTTACTTCTTCTTCTTGGGCGCCAATACCATCACCATCTGGCGGCCTTCCATCTTCGGAAACTGCTCGATCTGGCCATACGGATCCAAATCTACTTTAAGCCGATCCAGCACCCGCATGCCAAATTCCTGATGGGCCATCTCGCGACCACGGAAACGCAGCGTGATTTTGGTCTTGTCGCCATCTTCCAGAAACTTGATCAGGTTGCGAACCTTGATGTTGTAATCGCCATCATCAGTGCCGGGACGGAATTTGACTTCCTTGACCAACACAACCTTTTGCTTGAGCTTGGCTTCGTGCGCCTTCTTTTGCTCCTGATACTTGAACTTGCCGTAGTCCATCAGACGACAGACAGGCGGTTGCGCAGTAGGAGCAATCTCGACGAGGTCGACGTTGGCTTCTTCAGCCAGACGGAACGCTTCAGCAAGGGTTACGATGCCCAAAGCTTCGTTTTCGACGCCAGACAGGCGCAGCTCGGGGGCAGTGATTTCACCGTTGATACGGTGCGACTTATCAGTAGCTATTGCAGTGTCCTCTTAAAATCCAATAAATAAGCCGTGCTCTTAGCGACTAGGCAAACCTGACGGCTAATCCGTCAGGCCTTGGCGGCGATCTCTTGATGGAGACGCTCTGCCAGACTGTCGATGGACATTACGCCCAGATCGACATTGCCTCGCGCACGCACGGCCACTGTGTTTGCATCCCGTTCTTTATCGCCAATAACGACAATATAAGGCAGTTTCTGAACCGAATGCTCGCGTATTTTATAGGTTATTTTCTCGTTACGCAAATCAGTCTGCACTCTAAACCCTTGTTTTTTCAGGTTTTGCGCGACAGCTTGCGCGTAATCAGCCTGACCTTCCGATATATTCAAAATGCTAACCTGCACCGGTGCCAGCCACAGCGGCAACGCACCCGCATGGTTCTCGATCAGCATGCCGATGAAACGCTCGAGCGAACCGAGGATGGCACGATGCAGCATGACCGGTACTTTGCGGCTGTTATCTTCGGCGACATATTCGGCATCAAGACGGACCGGCATCGAGAAGTCGACCTGAATCGTACCGCATTGCCAGGTGCGGCCGATCGCGTCTTTCAGCGTGTATTCGACTTTTGGACCGTAGAACGCGCCCTCGCCCGGCGAGATTTCATACTCGCAGCCGGAACGTTTCAACGACTCGATCAATGCAGTCTCGGCCTTATCCCACAACTCATCCGAGCCGACCCGCTTTTCTGGACGAGTCGCGACCTTATAGATCACTTCAGTGAAACCGAAGTCGCGATAAACTTTTTGCAGCAAGGCGGTAAAGGCCACGCACTCGTCCAGAATCTGGTCTTCGGTGCAGAAGATATGGCCGTCGTCTTGCGTAAAGCCGCGCACGCGCATCATGCCGTGCAGTGAACCTGAAGGCTCGTTGCGGTGGCATTGGCCGAACTCGCCATAGCGCAGCGGCAGCTCGCGATACGAATGCATATTCGCGCGGAAGATTTGCACATGCCCCGGACAGTTCATCGGCTTCAACGCATAGGCGCGATTTTCCGAATCGGTCGTGAACATATTGTCTTTGTAGTTATCCCAGTGGCCAGACTTTTCCCAAAGCGAGCGATCCAGAATCTGCGGCGCTTTCACTTCCTGATAACCATTGTCCTGATACACATGGCGCATGTACTGCTCCACCTGCTGCCACACAGTCCAGCCCTTTGGATGCCAGAAGATCAGACCCGGCGCTTCTTCCTGAAAGTGGAACAAGTCCAGCAGGCGACCCAACTTTCGGTGGTCGCGCTTGTCGGCTTCTTCCAGCATGTGCAGATACGCTTCCTGCTCTTCTTTTTTCGCCCAGGCAGTGCCATAGACACGCTGCAGCATTTCATTTTTGGAATCGCCACGCCAGTAAGCGCCAGCCAGCTTCATCAGCTTGAAGACTTTCAGCTTGCCGGTCGACGGAACGTGCGGGCCGCGGCACAGGTCAGTGAAGCTGCCTTCGGTGTAGAGCGACACATCCTGATCAGCCGGAATCGATGCAATGATTTCGGCCTTGTAGGCTTCGCCAATCGATTTGAAATAGGCAACTGCTTCATCGCGCGGCAAGACCTTGCGAGTCACTGGCTCGTCCTTCTTCGCCAACTCAGCCATTTTCTTTTCGATGGCGAGCAGATCGTCGGGCGTAAACGGGCGCTTGTACGAGAAGTCGTAATAGAACCCGTTTTCAATTACGGGGCCGATCGTGACCTGCGCATCGGGGAAGAGTTCTTTGACCGCATAGGCGAGCAAGTGCGCAGTCGAGTGACGAATCACATCAAGACCTTCGGCATCCTTGTCGGTGATGATGGCCAGATCGGCATTCTTCTCAATGAGGAAAGAGGTATCAACGACCTGGCCGTCGACCTTGCCGGCGAGCGCGGCCTTGGCGAGGCCGGTTCCAATCGAGGCAGCAACCTGCGCCACAGTGACGGAGGACTCGAACTGACGCTCTGAACCATCGGGAAGTCGGACTGAAACCATGATGTACTCCTGAAATCTATAGACGAAAAAAAACGCGGGCTAGCCGCGTTTTTTGCTGATTCATCCCAAAATTCATCTCATTAAAATGAATCCTGCTAATGCATGGATCCGTTCGAGAAAATTTTGGTAGGCACGATTGGACTCGAACCAACGACCCCTACCATGTCAAGGTAGTGCTCTAACCAGCTGAGCTACGCGCCTAAAGAAGCGAGATTATAGCCACCTTTATATGATCGCGCTAGTGTCTTAGGAAAATGAATCTGAAACGTCAAAGACGCTGGATCCCGGCCTACGCCGGGATGACGGTAGTAGTTTTAAGTGCGACTCAACTGCTACCGTCGTTCCGGCGCAGGGTGAGGCAGGGGTTGCTTAACGCCTGCGTTACGCCTGCCGAAGCGGACTGGCTTGCAAGCCAGTCCGTGGCCCGAAGGGGAACCCAGCGTCTTTCATTGTGTACCTTCAATCAATGCCGGTTCGCCTCCATCACCCCCTTCACCTCCCGAATCACCATCAGCGCCCGCTGCAACTGCGCCGTGGACGATATTTCGCCGGTGAAGGACATATGCGCCTGCCCCTTGCTGCTCTGGGTCGACACGCCGATGACATTGATTTTCTCACGCAGGAAAATATCTGAAATATCGCGCAGAAGTCCTTGCCGATCTGACGCCAGCACGAACACATCGACTGGATAGACGGTGTCGGAGCCTTGATCACCCCACTCAGTCTGGATCATGCGCTCTGGCGCCCTCAACTGCATTTGCGCAAAATTCTTGCAGCTGGCGCGGTGTATCGATATGCCTTTGCCGCGCGTAATAAAGCCAACGATAGGATCGGGCGGCGCCGGTTTGCAGCAGCGCGCCATCTGCGTCATCAAGCCTTCGGTACCTAGCACCAGCACGCCAGACTTCGCACCCTGCGTGACGCTGGATGCGCGGCTCTTGCGCGGCAACACCGCGGCATCCGGGTTCGGTGGCGGCGGCCGGTTCGGGTCATCTGCATGTAGCGCCTGCTCGACAAGTCGCAGGCTGAACCTGTCCTTGCCTACTGATAGCAACAATTCGTCAAGCTTCACAAAGCCGAGCTTGTGCGCCAGCTCTTCCAGATTGACCGAGGTCTTGCCTTCACGCTGCAAGGTTTTTTCAAGCAGCGCACGACCATGCGCGAGCGTTTCAGCTTCTTCGACTGCATTGAACCAGGCGCGGATTTTTGAACGTGTGCGTGGACTTGCGGTGTAGCCATCAGTGAGCCAGTCACGCGACGGGCCTGCGGCGCCAGTCGCTGCTGCTTCGCCCTTAGCGGTGATGACTTCAACCGTCTGCCCGTTTTTTAATGCAGTGTTCAACGGCACCATCACGCCGTTAATTTTCGCGCCACGGCAGCGGTGGCCAATGTCGCTGTGTAGGTGATAAGCAAAGTCAATCGGCGTCGCGCCAACCGGCAACTCGATCACGCGCGCCTGCGGCGTCATGACATAAATGCGGTCATTTAATGTCGCCGCTTTGATCTGCTGCACCCACTGCTTCTCGGTATCGTCCTGTCCGACGACGACATCGACCATCTCGCTCTTCCACGCCAGCAGCTGGCGCAGCCATGCAATTTTTTCATCGTATTTCTGGTTAGGCGTATTACCGCTGCCTTCCTTGTAGCGCCAGTGCGCAGCCACGCCGTATTCGGCGAAGTGATGCATGTCCTGCGTGCGTATCTGCACTTCGAGCGTGCGACCATCATCGGCAATCACTACCGTATGCAAGGACTGATAGCCATTCGACTTCGGGCGTGCGATGTAATCGTCGAACTCTTCCGGTATCGGCGTCCAGATGTTGTGCAAAATGCCCAGCACCGCATAACAAGTTTTGATGTCATCAACGACCACGCGAAACGCCCGCACATCATGCAAGCGCGAAAAGTCCAGCGACTTACCCTGCATCTTGCTCCAGATGCTGTAAATATGCTTGGGCCGTCCAAACACTTCGGCGCGTATGCCACCGGCAGCCATCTCCCCTTTGAGGCGTGTGATCGCCGCACCTACAAAGCTTTCACGCTCGGCCCTGCGCTCTTCCAGCATCTTCGCAATGCTCTTGTAAGCGGCGGGGTCGACAAAACGGAAAGACAGGTCTTCAAGTTCCCATTTCAACTGCCAGATGCCAAGCCGGTTCGCCAGCGGCGCGTACAACTCGAAACTCTCGCGCGCATAGCGCAGCGTGGTGTCATTTTCGATTTTCAATTCAGCGAAATAACGCAGCGTCGTCAGGCGCGACGTCAGCCTTACCAGCACTACGCGCATGTCGGTGGCCATTGCCAGCGTCATCTTGCGCAGCGTCTCGATTTGGCCGGCGGCGGTGTTCTTGTTTTTGATTGCGCCAGTTTGACCGAACGCGGTTTCATGCAAGCGCATCAACTGGCGTATGCCGTTGACCATGTCGGCAATTTCCTTGCCGAAGTACGCTTCAATGTGCGCCGCCGATTTTTCATCCAGAAAAGGCAACTCAAACAGCAGCCCGGCGATGCGGGTATCCACATCCGATTTGAGTGACGCCAGACAGGCGACTACGCCCCGCGAAAACGCCAGCGCGTCCTGCCCCGTCGGCACCACACGGCCTGCATACGGCACGCGCACAAATTCCAGCGCCTGCAAAAGTCGCGCGCTGTCTTCTGCGCGCAAGCCAGCTGTGAGCTGTTCGTCGCTATCTTTGTTAACTGCGATGGAAACCATAAATCCAATAAGTGCGTAATTAATTCAAGCCCGTAAGAAAGCGGCGTGCCAAGGCAATCTGATCGTCATGCATGAACGTAGGAGCATGTCCTATGCCAGCGAGCTCAACCAACTCGGCATGCGGACCACGCTGCGTCATTTGCGCAGCGGTCTCGCGCGTAAGTAAATCTGATTCACTGCCACGCACCAGCAATACCGGGCAGTGGATGGCGTCATAAGCAGCCCACATCGCCGCTTCGCCTTGCGCTGCATTTTCCATCGTCATCGTCTTGAATGGCAGCGATAAGGCAGGATCGTAATGCCGTATCCATGTGCCGTCCGGCGTCTGGCGCAATACATCACGCGCCAGTTTGGCCCATTCATCGTCACTATGCGGACCAAAAGGCGCCGCAACGGTGCGTATATAAGTGCAGCCCTGCTCGAAGCTGTCAAAGCGCACATCAGCACCCAAGTATTCACCGATGCGTGCCAAGGCCGGAAAGTTCAACGCCGGACCGACATCATTCATCACCATCCTGTGCACCGGACTGTCTTTCATTCCGGCCAGCCCCATCCCTATCAACGCGCCCATCGACGTGCCGAACCAGTCGACCTGCGGCACATCAAGCCGGGCAATCAAGGTCACCATGTCACTGACATATTGCGGCAGCTGATAAAACTGCGGATTGGCAAGCCATGACGAACGGCCCCGCCCGACTACGTCAGGGCAGATTACGCGGTAGCGGTCACACAGCGCAGCGGCCAACTTATCAAAATCGTCAGACACGCGTGTCAAGCCATGCACGCAAACCAGCACTGCAGGATTGGCTGGATCGCCCCAATCTTTGTAAGCCATCTGATGCAAGCCCGCAGGCGACAGGCATTGCACATTTTTGATCAGGGCTTCTTGGGTCATAGCGTTGACAGTAAAAAAGAGGAATGAGTAAAACGCCATTTTACTGGCGGATCAGCTTAAAATCTTGATCTATTCATCAACACTATATCGCGAGGACAAGTATGCAGAGCGGGCAACTGGGTGGTCAACTGAAGGGCAAGACCGCATTGGTCACCGGATCAACTTCCGGCATCGGGTTGGGTATGGCACAAGCGCTCGCTGCGCAAGGTGCGCATATTATTTTCAATGGCTTTGGTGATGCCGCGATGATCGCCGCTTTGCAAAAAGAAACCGAAAGCACCTATCAGGTTGACACTCTCTACTGCGCTGCCGACATGTCCAAGCCAGCCGAGATAGAAACAATGATGCAGCAAGCAGCCGCACGCTTTGGCGGCGTCGATATCCTCGTCAACAATGCCGGCATCCAGCATGTGGCCAGCATTGAAGACTTTCCGGTCGAACGCTGGGATGCCATCATCGCCATCAACCTGACGTCGGCGTTTCATACAACCCGACTGGCGCTGCCGTTCATGAAAGAGCGCAACTGGGGTCGCATCATCAACATCGCGTCTGCGCACGGACTGGTCGGCTCAGCGCAAAAGTCAGCTTACGTCGCTGCCAAGCATGGCATTGTCGGCCTGACCAAGGTCACCGCTCTGGAAAACGCGCAGACCGGCATTACCTGCAACGCGATTTGTCCAGGCTGGGTGTTGACGCCGCTGGTACAAAAACAAGTAGATGCTCGTGCTGCGCAACAAGGTATTCCGGTTGAACAAGCGAAGCGGGAACTGCTGCTTGAAAAACAACCGTCTGGTGAATTTGTCACGCCCGAGCAATTGGCTGCGCTGGCTGTATTCATGTGCAGCGATGCCGCAAATCAGGTGCGCGGTGTGGCGTGGAATATGGATGGAGGCTGGGTCGCGCAGTAAATTATTAAGCGCGTAGTGCATCGAGTTCCGCTTCTGTAAACCCGGCTGCACGCCGGGCATCCAGATTGAACGGACCGCGCATGATGGGCGCTTTATATTGTTTTGCCAGTGCCGCGTAGGTATCTATCGCATCGACACCGCGCTGTTCACACAGCCAGCCATACCAGCGATTGCCAATCAGCACATGGCCGATTTCATCGCGCAAAATAATATCCAGAATCGCAGCCGCACCCATGTCGCCGGCCTGCGCAAGCTTGGCTCGCACTGCCGGTGACGCATCCAGACCGCGCGCTTCCATCGTGCGCGGCACTAGCGCAATACGCGCAAGAATATCGTGCTGCGTTTTTTCTGCCATGTCCCACAAGCTGTTGTGCGCCGTGAAGTCTCCATAGCAAAACCCCAGGGTCTGCAAATGCGCGGCGAGCAAGGAAAAGTGCAAGGCCTCTTCATTTGCCACCAGTAGCCAGTCCGCGTAGTAATCACGCGGCATCGCCTCGAAACGCCATAGCGCATCAAGCGCGAGATTGATCGCGTTAAATTCAATATGCGCCATTGCATGCACCATCGCCGCCCTGCCTTCGGCATTGGCCATGGAGCGGTGCGCGACCTCACGCGGCGCAACCAGCAGCGGCAAGGCCGGCCGGCCCGGCACACTAGCCTTTGCTGACAAAGCGGCATCCGCATCCAGCCGCACCGCCCCTTGCGACCAGCCATCAAACAAGGCTCGCGTACCTGTGACTTTGGCCGCTGCATCGCACTCGCAGAGCAAAGCCAGCGCGGCGGCGCGTAGTTCAATCGAAATTTCAGCGCTAGAAGAGGATTGCATGCTCAGGTTGGTAAAATGCCGGCAGTTGCCGAATTCCGGCATTTTAACGAAAAAACCAGATGGCTATTTACCAATTGGGTGAACACACCCCCCAGATCGATGACACTGCCTATGTGGCCGAGTCTGCCAACATCATCGGCAAAGTCGTGCTTGGCGCACAAGTCAGCATATGGTTCGGTGCCACGCTTCGCGGCGACAATGAAACCCTGACCATAGGTGCACAGTCCAATCTGCAAGAAGGTTGCGTCGTGCATAGCGACAAGGGCTATCCGTTAACAGTCGGTGCTGGCGTCACTGTCGGTCATCAGGCAATGCTGCACGGCTGCACTATCGGTGATGGCAGTCTGATCGGTATACAGGCAGTAATATTAAACGGCGCAAAAATCGGCAAAAACAGTCTGGTTGGCGCTGGTGCGCTGGTCACAGAAGGAAAAGAATTTCCAGATAACTCGCTCATCATCGGTTCACCAGCCAAAGCCGTACGGTCGCTTACAAAAGAGCAGATCGCCGGACTCAAAGCCAGTGCCGCCAACTACGTTGAACGCGCAGCCTATTTCAAGCAGCACCTGAAGCGGATAGATTAATGTCGGATACCTTGCAAAAATTCATGATTGAAAGTTCGCTGGTGCGCGGCGAGCTGGTAGAGATTTCAGATACGTGGCAACAAATACAGATGCGGCGCGATTACCCGCCCGCAGTCAGAACCATGCTAGGCGAAATGCTGTCGGCCGCTGCTTTATTGTCGGCCAACCTGAAATTTAACGGCTCCATCATCATGCAAATTCATGGTGACGGCCCAGTGCAATTACTGGTGGTGGAATGTGATTCAAGCTTGCGCGTGCGCGCTATGGCGAAGCTACGAGAAGATGCCGTGGTAAAGGATGACGCAACACTGCAGCAACTGGTTAACCAGCAAGGCAATGGCCGCTTTGCCATCACGCTGGACCCGAACGACAAACTGCCGGGCCAGCAAGCCTACCAAGGCATTGTCGCTCTCGATGGAGACACTGTCGCTACTGTGATTGAAAACTACATGATGCGCTCGGAACAGCTAGACACCCGACTGTGGCTGGCGGCCGATGGCAATGTAGCGCGCGGACTGCTGCTGCAAAAACTGCCTTCTGACGGCGGCATTGATTTGAAACTTGCAGACGATGGCGACACCTGGAACCGCGCTGTCATGCTCGCCTCCACCATGCAAAACAGTGAGCTGCTTGAGACCGATATCATGACGCTGATGCAGCGGCTGTATTGGGAAGAGACGCTGCGTGTGTTCGAACCACGGCACCCGAGTTTTCATTGCGGTTGCTCGCGCGAGAAAGTCGGCGATATGCTGAAAATGCTGGGCAAGGAAGAAGTTGATGATGCGCTGACAGAGCTAGGTCTGCTGGCAGTGAATTGTGAATTTTGCGGTCAGGATTACAGCTTTGATAAAGTCGACTGTGTGCAGTTATTTGCGACCGAGACTTTGGCGGTGGCGATACAGCCGCCGGGGGAACAGCAGCATTGAGTGAGTTTAATGAGAGCAAAGAAGCTGGATCCCAGCGTACGCTGGGATGACGGAATTCTAGAGTTTGCAGCAAAAACACTGTCATCCCAGCGCAGGCTGGGATCCAGCGTCTTTCGTAGTGAACCACTAAACCTTAATGCTTCACTTCAGCCTTATTTTCAGGCGCTAGAATCTGCACAAACACTTCGTTATCTTTAATCATCCCCAGCTCATACCGCGCACGCTCTTCAACGGCACCGGTACCTTCTTTTAAATCCTGTACTTCAGAAGCCAGCTTCGCGTTACGTGCCTTGAGCTCTTGCTCCTTGACTAGCGCACCATCAAGCTGCTTGGACAAATCCCACACGCGCAGCCAGCCGCCCTTACCCAGCCAGAGCGGGTACTGGATCAACACGAGCAAGGCCGTCAGGGAAATTAAAATCAGGCGCATGGAATAAGGCCGGGTTGTCCCGGCCTGTTTTTTTATTTCAGATTGTAGAAAGCACTGCGACCCGGATAGCTGGCGATGTCACCCAGATCTTCTTCAATACGCAGCAATTGGTTATATTTTGCCATACGATCGGATCGGGACATAGAACCGGTCTTGATCTGCAGCGCATTACAACCGACCGCGATGTCGGCAATGGTCGAATCTTCAGTCTCGCCGGAGCGATGCGAAATGACAGCGGTGTAACCGGCGCGCTTGGCCATTTCAATGGCGGCAAAGGTCTCGGTCAAAGTACCGATCTGGTTGATCTTGATCAGAATAGAGTTGGCGACGCCTTTTTGTATGCCTTCGCGCAGAATCTTGGTGTTGGTGACGAACAGGTCGTCGCCGACGAGCTGCACTTTCTTGCCCAGTGCCTGCGTCAATGTCGCCCAGCCTTCCCAGTCATTCTCGGCCATCGCGTCTTCAATCGAGATGATCGGATATTTGTCGCACCAGGTGCCGAGCAGGTTGGTGAAGTCAGCCGACGACAACGACAGACCTTCGCCACTCAATTGATATTTGCCGTTCTTGTAGAACTCGGACGCTGCGCAATCCAGACCCAGCGCGATCTGCGTGCCCGGCTCGTAACCAGCTTGTTCGATTGCTTGCAGAATCAGTTTGATCGCTGCTTCGTGGTTTTCAACCGAAGGCGCAAAGCCGCCTTCATCACCAACAGCGGTGGTGAGTTTTTTCTCTTGCAGGATTTTTTTCAGTGTGTGGAACACTTCGGCGCCATAACGGATCGCTTCGCGAAAGCTCGGTGCGCCCACCGGAATGATCATGAACTCTTGCAGGTCAAGATTATTGTCGGCATGCGCGCCGCCGTTAATCACGTTCATCATTGGCACCGGCATTTGCATGGCGCCCGAGCCGCCGAAGTAGCGGTACAAAGGCAGGCCGGATTCTTCGGCTGCGGCTTTGGCTACTGCCATCGACACCGCCAGCGTCGCATTCGCGCCCAGACGTGCTTTGTTGTCAGTGCCGTCGAGGTCAATGAGGGTGTGGTCCAGAAACGCCTGCTCATTGGCGTCCAGACCCATGATTGCTTCAGAGATTTCGGTGTTGATGTTCTCGCAGGCTTTCAAGACGCCCTTGCCGAAATAACGGTTCTTGTCGCCATCGCGCAGTTCGATTGCTTCGCGCGAACCGGTCGATGCGCCGGACGGCACAGCGGCACGACCCATTACGCCGGATTCCAGCAACACATCGCACTCGACTGTAGGATTGCCGCGCGAATCAATAATTTCACGGCCTACGATGTCAACAATTGCACTCATTGAAATTCTCCACTGAATAAAATATTTTTATTTGCACCCGAAAGATTTACGCGAAATCGTTTTCGAGGAAGCCGTTTCTTTTTACAATCTGGTCAATGTCTGCCAAGGTGGCGAGCAAGTCTTTGATGCGGTGCAGAGGAACTGCATTCGGACCATCGGATTTTGCTTCGGCCGGGTTCGGATGCGTTTCCATGAACAGGCCGGCAATGCCGACGCCAACCGCTGCACGCGCCAGCACCGGCACGAATTCGCGCTGACCACCAGAACTGGTGCCCTGCCCGCCCGGCAACTGCACCGAGTGGGTCGCATCAAACACGACCGGACAACCGGTCTCGCGCATGATCGCCAGCGAACGCATGTCAGACACCAGATTGTTATAACCAAAGGACACACCACGCTCGCATGCCATGAAGTGGTCATCCGGCAGACCAACTTCACGCGCCGCTTCACGCGCTTTGTCGATCACGTTTTTCATATCATGCGGCGCAAGAAATTGGCCCTTCTTGAAATTGACCGGTTTGCCTGACTGCGCACAGGCGCGAATGAAGTCAGTCTGACGGCACAGGAAAGCCGGCGTCTGCAAGACATCCACCACTGCGGCAACTGGCTTGATCTCGTCGACTTCATGAATGTCGGTCAAGACAGGCACGCCGATCTGCTGCTTTACCTTCGCCAGAATCTCCAGCCCTCTTTCCATGCCCAAGCCGCGAAAGGTCGAGCCGGACGAACGGTTGGCTTTATCAAACGAGGACTTGTAGATGAAATTAATGCCGAGGCTGGCCGTAATTTCTTTTAGCGCGCCGGCAGTGTCGAGCGCCATCTGCTCAGACTCGATTACGCACGGGCCAGCGATCAGAAAAAACGGATGTTCAAGACCTACATCAAAACCGCAAAGCTTCATGCTGCTTTCCTTTCGTCGTCGGCCAGCTTGTGCGCCAGCGCTGCCTTGATGAAGGAGATAAACAGCGGATGGCCGTCACGCGGCGTCGATTTGAACTCAGGGTGATATTGCACGCCCATGTACCAGGGATGCGCGTGCTCGCCGCTGCGCGGCAACTCCATGATCTCGCACAACGACTCGGTTGGCGTGCGCGCCGACACCACCAGACCGGCTTCTTCAACCCGACCCAGATAATGATTGTTCGCTTCATAGCGGTGACGGTGACGCTCGGTGACCTGTGTGCCGTAAATTTCAGCAGCCAGCGTACCCGCTTCCACGGCGCAGGTTTGCGCACCAAGGCGCATGGTGCCGCCCAGATCGGAATTGACATCGCGTCGCTCGACCATGCCGTCATGGTTTTGCCACTCAGTGATCAAGGCTACAACCGGATTTTTGGTGTCCGGATCGAACTCGGTTGAATTCGCCAGCGTGAGTCCTGCGATGTTGCGCGCGTATTCAATCAGCGCGACCTGCATGCCGAGGCAGATGCCTAAGTAAGGCACCTTGTTTTCACGTGCATAACGAGCCGCAGCAATCTTGCCTTCAACGCCGCGCTTGCCGAAACCGCCCGGCACCAGAATGGCATCGTATTTGGTCAGGCTGGAAATGCCATTGGTCTCGATATCTTCCGAATCCACATATTCAATATTGACGCGCGACTCGGTATGGATACCGGCGTGGCGCAAGGCCTCGGTCAGGGATTTGTAGGACTCGGTCAGGTCGACGTATTTGCCGACCATCGCGATATTGACATCATGCTTGGGATGCTCAAGCGAATAAACCAGCTTGTTCCACATGGACAGGTCAGCCGGCTTCGGCGACAGTTGCAACTTGTCGCAGACGATACGGTCGAGGCCCTGGTCATGCAGCATCTGCGGAATCTTGTAGATGGTGTCGGCATCCCACACCGAAATGACCGCTGCTTCTTCCACGTTGGAGAACAGCGAAATCTTCGCGCGCTCGTCGTCCGGAATACGGCGGTCGGCGCGGCACAGCAGCGCGTCCGGCGAGATACCGATCTCGCGCAGCTTTTGTACGCTGTGCTGGGTTGGTTTGGTTTTGAGTTCACCAGCCGAGACCAGATAGGGCACCAATGTGAGATGAACGAAGGCCGCATGGTTACGACCGCCGCGCAGCGACAATTGACGCGCCGCTTCCAGAAATGGCAGCGACTCGATATCGCCAACGGTGCCGCCGATTTCAACGATGGCCACGTCAAAACCTTCGGCGCCGCGATGGATGAAATCCTGAATCTCGTTGGTGATGTGCGGAATAACCTGCACCGTCTTGCCCAGATATTCACCGCGCCGCTCTTTGCGGATAACGGATTCATAAATCTGGCCGGTGGTGAAATTATTCACCTTGCGCATTTTGGCGGTGATGAAGCGTTCGTAGTGACCGAGGTCGAGATCAGTCTCGGCGCCGTCATCGGTGACGAACACTTCACCATGCTGGAATGGACTCATGGTGCCGGGATCGACGTTGATATACGGGTCGAGCTTCAACATGGTGACTTTGAGGCCGCGCGATTCGAGGATCGCAGCGAGAGAGGCGGCGGCTATCCCTTTACCAAGGGAAGACACAACGCCGCCAGTGACGAATACAAACTTGGTCATTGCAGAGGATGCCGAAAGGCACGAGCGGGAAATTCGAATTATACCGCAAAGAACTGCCCCGACTTTGGCCGATCAAGATGAATTTTCAGCTTGACGGGCAGCGTAATTACCCGGCTCGTTTGGATTTATTGCAGCACTTACTTGCTATGTGATTACCAAGTGATTACCAATTGATTACCAGGTGACCGACACGCGCAGAAAATTCTCTGTGCCAGCACGGGCCGGCAAGCCCCTGATTTCATTGGAACGCCGAACGATGGAAAGACGCAAAGCCCATTTTGGTTTTAACCATTGCATGCCGAACTCTGCCTCACTGGTCCAGCGGCGCGGCTTGACGGTGCGCACTTCGTTATCTGAAAACAAACCGCCCTGCAGCGTCGCATCATAGCCGACTGCGCGCACGGCACCGCGAAAAAAAACAGAACTGCTGACTGTGCCGGCGCGCAGCGTGGCATCTGCGGTCAGGTCGGTAAAAATATTCCCCAGCCTAAAGGACAGGCCCGGCCGCAAGTCCACGTAAGGTGCCAGCTTCCAGGCCGGCGCACGTCCGCCCGCGCTCAGCACCACCCCGATTTCATTGCGTATCTGCGATGCCCATCCACGCGGCTTGGGCTGGTTCAACCAGCGATGCGACACTTCCTGCGTGGACCTGCCACCGCTACAAGGGCCGATGCAACCAATATCCAGACCAACCGCGACATCGCTGCCATCGGCATGCTCGGCCCTGATCCACCCGCCTGCATAAAGCCAGCCAGCATAAGGATGTTCAAAGCGGCCGATCTGCTCCGGCAGCAAGCGCACGTCAGACGGCGTATACATTTGCTGTCCAACACGCCAGCCCACAGAATGCCAGCCTTCGGCAATAGGCAAACGATAGCTTTTCGATATCCTGACGCCGCTCGTGTAAAACCCGTCCGAACGATTCAGCAGCAGCGAGTCATTATCAATGTCGACCGTCATGCTCGTTCTGCCGGTGGCCAGCAATTGATCGATTTCAGCCGTCGAGACAGGCAAATCGCTGGCTGTACAGACTGCACAGACAACTAAGCCAAGCGGCAGCGCCGCAAAAGAGATGCGTTTCATGGGACAAAGATGCTGGCATCCGTAAGGCTTGGCAATTTAGCGATTGCGCAAACTACCCGCACTCCATCATCGCCCTTGCCAATAATGTTGGTGTTCTGACCGGTACTCGCTGACCGTCACAGCATCATTGATCTTGATTTGCAACGCACCCGACTCGTCAGTGCGCAAACGCCGTATGCCCAGCTCTGCATAGCGCGCATAGACTTCCGGCTTGGGATGACGATAGCGATTGCGATACCCCACCTGAAACAGCGCCAGCTGCGGCTGCACTGCCAGCAGAAATGCCGGCGTCGATGAAGTGCCGCTACCGTGATGCGGCGCCAGCAAAATAGTCGACGGCAAACGGTCCGGCAGCCGCTCCAGCAGCGCTCGTTCCTGCGCTGCCTCAATGTCGCCAGCCAGCAGCACAGAATAGTTTTGGTAACTGATCTTCAAGGTACAACTGCGCGCATTTGGCTTGAGTGACGTATTCGCATAGCTGCCTGTAGTGGGCTGCAGCATCTCGAAGCGCACGCCATCCCACGACCAGCTCTGGCCGGTTGCACAGGCATGATGGTTAGCCGCACGCTGCACGATAGGATTCGACGCTGATAATGAAGAACTGACCCAACCGACCTGCATGCCATTCATCACAGACAGCGCGCCACCGGCGTGGTCACTGTCGCTATGCGAGACCACCATGCCATCAAGGCTACTGATGCCGCGCGCACGCAAATACGGCAGCAGCACACGGCTGCCGCTGTCGGACTCTGCTGAATAGCCAGGGCCGGTGTCATAGAGCAGACGGTGGCTGGCGGTCTCTATCAACAGCGCATTGCCCTGTCCAATATCAAAAGCCGTCACCCACAGCCCCTGCTGTGGACTAGTGGGCAATGCCAGCAAAAGCGGCAGCCACGCCAGCAGTCCGAGCCAGCGCAAAGGCCAGCCGCGCGGTGCCAGCAGCCACAGCATGCCGGCCGCAGCCAGGCTGAACGTGAGTGCGTCCGGCTGCGGCGCCTGCCACACCGCAAATGGCAAATCGGCTAACCATGTCAGCGCTTGCGCAAGCGTAGCCACGACAGAGTGCGCCGCTAACAGCAGCCATCCCGCCAGAGGCGCAGGCATTACGCTGCCAAGCAAGGACAGCGGCGTGACGACAAAGCTGACCAGTGGAATCGCCAAAGCATTCGCAAGCGGCCCGACCAGCGAGACTTGCGCAAAGAGCAAAACAGACAGGGGCACCAGACCGAGCGTGACCACATATTGAGTGTGCGCAGCCGCCGCCAGACTTTGCCAGCGGCTCTGCTCCAGATCACCGACGCGCCCTGCCGACGCAAATAAAATGCAGGCAATTGCGGCAAACGACAACCAGAAACCGGGCGACAGCACCGACCACGGGTCGAGCAGCAGCACAGCAATCAACGCCGCGCACAGCACTTGCGACACGGCCGTAATGCGACCAACCCAAAGCGCAGCAGCAACCACGGCCAGCATCATCAGCGTTCTTTGCGCCGGCACGCCAAAGCCAGCCAGCGCCACATAAATCAGCGCCGCCACCACGCCTGCCAACGCAGCTGCACGTTGCGCCGGCAAGCGCAAAGGCAAACTGGCATGGGTAAAAAAAGAGAACCGCCACAGCCAGTGCACGAGCGCGCTGAACAAGGCGGCAATCATCGTGATGTGCAAGCCGGAGATGGAAACCAGATGGCCAATGCCGGTTTTGTTGAAGATGGTCCAGTCAGACTGGCTGACTGCGCGCTGGTCACCCATCACCAGCGCGACGATCACACCCGCATACGGTTTGCCCTGCAATGTTTGTTGAATGCGCTGCCGCAGCGCCCCGCGGCCACGCTCGAGCAAGCTGCGCGGAGTCAGCACAAAAGCATCAAGCCTGTGCTGTCCCAACGGACGCACGCTGCCGGTGGCGCGCACGCCTTCGCCTAACAGCCACGCTTCATAATCAAACCCGTAAGGATTGGCATTGCCATGCGGACGCCGCAGCCGCACCGTCCACTGCCAGCGCTCACCCGGCTGAATGTTTGGCGTAGCTTCGTGCTCGTTGTCGTACAGCCCCAGCATCAGTATGGATGGCACCGTCAGTACTGCACCTTCCTGCGTATGTGCCGCTTCAACTGCAAAATGAAAACGCTGCCCGCGCTCGACCGGATCCGGCAAACTAACAACCGTGCCGATCACAACGATGTCCTGTCCTTCAAGAGCCAGCGGCAATTCTTCTTGCAGCCGCCCATGCGCCAGCAATGCCGCCCAGCCGAAGCCAATGGCAACACCTGCAATCAACTTCACAGCCGCGTAGCGTTTCCACAGCAAAGCAAGCAAGGCGGCGCCCAGCAAGGCTGAGCCCAGTAATGCGAACACAAAAAGAAGTGATGGCAGCACAGCCTGCAACTGCAGCCAGCAAACGCCGGCCAGCAAGCCCAGCGCGAACGCGCGCACTCAGGCCATCATCAGGCTGCCAAGGCGGGGCAAGACGCGAGTGACATTGTTTGTCGTCTGCTCGGCGATTGTTGCCAGAGGCTGGCCGCGCAACTCGGCCAGCACCGCTGCGATACGGGGAATCTGCACCGGCGTGTTAGGTGCCGGATGCAGCCATGCAGGAGAAATATCGGGAGAGTCCGTTTCCAGCACCAGCGCGTGCTCTGGCAGGCTGGCAGCAAGACGCCGAATTTGCAGTGCACGCGTAAACGTCATGGCGCCGCCAAAACCGAGCGCGAACCCCAGCTTGATGAACATGTCAGCTTGCTGCGCACTGCCATTAAACGCATGCGCAATGCCGCCTTGAACCGGAATACGGCGCAGGTATTTCAGCAGCGTGTCTTGCGAGCGACGCACATGCAAAATAACCGGCAGGTCAAAGTCACGCGCAATCTTTAATTGCTCAGCGTAGAAAAATTCCTGCTTTTCGCGCATAGGTGCAAGCTTCAGTTGCGGCACAAAAAAATCCAGACCGATTTCACCAATGGCGACGAAACGCGGGTCTGCGATCGCCGCAGCGACTGTGTCACGCAGAACTTGTAAATCGTTTTCGGAAGCCTGTGGCACAAACACAGGATGAATACCTAGCGCATAGACGCAGTTGCCGAGATCGGCTGCAAGTTGGGCAACGGTGGAAAAGTTCGCACGCTCTACTGCCGGCAGCACAATCCACGACACACCGGCAGCCGCCGCCTCTGCGGCGATAGCAGCCGAGTCGCTGCCGAACTCCGCTGCATCCAGATGGCAATGGCTATCTATCCACATCTTTTAGGCTGCTTGCAAACCATTTTCCGACAAATGCAGAATGCGGTCGCAACGCTGCGCCAACTCCATGTCATGCGTGACGATCACGAAAGCCGTACCCAGCGTCTGCGACAATTCCAGCATCAGATCAAACACCTGATGGGCGGTATGCCTATCCAGATTGCCGGTCGGTTCATCGGCCAGCACGCAAGCCGGATTCGTCACCAGCGCGCGGGCCAATGCCACGCGTTGCCGTTCGCCGCCAGACAACTCACCCGGCACATGCGACAAGCGCGCAGCAAGCCCTACACGACCCAGCAAAGTCGCTGCCGCTTCACGTGCTGCAGCGCGAGGCATGCGGCGAATGAGTAAGGGCATCGCGACATTATCGAGCGCAGAAAACTCAGGCAACAAGTGATGAAACTGATAGACGAAGCCTAGCGATTGATTGCGCAAGTCACCACGTGCCGTATCAGTTAGCGCAGCGAGGTCTTGCCCGAGCAGCGTGACTTTGCCAGTAGTAGGCAAGTCCAGCCCGCCAAGCAAATGCAGCAGCGTTGATTTGCCGGAGCCGGACACGCCAACTATCGCAAGTCGTTCCCCGCGTGACACTGCCAGACTAATATTGTCCAGCACAGTTAGTTTGTGGCGGCCTTGCGCAAAGCTCTTGCCCAGCTGCTCGCACGACAGCACAGTCGTCATTGTGACTTCCTTGGTTTTATCATTCATAGCGCAACGCATCAGCCGGTCGTACACGTGCTGCCCACCAGCTCGGATAAATCGTGGCCAGAAAAGCCAGCACCACTGCCAGCCCGCCAATTTGCCAGACATCGGGCCAGCGCAAATCCGACGGCAGCGCACTGATGAGGTAAATATCACGCGGCAGGAACTGCACGCCAAACAGCGATTCAATAAAAGGCACGATCACATCGACATTCAGCGAAATCAGCACGCCAGAGCCAACGCCAATAGCAGTGCCGATCAGCCCGACCAGTGCGCCCTGTACCATGAAAATTTTCATGATGGATGCCGGTGACGCGCCCAGCGTGCGCAAGATCGCAATATCAGCCTGCTTGTCCGTGACTGTCATCACCAAGGTAGAAACCAGATTGAAGGCAGCGACGGCAATAATCAGAGTCAGGATGATGAACATCATCCGCTTCTCGGTCTGCACCGCGGCAAACCAGTTGCGGTTTTGCTGCGACCAGTCACGCAGATAAAGATTGCCCGTCATGGTGCGCGACAATTCGGCCGTCACTTCCGGCGCCTTTTGCATGTCGGCGATTTTCAGGCGCAAGCCGCTCGGACCTTCCTGACGAAACATTTTTTCACCGTCTTGCAGATGAATGAAAGCCAGCGACGAATCATATTCGTAATGGCCAGCATCAAAAATACCGACCACGTTGAATTGCTTCAGCCGCGGCAACACACCTGCAGGCGTGACTTGTCCTTGCGGCGCAATCATCGTCAGCTTGTCGCCTAACCGCAGGCGCAGCGTGCGAGCAAGTTCGCCGCCGAGCACGATATTGAATTCACCGGGTTTCAAGTCCGACAGACTGCCGCGCTTGACTTGGGTAGCAACGCTGGAAACCTTAGGTTCTTCTTCCGGCAAAATGCCGCGCACCATGATGCCGCGCACCGTATCATCACGCGTGACCATGGCTTGCGCTTCGACGTACGGAGCAGCACCGCGCACGTTCTTGTTCTTGAAAGCCTCGGCTGCAGTGGCGCGCCAATCCGGCATGCTGCCGGAGGCATCGAAGACTTCGATGTGCGACAGCACCGACAGCATGCGGTCACGCACTTCTTTCTGAAAACCGTTCATGACCGACAGCACCACAATCAGTGCCGCTACGCCAAGTGCGATACCGGCCATCGAGATCATCGATATGAAAGAGATGAAGCTGTTGCGCGCACTGCGGCGACCGGCTCGCGTATAACGCAGGCCTATCATCCATTCGAACGGCGGGTTTTTGAACAAGCCCAAAGTGGCTCCTAGTGGGGGTTTGACGAAAGACACTGGATCCCGGCCTTCGCCGGGATGACGGTTGAAAATAATATTGAGGTCTCAACTACTACCGTCGCCCCAGCGCAGGCTGGGGCCCAGCGTCTTTCGTCTTTAAGTACAAATTCTGTTAATACCTAAACAATCCGGCAGTTTGCCATACAATCCGCGCATGACAAATCTGGAAATCATTGTTCCTTTCGCCCTGCCCCCGACCGAACACGCCAGGGATTTGCTGCGCGAGCTAAAGCTTCCCGCTCTGGCGCAGCTACTCTCCCGTGCCAAACACGGCAGAAATCAGCAAACCGACAACTTCGCCCCCGCCCTGCCGCATGAACAATGGCTGTCAGGCGTGGCCGACAACAGCCCACCCGTAGCCAAAGCAGCCATGCAAGCGATAGGCATAGGCGAAGAAGGCCACTGGTTCCTGTTGCAACCGGCCAGCCTGCATATAGCGCGAGACCATCTGGTGCTGACTGACCGTCGACAACTGGACTTGAGCGACGCTGAGTCACGCGCCCTGTTTGACGTGTCGCTGCCATTTATTAACGAAAGCGGCTTAGAGCTGCGCTACGGTGACGCCGGCAACTGGTTCTTGCGCGCCGATGACTGGCAGGCTTTGCGCACCTGCACGCCGGACGCTGCCTGCGGACACAATATTGATATCTGGCTTCCAAAAGGCGAAGGCGAGCTTACATGGCGCAAGCTGCTTAATGAATTGCAGATGCTCTGGCATACGCACCCAATTAACGAGGCACGCGAAGCGCGCGGTGCACATCGCATCAACAGCGCCTGGTTGTGGGGCGGCTCGCGTGACGAGAAGCTCACAACTGGATTGACAATTTTGGCGCGGCAAGCCTTGAACCAGCCGCAGAAAGTACTGGATTTGGCAAGCCCGCAAACCCTGCTCGAGAACCTGATCGCGCCTGCTCTTGCCGGCGACTGGTCAAACTGGCTGCATGAATTTTCGCAACTGGAACAAGCCTGCTTTGCGCCGCTCTTGTCGGCTTTGAAAGAATCACAAATACAGAGCATCACACTGGTCTTGACCGACAGCAGCCGTCTGCAAACATGGCATGCGAGTCGCGCTTCCATGCGAAAATTCTGGATTAAACCTTCTCTGGCCCGCCTCGCTTCATGACACGACTTGCTGTTCGTCCGTATTCCATTCGTCAATCCGAACTCCTCGCGCAGCAAGGCCTGCATCCCGTCATGGCACGGCTGGTCACAGCGCGCGGCCTGACTGATGCGCGGGATTTATCGACTGAACTCGATGCGCTGATTGCACCAAAAGAATTGCTGCACATTGATGACGCAGCGATGTTTCTGGCCGACGCTATCGAAGCGAATCAAAAAATCGTTATCGTCGCCGACTACGACTGCGACGGTGCCACCGCTTGCGCCGTCGCCTTGCGCGGGCTGCGTGCCTTGGGTGCGCAGGTTGACTACATCGTGCCGAACCGCTTTGAATACGGTTATGGATTAACACCAGAAATTGTAGAACTGACCGCACGCGAAAAATCGCCCGACATTATCGTCACCGTCGACAACGGCATTGCCAGCATCGCCGGCGTGGCAGCGGCCAATGAACTCGGCATTGACGTAGTCGTCACTGACCACCACCTGCCCGGCGATTCCTTGCCCGACGCCGCCGTCATCGTCAACCCGAACCAGCCCGGCTGTACTTTCCCGAGCAAAAATCTGGCCGGCGTGGGCGTCATGTTCTACACGCTCTTGGCATTGCGCGCCGAGTTGCGGCTGCGCGAGCATTTTGATGCCGCCAGCCAGCCACGACTCGATGCGCTGCTTGATCTGGTTGCGCTCGGCACCGTTGCCGATGTCGTCAAGCTCGACGCCAACAACCGCATTCTGGTTGCGCAAGGCTTGAAGCGCATACGCGCCGGCCGCGCACACGCGGGTATTGCTGCGCTATTGCGGGTGGCCGCGCGCGATGCACGACGGGTCTCGCCATTTGATCTTGGCTTTGCAGTCGGCCCGCGCTTGAATGCAGCCGGCCGGCTAGCCGACATGTCGCTCGGCATTGAATGCCTGCTGACAGACGACCCAATAAGGGCGCAAGCCATCGCCGAACAACTCGACGCCATCAACCGCGAACGCCGCGTCATTGAAGCCGGCATGCAGGACGCCGCACTGGCATCGCTTGACAGCATTGACCCTCGTGACAGCGCCACACTGACGTTGTTTGACCCCGACTGGCATCAGGGCGTGATCGGCATTGTGGCGTCACGGCTTAAAGAAAAGTTTTATCGCCCCACCATCACCTTCGCACCGGCCGGCGACGGCATGATCAAGGGCTCGGGCCGCTCGATACCGGGCTTCCACTTGCGCGACGCACTTGATCTGGTATCCAAACGTCACCCAGACCTGATAGACAAATTCGGCGGGCATGCCATGGCTGCCGGCCTGTCACTGAATGAAGATCAATTCGACGCCTTTGTAGCGGCCTTTGAACAGGTCGGAAAAGAATGGCTCACGCCGGCTCAACTCGAGCAGGTGCTGGAGACCGATGGCGAGCTCGAAGCCGCCTATTGCAGCCTTGACTTCATCGCACTGATGGACAGTCAGGTCTGGGGCCAGGGCTTTGCGCCGCCGCTGTTCTGTGATGTGTTCAGGGTGCGCAACCAGCGCATTTTGAAAGAGCGCCACCTGAAACTGCAACTGGAAAAAGACGGCCAGCAGTTCGACGCCATCTGGTTCAACCATGTCGACAGCTTGCCGGATCAGGCACGGGTAGCTTACCGGCTTGACGTTAACGAATACAACGGCGTCAGCAAAGTGCAGTTGATGGTGGAGCACGCCGAAGCCTTGTGATTAACTTTATCGATCCCGACACGCACGCTAAAATTTCGCTGCTGGTAACGCTGGTTTCCTGCGCGATTGTTATTTTTTCGTTTCAGACTTACTTCCGGCTTCGGCAGGTTGCGCGCGACAAAGAAACTGTTGAGTTGAAGCTGCGTGCCAGTGAATTACGTTACCGCGCCTATTTCGAATCCGCGCCTTATGTCGGCGTGGTCTGGACAAAAGACTTCATCGTCACGGACTGGAACCGGCAAGCTGAGCTCGTCTTAGGCTGGAAACGTGCAGAGGTACTGGGTCGCTGTTGTATGGACTTTTTAGTTCCAGAATCTGAAAAACCCATGCTACTAGTAGCATTAGCGGAACTCAGCGAAGACAATGTTCCTTCGCATATTATCAATAACAATCTGACTAGAGACGGCCGTATCCTCACATTTGAATGGTTCAATGTCTGGCTGCCACAATCTCTGAATCAGCAGGTTGAGATTATGTCACTTGGTCTCGACATCACCGAGCGCAAAAAAACTGATGCGGCACTAGCCAGTGCGTTGATCAATGTGGAGCGCGCAGAAGCCGAACAACGCCATTTGCTCTCCGTGGCATCGCATGAATTTCGCACGCCGGCGGCGATGATCAAGGCCTCACTCGATTCCCTCGTATTTCTGACAGCCGACATATCGCCGGAAGTAGCGCTGCGGCTGGAAAATATTCGTAAAGCCAGCCGCCGATTGATCAGTCTGGCCAACCATTTGATATCAGAAGACCGTCTGCAAGCAATGACACTACGTCCTCAAATGCGGAGCATCAATCTGTGCAAGCTGACCGCTGAGGTTGTCAGCAGTTATGCAGCCAACAGCAACTTGCAGCTGCAATTACCAGCGCAGCCTGTAATGCTTGAGACAGATCCGATACTGCTGTCGATTGCCATTCACAATCTGATCGACAACGCCTTGCAAAACAATCCGCAACTAGGTCAGCCAGTGGTGGTGAGCCTGATCGAAAATGACGACGCCGTAGAGATTCAGGTAGCTGATTCTGGCCCTGGGGTGCCGGAACACGAGCAGGAAAATGTGTTCGAGCGTTTTCACAGCGCCAAGGGCGGCGTCAGTGACGGGCTGGGTTTGTCGATTGTGTATTCGGTGGCGAGTGCCCATGGCGGCATTGCCTATGTCTATGACAACATCCCGCATGGTGCAGTGTTTGTGATTCAGCTGCCTGGCAATTATCAGGGGCAGGTTACGTTCTGATCTTACTTTGATCAGGCCATCAGGCTATAACCTATGCCACGCTCGGACTGAATCGCCAGCGGCATGCCGGCCGAGCGAGCGGCTTTACTCCTTAGCCGGCTCAAAATAACTTCAATGCGGTGCTTGTCGAATTCATCGACAGTCAACCCGAGTGCCATTCCCAATTCCACATGCGAGCAAATGGTGCCGGGCTGTTTCAGCAGCACACGCAGTAACTGCGCTTCGTTGACAGAAAGTCGCACCCGCACACCATTGGGGGCAATCACGAAAGAAGAATCCTCTTCCATCTTTCAGCCAGATAACTTGGTTGCCAGCACGGGGATTACAGCATCGGCAGCAACCACGGCCAGACGTATAGCCAGCCGGCGCAAAATCAAAGCCAGTTCGTCTATGTCCACTGGTTTGGTCAGATAAGCATCGGCCCCTGCCAGCAAACCCACCAGTCTGTCGTCACGCAAACTACATGCTGTCACGAACACGATGCCCATGGCCGCATTGGTCGTGCGCAAATGCCGGCAGACCGATAAACCGTCCTCACCAACGAGCGCGATATCAAGCACGGCAATAGTTTTCGGATGTCCGACCAGATAGCGGTAGAACTGCTCGGCGCTTTCAAAAGCCTGCACCACAAAACCCAGATGCCCCAGTTGAAATGCCATTTCTTCTCGCAAGACAACCTCGTCTTCGACTATGGATACGGTGATTTGGGAATTGTTCATAGGTGAAGGGATTTGAAAAAATGAATACTAAGTGATGCAGGAAAATTTGATGTTTTTGTTATTTACAAAATCACTGGGCCCCGATTTTCATCGGGGGGACGGGAGTCCCGCCAACAACTTCAATACTCTCATTAACGAGAGCGTTCGAGAGCCTTGCAGCTTTATAAACTCGTATAGTTTTAATCACTATTTTTTCTTTTCAAGACAAAACATCGTGATGCCCACATCTTTATGAACAATCGTCGCCGCTCTGTCCGCAACCCGCTATTACCAGGCTGGATTGTATTTCTTGTGCTCGCGCCTTCTTATACGCTAGCTGAGCCACTAGCAGGGCAATTCATTGCCGGAAGTGGGACGATTACGCAGGCAGGGACGACGACGACCATCACACAAACCAGCCAGCAAGCGTTACTTAACTGGCAAGGCTTCAATATCGCACCCAATGAACTCGTGCGTTTTATTCAGCCGTCAGCGACGGCCATTGCAGTCAATCGTATTTTTGATACCAACGGCAGCCAGTTGCTGGGACAACTGCAGGCCAACGGCCAAGTCTGGCTGATCAATCCAAATGGCGTGTTGTTCGGCGCGGGCTCACAGGTCAACGTGGGCGCGCTGGTGGCGTCTACACTCGACATCAGTTCTCTGGACGGCAACACCCGCAATTTTAGCGGCAGCGGCAAGGGCAGCGTCGTCAATCTGGGCACAATCAACAGCGCTGCTGGTGGCTATGTCGTCATGCTGGCTAATCAAGTCATCAATCAGGGTAGCATCATTGCGCAATTGGGCACCGTGGCGCTCGGTGCAGGCAGTGCGGTCACGCTAAGTTTTAATGGCAATACTCTATTGCGCATGCAAGTCGACCAGAGCGTGCTCAATAGTCTGGCTGCCAATGGCGGCCTAATCCGCGCCGACAGCGGACTGGTGTTGATGAGTGCCGGCGCACGCGATAGTTTGTTGGCCAGCGTAGTGAATAACAGCGGCATCATCGAAGCCCGCACTGTCACGGAGCAAGCAGGCGGCATCGTTCTGCTCGGCGGGATGCAGGCCGGCAGCGTGCAACTCAGCGGCACGCTGGATGCATCTGCACTGAATGGCGGCAATGGCGGCCATATCGAAACCTCGGCCGCGCAAGTCAAGATAAGCGACACAGCGCATGTCACCACCGCAGCAGCCAACGGCATCTTCGGCAAATGGCTCATAGACCCGAAAGACTTCACCGTTGCCAGCACCGGCAGCGATTTTAATGCGGGCGCTTTGTCGACGGCGCTCGGGTCAACGTCGGTTGAACTTCAAAGCAGTCAGGGAGCCGGTGCCGGCAGCGGCAATGTCAACATCAATGCTGCCGTTGAATGGAATGCCAACACCAGCTTGACGTTGACAGCCTCTAACAACGTCAACGTTAGAGCCAACATCACGGCCACCGGCAACAGTGCCGGGATTGTCATCAACCCGAATACCGCCAACGGCAGCGAAGCAGCCAGCGAAAGCGGCTACTTTAACCTGCACAGCGGCGCATCGATCACCCTCTCAGGCGCCAGCGCCAGCCTCGCCATAGCGGGGGTGAACTACACCGTCATCAATGGACTCGACGCGCTACAAAACATAAATATCGATGCCGCTGGACACTACGCACTGGGCAGCAACATCAATGCGGCCGACACCGTCAACTGGAATGGCGGCCGCGGCTTCGTGCCTATCGGCAGCTTGGCCACACTTTTCACTGGGACACTTGATGGCTTGGGCCATAGCGTCAGCAACCTCAACATAAACCAGCTTACCGTAGGTGCGGTGACGCCCAATGTCGGTCTGGTTGGGGCGGCCGGCACCGGCTCCGTGATACAAAATATCGGCGTTGTGGATGGCAACATTAAAGGCGGCGCCGGCACCGGCGGGCTAGTCGGCAGCAATCTGACCGGCAGCATTAGCAACAGCTATTTCACCGGCAGCGTGACTGGCGGCGCCGGTACCGGTGGGCTTCTTGGCAGCACAATATCGGGCTCGATTTTCAACAGCTACGCAATCGGTGATGTGATTGGTGCTGCCGGCACCGGCGGGCTGGTCGGCAGCTCAACGTCCGGCAACATAAGCCAGAGTTATCACACTGGGAATGTAACAGGTGCTGCTGGCACTGGTGGACTGGTCGGCAGCGTTACCTCCGGCTCAATTGCCAACAGTTACAGCATAGGCAACGTCGCAGGACAGGCCGGCAGTGGCGGGCTAGCCGGTAGCGTGACCTCGGGCACCGTCAGCACCAGCTTTGCTGTAGGCACTGTCACAGGCGCAGCCGGCACCGGCGGCCTGCTGGGTGCGACCTCCGGTCCGGTGGCTTTCAGCTACTGGGATAACACGATTGGCCCTGCCACTTCGGTCGGTGGCGGAACCGGCCTTAGCAGCGCACAGATGCGGGATCAAAGTAATTTTGTTGGCTTTGATTTCAACACTATTTGGGGTGCATTTTCGGGGGGCTTACCGAGCTTGAGATCGCTGATGACAGAAGTCGTCGTCACCGCCAACAGCGTTAACAAAATTTATGACGGCGTGGCGTACTCAGGCGGCAATGGCGCGAGTTATTCCGCCCTGCCCGGCGGCGTCATGCCGACTGGCCTGACGTTCAGCGGATCTTCGCAAGGCGCGGTGAATGCCTCCGGCACATCCTACGCAATCACACCCGGCGGACTGATATCGACACAAGCAATTCGCTACAGCTTTGTCGATGGCAACCTGACGATCACTCCCTTGGCCGTTAGCCTAAGAGGCAGCCGTGCTTACAATGGCTCGGTGGATATGCTGGCCAGTGCGATGAGCATAGGATCACTAGTCGGGTCTGATACCTTAAGTTTGAGCGGTGTCGGCACACTGACCAGCAAAAACGCCGCAAGCGGCAAGAGCATGGGCATAGGCACGCTGGCATTGGTAAATTCAGGAAGTAGCCTGGCCAGTAATTACAGCATTAAAACCAATACGCTTACAGCCGATATTTCGCAGGCAGCTATTACGGTCGCCAGCAGCGCCGTCACCAAGACTTACGACGGCGACCTCACCGCAACAGGCAAAGCCATCGTGACGAACGGCATCCTGATGAGCGGCGACAGTCTGACCGGCGGCAGCTTTGCCTTCGCCGACAAGAACGTCGGCGCAGGCACCAAGGTCGTGCGCACCAGCGACGTGACCGTCGGTGACGGCACCAACAACAGCAACTACACCGTCAGCTATGCGAACAACACAGCCAGCACCATTAACGCTGCTGCGCTGACTCTGAGCACCAGTGCTGTCACCAAGACTTACGACGGCGGTCTCACGGCATCAGGCACGGCCATCGTGACGAACGGTTTCCTGATGAGCGGCGACAGTCTGACCGGCGGCAGCTTTGCCTTCGCCG
>JBBARG010000009.1:0-129559 GCA_040399905.1 Burkholderiaceae bacterium
CTTGTAGGCCTAAATTTATAGGCTCAGGAGTGTCTAGTAAACCCGGGGCGATTCAATCTGTCACCCTCGGCAAGCTGTCAGGCAATAACGTTTTTAATCTCGAAGGCAACACCGCCGATTTCAAGATTGCTGCGGCATCGGGCAAGGTCACGCTCACGTCGGGCGCCACAAAGCTCGTGTTCACGCTGTCACACAAAGATGTTCAAAGCCTTCGCTTTAATGACGGCGAACTGCAAATCTCCCAAACCGGAAAAGTCGTGTATGCCGGCACGCAAAAGCTCGGTAAACAAGCGCCGCTGACGGCTACGCCTAGCACCGCTTATAGTTCGGAAGGCTTGTTCGCAGTCGAGAATGCGACCTTCGATGTGGGCAGCGCGACAGTTACGGATGGTGCGGGTGCTGATAGCTACAACGTCAAATTCGGCACTGACGTCACGCTCAAATCTCTCAAAGGCAGCAACACCATCAACCTCGTCGGCAATCAGTCCGACTATCACGTCAGCGCCAAGGGCAAGAGCCTCACCTTCACAGACACCTTTGGCGGCAAGCTGGTTTTCCAGTTGGGCAAGGATGCGCAGAACATCGTTTTTAACGATGGCAGCGTGCAGGTCACGACTCTGGGCAAGGCGATTGTTCTCGGCGCGCAGGTCATCGATAAGATTTCGAAGCCGGTTGCCGTGACGCTCGATAGTTCCAAGACTTCCGTTGCGGCATTCGCTTCACAGAGCACCGGTGTCGTCGTTGATGGTTATTACTCCGGCTCGACTGTATTCGCCGATGCCAACGGCAACGGCATCCAAGATACTGGCGAATCGTCTGTCAAAACCGACGCCAACGGTCGCTACACCTTAACTGGTGGCAAGGGCAACATCACTGTCGTAGGCGGCACCGACGTTAGCACTGGCTTGCCTCTGAACGGAGTGCTGAAGGCGGCCCAAGGTAGCAGTGTTGTAAGTCAATTGACGACCGTGGTCGCGGCGCTGAACAAAACTGGTGTGTCGGTGGCAGAGGCAGAGCAGCTAGTGAAGGCAGCACTGGGTATCGACAGCACGGTGAATTTGTTGAATTTCGACCCGATCGCTGCAGTCGCGAATGCCGGATCAAATTCATCCTTGTCGGCTATCGCATTGAAGGTGGCTTCAGCCACGGCGCAAGTGAACGCCCTGATCGAAATGATCGATGGCGTGATCTCCGGCGCAACGGGCACGGCCAATAGCCCGGGAACAGGCAATGCCTTCGCAAGCGCATTGGCCACGCAAATCAAGAACTCAGGTGGGCAGAAGGTCGACCTCGCTGATGCGACGCAATTGCAAAGTTTGGTCGCCAGCACCGCGAGCAAGGTCGCCCCGACAGACACAGCGGCACTGCAGAAAATCCAGACACAAGCCGCTGCGGTAGCCACCATCCTCGCCGATAACGTGAGCAACATTCAGAAGGCGGTTGACTCTGGATCTGGAATGAGCGCCTTGGCGAAAATTTCACAAGCGACCGCCACTTCAGCCAAGGGAGTGGCTCAGGCGCTCAAAACTGCAGTGGATACAGGATCAGTTGACTCAGTAAAAGAAGAACTGACTGGCAATAGACTCGCCGAGCTCACCAATAAAACAATCACTCCCGGTAACGAAAAAAGTGTCGAAACTTCGCCCCCCGAGCCTGCCCCTGTCCCTGCCCCGTTTATGGTGACTGAAAGTGGTACTGCACCGAACGTGGTGGTTGGCTTTTCCAATGCCGGCGCAACTATCAGTGCTGAGGCCAACAGTACGAAGATCGACTTCACCAGCAGTGCGACGACAAAAACCACCAATGCTGTTGCCACTGATATTGCAGAAATCCAGGTTGCTTCTGGAAAGACCCTGTCGGGTGCTGCGGCCATCTTTGATGGAATCGAAATTACGGGCGCTGGTAACACCACCATCACGGGCTGGGCTGACGCTCAGGAATTGATCGTCAAGACGACCGGAACGAACTCGGTCTCTGGTGGGGCAGGTGCGGATGACATTACGTTGGGTAAGAGCGGCGAGACTTTTACGGGCACGGATACGGTGAAGGTTGCGCTGGGAGACGCTCAGGCTGTAGCTGCCGCGCTGGACGATGCTGCTTACGACGCGCAGTACGACAACACCCTTCAGCCCGCAGACGAAGGCTACGATGCTGCCAAGGCCGATGCTGCTGACGCTGTAGCTGTAGCTGCCGCGCTGGCCGATGCTGCTGACGCTGTAGCTGCCGCGCTGGACGATGCTGCTTACGACGCGCAGTACGACAACACCCTTCAGCCCGCAGACGAAGGCTACGATGCTGCCAAGGCCGATGCTGCTGCCGCTGTAGCTGCCGCGCTGGACGATGCTGCTTACGACGCGCAGTACGACAACACCCTTCAGCCCGCAGACGAAGGCTACGATGCTGCCAAGGCCGATGCTGCTGCCGCTGTAGCTGCCGCGCTGGACGATGCTGCTTACGACGCGCAGTACGACAACACCCTTCAGCCCGCAGACGAAGGCTACGATGCTGCCAAGGCCGATGCTGCTGACGCTGTAGCTGTAGCTGCCGCGCTGGCCGAAGTAGTGGCCTCCGACTCCACCCCCGCCGCTCCCGACACCATCACCAACTTCGACTTAGCTGCGGACAAACTCGATCTGGATGTTACGACAGCGTGGACTTTCGCTGATGAAGGTGAGGAATCTCTCGGATTCAGCGCTGTGGACGGCATCTTGTCCTTCTCTGCTGAGTTTGAAAGTCAACAAGCCGCGCTTGAGGCTATTGCCACCGCAATGGGTGATCAGCAAGCAGTCTGGGCTTTCTACGATGAAGTTGAAGATGCAACGTGGGTCTTCCTGAACGATGGTGTTGCTGGCCTGCAAGCCAGTGACGTTCTGGTCAAGCTGGCTGGTGTGGCTGCGACGGATCTGTCTTTCATCGTTTAACTACTACGTCCCGCTCAACCCGAGCGGGACGTAGCTAAAAAACAAAGGGACACTCACTTTATCAATAGGGGGCAGACCACGATTGCTCGTCGATGCCCCCTAAACAAAGGAACACTCACTTGATCAATAGAAATCAATAGGAAATCAATAGGGGACAAATCAATAGGGGACAGACCACGATTACTAATCAATAGGGGACAGACCACGATTACTCGTCGATGCCTCTAGCCTTCAGCCTCACGAAGGTGCAGTTCAGGGTTGGTTTTTTTATGGTGTGTTTTTTTCTGGTTTTTATGGTGGCGTGTTTTGATACAACACCTTCGTCGACTGCGAGCCAGCATCGACGGCGATGATGCCACTGTTAGCGCCACGTATTCGTTGACGCACTAGTACTTCCTTCATGCTCGCGCCATCAGTAACCGCTGGCAGGAGCGCATGTGGCAGACGACTACGACAGTCCGTGGAAGGAAGCGATCGAACGCTATTTCGCCGACTTCCTGCATTTCTATTTTCCGCTCGCGCACGCGCAGATCGACTGGTCGCAACCGTATGTCTTTCTTGATCAGGAATTACGGGCCGTCGTGCAGGACGCCGAACTCGGCAAGCGCTTCGTCGACAAGCTCGTGCGTGTTACGCGGCAAGGTGGCGAGGCCGAATGGGTTTACGTGCACCTTGAAGTCCAGGGCGACATGCAGGCCGCCTTTGCCGAGCGCATGTTCGTCTACCACTACCGGCTGTACGACCGTTACCGCAAGCCCATCGCGAGTCTGGCGGTACTGGCCGATGACCAAGCGCACTGGCAACCCGAGTCGTTCGGCTATGACGTGTTCGGCTGTCAACTTGACCTGCGCTTCCCGGTCGCCAAATTACTGGACTGGGCAGGCAGCGAGGCCAGATTAGAGGACAGTACGAATCCATTTGCCGTCGTCACGCTCGCGCATCTGGCCACACGCGCCACCCGCGATGATGCGTCGGCCCGCTATGCGGCCAAGTGGACGCTGGTGCAGGGCTTGTACCGGCGCGGCTGGGACAAGCAACAAGTGATTGATCTGTTCAAGGTACTGGACTGGATGATGCGCCTGCCCAGGGAACTGGAGGCGCAGCTATGGCAAAATTTGGAAACACTCGAGGAGGAAACGCATATGACTTATATTTGTTCTGTTGAACGTATCGGGATGGAGAGGGGCCTTGAAAAAGGTCTTGAGCAAGGCATTCAGCAGGGCATGCAGCAAGGCCAGGCCCGCATACTGCGCATTCTGGCGCATCTGCTGACACAGCGCTTCGGCGACGTGCCCGGCTGGGTAACAGAACGTCTGGCGAAGGCGAGCGTTGACGAACTTGAAGCATGGGCGGAGACCGTGCTGTCGGCCGATTCCCTCGAAGCAGTATTCAGCGAATCGCGCCATTGAAATTCTAATGTCTGCCCAATTTTCTACTGTCGCCCCAGCGCATGCTGGGGCCCAGCGTCTTTCTCGGCATTGCCTACCCGGACAGGTCTTTAGCGCTTTTTAGTCAACGTCAGCGTTACGCAATAGAGGACTAGGATTATGGCGGGCATTTTTGCCTACCATTTCAGATCTCCGTTAAAACCGCGTTACCTCAGTCTGTGCTTTATCGAAAATACCTTGATTTAACATTGGGGTTAGTTATACTTATATATAATTTATAGAGGGAGGTATACCGTGCACACAACCAATCTTCGCAAAGTCGGCGGCTCAATCATGATGGCCGTACCGCCAGCCTTGCTTGATCTACTTCACCTGCGGGTTGGCGCCACGGTCGGCATGGCTGTCGATGGTGGTCGCTTAGTGGTCGAACCCAATCCGCGACAGCGATACACACTTGCTGAGTTGCTGGCAGCGTCTGACTATTCCCAGCCGCAACCGCCTGAACAGCGAGAATGGATCGATGCGCCGGCTGTTGGCCGTGAAGAGATATGAAGCGGGGCGATATTTATCTTGTGACGCTTGACCCTACAGAAGGGCGCGAGCAGCAAGGGCTCCGCCCGGTCCTGATCATTTCACCAGAAGAGTTCAATGAGGCAACCAAACTTCCGGTAGTTTTGCCCATCACGAACGGCGGCGATTTCGCACGACGGATTGGATTCGCCGTCCCTATTTCCGGGATTAAAACGTCAGGGGTGATACGGTGCGACCAGCCTCGCGTGCTTGATCTGCAGCAGCGCAACGGCAGGAAGATTGACGCACTACCGTCGGAAATTCTGGACGAGGTGCTGGCCAGACTGGCTCCGATTTTCGAGTAGCAGCAAAGTAAAGCAAAGCAACATAGCAAGAGTGCTGGCTTGTTACCGCTATATCGAACTCAATCCTGTGCGTGCCGGTATGGTCGAACATCCTGCAGAGTACCGTTGGTCGAGTTACCGCGCCAATGCTCACGGCGAGGAAAACGCCTTGTCTGGCGCTCATGCTTTGTATCTGGCGCTGGCGCCAGACGCTATGGTGAGGCAGTCTGCTTACCGCGAACTGTTCCGCTCCGCGCTTGAGCCCGGTTTGGTCGATCAGTTGCGCGAGGCGACGAACGGTAACTATGCGTTGGGGAATGCGCACTTTCTAGCCGAAATTGAGCAAGCCCTTGGCCGGCGCGTGGTACGCGGTAAGGCCGGCAGGCCACTAGGCACAGTGGTCTGAGCCTAGCACCTATCGGGAAAAATCGTGGTCTGTCCCCTATTGTGTTGTGCCCTATTGTGCTATTGGGCGTCACGACATGGTCAGATCCGTTGCAACGAGACCTGCAGCGCCAACGAGAATTGCAATCTCAGTGGCCTTACCCTTGCCGCTGCCATCAGCGTCGTAGCTGAGCCTGCCTGTGGCAGGGTCATAAATCAGAAAGTCATTCGCATCTGCGGCAGTGCTGATGGCGAAGTAAGGCGTGAAGTCGGTGATGCCTTTGAGCTTCGCGAATATCTTCGCGCTCAGCACAAGCTTGTCGATGCCGACCTCGAAATCACTGATCGTGTCGATGTTGTTTGCCGCTGGCTTGGTGCTGAAGAAAAACCGGTCTGCACCTGCGCCGCCAATCAGCGTATCGCTGCCAAGGCCGCCGTCGATCGTGTCATTGCCACTCCGTCCTTCAATCACGTTCGCGTCTTTACTGCCAATGAGTGTGTCAGCGTAGTTGCCAGCAATAAGGTTCTCGATACCTTTGAGCTTGTCGGTGCCGATGCCAGCCGTATCGCCACCGGCTGACGAGCTAGCCGTACCTTTGGCCATGTCGACCGTGATGCCTGCCATCGCACTGGTGTACTTGACGGTGTCTATCCCTTTGCCGCCGTCATAGCTGTCATTGCCGGCGCCATCGCCGCCGACGATCATGTCGTTGCCTTCGCCGGCATTGACATTGTCATTGCCGTTGCCACCCGTCAGAATGTCGTTACCGTTACCGCCACTAAGGGTGTCGTTACCATCGCTGCCCAGCAGGGTATCTTTGCCGCTGCCGCCAGTGATCGTATCGTTGCCTGCATACCCGTTGATCAAGGTATCCGTGTCCGTGGCTTTGATGTTGTCGTTTCCGCTTAAGTAATACGCGATGAATTTCTCGGCACTGCTTAATGCCTCAATGACGGCCGGGTCGTTGGCGTTCAACTGATCGTTATTAAGATTTTCTATCTTCAGAAGGGGACTGGCACCCTCTTTCAATGTGAAGGAGTCGATCACGCCGGATGCGCTCCAATTGCCGTTACTCATGCTTTTTTCGATCCGGTTAATGAAGCCGAACGTCCCTGAGTAATTGTTGCTGCCAATAGTCATGCTGCGCTCGAAAGCGTTGAGCCTGAAAATCACTTCGGTCAATCCTGCCGCACTCGTAAAATTGATATCTCCAGTCGCCGTCGTCGTGCCCTGTGACTGCACACCGTACAAGATACCTTGGGCATCGACCATGTTGACCTTGGTGATCTTCGATGCGGGAGTCAGCTTCCCGTTTTCATCAAGAGTCAGCTTTCCTTCAATGTCCAATACGACCCCGTTGGAGAACGTGTATGTCCACTTCGATGCCCGGGTGGCCTGGCCATTTTCAGTAGCGGCAGTCGGGGAAATCGTGATTGTTTCACCGGATGCCAGACGCTGGGTAATGACGCCATTCGTCGTTGATGATGTTACTGCCTGATTCAGCGAGTTGGTGATTGCGGCCAATGCCTGATCAACGATCCGGCCAATCTTCATTATGTTGGCGAATTCCCAGAAAGTCTTTAGCGTTTCTGTATCGCCCGTTGTAATGATCGTCTTCTTTGCCATAGCAGTACCTCGGTTTTGATTAATTTTCAATTTTCAGTAGGGGACAGACCACGATTATCCTAATCGTGGTCTGTCCCCTATTGGGCGTCACTACATAGTCAGATCCGTTGCAACGAGACCTGCAGCGCCAACGAGAATTGCAATCTCAGTGGCCTTACCCTTGCCGCTGCCATCAGCGTCGTAGCTGAGCCTGCCTGTGGCAGGGTCATAAATCAGAAAGTCATTCGCATCTGCGGCAGTGCTGATGGCGAAGTAAGGCGTGAAGTCGGTGATGCCTTTGAGCTTCGCGAATATCTTCGCGCTCAGCACAAGCTTGTCGATGCCGACCTCGAAATCACTGATCGTGTCGATGTTGTTTGCCGCTGGCTTGGTGCTGAAGAAAAACCGGTCTGCACCTGCGCCGCCAATCAGCGTATCGCTGCCAAGGCCGCCGTCGATCGTGTCATTGCCACTCCGTCCTTCAATCACGTTCGCGTCTTTACTGCCAATGAGTGTGTCAGCGTAGTTGCCAGCAATAAGGTTCTCGATACCTTTGAGCTTGTCGGTGCCGATGCCAGCCGTATCGCCACCGGCTGACGAGCTAGCCGTACCTTTGGCCATGTCGACCGTGATGCCTGCCATCGCACTGGTGTACTTGACGGTGTCTATCCCTTTGCCGCCGTCATAGCTGTCATTACCGGCGCCATCGCCGCCGATCATCAGGTCGTTGCCAGTACCGCCGTTTACGATGTCGTTGCCGCCTCCGGCAAACAATGTGTCATTGCCACCGCCACCGTCAAGTCTGTCATTGCCCCCGCCAGACAAAAGTAAGTCGTCGTAGGTGCCGCCAATTTCGATCTTGTTGAAATCAACTCCATTGGCTCCGAACTGCCATGTGCCGATAGCTAACCAGAATGGCACTGCATTGCCCAAGGCTGTGTGACTGAATAATTGAAACTCTTTTTCAGTAGCACCGTCATTCGTTGCGAGAACGGATTGGGTCGCCGAATAGACTTTGATGTTTCGGTCAGAACTACCGAGTTGCGACGCATCGAATACATCGCCCGCTTTGTAGGCCAGGCCAGTGCTGTCCAGTACTACTGTTAATTTTCCTTTCGTCCTTGAGAAGGATGAAAGCCCAAGCGACGCACCCTCCACAAAAGCCGGGTTGGCTGCAAAGCTGGTTGCAACGAGTTCAACGGTCATTTTGCCGCCGCTGACTTTGATGACTGTGCTGCTGTTGCCTTGATCGATTGTGCTTGATCCGCTCGCATCCAGATAAGTGCCGACTTCAGGGAATTCTCGGGAAAAATCGATACCGTATTCCGCGCCTGCCTGTACTTCGGTCTTGAAGCCCTGAAAGAAAGACATGTCTTTCGTCGAGACGAGTTCAGCGGAGGGAATATCGGTCCCTGACGATGTTTGCAGCACGCCCGCTGGCTGGTTTCCCTCCGGGGCGTTGTACACCACGCGTACCAGGGCGCCTTTAGGAATCGGTTGCGACAGCACCAGAGTCGCTTGTTTGTGCATCTGCACTGCCAGCACCGTCACCGGTTTGTCGTTGACATACACAGCAAACAGCGCAGGGTCGATGGGTCCCATCGAAGCGTCAGGCTCACCCGGAAGAGCTTTACCAAGCTCCGCCCAGCTGCCGCCATCGCTGACACTGAGTTGCATCAGACGCTCGAAGTACAAACCGGCAGAGAGTTTAATGGATGCCATAGTTGAAAATTCCTCGTTCTTTCGCTAGTTCGCTAGGGGACAGACCACGATTATCCTAATCGTGGTCTGTCCCCTACTAGGCTGTCCCCTACTAGGCTTCTAACCAATAACTAGTCGGTATACCTTTGACGGTTGCAAAGTTCAGGATGCCCACCAAAGCGTCATCACCATCTTCGTTGTACCAGAACTTGCCGGTACTACTTTCATAAATGACGGTCGCATCGGTTCCTTCCTTTTTTGCGTCGGCAATTTTTTTGAACACAGCGACCTCGTCAAAACCTTCCAGCTTCAGAATGTCTTGTTCAGCACCAGAAAATTTAAAGTCGGTGATGGTGTCGGCCAGCACGGTTTTTGACGTTGAAAAATCATAATCGTCGATGCTGAGTACAAAGGTATCGCTGCCGCGCCCGCCTGTGAGCGTATCTTTGCCCGCACCCGCTATCAGCGTGTCGTCGCCGGCACCGCCGATGACTTTGTCATTGCCTGCGCCGGCGTCGATCTCTGCGCCACTGGCAGTACTGATCTTGAAAGTGTTGTCGGCTCTTGATAAAAAGGATTGGAATTGGTCGATATTCATGGCGATGGTAGAGAAATCTCCAGCATCCTCACCAATATTTGGAAACGATTCCCACTCTTCATCATTAAAGGTCTCCACCCATTTTGCGGTGGTCATGGTGTAGTCGGATGAGGCGTAGGCGATGTTTTTCAGATCGACTTTGTGAGCGTTAATGCTCCCTGATATTTTTCCGGACAGGCTGAGCGATACCTCATTCTGGATATCCCGAAATGAGTATTTAGTTATCTGTGCGGTAAAGCTATCAGTCGTTTGTTTTTGTAAATTATTATTCCATTCCCAAGCGGAAGAATTCGCGATAGTGAACTGGAACGCATAAGCTGCGCTGGAAAATTCGATATTCATTATGGAACTTCCATCACCTTTGGAGCCTGTGGTGGTATTCGACTGGTTCTCTTTAGAGTTTTCAGAATATTTATAAGAAAAGTCATCCGCTGTGGTGGCTGTGCCGCCTGTATAAGCCCATTTCAAATCATTCAGGCTGCTCTGGCCAGTGCTGCTCCATTTGCTGGAAAAGGTGGTAGAAAACAGCGTGTCATTGGGTTTGCCTGTGACAGTCAATGCGCCGCTAGAAGTCCCGTTTTCTTCACCGCCTGTGTCTCTGACATTAAATATGATGGTTGAGCCTTCGGTACTTTTGAAGTTCAGTGCCTTGGTTGGGGCGTCGTCGTCGAAGACTTGGGAATCCCAGTTTTCAAAAATAAGTGTGCCCAACGAGAGACCAGATGTCAGCGGAAAATCTGAAATGTTTTTGCCAAACAGATCGCTAATCCATTCTCCGCCTTTTACCGTATCTGCCATGCTGACTCTCCTGTGTAAATTTGATCTGTATCTCGTACGAACAGATGTTTATTAAAAATGATTATATAATTATGAATTATATCTATTTTATAAAATAACGTCTTTCACCGGTTTGAATTTATCTTTTTTTGCAGATGTTAATAGACCTGTTTTGTTGGCATAACGTGTGCGGCATTTATAGCAATCAGCGTATCGGTGCCTGGTTATATCGTTAAGTACGAAATGACTACAAGTTGGCAAATATATACGACGCAGTCTTTTTGAACGGCATAAAACATGGCAACCCCACCGATTTTGTATGGCGCAACTTACTACGACAAATTCATCGTAATCGCCGTAAAACCTATTGATCAAAATGTCGCCACTACAGAGTTGGCTGATGCTTTTGCGGGAGAATCTTTTTCGCGAATGGCACCAATTGATACAGGTTTGTTTACAGTAAAAGCTGATGGCGTGACAATCCCGGTGTTATCTGCGGATATGCACAAGAATGCAATTTTGACTTTATCAAAAAGCATTAAGCCTAATGCTAAGGTGACTGTTTCTTACAATGCGCCCACAACAGATCAGGAAAAAGGTGTGCTTCAGGATTCTGAGGGCGAGGACGCTGCTAGCGCCATCTTAAACGCAGAATACACCGCTGGTTTTACAACCAAACTTCTGGACGGCGCTGAACTGGGTGGACGCTTCGGTGTGGATGACCGCGATTGGTATTATGGAAACCAGAACGGTTTTTACGTTGCCAGTAGTGGTGAAGCAGGTGGGCAGCCAGACACACCAATTACTGTTATTTCCACGACAAACAAAACATTTGTTGTAGAAATAAAGCCGACCAAATATTTTGCAAATCCCAGTTACAGTCTGGAAGCGATATCAGGATTTAGAAGCTACAAATTCTCCAATGAATTAACTTCAGGGGAATTCCTCAAAAACGGAAGAGATATTAAGGTAGGTGATACCTTTAATTTGCTTGATCTTGTCGATCCCGAAAAAGGTGAAAAGTCCGTGTGGATGAAAACCTCCGTAATGACGACAAATAATAATGTGCGCATCGAACCGGAAAGAGTATTTGATATTTCATATTCCCAGGCAAAAGCGGGAAGCCAAACTTTCTGGTTAGGACTATCAAGTTGGATGTACGGCTACAAAGGCGTCGATTTTAACGAAAATGTCCTAGGTAGCAGCTATGCAGACACAATTGCAACCGGGTCTGGCAATGACATTATCGACGGGGGCGCTGGCGAAGACATAATAGATGGCGGTGCCGGAAATGATGCGATCAAGGGCGGCATCGGCGGCGACGAATTGACTGGCGGGTCTGGCGCAGATTTGCTCGATGGTGGTCAGGGCGACGACGTCTTGTATTCCGGCGATGGGAACGACAGCGTCAGTGCAGGCGATGGCGCGGATATCATTATTGGCGGAGACGGCGCGGGCAATGACACTTACGATGGTGGCAAAGGTGTTGATGCCGTCAAATATACAAGTGCGAAAGCCGGCATCACAGTTGATCTTTTAAAAGGCACTGCCACCTCCACTGCTGGCAGTGATGCGGCGGGCATCGGTACCGACAAACTCAAGAATATCGAGAACATCATTGGCGGCGACTATGCGGACCTGCTCATCGGTAGTAAAGAATCGAATTCTATTGCCGGTGGCTTCGGGAATGACATCATTGATGGTGGCCTGGGCAATGACACCCTGTCTGGCGGAGCAGGAGCCGATGTCTTTATCTTCAGCACTAAACCTGCAGCGAACAACGTCGACACCATTGATTTTCAAGCAGGTATCGACAAAATTCAGTTGAGCAGCAAAGTATTCGCCAAGCTTAAAGGTGCGTCTGATTATCTGGCACCTGGCTCTGTGTCGACCTCGGTAACGCATTATCTGGCCTACGATAGCGGCACTGGAAAACTCAGTTATGACGCCGATGGCAGCGCTACAAAAATTAAACCAGTCGATATAGCAATTATTGGCACAGGCTTGACGCTGACAATAGGTGACTTTCTGGTTGTTTGAGGCCCGCATAAAGCGTGCTTGGCATCAGTATGAAAAAAACCTTTGCTTTCGTGGGTTTGAGATCAAGAGCATCATAAGCACGCCCGTTTCCTAAGCTTAGAGCGCCTATCAAAATGACGCTGACTGCGTTGTTTCGCCTTGTCGTACATATGTACTGCCTGCGGCTTCACGCTTGCCAGCATCGACGGTGATGACGCCACTCTCAGCGCAACACATTCGTTGACGCATAAAATTCCCTTCATGCTCGCGCATCTGGCCACACGCGCCACCCGCGATGATGCGTCGGCCCGCTATGCGGCCAAGTGGACGCTGGTGCAGGGCTTGTACCGGCGCGGCTGGGACAAGCAACAAGTGATTGATCTGTTCAAGGTACTGGACTGGATGATGCGCCTGCCCAGGGAACTGGAGGCGCAGCTATTGCAGACGTCGCCCCAGCGCACGCCGGGGCCCAACGTCTTTCGTTGAATACTACAAAATTTACAGAATGTTCAAGCAGACGCTCAAAATGTCTCAGTGCAGTAAAACTGCATTTGCCGCGCCGGCATCAATGGCGCCATTTGCTTCCAGCATCCAGTTCGGCCAACTCTCAGTCGGCCATTGTGCGCGCTGAAACATGGTCAGCATGATTTGCAAAATCTGCCTTAACTGCGGCGGATTCATCTGCAGTCGCGCAGGCTCAGCAGCCGGGACATGAAAAGCCAGCTCCACTTGATCCGGTGATAAACGTATGTCAACAATATCGACGCGTGAAGAGCGTGCACTGGTTTGTACCTGCACGGGTGATGTCGCTTCTTTTTCCAGTAGCGCTGCACTTTGCCTGAACGCCATCATCAATTCTTTGTCCGCTGAGGCAGGCGCTGGCGTACTGTTTTCCAGATGCGTTAACAAGGTGGTTGCAAGATTTTTGCACAAACGCTGCGTCAGCCACAAAATGATCGCTTCGTCGTCAGGCGCTTGCGCCATGATGCAAAGGCGGTCCTCTTGCGGTGAATAGTCAAAGGTGATTTTTTCAAGCTGCATAAAGTCCGGGTCAGATCTTGCAGGGTGCCTGTGTAGTCATGCAAGACCTTACCTCATCTGTTTATTCTTCTTTGAGGGAAGCGGCGATGCGTTTGGTTAGCGGATTGAGTAGGTAGGTGAGCAGGGAGCGCTCGCCAGTTTTGATCAGTACCTCGGCTTGCATGCCGGGTTGCATGATGCGGTCGCCCAGTTTCTGCAGGCCGGAAGGGGTGATTTGTACGCGCGCCAGGTAGTAGGATATGGGGCCGGCCATGGTGTTTTCTGAAATGACGTCACCCGATATCGAATTGACTTTGCCGTCGATGACGAGCTGCGGTGAGTGTGCAAAGGCAGAGAATCTGACTGCCGTTACTTCGCCGGCTTTGACGCGGTCAATGACGTGTGTCGGAATCTTTGCTTCGAGTACCATGCTCTCGTTGGCCGGTACGATGTCCATCAGTTTTTGTCCCGGCGAGACGACACCACCCACTGAGCCCAACATCAGACCAACGATTTGGCCGTCGATCGGTGCTTTGATGCGCACGCGTCCTAGGTCGTCGGTGATGGCGCTCAGGCGCTCTTGCCCTGCTTGAACCTCACGCCGTACTTCGGCCAGCTGCGCAGCGGACTCTTTTGTGAATTCCTGTTTGCGTTGCGCCACGCGCAGTTTGAGCTCTGCGATAGAGCGCTGGCTTCTGAAGCGATTGGCCTGCAGTTCGGAGGTGATCGAGCGCAGTTCTGCCTGGGATTGTTCAAGTTGCAAAACCTGGTTGCGTGGCGCGTAGCCTTCGGCTGCCAGTTCCGATACGTTCTTGAGTTGTTCGGCTTGCTTGGTAGCCTGAATGCTGCGACTTTCTATCTGGCTGGCGAGGCCAGCTTGTTGTGCTTCGAGGCCTGCCAGTGATTCTTGTGCAGCGCTGATTTCGTCGCGAAAGGCACTGCGGCGTGCGTTAAATAATTGAGTCTGGATTTCGATGTGCTGCTTGATCACCGGGTCATTCGCTGCCGCCATAAGTGCAGGATGAAAACTGATGGCAGGCAGGTCGGCAATCTCGGCCAGCAAGCGGCTCTCGGCTGCGCGCTGCGCCATGTAGTTTTGGCGGATGGATTCGAAGTTGGCCTTGGTTGCGCCATCGTTGAGTTCAACGAGTACGTCACCGGCTTTGACTATCTGCCCTTCCTTGACCAGTACCCGATCGACGATGCCTCCGCTTAAATGTTGTATCGCCTTGCGCTTGGTATCGATCGAAACGGTGGCCGGTGCCGGGACGCCCTCGTCTAATGGTGCAAACGCGGCCCATGTCAAAAAGCTGCCGAAACCGACGATCAAAATCCAGAATCCGAGGCGAATCGTGTTTTTGGTGTCGGTCGGTAGCATGGTCTCGGTGACGTCTGTGATGTTGGCGTCGACCGCGCTGCCAATGCGGCGTTGCAGGATTTGTTGATCTGCTTTTGCGAGATTGCTCATTATGCTGTCCTTGTTTGTTCGATAGGCGCGGGGCTGCCGCCGATTTCCAGTTTTCCGAATTGTGCGATGTTGCCGTCGTTCAGTATCAAGACCCGATCTGCAAGTGCCAGCAGGCTGCGCTGGTGCAGGATCATGAAGACGGTCTTGCCAGCTTCTTTAAGCTCGCGGATGGTTTTGTAGAGCGCTGCTTCACCCATGTCGTCGAGGTTGGCATTTGGCTCATCGAGCACAACCAGATCCGGCGAGCCGTACACGGCACGTGCCAGTCCTACGCGCTGACGCTGACCGCCCGAGAGTAGCTTGCCGGCCATGCCCATGGGCGTGTCGTAGCCCATAGGCAGACGCAGCACCATGTCGTGAATGTCGGTGCGACGTGCCGCTTCAATCACCAGCTCCGAGTCGATTTCGCCAAAACGGCTGATGTTTTCGGCGACGGTGCCGTCGAAGAGTTCGATGTCTTGCGGCAGGTAGCCGATGTGCGGGCCTAGTGCATTGCGTGACCAGTCGCGAATTTCTACGCCGTCCAGCAAGACCTTGCCGGATACTTGCGGCCAGATACCGATGAGGCAGCGCGCGAGAGTAGATTTTCCGGCACCCGAAGGGCCCAGGATGCCGATGACTTCACCGGCTCTGAATTCGATGTCGAGTCCCTTGAGGATTGGTGTGGTACGCGTCTCGGCAGTGGCGACGAGTTTGCGCAGGCTGAGCTGGCCGCGCACGTTATTGCTGCTGTGACCGTCTTCCTGTTCCGGATAAGCATCGAGCAGATTTTCAAGTCGTACAAACGCAAGCCGCGCTTCAATGAATTGTTTCCATGTGCCGACCAGTACGCTGATGGGACGCAGCGCATTCGACATCAGTGCGTTCGAGGCGATCATGCCGCCGGCAGTCAGCTCGCCGCGTATCACCAGCCACGCACCCAGCGCGAGGATGAGTGATTGCTGGCTGTATTGCACAAACTTGGTCAGTGCCTGCACCTTGTGCGCCATGTCATGCACCGCATGACGGCGCTCGATCTGGTTGCTATAAATGCCAAGCCAGCGCTGGCGCAGATGGCCCAGCATGCCGAGCGCTTCCACGATTTCTGCATTGCGCAGCTTGCCGCTGAGGTAGGCCGTGGCTTCCATTTCGCCGTCACCGGCGCGCTCATAGAGTTTTGTCGTCAGACGATGGCTGAACACCGCCATCGTCCCCAGCAAAATGGTGAAGCCTATACCCACCCAGCCCAGCAGCGGGTGCATGATGAAGAGCACGACCAGGTAGATCGGCGTCCACGGCAGGTCAAAGAAGGTGAAGACGCCATTCCCGGTCAGGAACTGGCGCAGGTTGGTGAGATCGGAAAATGCTTTCGATGCGGCGGCATCGGAGCCGTTCATGTTGGCCTGAAAATTGGTGTCGAAGACGCGCGAATTCAGATGCTCGTCAAAGCGCACTCCTGCGCGCACCAGCAAGCGCGAACGCAGCCATTCGGCAAAAGCCATCACGGCTACGAACAGGACCAGGATCAGGGTCAGGCTGATGAGGGTAAATTCGCTCTGGCTCAACATTACGCGGTCAAACACTTGCAGCATGTAGAGCGTCGGCGTGAGCGTGAGTATGTTGGCAATCAGGCTGAAGATGCCAACCCACAAAAATTCTTTGCGAAAGGTCCAGAGGGAGCGACCGAGTGCGCTGCTTTTAAAAATTCCGGGTTGCTTCATGCTGCGCTTTCGGTTGCTGTTGCTGCTGCTGGAATGCTTTGCGTTGCTTGCTGTGCCTGTGCCTGCCTGAGCGCAGCGAGGATTTCGTCACGCGGTCCAAAGGCAACTAACTGACCGTCACGCAAAACCAGTATTTTGTCAGCAGCCGGCAGCACTGAGGTGCGATGGGTGATGATGATGGTGGTGCACTTGCGCTGCTTGAGTGTCATCAGCATGTTGTAGAGCGCTTGCTCGCCGGCTTCGTCGAGACTAGAGTTCGGTTCGTCCAGCAGTACGAATTTTGGATTGCCATAAATGGCGCGCGCCAGCCCTACACGCTGACGTTGGCCGCCAGAAAGGAAAGCGCCTTCTTCGCCGATGCGGCTGTCATAGCCTTGTGGCAGCGCGGCGATTACATCTGCAAGCCCCGCCAGTTCAGCAGCGGCTTTGACTTGTTCCAGGTCGACGTTGCCGAAGCGGGCAATGTTTTCTGCCAGCGTGCCATCAAATAATTCTACGTTCTGCGGCAGGTAGCCGATGTGCGGGCCAAGCTCTGCTTTGTCCCATGCGAAGATGTCGGCACCATCAAGCCGCACCTTGCCGCTGGCGGCAGGCCACAGGCCCATCAGCAACCGCGCCAGTGTGGTTTTGCCGGCGGCAGAGGGGCCGATCAGCGCGATGGTTTCGCCTGGCACGGCTGCAAATGTCACGCCACGAATGATGGCTACCGGATTGCCGGGTGCGCCGGCGACGACGGCTTCTACGCTGAGACGACCGGTCGGTGCTGGCAAGGACATACTCTCTGGCCGCTCAGGAAAGGCAGATAAAAATTTATCAAGCCGGTGATAAGCGTCGCGTGCATTGACCACCATGCGCCATTGCGCAATCAGTTGTGCCAGCGGCGCAAGTACGCGGCCACCCAAGGTGGAGGCGACGATCATCATGCCGCCGCCGCCAAGCAGCATGCCCTTGACTGTGAGCCAGCAGGACGCGCCGAGGATCAGCGAGGACTGCATGATCTGAATGAATTTGGACGAGGCCGTGTTGCTGCCGGCCGTGTCGGAAGCCTGCGCCTGCAGGGCGAGGAATTTGTGTTGGCGTGTTATCCAGCGTTTGTGGATGTTGGCTGTCATGCCCATGGCTTCGATGACTTGCGCATTACGCATCACGCCGCCGGCGAAGTTTTGCGCATCGATCGCTGCCTTGTTGGCCTCGGTGAGTGCCGGCATGGTATTTTTTTCTGTACTAATGCCGATGGCGACTTGTACTGCGGCGCCGAACAGCGCGAGTAAGCCAAGCCAGGGACTGATGATGAAAACCAGTGCCAGAAATATTAGTGAAGCAGGTGCATCCATCATCGCCATTACGGCAGGCGAGGCAATGAAGTCGCGCACGGTCTTGAGGTCATTGAAAGGTTGCGTGGTGCCGCCGGGGATGTTGCGCAAATTGGCTTCGAAGGCCATGTCAAACAGACGCGAGCGCAGCGCGGCATCGATGCGTTCGCCGGCCTGATGCATGAGCTTGCCGCGCACAATCTCTAGTGCTTCCATCATCACATAGGCGCCGATTACGAGTAGCAGCAACATGAGCAGCGTGGTGCCGCTGCCGCTGTTGAGGACGCGGTCATACACTTCCAGCATGAACAAGGTTGGCGCCAGCACCAGCAGGCTGATGATGAAGCTGAAGAATACCGCCTGTTTATAGAGCGGCGTCTGCTTGCGTATCTGCGTCGCCAGCGGTGATTGCTGTTGTTGTGCGCGTTGTGCGGGAGTCATGCGGCTTGTCCTATAGGGATCATTTCTTGATTCGTTTCTTGAGCGGGCTGGGTATCTGTCAGGACCAGCACGTATTCGGGCAAGGCCTGATCGGCCTCGGAGTCGGTGCTGCTGGCGCTGTCAGTTTGATCGGGCAGAGTCGAAAACAAAAATTGCAAATTGAAGCGGTCACCCTGCGAAACCATGACGATTTCACGCAGCTTTTCGTTATGGAAGCGCAGTTCGTCAGCGGCGCTGATGGTCAAATGAAAACGAATGCGGCCGTCGAGAGAAAACATCGAAATCTGGCCGGCTTTGATATTCAGCGTGTGGCGGTCAAAATAAACCGGAGCGCTCGGCGCAAACTGTAATAAGGGCAGCGGTTTGCCTGCCAGTCGCGCCAGATTAAACGGGCTGGCCGGCGATTGAAAAACCAGGCGGCAGCTGCGCGAGACGGAATAGATCGCATTGCAGATCATTTGCGAGCCGAGCTGAGGAAACTGTTCACGCAGATTGCGATAGGTCAGGTGATGCAGGGTGACCCGGTTCCAGCATTTTGTCTCGCGCACAATGGGCGACAAGGCATTGCATACCTGTGCAAACGCCTGCTGCAGATTACGCAATTGCGTTATCTGCTGCGGGTCTGCATTGAGCGGAATGATTAACGGAGGAACCATGATTCAGGGTCTGGGAAAAAGTTCATATAGGATTATTCATATAGGATAATGTTTACTCGTAGAAATTAAAAGCATATTTTATAAATTACCAATTAAATTGATAACATTATTATTAATTGAATCTATGAATCCTGATAACAATGCGCGTTTAATTTTCCGATTGCCGATTTACGCGCGGACTCAAGCTGTCTGCTATAGATTGTGGATATCAATAATAAAATCTTATTTTCATGGTCTGTTTCGAATACAGATCCGGCAGTACTATCGAACGCGATCGGGGTTCGAATGAGAGCGCTGCTTTCATTACGGCGCGGGTGCGAAGTAGGCGTTCATGACCTGCATATCTTCGCCGCTTAGAATGCCAGCCGTATACCGCAGTCGCATATACGCCAGCAGATAACCGTAGCGCGCCTGGGCCAGATCGCGCCGGGTGGTAAAGAGTTGTTGTTCGGCGTTGAGTAAGTCGAGATTGATGCGCAAGCCGCCCAGCATGCTTTTTTTGGTGGCTTCGATCACCTGCAGTGCAGACTGTTCCGCCTTGGTCAGCGCTTCAATACGCGCCTGACCGCTGAAGACGAGCTTGAATTGTTTGCGCAGCTCGACTTGAACATTGTCGATCCGTAGTTCCAGATCGGATTTTGCTTTATCCAGAGTGGAGCGAGACTGACTCACTGCGGCATTCACACCGCCGCCACTGTAAATTGGAATCGACATCTGAACGCCGATGCTGCGAGAAGTGGATTCCTGATTGAAAGTAAACAGAGAATCTGCAGTAACTTTGCTCAAGCCGGCCACCAGATCGAGGCGCGGCAAATGACCTGCCTGGGATCTTTTAATGCCTTGCTCGGATGCCGTAACCAGATGACGCTGCGCGACGATCTCGGCATTCGACGCTAGCGCCATGTCTTCCCATGCTTCATAGCGCTCAGGCTTGAGAGTCAGGAAACTGATCTTGTCAGTCAGCGTATCGAGTGAGCTATCAATCGGCCCCGTGATAGCCATTAGCTTTCGGCGTGAACTATCAAAATTGTCTTCTGCTTCCAGTACTTGTGCTTGCGCCAGTTCAAAGCGTGCTTGCGTCTCCAGCATGTCGGTGCTGGTACCCGCGCCTTTTTCGAACATGCGCGCATTGGCGACCTGATTCTCCTGCAGCGCGGCGCGTTGGGCGCTGGCGAGCCGTATCAGGTCTTGGGCATAGAGAGCTTCGATGTACGCGCTAAAAAGTCGCGTCATCAACTCCTGCGTGCGGCCAGCCAAGACGGCGTCGTTGTAGTCAGCCTGTGCCGATCCTTGACGGTAACGCGCAAGCGCTTCCATGTTGATCAATGGCTGGCGCAGTGAAAGTGACGTTGACTCGCTGATGTAGTTAGGGTTGTCCTTGTTGGCGGAGCCATTGATCGTGGTAGTGCGCTGAGCGTCGTTGCTGCTGCGGCTGTAATTGACGCTGATATTCGGCATCAGGCCGGCGCGAGTGATTCCTACGACTTGATTTTCTGCGGCATTTTCATAAACGGCTGATTGATAAGTTTTATCATTTTGAAATGCCAGATCAAGGGCTTGAGAAAGATTTATCCCCATTGACGGCTGGTTCAACATTAATAAACCAGTAGTAATGCCTAATTTTAAAAGGGGTAATTTATTTTTGCGCACTGATAAGCCCATCATTTTTGATCACAAGGCATCTCTGATTTGGATTGTCGATAAACCCAAAAATCTTTTGGCATGAAGCCATGCAGGATTAAAGCCTACAGACCGGGTTTTGTCTGCTGATGGAATTCGCAAAAGTGTGATGGCCATCACATTTAATGTGATCTGCGTCACAATTTGAATTTGAAATGAAAAAAATGAAAAGATGCTCAGACTAAGCAACCCGAATAGATATTTTTTTGTTATTGAAATAAGAAAATAGAGCGAATGTGCAGAAGCGATTTTTAAAAGCCGACGTCGCGTTGCTTCCGCTGCTGGACTTGCTGCGGTGAGTGCGCAAAACCGGTGAAACACACCTCCACAGCTTCACCCTTGCGCACGCGGTCAATGATATTGGTTGGTATCTTCGCCTCCAGTGATTTCCGGAAAACAGAGCGGCGCTCATTCTTCCTTCATCGACGCCGCAATCCGCTTGGTCAGTGGATGCAGCAAGTAAGTCAGCAGCGAACGCTCTCCGGTCTTCAATAACACCTCAGCCTGCATACCCGGTTGCAGCGTGCGTTCGCCCAGTTGCTTCAATCCAGCCGGCGTGATCTGCACACGCGCCAGGTAATACGACATCGCGCCGGCCTGTGTCTGCTCGGTGATGATGTCGCCTGATATGGTCGTCAACACCGCATCAATGACTAACTGCGGCGAATGCGCAAAACCGGTGAAGCGCACATCGACTGCTTCACCCGTGCGCACGCGGTCAATGACGTTGGTTGGTATCTTCGCTTCCAGCACCACGCCTTCGGTATCGGGCACGATGTCCATCAGTTTCTGGCCGGGCGCTGCGATGCCGCCGACGGAGCCGAGCGCAAGGCCGACGACCTGGCCATCGACTGGCGACTTGATTTTTACGCGACCAAGTTCGGCAACCATGGCGTCGAGCTTCTCGCGCCCTGCCTGCACTTCACGTCGCACTTCTGCCAGTTGGGCAGCAGATTCCTTCAGTGCTTCCTGCTGTCGTTGCGCCTTGCGCATTTGCAGTTCCGCAATCGAGCGCTGGGTTTTAAGGCGCGTGGCCTGTAGCTCTGCAATGATGGCGCGCAGTTCGGCCTGGCCTTGTTCCAATTGCAGTGCCTGATTGCGTGGCACATAACCATCTGCAGCCAGCTCGCTGATATTTTTTAATTGCTCGGCTTGCCGTTCGGCCTGCACACGACGGCTTTCCAGTTGCAGGCTGACGCCATTGAGCATGGCTTGTTGACCGGCGATGGATTCATCGATTGATGCCTGTTCGTTTTGCAGTGCGGCGCGCCGTGAGTTGAATAATTGAGTCTGCGTCGTGATGTGCTGCCTGACCAAGGGGTCGTTGCCAGCTCTGGTCAGGTCGGCATGAAAAAGTATCACAGGCTGCTCGGCTATCTCTGCCAGCAGGCGGCTTTCTGCCGCACGCTGCGCAAGATAAGTCTGTCGTACGGATTCGAAATTGGCGCGGGTGGAGCCGTCGTTCAGCTCGACTAATACTTCGCCGGTTTTTACATGCTGGCCTTCGCGTACATTTACGCGTTCGATGACGCCGCCGCTCAGATGCTGGATGGTCTTGCGTTTGGTATCAATCATCACCGATGCTGGCGCAGGTACACCTTCATCCAGAGGCGCCCATGCAGCCCACGTGAGAAAACCACCGAAGCCAACCACCAGCGCCAGAAAGCCGAGGCGTATGGTGGCGCGGGTGTCGGTGGGCAGGTCGGACTGGTTCAGCTCTATGACATTGTCGACGTCACTGACAACGTCGGTGACAGCTTGCCTGTTTTTCATCATGGCTTTATCCATTTCAGGTTGCGACCCGCACGCGGGTAATTTGCGCAGCGGGCGCTTGGGTTTCTATTTTTTCGACATGGGTAATGCGGCCGTCTGCCATGGCAACTACGCGGTCGGCCAGTGCCAACAGCTTGTGCTGGTGCAGCACCATGAACACAGTTTTGCCTGCCTGCTTTAATGCGCTGATGACGGCAACTAGTGCGGCTTCGCCGGCGTCGTCAAGGTTCGCGTTCGGTTCGTCGAGAACAACCAGCGCGGGCATGCCGTAAATTGCGCGAGCCAGTGCGAGGCGCTGACGCTGACCGCCGGACAGCAGGCGTCCGGCCTGTCCTATCGGGGTGTCATAGCCCATGGCGAGACGCAGGATCATGTCGTGAATGTCGGCCTGTTTTGCGGCTGCGATGATGCGTTCCGAATCAACCTCGCTGAAGCGGCAGATGTTGTCGGCGACAGTGCCATCAAAGAGTTCTATGTCCTGCGGCATGAAGCCGATGTGCGGGCCGAGCATGTCGCGTGACCAGTCGCGGATATCAACACCGTCGAGTAGCACGCTGCCTGATGTGTGCGGCCAGATGCCGACGATGCAGCGCGCCAGTGTGGACTTGCCGGCGCCAGACGGGCCAATGATGCCGATCACTTCACCGCTTTCAACATGCAACTCAAGCTCGTTCAAAATAGCTTGCTCGCGTTGCGTGGCGCTGGCGCCCAGTTTTTGCAAGGTGATCTGTCCCTGCACACTGTCTGCAGTGTGAAAGTCGTCACGCGCTGGATACGCAGCGAGCAGCGTGCCGAGTTCAGCCAGTGCCTGGCGCGCCTGAATAAATTCTTTCCAGGTTGTGACGAGAATGCCAAGCGGACGCAAGGCATTGGCCATCAAAACATTTGACGCAATCATGGCGCCTATGCTGATCTGATCATGGATGGCCAGCCACGCACCGAGCGCAAGGATTAATGACTGCTGGCTGTATTGCACGAATTTGGAAAAGGCTTGCGTCTGGCTGGCGCGCAGCTGTGCTGCGGTATGCAATTCGATCTGTCTGCGATAAAGCGCCAGCCAGCGACGTTTCAAATTGCCGACCATACCTAGCGCTTCAGCGACTTCTGCATTGCGCAGTTTGCTGTTGAGCCAGCCAGTGGCTTCGCTCTCGCTTTTGGTGGCTTGCAGGGTGCGCTGCGTGCTGGCGTAATGGTTGCTGAAAGTGAGTAACGCAAGAATCAGCGTAAAGCCAATGCCGAACCAGCCTAGCAGCGGATGCATCAGGAACAGCACAGCGAGATAGATGGGCGTCCACGGCAAATCAAAGAAGGCGATGATGCCGTTACCGGTCAGGAACTGGCGCAGGCGGGTCAGCGAGCCAAAGGTTTGCATGACGTCGCTGCGCGACTGGTCAAGCTTGGCGTCGAAGCTGGCGCGAAAGATTTGCGTGTTGAGTTGTTCATCGAAGCGCACGCCGGCGCGTATCAGCAGCCGTGAGCGCACCCATTCGGCGAAGGCCATCACCGCGACGAAGCCGGCCATGAACAGCGTGAGCGCAATCAGCGTTAAGTCGCTGCGACTTTGCATCACGCGGTCGAATATTTGCAGCATGTAAAGCGTGGGAGTGAGCGTGAGCAGATTGGCGACCAGACTGAAGCCGCCCACCCATAGAAACTCCTTGCGAAAGGCAAACAGGCTGCGCATCACCGGGCTTGTGTTGTTTGTTTTTTTTGTCATCACGCAGCACCTCCGGCCGCTTGCAATGCGTTGTCGCCCGCAGCCGGTACGACGCGTGGCGCAGCGGCCTGTTTGAGTTTTTCCAGTATCTCGTCACGCGGCCCGAAAGCGGCGACCTGACCTTCCCGCAGCAGCAGGATTTTGTCGGCAGCTGGCAAGACGCTGCTGCGGTGGCTGATGACGATAGTGGTGCACTGGCGCGCCTTCAATGCCAGCAGCGTGTTCATCAATGCTTGTTCGCCGGCGGCGTCGAGGCTGGAGTTGGGTTCGTCCAGCAGCACGAAATGCGGGTTGCCGTAAATGGCGCGCGCAAGGCCGACGCGCTGGCGCTGGCCGCCTGACAAAAATGCACCGTCCTCGCCAATGCGAGTCTGGTAACCGTCGGGCAGCTTCTCTATGAAGCCAGACAGGCCAACCAGCTCTGCGGCTGTGCGTACGTGGTCTTGATCGATGTCGCCAAAGCGCGCAATGTTCTCGGCCAAAGTACCGTCGAACAGTTCAACGTTTTGGGGCAGGTAACCGAGATGCGGGCCGAGCTCATTTTTGTCCCACGCATGAATGTCGGCGCCATCCAGCCGCACCTTGCCGGAGGCTGCGGGCCAGATGCCCATCAACAGCCGCGCCAGCGTGGTTTTGCCGGCCGCCGAGGGGCCGATGATGATGACAGTCTCACCCGGCTGCAGCGCGAAGCTCACGCCACGCAGGATGGCCACGTTGCTGCCTGGCGCAGCGGCCATCACGGCTTCGACGCTGAGCTTGCCCTTTGGTCCAGGCAGCGACATGGAGGGAGGCAAGTCAGTTGCAAGCCCAAGCACCTTGTCCAGACGGCGGTAAGCGTCGCGCACATTGACGACCTGCCGCCACTGGCTGATCAGCTGCACCAGCGGTGCCAGCACGCGGCCGCCGAGCGTGGAAGCGACGATCATCATGCCGCCGCCGCCCAGCAGCATGCCTTTCATCCCCAGCCAGCAGGACGCACCAAGGATTAGCGAACCCTGCATGGTCTGAATGAACTTGGACGACGCAGCGTTGGCGCCGGCTACATCGGAGGCCTGTGCCTGCAGTGCGAGGAATTTACGTTGCCGTTCACTCCAGCGGCGGGTGATGCTGGCTTTCATGCCCATGGAGGCGATGACTTGCGCATTGCGCAGCGCGCCGTTCGCATAGCTTTGCGCGGCAATCGCTGCCTGATTGGCCTCGGTCAGCACCGGCATAGTTTTCTTTTCGGTACGAACGCCGATGGCAGCCTGAACGACAGCGCCCAAGAGCGCCATCACGCCTAGCCAAGGGCTGATCAGGAATACAAGAACAAGGAACAACAACGACGCAGGCAAGTCGAGCACGGCATTGACTGCCGGAGAAAAAATAAAATCGCGCAGGGTCTTCAAGTCATTAAAGGATTGCGTTGACGCGCCGCCCTGTCGCAGGCTGGCCACGAATAAAGCATCATGCAGTTTCTCGCGCAGTGTGGCATCAAGCTGCCAGCCGGCCAGCTGCAAGAACTTGCTGCGGACTAGTTCCAGTACTTCCATCAACACATATAGACCCAGCGTGCACAGCAGCAGCATCAGCAGCGTGGTCGTGCTGCGGCTGTTGATGACGCGGTCATACACTTCGAGCATGAAGATAGTCGGTGTCAGCAGCAGCACGCTGGAGAGCACGCTGAAGCCGGCCGCTTTGCGAAATAGGGGCTTCTGCGCTTGCAGGGTCGTTGCGAGCAAGGAGGCAGTGCGCTGAGTTGGAGGCTGGCTCATGGTGTCGTTTGAAAGTAAGCGCTGATTTTCATCAGGTCCGTCATGTCGAGCACACCGGCGGCTGCACGCAGCTGCAGGTAAGCCATCAGCTGGCCATGCTGTGCGCGGGCAAGGTCGCGCCGGGTGGTGAACAGTTGCTGGGTGGCGTTGAGTACATCAAGGTTAATGCGCACACCGCCACTAACACTTCGTTGCGTTGCCTCGACAAGTAGTAAGGCAGATTGCTCGGCCTTGAGCAAGGCCGCAACGCGCAGCTCGCTGCTGGCCAGCAGGTCGAATTGTTTGCGCAGTTCCAGCAGTGCTTTGTTGGTGCTGGCGTCGAACTCGGCGCGAGCGCCTTCAAGGCGGGCCAATGCCTGACGGGTCTGTGCATTAACGCTGCCGCCAGCGTAGAGCGGCACCGTAACTTGTATGCCGACCTGATTAATCGTTGATTCCTGATTGAAGGTATAAATGGAATCGGCAGCGTTGCGACTATGGTTGGCCACCAGATCAACGCGCGGCATGTGGCCGGCTCGATTACGGGCTATTTCCAGTTCAGCATAATCGGCTTTGTAGCTGTTGGAGACGATGTCGGGATTCGATGCGCGCGCGATGCTTTCCCATTCGGCCAGTCCTGCCGGCGTCAGTGGCATGCTATTGAGCTCGGCGCGCATGGTGTCGAGCGTGCCAGGATCTCTGCCAATGATCATCGAAAGAGCATTGCGAGTGTTCGTTACGATGTCACGCGCTTCAATCACTTGGGCTTGCGCCAACTCATAGCGGGCGCGGCTTTCTAGTACGTCGGTGCGTGTGCCGGCGCCCTTGGCCAACAAGACTTCATTGCCTGTCATGCTTTCTGCCAGCGCATTGCTTTGCGCGTTCGCCAGCCGCAACTGATTTTCAGCCAGCAGGGCGTCGAAGTAGGCAGCGGAAAGGCGCGTGATCAGTTCCTGACTTTTGCCGGCAAACTGCGCGTCGCTATAACTGGCTTGCACATTACCTTGCCGGTAGCGCGCCATGGCATCCATGTTGAACAAGGGCTGGCGCATCGACAGCGTCAGCGCTTTGCTGACGTAACTTGGAGAATCGCTGAAGCGGCTGCCGTCAGGGTTGGTGCTGGTGCGATCGGCGTTGCTTTTGCTGTGGCTGTAAGAGAGGCTCAGGTTCGGCAGCAGATTGGCCTTGCCGATGGCGCGCGATTCCTGCCCCGCTTCGTTTTCATGCAAGGCAGATTGGTAGTTCGCATCATGCTGCAGCGCTGATTGATAGGCTTCGATCAGGCTCATTGCTGTTACAGGCGCAGCAAGACCAAAGCAGCAAAGAAATGCGCAGAGGCGTGCTATGTCAACGGAGGCTGAACGGTGTAATCGTGATGCTGAATTGGCGTGATGAAATGTTGAGGTCTCGGTAGCAATCACAATTTATCCCATCGGATTATTGTTCGAATTTTGATATTCGATGCTAGCCGAAACCTCTTTTCAATTCTGTTGCTTTTCCGTTTGCTAATGTATGTTGCACAGCCTAGTCGGCGTTGTTTTTACGTCGATTTTTTATAGTACAACCAGTTTGCTCTGCTCGGCGCGGCGAGAAGTCTGCGCACCACTCAACACAAAACCCAGCACACGCGCATTCGCATCCACAAAATGCCAGATGCCCGGCTCTTGTGTCTGCCATGTTCCTGCTGTGCCCGGCGCTGCAGCGGCCACCACGAGCGGCAGCGCTGGTGTTTTGATCGTGACGGGCATGACAGGGAATTTGACTTCAGTTTCGGTGCCGTTCAAGGTTTGCGCCAACGCCCTGGCTGCATTCATGATGGGCATTACGTAGGGCAATGTACGGGAGAGTCCACCTAAAGAATCGCTCGCATACTGCGTGTTGTCGCCCAGCGCATACACATGCGGTGCGCTGGTCTGCAGCGCGGCGTTCACGACAATACCGCGGTCGGTGGTGATGTCGGCCGCTTTTGCCAATGTGGTGTCGGCACGTAGTCCTATCGCACTGAGTACTACATCGGTTAGTAGCGTTGTGCCATTCGCCAGTTGAACATTGAGATCTCCACCGATGCGATTCAATTCCGCCACTGATGTGCCCAGATGCCACTGCACGCCAAGTTCCGACAGGCCGGCTTGTAGCTCTGCACTTGCTTCTGGCGGCAACAGCAATGCCAAAGGCAGTTTGTTGGGATCGACGACTTGGACTGAATGACCAGATGCAGCGAGATCATTGGCGAACTCGCAGCCAATCAAACCTGCACCCATTATCAATACCCTTGCGTTTGTGGGAAGCAGATTACGAAACGCCGCATAGTGATCAAGCGAATTCACGGAAACCACTTCATTCGCAGCATCGCCAGCGAAGCTCAAACGAATTGGATGCGCGCCCGTTGCCAGGACCAACTGCTTATAAGCCACGCTGCCCTTGCTGGTAATGACCTGCTGCGCTGGCAAATCAATGCCGCTGACTTCTGTTTGCGACATCAGGCTCACGCCTAATGTGCTCGCCATTTTTTCTGCCGGCGTGGTCACCAGCTGTTCGGCTGATTTGCCTTGCACTAGCGCGTTTGACAGCGCTGGCTTTGGATAGAAGTCGCCGCTGCCACTGGTGATCAGCGTTACTGCCGTTGCCGTGTCTAGCTTGCGGAATTCGCGCGCGGCAGACCAGCCAGCCAGGCCGGAGCCTACGATCAAAACCGGCCCATCAGGATGAAGTTGAGTTGTCATTGCGGCGCTTAAATTTCGACGACTTCAAAATCGGCTTTTGCTACGCCACAATCCGGGCAGGCCCAGTCTTCTGGTACATCGGCCCATTTGGTGCCGGCTGCAATGCCGTCTTCGGGGCGGCCTGCAGCTTCGTCGTAGACAAAGCCGCAAACGATACAGATATACGAAGTGAAGTTCATGTTGCTCATATTGTTTTTCCTGACTGATGTAAGTAAATGCGCCGGTAAGTACGCCGGTAAATAAGTACGCCGCTAAGTAAGTACGCCGCTAAGTAAGTGCGTCGAAATAAATTTGCTTAGCCGGTTACTTTTGCAAGCTGCGCTTTGTAATGATTGGCGTGGCGTTCTTCTACCTTGGCCAAAGCAGCAAAACGCTTTTGTGCTTTCTCGAGCGTGGCTTTGAATTGCGCCGCATGGACTTTGGATTCTTCGATCTGCTCATTCATCTCGGCCACTGCAGCGGCATTGCCTTCTTCTTCTGCTGTCTTGCGAAAGCCCGGATACATTTCGGTGTACTCGTAAGTCTCGCCATCGATAGCGATTTGCAAGGCCTTCGCTGGTGTCATCGTCGCTTTCGGGTAGAGCAAGTCGAGATGGCCAAATGCGTGCATCACTTCCTGGTCTGCGGTTTCTTCAAAAGTGCGCGCAGTTTCTTCGTCACCCATTTCGCGTGCGAGCTTGGCGAAGTAGCGGTATTTGATGTGCGCCATGGATTCGCCGGCAAAAGCGGATTCGAGATTGGCAAAGGTTTTGATTTCAGGGCGGGTCTGGACAGTCATGTAGTGCTCCTCTGGTTAACGCAAGTAATTGCGACAAACAAAGGATAGGTTGATTAGCCCGGTAAAGCTAATTTGATTTTCCTAAATCATTGATAGTTAATATGATTTTTTCAAGATCGCCCTGAAACGCAGCATGCGCGCCGACAGCCACGTGTGTAAGTGCGGAGCCGCCATCATGCATGGCCTTTCTATCCAGATGAAAGACAGTAATGCAATGCCAATCAGGATAGGCGTGATCGTCAAAATCAATAGCCAGTGCTCGGCAGGCGTTAAGCTGGCAGCCATTGGCAGGCCTAGTACCAGGCGCAGCGTGATAAACAGCAGCGGCCCGTGTAGCAGATAAATGCCGAAAGTGATTTCGCCCAGTTGCCGGCAAATTGGCAGCGTCAGCAGTCCAAAGAAGCTATTACCTGCAGCGATGATGGTGAACGCCAGCCACAGCAACCCAATTGCAGATGCAGAGAACGGTGTAGGACAAAGCGTGAAGGCAAGCGCAATACATGCAATGGCAAACACCGAAGCAGCAGTATTGCAGAGCAGATTGCGCAGCGCCTCATTGCGGATCAGTACGGCACTGGCCATGCCGGCAGCGAAATTCAACAACAGAACGGTGTTGATCCTGCTCCAGTTTTCAAACGCCAGTACAAGCACGGCCAGCAGCAAGGCGGCAACGGACGGCATTACGCCGCGCATCAAGGCCAGCAGCGGCAGCGTGAAATAAAACAGCCATTCATAGTGCAAGGTCCAGGTGACACCGGCGGTCACGAGCAAAGGGCGTGCTGTCCTCGGTATCAAAGCAGGATTGGTGGCATCGAGACCCAGATACTTAACGAGCGCAACAATGATGGTCGCCGCTAACATGACCAATATGAATAGCGGCATGATGCGCATGACGCGCGATACGTACAGCCGGCCCCAATCAATAGGCCGTTCGCGTGCGTCCAGTACGCGCGTAAAAAAAGGCAGGCAGTGATCATGAAAAACAGCGACACGCTGGATTGCCCCAGATGAGCAAATAAAGTCGAAGCCGGCACACGCCACTGACCGCTGTGTAGAAAATCTTGCCAGATCATGGCGTGATGAAGGAATACGGACAGCGCCAGAAAACCGCGCAGGCCATCAATAGCCTGCATGCGACCGGCGGGCAGCGTTATCTTCGCGCTGAAATTGAGTAGGGCCATTGTCGCGATCGCAATCGCAAAAACAGCGGGAACAGCCCATGCAGCGCTAATAGTCATAAAAATTTTTTTGAGCGGAGCGCGCGAAGTTCGCTGCTTCGATGCCACGTATTGCCGAAAGGTGCGAATTATAACGCCGGCCTAAATTTATTCAGGGGGCTCTACTAGTTCGTACATTTTTACCAATTCGTTTGCCAAGCGCGCCAGAAGAAAAAACTTGTTGCTGATAGCGGTTCTCATTGACAATCAAAGTCCTGATTTTTAAGTGGTGTCCAATGAAACGTTTTGTCGATGTCGTGTTTTCCCTCTCTGTGCTGGTGTTGATATCGCTGCTTTGCGCACTTATTGCCATTCTGATTAAACTCGATTCGCGCGGCAGCGTGCTGGCACGCCCGCACCGTGTTGGTCGTAATGGCCGCATGGTGAAGGTTTTTGAATTCAGAACCTCCATTTCCGAGCCGGACGCGATGGAAACCGTAGCCGGCTGCCATGGTGAGACCGTAACGCGTGTCGGCGCCTTATTGCGCAAGCTTGGTATGGCGCGCTGGCCGCTGCTTATTAATGTATTGCGCGGTGATTTAACTATCGTCGGCCCGCGAGCAGAATTGCCGCGCTATGTTGGTTGTTATCCGACCGCAGTGCGCAAATTGGTTTTATCGGTTAAGCCGGGATTAATCGATCTGGCCTCGGTCGAGTTTCACGCTGAATCGCATATGCTGGCTGGGCTGGAAGGTGCTGAGTTGGAGGAAACTTATGTGGAAAAGGTGCTGCCTTTAAAGCTTGAATATGCGCAACGTTATATGGAGCAGCGCGGATTTTGGCTGGATTTGCGTATTTTTATCCGGTGTATATTCCAAATTTTAATGCCATCCCAAAAGCCAGTAACAGTAAATACCTAAAACAAAAAGCCGCTTCATCAAGCGGCTTTTTGTTTGTCTTAATTAAGATCAATAATATGTTTATTTGATCAGGTATTGTGCCTTCTCGCGACCTGCCATCCATTTCGGTGGTTTGCCTCGCCCGCTCCATGTTTCGCCGGTATCGTCATTGCGATATTTTGGCGCAACAGGCTTGCGAACGGTTTTGCCAGCTTTCTTCTTGCTGCCCATGCCAAGATCTTCTGCCGTAATACTGAATTCTTTCATTTTCGCGTGAATATCGGCTATTGCATTTGCCAATTCATTTTTGCGCGCATGTTCAGCTTCTTTTTGCAGTTTTTCAATCTGGCTTTGCAGGTCTTTATAAGTACTCATCTGATTCCCCTTCGTTGGAAAATTTCTTCAAATCAATTAATTGGTAAGCCAGATTGCGGCTTGTGGGCGGATTATACTTCAATATTATTGAAATGGTATTTCCGTATTAAATATTTTTATGATAATAAAAAAATTACTGACTATTTATATAATTTTGTTTATATAAATTAATACAAAGAATTATTTTATCGGTCAGCATTCATTCTGCAAGCGTGAATTGAGTGCCTTTGGCGATGCAATTTCTGCTTTCCATTCAGGACAAGGTATTCTTCCAGTGCTAGGCCATCAGGCTATTGATCTGGATTAGAGCCTCTAACAAAAAGCCGCTAGCGTCGTTGCACCGCCTTGCCGTACTAGCGTACTGTCTGCGGCGCCGCGCCTTGCCATCGGCTTTTTGTTAAAGGCTCTCAGATTCAGGGGAAATCGATTCGAAAGGGTTTTTAGCTTTTTTTATCGGTATGCAGTTCCATCGTCGCCTGTTCGAATTTACCTTCGCAAAGCAGCGCTATAACCGACAGGCTTTTCTCAATGCCGAGATCAATCAGTAACTGTTCTTCCTTGCGTGGCCGATGTAAAACGAAATCCACCACAGGCTGCTGCAGGTTCAGTTCGCGCGGGTGGCCAATACCCAGACGAAGGCGCCAGTAATCTTGCGTCCCAAGGGCTGCCGTAATGTCTTTAAGCCCGTTATGGCCGCCGGAAGAGCCGCCTTTTTTAATTTTCGCGGCACCGGGCGGCAGGTCGAGTTCATCATGCACGACCAGGACTTCATCCGGATTGATTTTGTAAAAGCGCGCCAGCGCGCCGACCGACTGACCTGAGCGGTTCATGAAAGTTTGCGGCTCGAGCAGCCAGACCTCATTGCCCGCAATGCGCGTTTTGGCGGCCAATGCCTGAAAGCGGGTTTCCCGCTTCAGTTCCCCGCGCGCGAGCTGGTCTACCAGCCAGAAACCGGCGTTATGGCGGGTCTGTTCGTATTCGGCACCGGGATTACCTAGGCCAACGATGAGGCGAATGGACATGATGACGTTACAAGTTTGAATGCAAGGATTATCAAGGATAGGGCGTAAAAAAGCCCGTCAGGTTTTGACGGGCTTTTTAGCAGGCTAATTTATGCGGCCTGATTACTTCTTTTCTTCTGCGGCAGGCGCTGCGGCAGCTGCATCAGCAGCGTTGTCAGCTTTGCTGCCGGCTGGTACCGAAGCGGTAGCAATCGTCAGATTTTCTTTGCCGTGGGTTACAACAACGCCAGCTGGCAGTTTCAGGTCGTTCAGATGGAAAGAAGTACCCAGTTCCATTGCTGACAGATCGACTTCGACGAATTCCGGCAAGTCTTTTGGCAGGCAGCTGATGTCGAGCTCAGTCATTACGTGGCTGATGATACCGCCGCCGAGTTTGACTGCTGGCGATACGTCAGCGTGCACAAAGTGCAGTGGCACTTTGACGTGGATCTTCTGGTTGGCATCAACGCGCTGGAAGTCAGCGTGCATGACCAGTTGCTTGAATGCGTGGACTTGGAAGTCACGCAGCAAGACTTTTTCTACTTTTCCGTCTACTTCCATGTCCAGAATCGACGAGTGGAATGCTTCTTTTTTCAGCGCGTGATACAGCGCGTTGTGGTCCAGAGTGATGCTCTGTGGGGCGCTGGTGCCACCGTAAATGATGCCTGGTGTTTGACCAGCAATACGCAGGCGGCGGCTCGCTCCGGACCCCTGCAATGTGCGTGCAAATGCGATAACTTTCATATTCAACTCCTGTGTTGGGCTTTCGCCCTTGAAGACATCCCCCGCGACCAGGGGATGGTAAAAAGGGAAAAGCCTTGTGGCCTTTCCCGCATTCTGTTGTTAGTTCTTGATCAACCGGCTGCTTCGTCTTCGGCAAACAGCGACATCACCGAATGGCCCTGGCTAATGCGCTTGAATGTCTCGGCCAGCAAATGCGCGCAGGACAATTGGCGAATCTTGCCGCAGGCTTTGGCTTCAGCGGTCAGCGGTATGGTGTCGGTGACGACCAGTTCGTCCAGTGTCGAATTCATGATCCGCTCTAGAGCAGGACCCGACAAAACCGGATGCGTACAGTAGGCGACAACTTTCTTTGCGCCACGCGCTTTCAATACTTCGGCGGCTTTGGTCAGCGTGCCGGCGGTATCGACCATGTCATCCATGATCACGCAGTTCCGGCCTTCTACTTCGCCGATGATGTTCATCACTTCCGACACGTTGGCTTTCGGCCGGCGCTTGTCGATGATGGCGAGGTCGCAATTAAGGCGCTTGGCCAGCGCACGTGCGCGAACCACACCGCCTACGTCTGGCGACACGACCAGCAAGTCGTCATATTTTTTATCAACCAGATCCGACAGCAGTATGGGCGACGCATAAATATTATCAACCGGAATATCGAAGAAGCCCTGAATCTGGTCTGCATGCAGATCCATGATTAGTACGCGTTCAACGCCGGCTTCCTGCAGCATGTTTGCCACAACCTTGGCCGAGATCGCCACACGCGCCGAGCGCGGACGACGGTCCTGACGTGCATAACCGTAATACGGTATCGCGGCAGTGATGCGGCCAGCCGATGCGCGCTTCAAAGCGTCGACCATCAGCATGATTTCCATCAGGTTGTCATTGGTAGGCGCGCAAGTGGACTGCAGCACGAATACGTCCTTGCCACGCACGTTCTCGTTGATCTCAACGACGATTTCGCCATCGGAGAAGCGCGACACATGTGCTTTGCCAAGCGGGATGCCAAGATGCCTGGCAACGCCGGCTGCGAGTTCCGGATTGGCGTTACCGGTAAAAACCATCAGGTTCTCATGGACCATAATTTCGGCGCCCCTGAATGCTTATATTAGAAGTTTGAAAGCCGCCAATGCCGGGCAGTGGTGCCCGTAATTGGCGGCTTAGCCGTATTTTTAGTGCTTTTTATTTAATGGCAGGGGAACAAGGATTCGAACCTTGGAATGCTGGAATCAAAATCCAGTGCCTTAACCAACTTGGCGATTCCCCTACTCAACCGGTTGTTTGCCGCGCTATCGTTACCGCGTCAAACGAATTTTGTATTACTGCCTGCTTAGCTACGGCTTCAGCAAGTGCGCCAGCGGATGCGTAGACATCGCTTTGGCTTTCCAGCCGCGCCACTGTTCCGGCACACGCTGCAACACCGCTTCGGCTTGCTGCTCTGTGCGATAAGAACCAAACACACAGGCACCCGATCCGGTCATCCTGGCTTCACCGAAGTCCGACAGCCACTTGAGGGCGTCTGCGACAGGCGGGAAAGCCCGGGCGGCTACGACTTGCAAGTCGTTCCTTCCGAACCCGCTTGGGCTATCGGAAAAGTCCAGCATTTTGACCGCTTTAGTGTCGCGTGTCAAATCCGGCGCGCTAAAAATCACAGGCGTCGGAATGCTCACGCCCGGATGGATGACGACAAACCAGTTTTCCGGTGTCGCAAGCGGTGTCAGCTGCTCACCTATACCTTCGACAAAGGCATTCTGGCCCAGCAGGAAAAAGGGCACATCGGCACCGAGTGTCACGCCCAGTTGCATGAGCTCTTCTCTGGTAAAACCGGTTTGCCAGAGTGAGTTCAGCACCATCAGCGTGGTGGCGGCATCGGACGAGCCGCCGCCGAGCCCGCCGCCCATAGGCAGATTCTTGGCTATGGCAATGCGTGCGCCCGGCACCTGCATGCCGCGTGCGCGGGCTGCGCTCTGCAGCAGACGGGCGGCACGCACGATCAGGTCGGATTCGGGCGGCACACCGGGCACTTCCGTGACCCGCACAATGGCATTGTCATCACTGACATCAAAATGCAGTTCGTCGGCAAAATCAATCAGCTGAAACACCGACTGCAGCAAGTGATAGCCGTCCGCGCGTCGCCCGGTCACATGCAAGAACAGATTGAGTTTGGCTGGCGCCGGGCAGTGATGCAGGCTGGGCAGACGAGACATTACTGCGGCTGCCAGTTATCGATCACGATACGCAAGGCAATGGGGCCGGCCTCTGGTGTGGCGCGCTCCATATCTATGCGCTTCGGATAAGCGGGCGCATCGGCTTCGCCCTGCCAGCTGACGTAGCGCACCTGCCAGCCGTCACTGCCAAAGTTGGACAAGGTATTCGGCATTGCTGCGCGCTGGTTGCCATTGTCGTCAACGGCAAAGCCCTGCAGCCAGTTGCGCAGACCGGCAACCGGCAGCGGCCAGCCCAGCATTTGCGTACTCAGCGCATTAATGTCGGCAGCCAGCCGCGGCGGTTCACCTGCTTGCTGCAAGCTTGCCTGGCCGGGTGAGATGATTATTTTTGCCATCGTCTGGCCGAGTGGCGAGAGCAGCGCAATGTGCGTCGTCTCGCTGTTTTGCATCCAGCTGAATTTGCCTTGCATAGATTGCGGCTTGCCGTTCTGCTGATACTGCACCGAGAGCCTGCCGCTGAGGTTGATGGCTTCGTGATAGCTGCGCACAAGCCCGCTCGGCGGCGAAGGTGGCGGGGTGCTGCAGCCACCAGCCAGCAACAGTGCTGCTATAGCTGCGGCTTTAAAAAAACGCATGCGCATTCAGTAATTACAGTTTGACCTGCAGCCGCTTCAGCGTGCCTTTGAGCGTTTCATTTTTCGGGTCTTTGGTGTTGGCGTTGCGCCAGAGTTTTTTGGCGTCATCCTCACGACCTTTCACCCACAGCACCTCACCCAGATGAGCGGCGATTTCGGGATCAGGTTTCAGTGCATAGGCGCGCCCCAGAATTTCTTCTGCTTTTTCGAAACGGCCCATACGAAATTCCACCCAGCCCATGCTATCCATGATGAACGGATCTTCAGGCGTGAGTTCTAGCGCTTTCTTAATCAGGTCGTAAGCTTCAGGCAGGCGCTGGTTGCGATCGGCCAGCGAATAACCGAGCGCGTTATAAGCCTGGGGATTGTCGGGCGCGAGCTTGATAATCTTGCGTAACGACGCTTCCATCACGTCGGTCAGGTGGCTTTTTTCTGCCACCATCGCATGCTCATAGAGCAGTTCGGTATTGTCGGGCGAGTGCTGCAAGGCTTCTTCCAGCACTTGCATCGCTTCGTTCAGCTGACCGGCGTCGCGTAGTAATTGCGCTTCGGCGATGATGAGCTTGATGCGTTCTTCATCGCTTTCGGTTTCAGCCTGTGCCAGCAGCTTGCGGGCTTCATCCAGACGGCCACTTTTCGCGGTTAGTTGCGCGCGTTTCAGTTTTGCGCCCAGATAGGCGCCCTGGCCCGTGGCTTCGACCTGATCTAGCCATTTCAGCGCCGATGGCAAATCTTTGCGGTCTTCTGCGATCTGGGCCAGTACCATCAGCGCCTGCGTTGCATCACGCTCGCGGTCGGGTTTGCCGTCCAGAGTCTTGATGTAAGCGGCCAGATATTTTTCGGCTTCTGGCAAGTCATTGGTCTGTACCGACAGCAGGCCGAGCGCATACAGCGCAGTCTGGTCTTGCGGCAGGTACTGCAGTAGCGTCTTGAACTCCGCTTTGGCTTCGGCTACTTTGCCGTCCTCGAAAAGCTTGCGCGAATAAGCAAGCCGGACCTCGCGCGCCTTCGGATTTTTTTGCAGGAAATCAGCCAGCAGCTTCGTCGACTGGTCTTTGTCGGTTACCACTTGCGACAGAGCCAGCACGGCCAGTTCAGAGCGCGGGTTCTTCTCCAGCGCCTCGCGCGCTTCGCGTTGCGCGGTGGTCTGGTCGCCGCTTAATGCTGACGACTGCACCAATGCCAGTCTGGCATCGAGCGACTCACGGTACGGTGTCAGCAGTTCGCGCAATAGTGCGGCGGCTTTGGCTTTGTCTGGCACGCGCGCGATCAGCCGCTGCGTCTGTCCGATCATGGCTGGCAGTGTTTGCGCAGTGCTCGCTGCAAGGCGCAGCGCCAGGGTTATTTTGGCTTCATCGAGATGATTGGTAGACAGCTGCAAGCCCAGCATGACCTGCGACGCCTCTTCCGAATGCGGCGCCAATTCAACCCACAGGCGGGACGCACTTAACGCTTCGTTGGTGAGCTTGCCAGCCATTGCAACTTCGACTGCGCGACGCGACAGGCGCGAGTCGCGCGTGCTGCGTGCAATCGACATCATCGTTGCGTAAGAGGCAAAATAATTGCCGCGTTGCTCGGCGATTTCAGCTGACAGATACTTGAACATCACCTCTTCGGACAGTGTCAGCAGCGGCAATGGATCAGGCTGGGGGGCTGTCAACGGCGTGTCACGCAACGGCGCAGCAGGATCGGCTGCAAAGGTGGGCAGAACGGCGAACGCGGCAGCAAGTACTGCCGAGAGGGTTAAAATGGCTGGAAATTTTTTCAAGTGTCTATCCTGTGCGCTTAGGTTGAGCTTAGGTTGCGCTGAGCTTGACTCAACATTATTCGTTAACCGATTTTACGCCGAAACGCGCCAGAGCCGGGCGCGCCGTCCGCAACAAGTCCTCATCCAGCCTAACCATGCCTGAACTGCCAGAAGTTGAAGTGACGCGGCGCGGCATTGCGCCGCATCTAGAAGGCCGCAAAGTGAGCGGCGTTGTCATGCGCCGAGCCGGCTTGCGCTGGCCCTTTCCAGCGGACTTGCCGGCCTTGCTGTCAGGCCGGACTGTGGAGTCAACCGGTCGCCGCGGCAAATACCTGCTGATCCACTTTGCCCACGGCACCTTGATTATTCACCTCGGCATGTCCGGTCATTTGAGAATTTTGCCGGCCGGTCATGCGGCTGCAAAACATGACCATTTCGACTTGCAACTGGGGTCACAGTTGATGCGCCTGACCGACCCGCGCCGCTTCGGCGCCGTACTGTGGCATGCGCAAGAAGAGGGTGAGCTCGAAGAGCATCTGCTGCTGCGCAGCCTGGGTGTCGAGCCATTGGTCTGCGCCGATCTGGCCGGGCTGCTGTATGCGGCAAGCAGGCAGCGCAGCGCCGCGATCAAACAGGTTTTACTGGCCGGCGATATCGTCGTCGGCGTCGGCAATATCTATGCGTGCGAAAGCCTGTTCGAGGCCGGCATAAATCCGAACACGCCCGCCAAACGGATTGCCCGTGCGCGATATGAGAAACTGGCCGTGGCCATACAGCGTATTCTGGCAGCAGCCATTGAGCAGGGTGGCAGCACCCTGCGCGACTTTATGGGCGCCGATGGCCAGAGCGGCTATTTCCAGCAGCAGTATGCTGTGTATGACCGCGAAGGCGAGGCCTGCCGGCATTGCGCAACACCGGTACGACGCATCGTGCAGGGTCAGCGTTCCACTTTTTACTGCGTACGTTGTCAACGATAGAGGCAACACAAAGGCCCATGAAAAAAATAATCGAACAGCATGCCGCACCTTTAGACTCTACCTTTTCGGCCAGCTTGATAGCCTGGCAAAAGCAGCACGGCCGGCATAAGCTGCCCTGGCAAAACACGCGTGATGCATACCGCATCTGGCTGTCAGAAATCATGCTGCAGCAGACGCAGGTGACGGCAGTGATCCCGTATTACGAGCGCTTCTTGCAGCGTTTCACCACTGTGGAAGCGCTCGCTGCCGCGCCCGTCGAAGAAGTGATGGAGCACTGGAGCGGGTTGGGCTACTACACGCGAGCGCGCAATTTGCATCGCTGCGCGCAGCAAGTCGTCGAGCAGCATGGCGGCGTGTTTCCAGCTGATGTAGAGCTGTTGGTTGCCTTGCCCGGCATTGGCCGCTCGACGGCTGCGGCGATCGCTGCTTTTGCTTATGGCGCGAAGGCAGCGATTTTGGATGGCAACGTCAAGCGCGTATTTTGTCGCGTGTTTGGCATTGAAGGTTTCCCCGGCGAGAAGCGGGTCGAAAATGGTTTGTGGGAGCGCGCAGAAGCGCTGCTGCCGACGCAGGATATTGAATCCTACACGCAGGGTTTGATGGATCTTGGCGCGACCTTGTGTGCGCGCAGCCGTCCGCTTTGCACAAGCTGCCCGATGCAGGCGCGCTGCGTGGCGTTTGCCAGCGGCCGCACGGCCGAACTACCGGCACGCAAACCCAAAAAAGCGATACCTGAAAAATCCACCGTGATGCTGGTTGTGCTGCATGAAGGTGACGTGCTGCTGGAGCGCCGGCCCGGACATGGCATCTGGGGCGGCTTGTTGTCATTGCCGGAGCTCAGCCGCATGCAGTCGGCAAGCACTGAGCATGTGTCGCAAGACAAGCTCGAAGTTGCGCTGGCTGATTTTGGCGAAATTGCATCGTTTGATGCGCTGCCGGATTTTTCGCATGGTTTTACGCATTACAAGCTGCTGGTTGCGCCAGTGCGCGTGCAACTACTGCGGCGGTTTTTATTGGCAGGCCAAACGGATTATCAATGGGTGCCGTTGCGCGGGCTGGCGCAGGCGGCGTTGCCGGCGCCGGTTAAGAAGTTGTTGGTGGGGTTGAAATGAGACGAAACGTAAGTAACGAAAGACGCTGGGTTCCCCTGCGGGCCACGCCCCGGCAAGCATGCCGGGGCGCTTCGGTAGGCGCAGCGCTTACGCGCCGCGAAACCCCTACCTCACCCTGCGCCGGAACGACGGTAGAGTTTGGGGCGCTGTCCACATTTCTACCGTCATCCCGGCGAAAGCCGGGATCCAGTGTCTCTGCTTGTGCACATTAAGGCACACAGCTTCACAACACCCCATGCTCTTCCAGAAAGTCGTGCACACACTGCAATCTCGCAGCAGCATCCGTCATCTCCAGTAGCCTCTGTTTTTCTTCTAGGTCAATCGGCAGCATTTCGCACCAGCGATTGGCAACCCATGCAGCGTCGTCCAGTTGATAAGGTTCTGCAAACGGGTTGATGAACTCCGTTCCCCGTTCCGCGCGTGCGCGTTCGAGCAAGTCATCCATCACCACCCGCAATACCTCCGCGCACACGGGTAAAACGGTGCCGCCATCGACGGGCGCATCGGCATCCATCAATGTGACGCGCGCTTCAAGTAACTGGTTGGCCAGCAGCCGGGTTTCCTGTATGCGGAAACGCTGGCCGCCTCGCGTCTGAATGAGGAGCACGCCAAATTCCGGCATATCCCATTCGGTAATGCTGGCCAGTGTGCCGACTGAGAAAGGCTCGGCCGCAGTACCGGTCTCTTGCCCGGACTTGATGCCGATGACGCCGAACGGCGCACCGGACTTCATGCAGTCGCGCACCATGTCGACATAGCGTGTTTCGAAAACGCGCAAGGGCAGGACGCCATCAGGGAAAAGTATGGTGTTGAGGGGGAAGAGCGCAATCCAGACGCCAGTATCTGTCATGCGTTGCTCAGTCAAGTTCGCGATGCCGGACCAGTATCCGTGCTTTGCTCTGGAAATGCGCGGCCAGCCGCTCGACCATGAAAACCGAGCGGTGCTGGCCACCGGTGCAGCCGATGGCGACGGTCAGGTAACTGCGGTTATCTTTTTTGAATGAAGGCAGCCATTTTTCCACGAACTGGCGAATGTCAGTCAGCAGATCAACGGCATCCGGCTGCGCGTCAAGGAAGGCTGCTACCGCCTGGTCGCGCCCCGTTAGAGGCCGCAAGCTTTTGTCGTAAAACGGATTCGGCACTACGCGCACATCAAAGACCAGGTCGGCATCAAGCGGCACACCAAACTTGAAAGCAAAAGACTCGAACAACAAGGTCAGAGGCGTGCTTTCAGACTCGACCAGTTCCTTGATCCATGCGCGCAGCTGGTTTGCCGACAGACCCGAGGTATCGATCATGTGGCCCAGGCCCTCAATGGCGGAGAGCATGTCACGCTCCTGCCGCAAGCATTCGGTCAGCGTAGGGAGTTCGCCTTTTTGAAGGCCAGATGTGAAGCGATGCGACAGTGGATGGCTACGGCGCGTTTCTGAAAATCGGTTGATCAAGGATTCTGTTTTCGCCGTCAGAAAGACAACCTTGACGTTGTGGCCCTGTTCTTTGAGCCAGTTGATGTCGGCCGGCAGTTCTGCGAGTGATGATGCGCTGCGCGCATCGACAGCGACTGCGAGATTTTCGGCGCCTTCTTCAATGCGAGTGGCAACCAGTGCGCGCAGCAGGGATGGCGGTAGATTATCGACGCAAAAATAGCCGGCGTCTTCGAGGGCATTCAAGCCTACTGATTTGCCCGAGCCGGATATTCCGGTGATGAGGATGATGCGCATGAGACAAATGATAACGGAAACACCGCAAGCAGTGTAGCCACAAGGCTTGCGCTAGTTAGTTGTCGTCCATCGCCTGCTGCTGACGCTCCATGAAATCAGCAAGCGTATCAATGCCGCGCATCTGCAGAATGGTATTGCGCACCGCAGCTTCCAGCAGCACGGCCAGATTTCGGCCGGCCTCGACAGGGATGACCACTTTGCGGATAGGCAGGCCCAGCACATCCTGCGTATGTTGATGCAGAGGCAGGCGTTCGTAATTTTCTTCAAGCGTGCGACGACGCACCAGATGGACGATGAGCTTGAGACGCATCTTGCGTCTGACCGCCGTCTCGCCAAAAATAGTCTTTATGTCGAGCAGGCCGAGTCCGCGCACTTCCAGCAAATTTTGCAGCAGCGGCGGGCAGCGGCCTTCGATCATATGCGGAGCAATGCGCGAAAACTCGACGGCATCATCCGCCACCAGACCGTGATCGCGCGAGATGAGTTCAAGCCCCAGCTCGCTTTTACCCAAACCAGATTCGCCGGTAATCAACACACCTACGCCGAGCACATCCATGAAAACGCCATGCATGGTGATGCGCAGCGCCAGTTTTTTGGACAGGTAAACGCGCAGGTAATCGATGACCTGCGCCGCCGGCAGTGGCGTTGACAGCAGCGGGATATTTTTTTCGTTGCAGAGTTGCGTGATGTACGGCGGCGCGGCCAGTGACTGCGCGATGATGAACGCAGGCGGTTCGCCAGCGACCAGTTCGCGCGTCTGCATGGTGCGGCTGTTTTCTGAAATGCGCAGCAGGTATTCCATTTCCTGCGGACCGAACACTTGTATTCGACCGGGGTGGATCAGGTTCAGGTGGCCGACTTGATCAGCGGCAGAGGCCGCATCGCCAAAAATCAGTCGTTCGCCGCCGGACTGTCCTGCCTGCCAGCCCAGTTGCAAGGCCAGACGATTGTCATCATGCAGTTGCTGAATTGTCAGCGGCGTGACCAGTGGCATAGTTTTAAGCGACGTCGCGCATGGCCGAATGCCAGCCGGTGATGCGGGCATGCACGGCATCGGCGGCGCTGTCTTCGGCTAAGGCGAGGCGGAAGGCTTTATCGGAAAACATTTCAGCGATTTCCGACAGAATTTCCAGGTGTTGTTGTGTGACGCTGTCCGGGATGAGCAAGAAAATCAGGAGCTTGACCGGTTCGCCATCGGGCGATTCGAAAGGAATCGCGTCGTTGAGACGCACAAAAGCGGCCAACGGTGACTTCAGCCCGCGAATGCGGCCGTGCGGGACAGCTACGCCGTGGCCGAGTCCGGTAGAGCCGAGTCGCTCGCGCGCGAACAGATTGTCCGAAACGGTAGAGCGGGCGATGCCGCAGTTGTTCTCGAAAATCAGGCCCGCTTGTTCGAACGCGCGTTTTTTACTGGAGCATTCCAGATCGAGAACTACATTTTTTAAAGGCAGAATTTGGCTGAACTGTGTCATGGTGCGTTGCACAAAATTGTCATTCGATCGAATTATAGGCGCATTTCAAATCGCAGGCTTTTGAATATCGCGACTGTCAGAGTTGTGTAGTAACGACGACATTCTTATCATTTTCGTCATTCGCTCGATCGACATCCGTACAACTTTGCATATCAATTGCCCAAAGGCTAAATCTATACCTGCTTGGTCAAGATGGCAATCCGAATCGTGTCTCCCTTTGATGCCGCTTACTGTCTGGCGTTGCGTGCATTAGACGGCATCTTGGCGAGCGAAAAATTACTGCGCCACGGGTTGATGTCAATTCCGCCACGCCGCGTATAGCGCGCAGTCACCATCAGCTTTTGTGGTTGGCACTGGCGCAAAATGTCCATGAAAATACGCTCGACACACTGCTCGTGAAATTCATTGTGTTCGCGAAATCCGATGATGTATTTCAACAAACCTTCCTGCTCAATCGCCGCACCCACATAATGGATTTGCACACTGCCCCAGTCCGGTTGCCCAGTGACTAGGCAATTCGACTTGAGCAAGTGGGAGACCAGTTTTTCTTCCACCGGCGCAGCGTCGTGATCGGCTTTCAACAGCGAAGGATCAGGCTCGTAGCGATCGACCTCGATATCAAGTCGGTCCAGCAGCAAGCCATCGAGCTCGCCCATTTTGAGTTGCTGAAAGCTGTCGCTGCCTGTGAGCTGAATCGGTATCGGCGCACCGAAACCGGCTGATAAATCTGCGCGTAATAAATCCAGCAGCGCTTCAGGCCCTGCCAGTCTGCTTTGGTTCAAGGCATTGAAATACAGCTTCAGTGATTTGGACTCGATAATATTTGGCGAGTCAGCCGGCACCTGCCAGGTCGCGATCGCCACTTGCGGTTTGCCGCGCATGTTCAGCCACGACACTTCATAAGCATTCCATACATCCATGCCGAAAAAAGGCAGGTTGCCACTGAGTTTGAGTTCGGCGCGTTTGGGCGCGCGCGGCATCGGATACAACAGCGAAGGGTCGTATTGGGTCTGGTAGGCGGCAGCCTTGCCGAGCGGTGAATCGGACGGCGTATTCGATGTGTTCATGATTACAAAAATAATTTATACGCAGGGTTTGCGCTTTCATCCCAGTGCCGGTAACCGAGTGTTGCCAGAAAATCGCGGAACGCCTTCATTTCCTTGCGTGGCACTTGCAGGCCCACCAGCACGCGCCCCACATCGCCGCCCTGGCTGCGATAGTGAAACAGGCTGATATTCCAGTTCGGCGCGAGGCTATCCAGAAAGCGCATCAACGCACCTGGACGCTCGGGAAATTCAAAGCGATACAGCAATTCGTTTTGCGCCATCGCACTCTTGCCGCCGACCAGATGGCGAATATGCAGCTTCGCCAGTTCGTCCTGCGTCAGGTCAATCGTCTTGAAGCCCTGCTTCTGGAAATGCTTGCTGATCTTGCCCGGCTCTTCGCGGTTGGCCACCTGCAGACCGACAAATACATGCGCCTCTTTTTGATCGCTGATACGGTAGTTAAATTCCGTCACCGCGCGTGCGCCGACGGTCTGGCAAAAACGCTTGAAGCTGCCGCGCTCTTCCGGAATCGTCACTGCAAAAACGGCTTCATGCGCCTCGCCGACTTCGGCGCGCTCGGCAACGAAACGCAGCCGGTCGAAATTCATGTTCGCGCCGCAAGCAATCGCCACCAGCGTCTGGTTTTTCACAGGCTTCTTGCTGCCGGCCTGACGCTCGACATACGCTTTCGCACCGGCCACCGCCAGCGCACCGGCCGGCTCAAGAATGCTGCGCGTGTCAGTGAAGACATCCTTGATCGCCGCGCACACGGCATCGGTATCAACCAGAATGATCTCGTCAACATACTGCTGCGCGAGGCGGAAAGTCTCTACGCCCACCTGCTTGACTGCGGTGCCGTCTGAAAACAGACCAACATCAGTCAGCGTCACGCGCTTGCCGGCCTTGATCGAGCGCGCCATCGCGTCCGAGTCAGTCGTCTGCACGCCAATGACTTTAATCTCGGGCCGTACTGCCTTGATGTAGGCCGCCACGCCTGCTATTAACCCGCCGCCGCCGATGGCGACAAACACCGCATCAATAGGGCCGGCATGCTGGCGCAGGATTTCCATCGCAATCGTGCCCTGACCGGCGATGACGTCAGGATCATCAAACGGATGCACAAACGACAGTTTGAGTTTTTTCTCCAGCTTTAGCGCGTGCTGGTAAGCGTCGGAATACGAATCACCAAACAGCACCACGTCACCACCGCGCGCCTTGACCGCATCAATCTTCACTGCCGGTGTGGTGGTTGGCATTACGATCACGGCGCGGCAGCCAAGCCGGCTGGCAGACAGTGCGACGCCCTGCGCATGATTGCCTGCCGATGCGCAGATCACGCCGCGCTTGAGTTGCGCAGGCGTCAAATGCGCCATCTTGTTATAAGCGCCACGCAGCTTGAAGCTGAACACGCTTTGCATGTCTTCGCGCTTGAAGTAAATCGCGTTGCCAATGCGCGCCGACAAAGTCGGTGCCAGTTCCAGCGGGGTTTCGATGGCAACGTCATAGACGCGCGAGGTCAGGATTTTTTTCAGGTAGTCAGTGCTCATAGGCCGTCATTATAATGGAGCGTGTTTGAGTAGATCGATGGAACAAAAACGCCACTGGGTTCCCCTGCGGGCCACGCCTCGGCAAGCATGCCGTGGCGCTTCGGTAGGCGCAGCGCCAACGCGCTGCGAAACCCCTGCCTCACCCTGCGCCGGAACGACGTTTGAGTTTTGGTCCCTGTTCAAATTACTACCGTCGTTCCGGCGCAGGCCGGAACCCAGCGACTTTGTACTTTGAACCTGATGCTGACTGCTTTTCTCAATTCCCTGCTTGCTTACCTGGCACTGCCTACAATCGGCCTGTCGTCGCTGTTCGTCATCAGCCTGTTGTCCGCAACCCTTCTACCCATGGGTTCGGAGCCAGCCGTCTTTGCCGTTGTCAAACTCAATCCGGCGCTATTCTGGCCGGCGATTCTGGTGGCCACCGCCGGCAATACCATCGGTGGCGCCATTAGTTATGCAATGGGCTACGGCGCCAAACAATGGATGGCAGCAGAGCGCGAGACCCGCTGGTTTGGCTGGTTGCAGCGCTTCGGCCCCAAGACCCTGCTGCTGGCATGGTTGCCTGTCGTTGGCGACCCGTTGTGTTCGCTGGCCGGTTGGCTGAAGATGGATTTCTGGCCTTGCGTGGTTTTTATGGCAATAGGAAAGCTGTTGCGCTACCTGACGATTACGGCGCTGTTATTGATGGTGCCGAACGGTTTTTGGCATCAGTTGCTGAGCTGGCTTTGACGGCCTGCCTGTTGCGGCGCAATACGCTAGAATGACTCTTTAGTGTTAGCACTACCAAAGTACCTCACACAAACAGATGAACGCTCCTGCGCACCTGCACGCTCTCCTATCCGACGCACCTGACGGCACCCTGCCGGCCCGCTTGCGCGAGATCCCTTATAACTACACGTCCTTCTCCGACCGCGAGATCGTCATCCGTCTGCTCGGAGAAGAAGCGTGGCGGCTGTTGTCGACCTTGCGCAGTGCGCGCCAGACCGGCCGTTCCGCCCGCATGCTGTACGAAGTCTTGGGCGACATCTGGGTCGTGCGCCGCAATCCGTACCTGCAAGACGATATGCTCGATAACCCGAAGCGGCGGCAAGCGCTGATTGAAGCGCTGCACCACCGTCTGGGTGAAGTCGACAAGCGCCGTCACTCTACCGATGCAGTAGACAAGGGCGATCCGGAAGCGCTCAAGCGCAGCGCCAGTGTGGAAGCACTGCTGCAGGCGGCACGCAAAGCGGTCGAAGACTTTGCCCAGGAATTCCGTCAGATGTATGACCTGCGCCGCCGCAGCGGCAAAGTGCTGGGTCGTTTTACCGCGCAGGACAACATCAAGTTCGATGGCCTCTCGCGTGTCTCGCATGTGACTGATGCGACCGACTGGCGTGTTGAATATCCATTCGTAGTGCTGACGCCCGACACCGAAGATGAAATGGCGGGTTTGGTCAAAGGCTGTATCGAACTTGGTCTGACCATCATTCCACGCGGAGGTGGCACCGGTTACACCGGCGGCGCCGTGCCATTGACGCCGCTGTCGGCCGTCATCAACACCGAAAAACTCGAAGCGCTCGGCGCAGTAGAGATGCAGGTGCTGCCGGGACTGTCGCGCGAATACGCGACCATTTATTCCGGCGCTGGTGTTGTCACCAAGCGCGTCTCTGACGCCGCTGAAAAAGCCGGCTTTGTGTTTGCAGTCGACCCGACCTCGGCCGAAGCTTCCTGCATAGGCGGCAATATCGCCATGAATGCCGGTGGCAAAAAAGCTGTGTTGTGGGGCACCGCGCTCGACAACCTCGCCAGCTGGCGCATGGTGGACCCGAACGGCGACTGGCTCGAAGTCACGCGGCTCGACCACAACCTGAGCAAAATTCACGACACGCCATTGGCGCGTTTCCAGCTCGTCTGGACGCATCCGGCCGAGAAGGGCAAGACTAACGCACCGTTCAAGACCGAATTGCTTGAAATTGAGGGTCGCAAATTCCGCAAGGAAGGTTTGGGCAAAGACGTCACCGACAAATTTCTGTCGGGCCTGCCCGGCATTCAGAAAGAAGGCTGCGATGGCCTGATTACATCGGCGCGCTGGATTTTGCACAAAATGCCGAAGCACACGCGCACCGTCTGCCTCGAATTTTTCGGTCAGGCGCGCGACGCGATTCCGTCCATCGTCGAGATTAAAAATTATCTGGACGCTGAAACCAAAAAAGGCGGCGCCATTCTCGCCGGCCTTGAACATCTGGATGAGCGCTACCTGCGCGCAGTCGGCTATGCGACTAAATCCAAACGCGGCGTCTTGCCGAAGATGGCGCTGTTTGGCGATATCGTCGGTGACGATGATGAAGCAGTAGCACGCGCTGCGTCGGAAGTGGTCCGCATCGCCAACACCCGCGTAGGCGAAGGCTTCGTTGCTGTCAGCCCCGAAGCGCGTAAAAAATTCTGGCTTGATCGCGCCCGCACGGCAGCGATTGCGAAACACACCAATGCGTTCAAGATTAATGAAGACGTTGTCATTCCATTGAACCGCATGGGTGAGTACACCGACGGCATCGAGCGCATTAACATCGAACTGTCGATCAAGAATAAATTGAAGCTGGTGGCCGAGCTCAATAGCTTCTTTGCAAAAGGCAGTCTGCCTTTGGGTAAAAGCGATGATGCCGAAGGCAATGACATACCGCCGGCCGAGGTGCTGGAAAATCGTGTCAGCGACGCTCAGCAATTGCTGCAAGCGGTGCACACCCGCTGGTCGTGGCTGCTAGACAATCTCGACCTGCCACTGGCCGACGCGCAAGCCGAACTCAACAACATCGGCCTTGAAAAGCTCGCGCCAGTCATTGCAGCGCGGCTGGCTGAGCAAGCACACGCCACGTTGTTCGATGTGCTGCAAGACCGCACCATTCGCATCTCGTGGAAAAACGAAGTGCGCGCAGTCTTGCGCCTGATTTTCAATGGCGGAGCCTTCAAGCAGATTCTGGAAGAATGCACAGCGATCCACAAACGCGTGCTGCGCGGTCGTGTGTTCGTCGCGCTGCACATGCATGCCGGCGACGGCAATGTGCACACGAATCTCCCGGTCAACTCCGATGACTACCAGATGCTGCAAGACGCGCACGCATCAGTGGACCGCATCATGGCGCTGGCCCGTTCACTTGATGGCGTCATCTCTGGCGAACACGGTATCGGCATTACCAAGCTCGAATACCTGACCGATGCGGAAATGCGCGATTTCCGCGACTACAAAGAACGTGTCGATCCGGACGGCCGCTTCAACAAAGGCAAGCTGCTAAATAAAATCGAACTGCCAGCAGACTTGCGCAATGCCTACACGCCGTCGTTTGGCCTCATGGGACATGAATCGCTGATCATGCAGCAAAGCGATATCGGCGCCATCGCCAATAGCGTCAAAGACTGCCTGCGCTGCGGCAAATGCAAACCGGTGTGCGCCACCCATGTGCCCCGTGCGAACTTGCTTTACTCGCCACGCAACAAAATTCTCGCGACTTCGCTGCTGGTCGAAGCCTTCCTGTATGAAGAGCAAACACGGCGCGGTATCTCGATCAAGCACTGGGAAGAATTCGAAGACGTCGCTGACCATTGCACGGTCTGCCATAAATGTTTAACGCCATGCCCCGTCGATATCGACTTTGGCGATGTGTCGATGAACATGCGTAATCTGCTGCGCAAGATGAACAAGAAGTCGTTCAACCCCGGCACGGCAGCGTCGATGTTCTTCTTGAACGCGACCGATCCGGCAACGATCAATGCGACGCGTCAGGTCATGATGGGCTGGGGCTACAAGCTGCAGCGCCTCGGCCATGACATATTGAAAAAATTCGCGAAGAAGCAAACCAAGGCGCCGCCGTCCACGCATGGCAAGCCACCGGTGCGCGAGCAGGTAATCCACTTCATCAACAAGAAGATGCCGGGCAATTTGCCCAAGAAAACCGCGCGCGCTCTGCTTGATATTGAAGACGACAAAGTCGTGCCTATCATTCGCAACCCGCAAACGACGAGTGCCGATACGGAAGCTGTGTTCTATTTCCCTGGCTGCGGCTCGGAACGTTTGTTCTCGCAAGTCGGTCTGGCGACGCAAGCCATGCTGTGGGAAGTGGGCGTGCAAACCGTGCTGCCGCCGGGCTACTTGTGCTGCGGTTATCCGCAACGCGGTTCGGGTGACTTTGACAAAGCTGAAAAAATCATCACCGACAACCGCGTGCTGTTCCATCGCATGGCCAACACGTTGAACTATCTTGATATCAAGACGGTGATTGTTTCCTGCGGCACTTGCTACGATCAGTTGCAAGGCTATCAGTTCGACAAAATATTCCCTGGCTGCCGCATCATGGACATCCACGAATATCTACTCGAAAAAAACATCAAGCTCGAAGGCGTCAGCGGTACGCGCTACATGTATCACGACCCTTGCCACAGCCCGATGAAATTGCAGGACCCGTTAAAGACTGTCAACAGCCTGATCACAACCATCGACGCGCAAAAGATCGAAAAGAACGATCGCTGCTGCGGCGAGTCCGGCACGCTGGCCGTTGCGCGCCCTGATATCTCTACGCAAATCCGCTTCCGCAAAGAGGAGGAAATGGTCAAGGGCGCCGACAAGCTACGCGCCGATGGCTTCACCGGCAACGTCAAAATCCTGACCTCGTGCCCGTCCTGTCTGCAGGGCTTGAAGCGTTATGACGATGACTCGGGAACTGATGCCGACTACATCGTTGTCGAAATAGCGCGCCATCTGCTGGGTGAGAATTGGATGCCTGACTACGTGGCACGCGCCAACAACGGCGGCATCGAACGCGTATTGGTGTAAGCGACATGACTGATTTGGTATTAAGCGATTGCGAGCTGTGTAATACCCCGGGTGGTGAAGTCATTTATCAGGGCACGCAGTTTCGCGTCGTGCTGGTTGAGGATGCGCAGTACCCCGGTTTTTGCCGCGTGATCTGGCGCGATCATGTCGTTGAAGTCACTGACCTCAACGAACTCGACCGCATGCTGATGATGGATGTGCTGTGGCAGGTGGAAACAGTTGTGCGCGATGTGATGCAGCCGAAAAAAATCAACCTCGCCAGTCTTGGTAACGTCGTACCGCATTTGCACTGGCATGTCATCCCGCGCTATGCCGATGATGCGCATTTCCCGTCGCCAGTATGGGCGGTGGCGCAACGGGTCACGCCAGAAGACGTGCTTGATGCGCGCCGTGCATTACTGCCGGCTTTGCGTGACGCAATGGCGTTACGGCTGGCTTCGTATTTGTAATTGAATTTAGAAACACTGTGCCACGGTGTCTTCCGTAAAACCTAAAGCAAATCCTATGAGCACGCCAAGCAGACACCCAACCGCAATCGAAGTCCACAAAGCTTCGCGCACCCTCGACATCGCCTTCGATGACGACAGTCATTACACCCTGCCATTCGAACTGCTGCGAGTGTATTCGCCATCAGCCGAAGTGCGCGGCCATGGCGAAGGACAGGAAACCCTGCAAACCGGCAAACGCGAAGTCGGCCTGACAGCGCTTGAGCCAGTCGGCAACTACGCGGTAAAGCCTGTGTTCTCCGACGGCCACGACACCGGCATCTTCACTTGGGACTATCTGTACTGGCTGGGCAGCAGCGCCGACGCGTTATGGGAAGACTACTTGCGCCGGCTCGAAGCTGCCGGCTTCACGCGAGACAGCGGCCGTGATGCGCCTATGGTCGTGGCTGGCGGTGGTTGCGCTTCGCACTAAACTATAGCGTCGCCTGATTGGTCGCTGGTTGTCAGCTCTTCTTGTGATTGCGGCTTATTTTTGTCGTCGATGAATTGCGCCAGCATATGCAATTGTCGGAATAAGAGCTCTCTATAAACATTTGCAACTTCAGCAGATGCCCCAGGCAACTCCAGAGTAACGTCAGCAGATGCCCGAGGCAATTCCAGAATCAAATTACCCGGTTCATTCATCGTGCGTTTCAGGACGCGCCGGAATTCTGCGAGCAAAGCTGTGGCAAGCGGTCCTTCCATAAAAGTGGGACGCTGTGGCGCAGACATGCTCGATATCCACATACCTAAAGATTCCACTGCGGCGTTTGAGTCGAAAATATCGTTCATCTCGATATCCGCCCAGTTTGAGGACGCACTGCTGGTAATTGAGGATGCATTACTGCTACTTGAGGATGTGCTGCTGCTTGAGGACGCACGATTTTCAATGCTAGGTGCGGCGGCCAAAATTTGCGATTGTGTCTTGGCGACGGTATCCCAGGCTTCGACCCATGCAGCTTCGATTTTGTCACTGAGAACGCCATAAATTCCGCCACTCTGTAACGCGTCGCTGATAGCTCCTGCCGGGCATTGATGCTCAGCCAGCGAAACAGGCTCTCGCCCTTGCAAGGTTTTCTGTACGCAGGTTTCAAATAAATGACTGATGGAGTTACCCGCGAAATTTTCTTCTATTTGTACGGCAGATTCAACCAGCAATCTTAGCGCCTTGCGAGCCTTCGAATGAAGAGTTTGAGAAATTGACGGGTGAAGTGGATATTCCGCGTAAGGCTGCCAGTTTTCAATAGAAAGTAGTTTGGGTTCAAGCGCACTGACTATCATGCCCGCCGTGACTGAGAGAGCAAAAAAAGGTTTGTCATGGGCTTTAATGCCTGAGAGAGGCGCTAACATTAGTGGGAACGCTTCCATGAAAGCTTGCATCAGTTCAAGCACAGACGCAGGGATGTCTGCTGATGCGATTACGTCTCTGAATGTCTCACTACTGTATGAACTCGCTGGAATTTTTTCAACCTTTAACAATAAAGGTATGTTGCGCTGAATAAGTTTTTGATAGTCTGGACTTTTCACTCTAACTGTTTCACTTGCCGAGTAAAGCCAGACCCTGCTATCCAGAATCAGGTCGCGACCTAGCGGAAAATCTTTTGTGAAATATAGAGCCTCTTTGTACAAAGTATCGAAGTTGTGCTGAGATTGAATGGCTTTTAATAATAGAAACAGGATTCCGTCGGCCCCATTGAAGAGGGACCATGAGTCCACATGCTGCTTCAGATTGTGTATGGCAAGCTGAAGAGCATTCCCTTTACTGGATTCTTGTCCTACTTTGGCGCCATATTTGAGCATCCGCCCTACTGCAGGAACATTGCTTTTATCTACCGCCAGCATCAGCGCGTCATTTCCTTCTTCATTGGTATGATGTAATGGTGCGCCGTGATTGAGCAGGAACTGAAGTATTTCTAAAGTCGAATCACTATTGATATCTCCGTAGTCTAATTTGAGTAGAAGATTATTTTTACCTGCCAATCCTAATTTTTTCGGGTCCACAGGAACCCCGGCATTCACTAGTGTTTTAACGATATCCATCGATCTTTTTTGGACCGCGTATTCCAACGCTCTGTAGCCGAAATTCTGCTTCGAAAACAAGGTTGCTCCATGTTTGAGCAGTAAATTCACAATCGCAACGTCGTTGCAATGACTTGCAAAAATCAGCGCGTTTTCAGATTTGTGATTGACTTGATCGATTTTCGCGCCATGTTCCAGCAGAATCTGAACGGAATACAGATGTGAATTGATGCAGGCTAGCATCAGGGCAGTATCGCCATCTCTGTCCGCTGCATGGATGTCGGCTCCTTGTTCTAACAGCATCCGCAACAAGTCTGTACTGTTGTGGAGTGCAGCTGAAGTGAGGGGGGGAATTTGTATTCCATCATTTTTATAGCTGGCACCCTTATCCAGTAAATACCGATAGAGCAGAATATTGTTGCTGCAGGCTGCTGCTGAAAGCAGTGAGTAGCCTCCCCCATCTATATGATCAAGACTAGCGCCAAGCGTGATCAAGGTTTTGCAGGTATCAAGATGCCCATTAATTGCTGCCTTGAGCAGAGGAGTGACACCCTTACTGTCTTTCACTTCGATATCAGCATTTTTCCCAATGAGGAGTGCGCAAGTGGCAGTGTGACCATGTTCTGCAGCGATGGACAGAGCAGAAATGTCCTCTTCAAACTCCGGCTCGATATCGGCACCCCAGTCTATCAATAATTGGCATATCTCAGTATGACCTTGTGCCGCTGCATGTGACAGCATGGACATCCCGTGGCTGTCCGTCAGGTTCAATGTATACCCACGAGCAAGAAGCAATTCTAAATATTCTTTGTGACCTGCCCAGGCAGCGCAGTGCATGACTGTTAGTCTATTTTTGTCATAAGCTCCCTCCTCATCATTTGTCAGCAAGGCCTTGAAAATGTCCGTATCTGGCCACTGTGCTGCAAACATAAATGCTGTTGTACGCACCGTTCCATCGTCATATTCATTTTCGATTGCTTGCAAACTTAGTAGCTCTTCCTTGAATTTCTGCGAGTTGAAATCATTTGAAAGCAGGACATAAGATACGTCAGCGTCATCTGTCCCAAGGATGACTGCATTACATGCTGTGAGCAATTCCTTAATTTCATCCGTAATTTCAAGTAATCTCCTGATAGTGAACTGTCCAGCAGGCCGGACGTTTGACTGTCCGAAGATCAGCTTCAATCCAGATTCCTGATTGCCTTTCTGCGCTAAGCAATTCGATAATTTTTTAAAATCCTCATTTTTTAAAAAAATAGAATTTTCCCTGGCCGCTTGTTGCCAATACGCAGATGGGAGGGCAGCAGTACTTGCAGAAGAAGTGCTAATAGAAGAAATACTGGTAGAAGAAGTGCTGGTAGAAGACGCGGCAACGTCGTACGGGAACACACCCATTTTTTGTAATAGAGCCGCCGCTTCCACGGAGCCGGCCTCAAGTGCCGCTGCCAATATGACCGAAAGTGCTTCGCGTGCGTCTTTACCCGTCATTTTTTGCAATAGAGCCGCCGTTTCCACAGAGCCGGCCTCAAGCGGCACTGCCAATAAGACCGAAAGTGCTTCCTGTGCGTCTTTACCCATCCCGCTGACGAGTAGTTGGGTAACCAGTTCAACTTCATTAGCGAGGCAGGCTTCTTTGAGGCAGCCGAAGAAATTCGAAAACGCCAGAGCGACGAAATCGTCCTTGTCTGGAAAAGCAATATTGCCGCTGACCCGTTGCAGCTTCAGGCATAGCAATGCCGCTCTAAATTGCAGGCTATTGTCGGTCGGTGGGGAATAGTATAAATTTTTCGCCTTCGCAGCCATTAACTTGCCGCCATGCTGACGGGTTAGCTCGATGAGGTCTGAATCACGATGCATATCGTATTCCAGATAGACCGGCGCAGCGGGAGCGGCTGATTTTTCCGACGTGCGTTGTCGCTTGCGCGGTTCTGTCGATGCTTCCAGGTCTTCTTCTTCAGAGGCGGTACTAGTATCTTTCCATCTGCGCTTCATGCCTTGGTGGGTAGCCGTGTCTTCCTCATCATCGCTGGCTCCGTCGATCTGCATAAAATCTTTTTCTGGCTGTTGCATACGCGGTTGCCCAGTCTGCTGCTCAGCAGAGGACGATGAAGAATCGTTCTCCTCAGAGAATTCGAAGTCTCCGTAATCCAAATCAGATTCCGGGTTGTTAGGGGGATTTTGATAGGGGTTGAGATTATTATGCTGGCCAAGCTGATTGGGGGACATTTCAGGATTCCTCGAAAATTAGACATTGCGGGAGCGCGGACAAAAGACGATCGTGAGTAAGAGTTTTCTGTAGAAAGTTCATGCCGTTTTCTATTTTCGAAGCCGATAATCGGTTTGCGGAAAATGAATAGGCATCTGCCCGTTCAAAGTACGGGAATAGTTTGAACACAGATTGCCAATCAAACGGGCAGCTGTTCCTATTTATTCGGATCAATTCGGTTCAATGCGAATTAGCCAGCTGCTGATGAAAACGGTTCAACGTCATCTTCGTCGTCATCCTCATCAGCGTGCTTACCAGCTCATGAGGGCATCAATCGGTTTGGCTCGATGCGCGAAGCGGCGGGCCTCGATGAGCTGGATTCAGAAGAACATACACCGCTCCTGCATGCGTGCGAAGGCGGCCAGCTGGCGATTGTCAAACTGCTCGTTGAGGCCGGTGCAAGCCTGACTGAAACGGACGAAGATTGCCGCAACATCCTGCATCTATCGAGCATAAATGGTCACGCACATATCGTGCGATATCTACTGGGTTTTCCCGCTATGCGAGAAGCGGCCACGCTCGATGGGCAGGAAACCCTGCAAACCGGCAAACGCGAAGTCGGCCTGACAGCGCTCGAGCCGGTCGGTAATTACGTTGTGCGTCCGGTTTTCTCCGACAGCCACGACACTGGCATTTTCAATTGGGATTATCTGTACTGGCTAGGCAGTAGCGCTGACGCTCTGTGGGAAGACTACTTGCGCTGGCTCGAAGCAGCCGGCTTCACACGCGACAGCGGTCGTGATGCGCCTATGGTCGTGGCTGGTGGCGGTTGCGCTTCGCACTGATCCGTACTGAGCTGGCTTAGCTGAAAAACATATCAGCTTAGTTATCGCTGCTTGCTCAATACCTCTTGCAAAGCCTCATTTATATTGCCCTCACCCAAGTTTGCCGGCACCAGAATTTTGATCAGCAGGCCAGGGTTCTCTGCGCGCATTTTAATTACCGACTCCGCCATGATTTTCAAATTTGCTTCGGATAACTTGTTTTTTTCATCGACTCCTGGCGGTTGCAGCAAGATGCTGTCGAATGAGGGAGCATCTGGTCCGGGTTTCTTCAATTCCCGCCACTGCTTCATGCGCGCCGATATTTCCCTGTAAACGGGTTTCAGATTTTTCGCATTGATCGGCCCGTCCTTGTCGGTGCTTTTGCAGTGCGCCGCAAAGACCGTATGCGCTTTTGACGGTGCTAGTCCTTTCGGCGCATCAAATGATGCTACCCCTTGATTGAAGCTATCGTGATTTCCAGATATTAATGCCTCCACGAACGCTGCTTCCGGGCGATTTTTGAATACGCTTTTGTCACGCTGACTCATGCCCGAGGTCATCACAAAAACATCGGCATCATTTTCAGTGAGATTGCCGTGCACTAGTTCAATACTAACTGGCGTGATTCTTGGATTAGCAATTTCAGAAAGAAATGCACCGGCGGTAGTGAGCGGGCCGGACGTTGGGATGTCGTCAGGATTGTTTTGGGTCGCAAGATCCCATTTTTCCGCCAGATTTGCAATGCGGGGATAGTCAATTCGACCGAGAGGACGTGCACCTTGTTGTTGCATGAATTGTTCGAAAGCAGCGCAGTCTTTGAGGAGTTCTTTCCGATCCAGTTTCGAATTTCCCTGCAGGATGAAGCTAATCATTGATTCTTTATCAGCTTGCCGCATATGGCCGAGATCCTGCAGGCTATGAATGACTTTATATTCGGCTCCAGCACCGTCTGCCATCAAGCGATCCACGGCATTGTGCCAGCCGGACTGGACGCTATTGCCGAGATTTTCCAAGTTTTTATCGATCGCAGCTAAGGAACTCCTGAGCTCGGCAGGCCGAATATCATGACTTCTGTCAGAAACAAAATGATGGATATCCCGCATGTGATGAGGCGAAAATTTATAGCTATCTTATTTGTTGAGAACTTGAAATATGGTTTCCTGCGCCAGACGACGACTTTGTGCTACCCGCCCCATGTGCTTGGAACTGAAGTTTTCCTTCAGCACATCCAGCAAGGTCCGATCCCGCACATAGAGTGTGACGATACCGCCTTCTTCTTTTGCGCGAATACGGTCACCGTCACCCAATTTTTGAAAAAAATTCGATAACTCTCTGGTCGAAGTATTTGAGTCGACTTTCATGGCCTGCCCCTTTTATCCCGGTTGGTATAGTTTTGACTTACAGCACTTCTGTGGAATAACGGCTGGCCAAGTTCATTTCCACTTTCCCCAAGCATGAATTGCCCCAACATATGCAACTGTCAGTGCATTAGCTCGGTGTGCCAAAAGCTAACTAAAGTTAATTCCGGGGTACTTTCAATAAGGCTAGCCACCGAGCGAGTCGAAAAATGATGGCTGGTAATGGTGCGCACCGAAGCGCACTGGTTTGACTTGTATAATGCTGTTCCCTACGGTTTTCCGGATATTCCCTGTCATGACCCAGACCCATTTTGGTTTCCAGACCGTTGCCGAAGAAGAAAAGGCAGGCAAGGTCGCTGAAGTTTTTCATTCGGTCGCCGCCAAATACGACGTCATGAATGACCTGATGTCGGCCGGACTGCATCGCGTCTGGAAGGCATTCACGATTGCGCAGGCAGGCATACGCCCCGGTTTTAAAGTGCTGGACATTGCCGGCGGCACGGGCGACCTGGCGCGTGCGTTTGCGAAAAAAGCCGGGCCATCCGGCGAAGTCTGGCTGACCGACATTAACGAATCGATGCTGCGCGAGGGCCGCAACCGCTTGCTGAATGAAGGCATGCTGTTGCCGACCATGCTGTGCGATGCTGAAAAACTGCCGTTCCCTGATAACTATTTCGACCGCGTTTCGGTGGCTTTCGGCCTGCGCAACATGACGCACAAAGATCAGGCGCTAGCCGAGATGCGCCGCGTGCTGAAGCCGGGTGGCAAACTGCTGGTGCTGGAGTTTTCCAAAGTGGCTGGCCCGCTGCAGAAACCGTATGACATCTATTCGTTCAAGGTGCTGCCATGGCTGGGCAAGAAGATTGCCAATGACGCCGACAGCTATCGCTATCTGGCTGAATCGATACGTATGCATCCGGATCAGGAAACGCTGAAAGCCATGATGCAGGATGTCGGGTTTGATCGTGTGGATTATTTCAACCTGACTGCTGGTGTGGCTGCGCTGCATGTGGGTGTCAAGCTTTAGAGTTGAATCAAAGCCGCTGGATCCCCCCTTGCAGGGCGCGTATGGGCTTGCATGCCCATACCGTTCCGCAGGCAGATCGCATGCGATCTGAAACCCCTGCTTCACCGTTCGCCGGGATGACGGTGTTAAAAGGCAAGCAGCATAAAATTCGTCATCCCGGCGCAGGCCGGGATCCAGTGGCGTTTACCAAAAAACGATGAAACTTGAATATCCTCTGATTGCCACCATCAACCACCTGCTCGCACGCCAGCCAGCGCAGCAAGCAATGCTGGCCGCTCACGCCGGCAAAACCGCCTGCATCGCCACCGGATTTTTTGATCTGCGTTTGCGCATAGCAGCCGACGGCTTGCTCGAAGCTGGCACTGAGGAAAATGCCAGCGTCACCATTCGCGTGAAACCTGCCGACTTGCCGCAGATAGCGGCCAATCCCGAGCGCGCTGTCTCCTATGTGAAGATAGAAGGCGACGCTGATTTCGCCAACACCATTTCACAAGTCGCCAGCAAATTGCGCTGGGAAGCTGAAGAAGATCTCGCACCGCTAGTCGGCGATATCGCCGCCGTGCGTATTGTGCAAACGGCGCAGGCTAGTCTGGCCACGATGCAATCAACCGGAAAAAAACTCGCAGAAAATATGGCTGAATATCTGCTCGAAGAAAACCCCATGCTGCTGCATAGACAGGCAGCCAATGATTTTGCGGCAGCCGTTGCGACTTTGCGCGATGACACCGAGCGTCTGGCCAAGCGTATTCAATTGCTGGAGCGCGCATGATCTCTCGCTTGCCGCGCGTACTGAAAATACTCCGTGTCGCATTACGCTATGGGCTAGACGAAATCGCTTTGTCCGGCCCCACCGCCTCGCCGCGTTTGCGCGCACTGTCGGGATTGATTTTTGGGCGCGATATCAGCGCGCCGCGAGGTGAACGCCTGCGCCGCGCGCTTGAAGAACTGGGTCCGATCTTTGTGAAATTGGGGCAGGTGCTGTCGACGCGGCGCGATTTGCTGCCGGCCGATATCGCGGACCAGCTCGCCTTGCTGCAAGACCGCGTGCCACCGTTTTCACCGGACCTCGCCATTGAAGAAATTACCCGCTCACTGGGTCAGCACCCGGATCAATTGTTTGGCAGTTTCGTGCGCGAGCCTATAGCTTCTGCATCAATTGCGCAGGTACATTTCGCGACGCTCAAAGACGGCACGGAAGTCGCCGTCAAGGTCTTGCGTCCTGGTGTACATGCAGCCATTGGTGAAGACGTCGCGCTCATGCATATCGTCGCTGGCTGGGTCGAACGCTTGTGGGTCGATGGTCGCCGTTTGAAGCCGCGTGAAGTCGTTGCCGAGTTCGATAAATATTTGCATGACGAACTCGACCTCATGCGCGAGGCCGCTAATGCGAGCCAGCTGCGGCGAAATTTTTCAAAATCGGATTTGTTGTTAGTGCCGGAGATGTTCTGGGACTATTGCTCGTCATCGGTCATTGTCATGGAGCGCATGCACGGCATTCCGATTTCGCAAACAGCCAAGCTGCTCGAGGCCGGTGTCGATCTTAAAAAACTCTCGCGCGAAGGTGTCTCGATCTTCTTTACGCAGGTATTTCGCCACGGGTTTTTTCATGCCGATATGCACCCCGGGAATATCCTCGTGTCGATCGCACCCGCGACTTTCGGTCGTTATATTGCGCTCGACTTTGGCATCGTCGGTACGCTGACTGACTTTGATAAAGACTACCTGTCGCAAAACTTCCTCGCGTTTTTTCAGCGTGACTACAAGCGTGTAGCGCAAGCGCACATTGAGTCGGGCTGGGCGCCGAAAGAAACCCGCGTCGATGAACTCGAAGCGGCAGTGCGCGCCTGTTGCGAACCGATTTTCGACCGCCCACTGAGCCAGATTTCATTTGGTCAGGTGCTGCTGCGTCTGTTCCAGACCTCACGCCGTTTCAATATTGAAGTGCAGCCGCAATTGGTGCTGCTGCAAAAAACCCTGCTTAACATTGAAGGCTTGGGTCGCCAGCTCGACCCTGATCTCGATCTGTGGCAAACCGCCAAGCCATTTCTCGAGAGCTGGATGAATGAGCAAATCGGCTGGCGCGGTTTTGTCGAGCGCCTGAAAATCGAAGCGCCGCAATACGGCCATATTTTGCCGCAGCTACCGCGCTTGCTGCAGCAGGCGCTGCATGCGACTGCAGTGCCCCAACAGACTGATCAGTCCGCATTGCTGGCAGCCTTGCTGGCTGAGCAAAGACGGACCAATCGTCTGCTCGGCTTTGCCGTCTATTTTGGTGGTGGCCTGATCGCCGGTGTATTACTGATGATTTTTTACTGATCGTCCCGAGCGGTAGCGCAACCGAAAGCTGCCGTATTTTTTTCGTTATAATCGCGCCAAATTTTTGCTAATTTCTTTCTTCATTGCGCGGAGAATTCATGAATACGTTGGTGATATTTGTCTGCTTGTACCTGCTGGTGTCGGTCGCAATCGGCCTGTATGCGGCACGCAAGGTTCATAATTCTTCCGACTATGCCAACGCGGGCCGCTCGCTGCCGCTCTACATCGTGATTGCCACCGTCTTCGCGACCTGGTTCGGCTCCGAAACCGTACTGGGGATTCCGGCCAAATTCGCAGATCAGGGTTTGCGTGGCGTGATCGAAGACCCGTTCGGTGCTTCCTTGTGCCTTATCTTCGTCGGTCTGTTTTTCGCCCGCAAGTTGTACCGGATGAATCTGCTGACCATTGGTGACTATTACAAGCAGCGATACAGCCGCGCCGTTGAAATCATCGTCTCCATCTGCATCGTCATCTCTTATCTGGGTTGGGTCGCTGCGCAGATCACCGCGCTCGGTCTGGTGTTTAATGTGCTGTCTCAGGGCGCCATCAGCAATGCCAACGGCATGATGATGGGCGCGGCCATTGTGCTGGTCTACACACTGTTTGGCGGCATGTGGTCGGTGGCATTGACGGACTTTTTCCAGATGACGATCATTGTCACCGGCATGGTGTACATCGCCTATGTCGTCTCCGGCATGGCCGGTGGCGCGCACGTCGTCATCGCCCATGCAGCCGACGCTGGCAAGCTGGTGTTCTGGCCTGCGCTGACCGCTGCCGAGTTGCTGGCTTTTGCCGGCGCTGCCGTGACCATCATGTTTGGCTCGATTCCACAGCAAGACGTGTTTCAGCGCGTGATGTCGGCGCGTACCGAAACCATCTCGATGGCGGGCGCGGTCGCAGGCGGCTCACTTTATTTCATCTTTGCGTTCGTCCCGATGTATCTCGCGTATTCAGCGCAGCTGATTGACCCGGCCATGTTTGCCTCGCTGATCAAGGACGATGCGCAAATGATTCTGCCTACATTGATCCTGAACCACACACCGCTGGCCGTGCAGATCATGTTCTTCGGCGCGCTGCTCTCAGCCATCATGTCGACCGCCAGCGGCACTTTGCTAGCGCCCAGCATTACGCTGACTGAAAATATTCTGCGTGAATTCATACCCATGAGTGACCGTCAACTGCTGCTGACAACGCGCATCGTGGTGGTGTGCTTCACAATTGCCGTGACCGGTTTTGCACTGGCATCGCAAGGCATGCCCATTTACGAAATGGTGGGCAATGCTTACAAGGTGCCGCTGGTCGGCGCATTCATACCGCTGGTGGCCGGTCTGTATTGGTCGCGTGCGACCACGCAGGGTGCGCTGGTGTCTGTTGTGAGTGGCCTGGCGTCGTGGCTTTTGATGGAACGTTTTGGCGCCGATTCGATCTGGCCGCCGCAGTTGGTTGGTCTGTTGGTCGCGTTTGCCGGCATGTTGATTGGCTCGCTGCTGCCGCAATTGCAAAAACCCCAAGCAATTGTCGTCTGAGCCAGCTCTCTGCAGGATGCGATTCCGTCGAGAAAACCCTTTATAATTCAAGGTTTTCCGAATTTTGCAGGGGAAGTAATGCCAATTTATGCCTATCGCTGTGAAGCCTGTGGTTTTGCCAAAGACGTTTTGCAAAAAATGTCCGATGCGCCGCTGACGGATTGCGTCGCCTGTGGCAAGCCCGCCTTCAAGAAGCAGCTGACCGCCGCCGGCTTTCAATTAAAAGGGAGTGGCTGGTATGTGACGGACTTCCGTGGCGGCGCCAGCACCACGGCTGCGCCAGCAGCTGCCGAGGGTGCCAAATCAGAAAGCGCATCTGCTGGCAGCGCCAAAACTGAAAGCTCGACAAACACATCAAGCTCAGCCAGTCCGGCACCGGCCACCACCACTGGCAGCAGCACGCCGACAGCGAGTTAAACCCCATCATGCGTAAATATTTCATTACCGGCTTGCTCGTTCTGGTGCCCTTGGCGATTACGCTCTGGGTGCTGAACCTGATCGTCGGTACGCTCGACCAGTCGCTGCTGTTGATGCCGGAAAAATGGCGCCCAGAGTCGCTGTTCGGGTTCACGCTGCCGGGCTTGGGTACGATCCTGACGCTCGTCATCATTTTTCTTACCGGTCTGGTAACACGTAATTTTCTCGGCAATCGATTGCTGCTGGTGTGGGAATTGCTGCTGAACCGCATTCCGGTCGTCAGTTCCATTTACTCCAGCGTCAAACAGGTATCCGACACTTTGTTGTCTTCGTCCGGCAATGCATTTCGCAAAGCGCTGCTGATTGAATATCCGCGCGCAGGTTGCTGGACCATTGCGTTCCAAACCGGCGTGCCCGGCGGCGATGTGAAGAACCATTTGCAAGGCGACTACGTCAGTGTGTATGTGCCGACAACGCCGAACCCGACCTCGGGATTTTTCCTGATGCTGCCGCGGACTGAAACAATCGAACTCGATATGAGCGTGGACGAAGCATTGAAATACATCGTCTCTATGGGCGTCGTGGCACCACCGGTGCACGGCCCTAAAATTGAACTGCATACTGAAAAAACTGGAAACTGATATGTCAATGCGAACACACTATTGCGGCTTAACCAATGAAGCGCTGCTCGGCCAGACCGTCAGCTTGTGCGGCTGGGTACATCGCAGGCGCGACCATGGCGGCGTGATCTTCATCGACCTGCGTGACCGCGAAGGCCTGGTGCAAATCGTTTGCGATCCGGATCGCGCTGAAGTCTTTGCCAATGCAGAAGCCGTGCGTAATGAATTCTGCTTGCGCATCACCGGCCTCGTGCGTCCGCGACCTGACGGCACCACCAATGCGAACCTGACTTCAGGAAAAATTGAAGTGCTGTGTCAGGAACTTGAGGTATTGAATCCTTCAGTGACGCCGCCGTTCCAGCTCGACGACGACAACCTGTCTGAGACCACGCGCCTCACGCATCGCGTGCTGGACCTGCGCCGTCCGCAAATGCAGCAGAACCTGCGCCTGCGCTACAAGGTATCGATGGAAGTGCGCAAATTCTTGGATGGCAACGGCTTCATCGACATTGAAACACCGATGCTGACCAAGTCTACGCCTGAAGGCGCACGTGACTATCTGGTGCCGTCGCGTGTGAACGCCGGTCACTTCTTTGCATTGCCGCAGTCGCCGCAATTATTCAAGCAATTGCTGATGGTTGCCAACTTCGACCGCTATTACCAGATTACCAAATGCTTCCGCGACGAAGACTTGCGTGCAGATCGCCAACCTGAATTCACGCAGATCGACTGTGAGACATCGTTCATGTCCGAGCAGGAAATCCGCGACATGTTCGAAGGCATGATCCGTCTGGTCTTCAAGAACGCCCTCGGTGTTGATTTGCCTGATCCATTCCCAGTCATGGACTTCGCCACCGCAATGGGCATGTATGGTTCCGACAAGCCGGACATGCGCGTCAAGCTCGAATTCACCGAGCTGACTGACGTAATGAAAGACGTCGATTTCAAAGTCTTCTCCGGTGCTGCCAACATGGAAAACGGCCGCGTGGTCGGCCTGCGCGTACCGGGTGGCGCGATGGAAAACGGCGGCATGCCGCGCTCCGAAATCGACGCCTACACGCAGTTCGTCGCCATCTACGGCGCCAAGGGCCTCGCCTACATCAAGGTCAATGACAAGACCAAGGGCCGCGATGGCCTGCAGTCACCGATCGTCAAAAACCTGCATGACGCAGCCCTCGCGCAGATTATTGAAAAAACCGGCGCAGAAAACGGCGACCTGATTTTCTTCGGTGCCGACAAAGCCAAAGTCGTCAACGACGCCATCGGCGCGTTGCGCGTCAAAATCGGCCACAGCGACTTCGGCCGCAAGAACGGCTTGTTCGAAGATGCGTGGCGTCCGTTGTGGGTGGTTGACTTCCCGATGTTTGAGCATGACGAAGACGCCGGCCGCTGGAATGCCTTGCATCACCCGTTCACGGCGCCAAAACAAGGCCACGAAGACTTCATCGAGACCGATCCGGGCCGCGCCATTGCGCAGGCTTATGACATGGTCTTGAACGGCTGGGAACTTGGCGGCGGCTCGGTCCGTATTCACCGTGCTGATGTTCAGAGCAAAGTCTTCCGCGCCTTGAATATCGGTGCCGAAGAAGCGCAAAGCAAGTTCGGCTTCCTGCTCGACGCGCTGCAATATGGCGCGCCGCCGCACGGTGGCCTCGCTTTCGGTCTCGACCGTATCGTCACCATGATGACCGGTGCCGAATCGATCCGCGACGTGATCGCTTTCCCGAAAACCCAGCGCGCGCAATGTCTGCTGACACAGGCGCCAAGCGAAGTCGACGAGAAGCAGTTGAAAGAGCTGCATATCCGGCTGCGCAATGTGGAGCCGGTCGTCAAAGGCTGACCTCGGCTCATTGCAGCTTAACAGGGCATAATAAGGCGCATGTATTGCGCCTTTTTTGCGCCTAATTTCATTGTTATGTCATCTCATAAAATTCCCGAATCCGTTTTAGTTGTCATCCACAGCGCTGATCTTCAAGTGCTGCTGATAGAGCGCGCCGACAAGCCCGGCTTCTGGCAATCCGTCACCGGTTCCAAAGACGAGCTTCATGAGCCACTGCGCACGACGGCAATACGCGAAGTCGCGGAAGAGACCGGTATACAGGTTGGCAGTCCGGCCATTTCGCAAGAACAGCTTCGTGACTGGAAACTTTCCAACGTGTATGAAATCTACCCAGTGTGGCGGCACCGTTATGCGCCCGGCGTGACCCACAATACAGAGCATGTGTTTGGCTTGCTGGTACCGCGCGACATTCCTGTTGTGCTGGCCGAGCGCGAACATTTGCAATATCAATGGCTGCCTTGGCAGGCGGCGGCGGATTTGTGTTTTTCGCCATCGAATGCCGAAGCCATTTTGCAGCTGCCACGGCAGCTGACTGATCAATAAACCTGCACCCGATGAAACTGCGCATAGCAACCTACAATATTCATAAAGGCATCAGTTCCATCGGGCGCCGTCCACGTGTGCATGCGCTCAAGCTGGGAATCGATTCGTTGCAAGCCGATGTCGTGTTCCTGCAAGAAGTGCAGGGCCGGCATGATCTGCTGGCGCTACGGCATGCAACGTCCTGGCCAGAGCAGGGGCAACATGAATTTCTCGCGACCGACAAGCAGCACAGTGCGTATGGCATGAACGCCGTGTATGACCATGGCCATCACGGCAACGCCTTGCTGTCGAATTTCCCGATTGCGTCTGCCAACAATCACGATGTTTCCGATCACGCGTATGAATCGCGCGGCATTCTGCATTGCATACTGCAAATGCAGGAAGTTGCTGTTCATTGTTATGTGGTGCACCTCGGGCTGTTTGCCGGCAGCCGCAAGCGCCAGACCGAAGCGCTGATTGCGGCCGTGGCTGACACGGCGCCGGCCGATGCACCGCTGCTGATTGCGGGCGACTTCAACGACTGGACCAATGCGTTGAGTAAAACACTGCGCATGCAACTGGGCGTGACTGAAGTATTCGACCAGAAATTATCCTCGCGCAGTTTCGGCACTTACTTGCGCCGCTTGGCTGGCCGTGGCCCGCGCATGACGCCGGCGCGCACCTTTCCTGCTGCCATGCCGGTGCTGCAACTCGACCGTATTTATGTGCGCGGCTTTGCAGTCAACCATGCACAAGTTTTACATGGCGCGAGTTGGGCACAACTATCTGACCATGCACCTCTGATAGCTGACCTTACCTTGCTGCAGAGTGCTGCCGCAGATAGCCTACAATGTGACTCTCCCCTTACGGATGTCAGTTATGCGAGCGGTAAGCTATAGCAAAAACAATCACCTGACGCTGTTGCATCGTGGGGCGGAATTCTTTCCTGCATTGATTCAGGCATTTGATGCTGCCGATTCAGAAATCTATCTTGAAACCTATATCTTTGCGCTGGATGAAACCGGCCAGCAAGTCAAGTCGGCGCTAATACGCGCCGCTGCCCGCGGTGTGAACGTACATGTGATGGTGGACTGGCTAGGCAGCGGTCGCGTGCGCTGCAAATTGCTGAGAAGCGAATTCAAGCCGGCAGGTGTGCGCTTTAGTAGTTTCAATCCATGGTTCGAGCGTGGCGTCGTGCGCACCCATCGTAAGATCGTTGTCATTGATGGCCGTCTGGCTTTTCTTGGTGGGCTCAACATCAACGACGACATGCTGTCCGACGACGACAGCGCCGAGCCCTTGCCGATTCCACGCTGGGATTTTGCTGTCGGCATCACCGGCCCGCTGGTCGAGGCGATACATCGTGAAGTGGCAGCTCAGTGGGTGCGCGTAAATTTTAAAAATTTGCGCGCGCGCTGGCAGAACCTGAAAAACATTCGCATCTCGCGCGACAAGCATGCACTTGCTGTCACCGAGGCTGCACTCGTAGTGCGCGACAACCTGCGCAACCGCAACACCATTCAACGTGCCTTACTGCATGCGCTCGGCCATGCGCATCACACCGCCTATTTCGTCACGCCCTATTTCGCGCCCGGCAGAAAATTGCGCCGTGCACTGGTCATGGCCGCGCAGCGCGGCGTGGCTGTAACGCTGCTGATCGGTGTCGGCCAGTTCCGCATGCAGGACGCTGTGGCGCAATCTTTCTATCCACGTTTGCAGCGTGCCGGCATCAGGCTTGTTGAATATGGCAAGACGCAATTGCATGGCAAGGTTGCCGTCATTGATGATGAATGGGCGACGGTCGGGTCGAGCAATTACGATGGGTTGTCGCTCTTCGTCAACCACGAAGCCAACATCATCGTGCGCGACAATGACTTCGCGCAGTCGCTGCGTGCGTACATAGAGCGCGGCATTGCTGACGGTAGAGTGGTTGATGTGGAAGAGGTCGCCGCTTATTCGTGGGCGCGGCAAGCGAAGAATTATCTTGCGTATTTTTTATACAAGACCGTGCTGCAAGTGATTACTGCGGGGAAGTATACGAAGTAATTGGAATGCAGAGACTCAACGAAATAAGCTTGATTGAATAACTTGTACGAATTCTTTTGCTTGAGTCACTAGCCAGCCTGCTTTTTCTGGCGAAACCGCGTCGCCTGTATAGTCAGCAATGAAGCGGAGCTCAGCAGCTCTATTAAGATTTTTTCCAAGATCAGCGGGCAGGATGCCTGGCTTTATCAATAAAAGACTAAAGGCCGAAATTAATCCGGCATGTGTTTTGGGCTGTGTGAAGCTGTCGTCACTTTTAGATAAAGCTGCGCGTGCTGCATCAAACATCGCATAGTAAGCACGATTGCATGCGCCATCCAAGTCGCCATCTGCCAGCAAAAGCTGGCCTGATGCAAGCGCACGAACTGCCTTATCCATCAATTCCGAAGGAATCAAATTGCAATTCCTTCCCGTTTGATATTCTGGATCAGCGCCGGATTCGAAAAATGTTCCGGATGTTGCCAGTCGTCTTCCCACAGCGGTAAAGCCTGCACAAGGATGCCTGTGTCCAGCAGTACTTCGTAAGCAATGTCAGCCATTGCCAGTTTGGTATCGATGAAGCTGGCGGATTTTTTGCCGGGTAATAGCACAGCGATGTCAGCGTCACTTTCTGCATGATGTGAACGTCGTGCGCGGCTACCAAAAAGGATCGTCGTCGATCCTTGGTAGTTATCCTTTATGCGGTGCGTAAACAACTCAGCTGCATGCAGTGTTGTCGCATCGATCTCGGGTTGTTTTCCGTTGTTGATATTCGGATTTTCCATTGTCTATCGCTATGCAAGCCATGTGCATTTACTTTACCATGCCATTATTAAATTTGTTCGTTTTGCCACCCTTTCAGCATGACTGATCCAATCCGCATCGACAAATGGCTATGGGCCGCCCGTTTTTTCAAGACCCGTTCGCTCGCGACTGACGCTGTCGATGGCGGCAAGGTCAAGCTGAACGGCGAGCGCTGCAAGCCAGCCCGCAACCTGCAGCTAGGCGACCTGCTCGATATCGACAATGGCAGCAATGCCTGGCAGGTGCGGGTCGCCGGCCTGTCCGCGCAGCGCGGCCCGGCCGTGGTCGCGCGCCAGCTTTATGAAGAAACCGAAGCAGGCCTGCAAAAGCGCCAGCAAGCTGCAGAACAGCGGCATTACTACGCCGACCCCGGAGCCGAAATGCGCGGCCGCCCCACTAAGCGCGACCGGCGCCATCTCGACCGCTCGCGCGACTGAAGTTGACTCTTGGGTGTAGCTTGCCCCACTTTCGGTGCATAATAGGACGCTCGTTCTATTTTTTTTGGCTGGCCTGAAAAGGCCTGCTCAAGCAGCCGACCCAAAGATACCGATGACAGAAACCAGGCAAAAACCCATGCGCAAAGGGGAGCAGACCCGTGCCGCCATTCTTGACGCAGCCATGCAGCTTGCAAGCCGTGAAGGACTTGAAGGGCTGACCATTGGCGTGCTGGCTGAGCAAATGGCCATGAGTAAATCCGGCGTCTTTGCACACTTCGGCTCGCGCGAAGACTTGCAGATTGAAGTCGTCCGCCTCTATCACCATCAATTTGAACAAGAAATCTTTTACCCCAGCCTGCGCGAGCCGCGCGGTCTGCCGCGGCTTGAGGGGCTGTTTGCCCGCTGGGTGGCGCGGGTCAGCAAGGAAATCGCATCCGGCTGTATCTACATCAGCGGCGCGGTCGAATATGACGACCGTCCGGGCCTGATCCGCGATCAGCTCGTTGAAATGGTGCTGACCTGGCAAACCGCGCTGCAGCGCGCGGTCAAGCAAGCCATTGAGGAAGGCCATCTGCGCGCCGATACCGACCCGCAGCAAATGGTATTTGAAATGTACGGGCTGGTGCTGGCGCTGCACCATGATGCCCGTTTCATCAAGCGACCTGGCAGCGTCGAGCGCGCGCAGGCAGGATTTACTCATCTGCTGGCCAGTCGGCGCAATGAAGCTGGTAGGAAGCGGGTAAATAACGAGCAGCATCAAGGCTTCATCGAATAAGCAACCAAATGCAGCAGTAAAAACGCTAGCCTGAATCGTAAAAATAATCCGAGGAGAATACGATGCCCCAATACACCGCCCCCTTGCGTGACATGCAGTTTGTTCTGCATGAGTTGCTCGATGTTGAATCCGAACTCAAGCAACTGCCCGCACATGCCGATCTGGACGCCGACACCATCAATCAGGTGCTCGAAGAGGGAGGCAAATTTGCCGCCGACATCCTGTTCCCGATTAACCATTCCGGCGACCGCGAAGGCTGCAAGCTCGACGTTGCGACCCACACCGTGACGGCGCCACATGGCTTCAAGGAAGCGTATCGGCAATACGTCGAAGCCGGCTGGCCTTCACTGGCGTGCGACCCGCAGTATGGCGGGCAGGGCTTGCCGCTGGTGGTGAACAATTCATTTTACGAAATGCTGAATTCAGCGAATCAGGCGTGGACTATGTATCCGGGCCTGTCGCATGGCGCGTATGAATGTCTGCATGCGCATGGCACGCCGGAGCAGCAGGCGCTGTATTTGACGCGGCTGGTCTCTGGTGAATGGACCGGCACCATGTGCCTGACCGAATCGCACTGCGGCACCGATCTGGGCATGCTCAAAACCAAGGCCGTGCCGCAAGCCGATGGCAGCTATCAACTGACCGGCAGTAAAATTTTTATCTCCGCCGGCGAGCATGACCTGGCCGCCAACATCATTCATCTGGTGCTCGCACGCTTGCCTGATGCGCCACCGGGCACCAAAGGTATTTCGCTGTTTGTCGTGCCAAAATTCATTCCGGATGCCGATGGCAAGCTCGGTGCGCGCAACCCGATTTTCTGCGGCGCGATCGAAGAAAAAATGGGCATCCATGGCAATGCGACTTGCCAGATCAATCTCGACGGCGCAACGGGCTGGATGATAGGCGAGCCGAACCGTGGCCTGAACAGCATGTTCGTGATGATGAACGCTGCGCGCCTCGGTGTTGGCATGCAGTCGCTGGGCCTGACTGAAGTCGCGTATCAAAACGCGCAAGCGTATGCCAAAGACCGGCTACAAAGCCGCAGCCTGACTGGCACCAAGGCAGAAGACAAACCGGCCGACCCGATCATTGTGCATCCTGACGTGCGCCGCATGTTGTTGACAGCACGCGCGTATGCCGAAGGCGGTCGCGCGTTCTCGTCGTACATTGCGTTGATGCTGGACCGCGAACTGAATCATCCCGATGAAGAAGCGCGAAAAGAAGCGGCCGACGAAGTCGCGCTGCTGACGCCAGTAGTCAAATCCTTCCTGACCGACAACGGCTGGATCGCGACTTCGGAAGCGATGCAAGTCTATGGCGGCCATGGCTATATCGCCGAATGGGGCATGGAGCAATACGTGCGTGACGCACGTATCAACATGATTTACGAAGGTACCAATACCATTCAGTCGCTCGACCTTTTGGGCCGCAAGGTGTTGATGGACAACGGCGCCAAGCTGCGCAAGTTCGGAGAAAAAATTCAGGCCTTTGTTGAAGCCAACGGTGCTGATGAAGCAATGTCGGAATTCATTACGCCGCTAGCCGATATCGGCGGCAAGCTGACCAAGCTGACGATGGAAATCGGCATGAAGGCATTCCAGAACCGCGACGAAGTCGGCGCAGCAGCTGTTCCTTACCTGCGCGTGCTAGGTCACATGGTCTATGCGTACCTGTTTGCGCGCATGGCCAAAATCGCACTGGAAAAAGAAAATAGTGGCGACGATTTTTACAAAGCCAAGCTGGCGACGGCTCGTTTTTACTTCGGCCGTCTGCTGCCCGAGACAGCGATGCTGATTCGTCAGGCGCGGTCTGGTTCTGATAATTTGATGGCGCTGGATGCGGCGCTGTTTTAATGAGTTAAAGACACTGGATTCCGGCCTGCGCCGGAATGACGGTAGTAGTTTGGAGTGCGCCTCAACCACTACCGTCATCCCAGCGAAAGCTGGGATCCAGCGTCTTTGGATTGCCCCCCCTATTCCCTATACCCATTTGACGGAGCATTCTGCATGTCGAATTTCATCGTAAAAAAAGTCGCGGTGCTTGGTGCCGGTGTCATGGGTGCGCAAATTGCTGCGCACTGCATCAATGCACGCGTGCCGGTCATTCTGTTTGACTTGCCCGGCAAGCCGGACCAGGCACGCAATGCGATTGTCACGCGCGCGCTCGAGCAACTGAAAAAACTCAGTCCGGCACCGCTGGCTGACAATGACGCGGCCGCGCTGATTGAAGTGGCAAACTACGACGATGATCTGGAGCGCCTGCGCGAAGCCGATCTGGTGATTGAAGCCATTGCCGAGCGCATGGACTGGAAGCATGCGCTGTATAAAAAAATCGCATCGTCCGTTGCGCCGCATGCGATCTTCGCGACCAACACCTCGGGCCTGTCCATTACCGACTTGTCGGACGGTTTTGATGCAGACCTCAAGGCCCGTTTTTGCGGTGTGCATTTCTTCAACCCGCCGCGCTACATGCATCTGGTTGAACTGATCCCGACCGTATCGACCCGCAGTGACATTCTCGACCAGCTCGAAACCTTCCTCACCACCACACTTGGTAAAGGTGTAGTGCGCGCGATCGACACGCCTAACTTCATTGCGAACCGTGTCGGTATCTTCGGCATGCTGGCCACAATTCACGAAGCAGAAAAATTCGGTCTGTCGTATGACTTGGTTGACGACCTGACTGGCGCCAAGCTCGGTCGCGCCAAGTCCGGCACCTTCCGCACCGCGGACGTGGTCGGTCTCGACACGATGGGTCATGTGATTCACACGATGCAGGACAAGCTGCCAAATGACCCGTTCTTCCCCGTCTATAAAACACCGGCTGCTCTCGAAAAGCTGATTGCTGCCGGTAGCCTCGGGCAAAAAAGTGGTGGCGGTTTTTACAAAAAAGTCGGCAAGGACATTCAGCGCTTCGATCCGGCCAAAGGCGACTATGTACCCGGTGGCGCGAAGGCTGATGAGTTGGTCGGCCGCATCCTGAAAGAAAAAGATCCTGCCAAGCGCATGAAGGCGCTGCATGATTCTACGCATCCGCAGGCGCAATTTTTGTGGGCGATTTATCGCGATGCTTTTCATTACATCGCTGTGCATCTCGACACCATTGCCGACAATGCACGCGAAGTCGACTTTGCATTGCGCTGGGGGTTTGGCTGGAAACAGGGCCCGTTCGAAATCTGGCAGCAGGCAGGCTGGCAGCAAGTCGCAACATGGGTGAAGGAAGACATTGATGCTGGTCGCGCACTGTCTTCGGTTGCGATGCCGGCTTGGGTGTTTGACGGTCGGGATGGCGTGCATACGCCAGCTGGCTCCTGGTCGCCCGTGAAAAAAACATATGTGCCGCGCTCCGATCTGCCGGTGTACCAGCGCCAGGTGTTCCGCTCACCGTTGTTTGGCGAAACGAGCACTACCGGCGCCAACGCCGGCACGACCGTGTTCGAAGACGAAGCCGTGCGCCTCTGGCATCAGCATGACGACATTCTGGTGCTGTCGTTCAAGACCAAGATGCATGTGCTGAGCCCGGGCGTGATCGAAGGCTTGGAGCGCGCCATTGCTGAAGCCGAAGCGAACTACCGTGGTTTGGTGATCTGGCATGCCGATGCAGCCGAAGGCAGCGCGTTCTCGGCCGGCGCGGACTTGCAGGCGATGCTGCCACTGTTCATGTCAGGCGGCATCAAGGCAATCGAACCGGTGGTGTCGCGACTGCAGCAGGCACATCTGAAACTCAAATATGCAAACGTGCCGGTGGTCGCCGCAGTAGCCGGGCTGGCGCTCGGTGGCGGTTGTGAACTGCTCATGCATGCAAGCCGGCGCGTGGTTGCGCTCGAGTCCTATATTGGTCTGGTTGAAGTCGGCATCGGCTTGTTGCCTGCCGGTGGAGGCCTGAAAGAAATCGCGTTGCGCGCAGCAGCTGACGCCAAGGGCAACGACATATTGCAGTTCCTGAAAAACGGCTTTACCCATGCAGCAACCGCAGCAGTATCGAAGTCGGCGCTGGAAGCAAAGCGCATGGGCTATCTGGCTGCTGATGACGTCGTTGTCTTCAATGCGTATGAATTGCTGCATGTGGCCAAGTCACAGGCGCGTGCGCTGTCGGATGCAGGTTATCGTCCGCCGCTGCCGGCACTCATATCTGTCACGGGTCGCTATGGCATGGCCACCATCATGGGTCAACTACTCAACATGCGTGATGGCGGTTTCATCTCTGCGCATGACTACAAGATTGGCGCGATGATTGCCGAAATTGTCGCCGGTGGGGATGTCGAACAGGGCAGCGTGGTCAACGAGCAGTGGTTGCTGGATCTGGAGCGCAAAGGCTTCATGGAATTGCTGAACCATCCAAAGACGCAGGAACGCATCATGGGCATGCTGCAGACCGGCAAGCCAGTGCGTAATTGAAAAGCTGAAATCAAAGCCACTGGATCCTGACTTTCGTCAGGATGACGGTAGTAGTTGAATGTCTTCCCAGCGAAAGCTGGGATCCAGCGTCTTAAACAGACTTAAACAGGAGTTGCAAACATGAGCAGACAACTACAAGACGCCTACATCGTCGCCGCTACCCGTACTCCGATCGGCAAAGCGCCGCGTGGTATGTTCCGCCATATGCGCCCCGACGATTTGCTGGTGCGCGTATTGCAATCGGCACTGGCGCAAGTGCCGAACCTTGACCCGAACACGATTGAAGATGCCATTGTCGGCTGTTCCTTTCCTGAAGGCGAGCAAGGCTTGAACGTGGCGCGTATGGCCGTGCTGCTTGCCGGCTTGCCCAAGACAGTCGGTGGCGCCACCGTCAACCGTTACTGCGCGTCCGGCATCACCGCCATTGCAATGGCAGCCGACCGCATTCGCAGCGGCGAAGCGGACGTTATGATCGCCGCCGGTGTCGAGTCCATGTCAATGATCCCGATGATGGGCCATCATCCATCACTCAACATGAACGTGTTCAAGGATGAAAATATCGGTATGGCTTACGGCATGGGACTGACTGCCGAGCGCGTTGCGTCCCAATGGAAAATCAGCCGCGATGCGCAGGACGCGTATGCACTTGAATCACATAGGCGCGCCATTGCCGCGCAACTCAGTGGCGAGCGCGCTGCTGAAATGACGCCGGTCGAGATCATTGAAAAATTTCCAAATCTGACCACTGGAAAAATCGACATCAAAACCCGCATCGTCACTGACGACGAAGGCGCGCGCGCCGACACCAGTCTCGAAGTGCTGGGCAAATTGCGACCGGTGTTTTCACCGAAGGGCAGCGTCACTGCCGGCAACAGCTCGCAGACGTCGGACGGCGCCGGCGCGCTGATTCTGGTGAGCGAAAAAATTCTCAAGCAATTCAATCTGGTGCCGCTGGCGCGTTTCGTATCGTTCGCGGTCAAGGGCGTGCCGCCGGAGATCATGGGCATCGGCCCGAAAGAAGCGATCCCTGCAGCTTTGCGCACAGCCGGCCTGACGCTTGACCAAATGGACTGGATAGAACTCAACGAAGCCTTCGCAGCGCAAGCGCTGGCAGTGCAACAAGATTTGGGGCTTGATCCATCTAAAGTCAATCCGCTCGGTGGAGCGATTGCGCTCGGCCATCCGCTCGGCGCTACCGGCGCGATCCGCGCTGCAACGGTCATTCACGGTCTGCGTAACCGTAACCAGAAATACGGCATGGTCAGCATGTGCGTCGGCACCGGCATGGGCGCGGCCGGCATTTTCGAGAGGATGTAAGAATGGATATCGAATTCAGCAAAGCAGCAGGCGTCGCGACCTTAGCGTTTAATCGTATTGATAAAAAAAATGCGATTACTTCCGCCATGTATCAGTTACTCGCCGACGGCCTGCGCGATGCAGCGCAAGATGCAGCGGTACGCGTCATCGTCATCACTGGCCAACCCGGTATTTTCACCGCCGGTAACGACGTCGAAGATTTTCTGAAGAACCCGCCTCAAGGCACCGACAGTCCGGTCGCGCAATTCATGGAGCAGTTACGAGCAGCGGAAAAGCCAGTGATCGCGGCCGTGACCGGCATGGCAATCGGCATCGGCACCACGCTGCTTTTGCATTGCGACCTGGTCTATGCAGATGAGAATGCGCGCTTTGCGATGCCGTTCACACAGCTAGGCTTGTGTCCTGAATTTGCATCGAGCTTGTTGATGCCGCGGCTGGCTGGCTATCAGCACGCCGCAGAAAAATTATTGTTGGGTGAAGCATTCACCGCCGCTGAAGCGCAGCAGCTGGGACTGGTTAACAGAGTGTTGGCCGCTGACGAATTGCAAGCTCATGTTGCGCAACAAGCCGCCAAGCTCGTTGCCTTGCCGGCTGCATCGGTGCGCGCCACCAAACGGCTGATGAAGGCAGAATTGACTGCGCCTATACAAGCGGCAATGCAGGCTGAAATGCAGGACTTCAGCCGCATGCTGCGCGGACCAGAAGCGATGGAAGCGTTTTCAGCGTTCATGCAAAAGCGCAAGCCGGACTTCAGTCAGTTTTCCTGATTTTTGCCAACACTGCCGTTGATTGATGTGGCCGGCAATCGTCGCGCCTCATTGGCTCTTATTCCTGAAAGCAGCCATGCCCCATTTTGATGGGTGTAACGCTGCTTTTCTTGTCTTTAGTGTCTCTTTCTTTCGTTGTTTTACTTCTTTTCTCCCTCTAGATTGCAACTGTCGCTCTACGGTATCTCAAGTCTAATTTTTCTGGGAGGAAAAATGGTTCATCAAAATCAGGCAATGATCAGGTGCCGTGAATGGTTCCGGCGGATTTTATTGCTCAGTAATGGTAGAGAAGTGGCAATTGACCCTTCCAATGTATTTACAAAAACGGCGCCCCGGTCTAGGATGTACGCGTACATCCAGGAGGGCATCATGGCAACGACAAAAATTTTCAAAAACGGCAATTCTCAAGCGGTACGGATTCCATCCGAGCTTGCCTATGCAGCTTGGGATCTGGATTTGCATATTGAGCGTCATGGCGACGAACTGCGAATTCGTCCAGTTCAGCGACGCATGGGGGACGTGTTGGGTACGCTTGCCAAGTTCTCTGCCGACTTTATGGCGGAAGGTCGCGGTGAGAATAGTGAAGGCGAACGCGAGGCGCTATGAAGCCAAAGTACATGCTGGACACAAACATCTGCATTTACTTGATGAAGCATCAGCCAGCTGAGGTGCGAGAGCGGTTCAGCCAATGCTTTATTGGTGACGTCGTGATTTCGGCTATCACGCTAGCCGAGCTGGAATATGGTGTCGCCTGTTCCGGCGCAGCGATGCTTGCGAATCACGCATTGCTCAATCGCTTTATTGAAGATGTGCCTGTTGCGCCTTTTGATGCCCTCGCTGCAAAAGCATACGGGCCTGTACGTTTCGCCAACCGTGAGCGCAAGAAAGATGCGCTCGACAAGTTGATCGCTTCGCATGCGATAGCGCTGGGTGTGACGCTGGTTACGAATAACGAAGCTGATTTCATCTGCTATCCCGCTCTGCAAATCGAGAATTGGGTCAGCAGTCATTGATTAGTCATTGATTAGTCATTGATCAGTCAATGAGCAAAAACTTTTTGCATGGATTACAAGCCAATGTCTGCCGCAGCGTACAATGCGCCCGTGAAGCAGACCAAGACAGTCGCTGGCCAAGGTGTCAAAGCCTTGGCGGGAGGAAGGTCCGGACTCCATAGAGCAGGGTGACGGCTAACGGCCGTCCGCCGTGAGGCGCGGAATAGGGCCACAGAGACGAGCGTATTTAGTTACGGTGAAACGCGGTAACCTCCACCTGGAGCAATCTCAAATAGGCATGCATTGAGGCGGCTCGCTGAGCATGCGGGTAGAGAGCTTGAGCCCCGGAGTAATCCTGGGCCTAGAGGAATGACTGTCATCGCTGTCGGGCTTGCCCGGCAGGGAAACAGAATCCGGCCTATCGGTCTGCTTCACTCAGAATTAAGTTGGGCCGGCGGGTTCGATTAACGACTGCGGTTTGAAAATTTGCTTGTATTACAGGGGCAGTTCATGCGTAGTGGTTAGCCTTATGTAAGAAATGGTCTTGTCAGAACATCCACGGAATATCGAGATCCTGTGGAAGCATAGGTAGCTTCGGCAGCCGGTTCATAAGCAGCGCTGCTTGATTACGTATCAAATTCGCCAGCTTACTTTTTGCATGGCGCCTATGCAGGCAAGCACAACATCCGGCAATGGAGCTTGTTTCGGCTCTCGCTGAACTCAGATCAGTCTGCAGATATAATTCGCACTTTTATTCGACATTCGCTATGCGGGATGAACTGCTAGGAGTGCATTTGCCAAGCATAAATGGCCAGCATCGTCATTATGGACATGCCAGTGGCATCCTATGGCTAACTGGTCTTTCGGGGGCTGGTAAAACAAGCTTAGCGATGCGACTGCAGGCCGAACTATCGGGTATTGGTTACGCTTGTTGCGTACTTGATGGAGATGTTGTTCGTGGCGGCCTGAACGCCGACTTAGGTTTCGGCGCCAATGATCGCACCGAGAACGTCCGACGGATTGGCGAAGTGGCCGGACTCTTCGCAGAAGCAGGACTCGTCTGCATCACTGCCTGCATTTCGCCATTTCGCTTCGATCGAGATCGATTGCGCGCAAAATTCGGCCCGCTTTTCCATGAAATTCACTTAGCTGCCGACGTGGACAGTTGCGAAGCGCGCGACATCAAGGGCCTCTACCATAGAGCTCGTACTGGCCAATTACCCGGCTTTACTGGCGTGGATGCGCCATACGAAGCTCCGGAAAACCCTAACCTCGTTCTACACACAGGCAGTGAGGCTATCGAGTACAGTCTCGCTCGTCTTCTCTCTTATGTAACCCATGCTTTGCCACTCACGCCCTGCCTATTTAGCCACGATCAAAAGTGAGCTTTCGCCCGTACCGGAAGCTGGAGCTCCGGAAAAGCAGCTTACCTTTAATGACCAATGAATCCCATACCTGACTCTACAATTTCTGGTCAGGACGCATTCATGCGTACTGCCTCCGTACACGAGCAGGCAGGCGAGCTTTCCCAGGCAGAAGCAATTTACCGCCAGCTTCTCCAGGATAATCCGGCTTTCGATCCGGCTTGGCATGCGCTTGGCTTGCTCGCGTTCAGAGTCGGCAAGCTGCCTCAAGCGATTTCCTGTTTAGAAGAGGCGTTGCGACGTAATGACCGCATGCCGTTGTACTACCGTAATTTGGGAGAAATCTGCCGCCGCGCAGGGAAACTCGAACTGGCGATCGCCAGCGGTGAACAGGCCTGCCAATTGGCACCCGATAACCTGGAAGGGCATTACAACCTCGCGCTCGCTTACGCAGACGCCAGCCTTCACCAGCGAGCTGTTGACGCGTACCAGAAAGCGCTCGCAATTCATGCTGGGCACGGCCTGTCTTGGAATAATCTCGGGTCGGCATACGAGCAACTTGGGCAACTCGCCGAGGCAGAAAATGCCTACCGGCGAGCCGTAGCGATCGAGCCTGGACATGCCGAAGCCCAGAACAATCTGGGTGCGCTCCTTTCTGCAAAAGGCCAGCTCGACGATGCACGCGAATGCTTCAGCGTAGCGATTGCTGCTCGACCGCAACTGGTGGCCGCACATTACAATTTGTCGTCGCTAAAAACTTATCATTCAGAGGATGACGATCTCACCGCCTTAGAGGCTCTGTATGGCCAGCGCGAACGTATGTCGGCTCACGAGCGAATTCGCTATTGCTTTGCCTTGGGCAAAGCGCAGGAGGATATTGGCAATTATGACCGGGCTTTTGCTGCCTATGACGAAGGTAACCGCTTGCAGCATCGTCTACTGGACATAGACGAAGCGCGCGCTGAACGCGAGTTGAAACGCGTACTCGCTATTTTTAATGAGGATTTTTTCAGTCAGCGGCGCCGTTGGACCGGTGCCGCCAGCCTGGGGCCTACGCCGGTCTTCATCGTCGGTATGCCGCGCTCGGGTACGACGCTGCTCGAACAAATACTTTCAAGCCATCCGTCGGTCTTTGGTGCCGGCGAATTGCCGAGCCTACATCAAGCGGTTTACAGAGTTGTCGGAGGTGAAGGGCGGCCTTTTGCCGATGGTGTTGCCATGCTCGACGAGACAGCGATGCGTGCCATCGGCAACGACTACCTGCAGCGGGTCTGCGAACTTGCGCCGCAGTCGTCCTTTATCACTGACAAGATGCCAGCGAATTTCTTCTACCTCGGCGTGCTGCTCTTGGCACTGCCCCAAGCGAAGATCATTCACGCGATGCGCGATCCAATGGATTCATGCTTTTCCTGCTTTTCGCGGCTGTTTAACGGCACGATGGACTTCGCTTACGACCAAGGCACGCTCGGCCGCTATTACCATCGCTACATGACCTTGATGACGCATTGGCATCGCGTCCTACCGGCCGGCACCATCCTTGACCTTCCTTACGAGCGCATGGTCACTGATACCGAAGCGCAGGCAAAGCGCGTGCTGGATTTTGTTGGTTTGCCTTGGGATCCGGCCTGCCTCGAATTCCACAAGAACGATCGGCTAGTCAAGACAGCCAGCGTCGCCCAAGTCAGGAGGCCGATTTATCAGACCTCAGTCGCGCGCTGGAAACATTTCGAAGGCCACCTGCAGCCGTTGTATGAGCTGGTGAAGCGGTGGCGCTAGGCGTGTAGCCCGAATGCCTCTCGTTCCCCTATTTTTGTGAGCTTACACGCTCCATTCGACAGGCCTACCGTTTAGCGCCTGGAGCATAGTTCCTCCGCGAGCCCAGTGATGAAGCCCCATTGCCGCGATGGCGTATTCGTTCGCCAAGTCAACGCCCTGTAGTTTTTTCAGCGATCTGTTCAATAAATTTTGACGAAATATCGTGCTGTGAAAATGATAAAAAAATCGTTTCCTGACCGAAATAAAGTGATTTATGGCAAAATTCTTATGAAAGAATATTTCAAAAATGAAATAAATAATTTACTTTTTAAAAACATCAGAAGACTTCCATGAATCGCATTTATCGCCTTGTATGGAGTAAAAACTCCGGTACCTTTGTAGCTGTTTCTGAAAAAAATGCTTCGCAAGGCAAGGCCAGCGGTCGTTCGACCGCGGTGGTCGGCACGGTGGCCGGAGCGCTGCTGGCTCTGAGTGCCGGGCATGCTTGGGCAACGCCGTCTTGCTCAGGTGCGCTATCGGGAAGCACTTACCAGCTGAGCAGCACCGAGACCACGACCTGTCAACTTGAAAGCGGCAAGAGCCTGACCGTGCAAGCGACGGGTAGCATAGATGTTCGCTCTAGCCTAATTAACTCTGAGCAGACGGTGATTGTAGACGGCGTCAGCGCAGGCGGCATTACCAACAACGGAAATTTGTATAGTCTTAGCGCGGGTGCATCCCTTGTATCGGGTGCGATCACTGTTTTTAATGGCGCCACCATTGGTGATGGCATTAAAAATACTGGGCTGATTTCGGGTCTCAGTTCAAACCCGGGAGCTGGAGACGCGACTGGCGTCACAGTCGGTCACGGCACTGTTAATAGCGGCATCACGAATAGCGGAACGATTACCGGGATAAATGGACTTCGACTCGGCCACGGATGGGGCAACGGTGCGCCCCAAGGCTATGCTGGCAACACTATCATCAACGGCGGTATTGTCAACCAGACCAATGGCATTATCAGGGGTGCGTCGTTCGGCATTTCTGCGCAGGGATCTGCGGACTTTTCCGTCACAATTAACGGCGGTATCAATAATGCTGGGCTGATTCAGTCCGATTCGACGCTCGGCGCTAATTCTATTGCTGCCATCGAGCTTAACTACACGCATCTGGATACGCTAGTCAATCAAGTGGGCGGTCGGATCGTTGGCGGGGATGCGCTCAGGCTGTTTGACTCGACGGTGTCCGGCGATATCGTCAACCGCGGCCAGATCGGTGAGCTTGCCGAAAACGGTGATGGTGGTTATGGAGTGTATCTGGACAACACGACGATCAATGGACGCGTGTTCAATGCGAGCACCGGTGTGATTCGTAATGTCGACTCCAACGGCAATGGGTCGGGCGTCAATATTGAGAACACCACGATAGTCGGCGGCTTGGTCAATGAAGGATCCATCACCGGTGGCCGATACGGTATTGCAGTCATGGATGATGCGACGCTGAACATCGTCAACAGCGGCCAGATCCTCGCCACGGGCAGCACCAGCAACCCAGGCGGCGAGGCGGGCATCATTCTGTCGCAAGCTGAGCTGACCGGCGGCATTACTAATTTGGTTGGCGGCATCATCCGCAGCTCGAACATTTCGGATGACGAAAGCGCCGGTATCAAACTGTACGAAGAAGCATCCCTCACCGGTGTGATCAACAATGCAGGTCGCATCGACGGCTACCACGGCATTTTCCTGTCGTCCGAGTCATCAATTGGCGGTGTAGTCAACACTGGGGTCATCGAAGGCCTGCAAGGGGCGGGTATTTATCTGACGAGCGAATCTGCGGTCAATGGCAACATCGCTAATCAGGCAGGTGGCATCATCCGCGGCGCTAATGACGCGGACGACAACGCCGGCATTCGTCTCGCTTCTCAAAGTGCCATTACAGGCACGATCACCAACGCTGGGCTCATTGAGGGTTACCAAGGGATTTTTCTTGCGTCCGACTCGTCGCTTGGGGGCATCAACAACACCGGCATTATTAAAGGCCTGACTGGCGCAGCGATTTTTCTCGACGATGATTCTCAAATCACGGGCGACGTTATCAACCAAGCTAGCGGCACGATCCAGGGTGTTACACATGGCGTTTGGGTCAGGGACTACTCTGAAATTGATGGCAAGATCACAAACAGTGGTTTGATCACGGCTACTGCCGGTAACGCGATTGAGGTGGGAGATGCTAGTTATTTTGGAGATGAATCCGCCGTCACCGGTGGCATCCAAAACAACGCAGGCGGACGCATCATCGGTGTAAACGGTAGTGGCATCGTCGTCAATGCCGACAGCACGATTGGTGGGGTCGGCATTGTTAACGCTGGCCTGATCCAAGGCACGGTCAATTCGCTAGATCTGCGTAACACGGCAGGTGCATTCGAGATAACGAACACCGGTACGCTCGATGGCGATGCTGATATCGGTATCAACACCCTGAACCTGAACGGCACTACAGGTCATGTAACTGGCAACGTCATCGGCACGGGCAGTACGGTGAATGTCAACGGAACCTTCGCGGCGGAGGGCTTGTTCAACGTAGGTACGTTCAATGTAGCCAGTGGCGGCACCTTCAACATGAACGACAGCTACAGCGTCACAACCTCGAATGGGTTCACCAACAGCGGCGTACTCAATGTTGGCACGGGCAGCCAAACGATCTATGGCAACTATACGCAAACAGGCACGTTCCGCTTTACGCTGACCGATGCGACTAACTACGGACGCCTGACACTCTACGGTCAGTCCATTAATGCGACTGTCGACAATAGCACTGTCAATGTGAAGCTCAATGGCGCTCCGGGGGCGCGCATTAACGGCGTGATCGTCGTTGGTGATCCGACGGGCACTCTGTCGGCGAACAACGTGACCGTGACCGATAACAGCGCGTTATACAACTTCACGGCGGACACGACCCGCGACGCCAGAGAGCTCGACTTGGTGACATCATCTGACCCGAATGGCATCAAAAATGCCATAGCCAACAACGGAAATACCGCCGGCAAGGGCGCGGCGGAAGTGCTGCAGAATATGTTCAACACCAGCATCCCCCAAGCGATGCAGCCTGTGTTTGATAAGTTAGGCGGTCTGAACGAACAGCAACTGTCGACAGCCGTGACTCAACTGACGCCGGCACTACAAGGCGCCGCGCCTCAAGCAGGAATCAATGCATTGCGAAGCATGAACAAGATAATTCAGTCGCGTATTGAATCGAATCAGGGCCTGTCGTCCGGGGATGAAATTGCTGACAAATATCTTTGGTTACGCGTGTTCGGTAACGAAGGCAGTCAGAACAATCAGAATGGCGTGCCTGGCTTTAAGTCGCGCACGAGCGGTCTCGTTCTAGGTACCGACCGGCCGATTACTAGTGCTCTTCGCGCTGGAGCGGCGTTCACCTACGCTCGCAGCAACATCAGTGGCAATACTCCATCGCTCAGCCATATTGGCGTTGATACCTACGAGATTGTCACCTACGCCAGCTACAACATTAATCAGCGTACTGACCTGAACCTGCAGTTCGATGTAGGTCAAAATAACGCTGAGAGCAGCCGATCCATCGCTTTTGATGGCAGCACGGCGCGCGCAAACTTCAGTAGCTTGGCGTGGCACAGCAGTGTGGGCCTTGGACATACGCTCGTTCTCAGTGAGCGCTCGACGATGACGCCGTCGTTGCGCTTCGACTACACACAAATGAAGACGGATGGCTATACCGAACGCGACGCCGGCCCGTTAAACCTGCGAGTGGATGGCAGCACGTTCAAGGAGTTCTTGCTGACCGCCGACATCAAGGGTGCGCACTATCTGAATGACACACTCAAGCTTGTCGGTAATGCGAGCGCTGGTTACGACTTCCTTAACAAGCAGGCGCAAACGACATCGACTTTCACTGGCGGAGGCTCGTCGTTCGTCACGAACGGCCTTGACGTTTCCCCGTGGGTCTACCGCGCTGGTTTTGGCCTGATCAAGCAGGACAAGAAAGGTGTCGAATACTCGGCGCGCTACGATGCTGAGGCACGGACATCCGGTTACTTCAACCAGACCGTCTCGGCACGGGCGCGTTGGGCCTTCTGATTCATATAAACTTAGGTGAAGGCCGCGGATAAACCCCGCGGCCTTTTTTATAGGAAAAAGCCTGTGAAACAGATCAGCAAAATGATAGTGCAGCTGCTGCTGTCCCTATCGCTGATGGCCCTGCTGGATGCGTGCGCAACCATTCCTTCAGTGTCGCAGCGCCGCGTTATCGCAGACCAGCTTGCGGCCACAAAGCAGTGGGCGCCCGAGCTTCTGCGAGCCGGAAGCTTCGATCTGCTCAGTTATGTGCCGCTCAGCCAGCTGCGCAATGGCACGCTGACTATTTACCTTGAAGGCGATGGCCTTGCCTGGATTACGCCCGACCAGCCTTCCGACGATCCGACGCCACGCCAGCCAGTCGCGCTGCGAATGGCATTGGCACAGCCGGCCGGCGATGCAGCCTATCTCGCGCGGGTCTGCCAGTATGTTGAGGCCGCCATTACGGGGTGTCTGCCTCGCTATTGGACCGCGCATCGATTCGCTCCAGAGGTGATTGAAGCCACTGACCTGGCAATTGCAAAATTAAAGCAGCAGTTCGGCGCCACGCGACTGATCCTCGTTGGCTATTCAGGCGGTGGTGCTGTAGCTGCGTTAGTCGCGGCAAGGCGAAGTGATGTAGTCATCCTCATCACCGTGGCCGGCAATCTGGATCATGCGGCATGGACCACTTATCATCGCGTCTCCCCTTTGGTTGGTTCGATGAATGCGGCCGATATGATCGAGCGACTGGTAGTAATTCCACAAATACATTTTGTAGGCGAGACAGATGCTGTAGTGCCGCCGATATTAACGGCGTCGTTCATCAATCGCTTTCCTGCAGATCAGCAGCCACGAATCATTCAAAGGGCTAGCTATGATCACGCTTGCTGTTGGGTCGACTCTTGGGCAGAGCTGTTTGGCTTAGCGATCAGCCAACTTAAAGCGCAAAATATGCGTTACCCAGTCGAAAAAAACTCACCGCCCTGAAAGGCGCCGCTAAGCATTTTGAAAGATGGCATAGTCAATTTCGCTGTTTGCCGCTCGGTAAACACATGTGTATTTCTAAAGTTCAACTTTCAATGTCCGTCATAAGTGCTTAATTCTTTAAGTAATTCTGCCTTTATCCAGCTTCAACTAAATGCGCTAAGTCCTTGACTTCATTGAAAAAACTCTAGTCCTGTGCCGTTGATATTCCTTGACCGACAATTCGCGATCACTTAAAGTGGGCGCAAGTGTGGAAAAGTGTTTTTTTGTGGGGCAAATTGTGTGTCCTTCAGCAAGCCTTCACCATTGCATTGACTTAATTTGTAGCACAACGGGGAGCAGTTCAGGTGTATCAAGGCGCGTCCGCTTTAAATCTCGATGCCAAGGGCCGGATGTCCATTCCGGCCAAGCATCGCGACGCTCTGTCCGTACAGAGCGAAGGCCGCGTCACGTTAACCAAGCACCCGCACGGCTGCCTGCTGTTATTTCCCCGTCCGGTCTGGGAACTTCATCGTGAACAAATTGCATCGTGGCCGATGTCTGCACGTTCGTGGCAGCGCATTTTTCTTGGCAATGCTTCCGACGTCGAGATGGATAGCGCCGGCCGCATTCTGATCGCACCCGAGTTGCGCAATGCCGTGGGCCTGTCGCGCGACGTGATGTTGCTGGGCATGGGCAGCCATTTTGAAATCTGGGATGCAGTCAAGCTGAACGAAAGCGAATCGCAGGCAGTTGCCGAAGGCATGCCCGATATATTGAACAATTTCTCATTCTGACGGCGCAGCGATGAATCAAACTACGGTGCCTGAATTTACGCACCGCACTGTGCTGCTGGATGAGGCGGTCGATGCACTTGCACTCAAGGATGCGCGACGCGACGGCATTTACGTTGACGGCACCTTCGGGCGCGGCGGGCACAGTCGACTTGTACTGGCAGGTCTGTCGGAGCGCGGTCGTTTGATCGCGTTCGACAAAGACCCGCAGGCAATTGCAGTGGGTGAAGAGCTTGCGCGCACCGACGCGCGCTTCTCCATTGTGCATGACAGCTTCGCCACGATGGATGCGGCACTGGCTGCGCGCGGCGTGCGGCAGGTTGATGGCATCTTGCTTGATCTGGGTGTGTCTTCGCCGCAGGTTGACGATGCGGCAAGGGGTTTTAGTTTTAGGGCTGATGGCCCGCTCGATATGCGCATGGACACCACGCGCGGCATATCGGCAGCGGAATGGCTGGCCAGCGAGACGCAGGACAACATAGAGAAAGTGATTCGCAACTATGGGGAAGAACGGTTTGCTTTTCAGATTGCAAAGGCGATTGTTGCTCGCCGGGCAGTCGAGCCAATTTCAAGCACACGACAGCTTGCCGCGCTCGTGGCACAAGTCGTCAAGACCCGCGAAAAAGGCAAGGATCCGGCCACAAGGACTTTTCAAGCTGTACGGATTTTCATCAATAAGGAACTTGAAGAACTTGAAGCAGGTTTGACGCAGGCATACGGCCATCTGGGTCCGTACGGGAGGTTGGTGGTGATCAGTTTTCATTCGCTTGAAGATAGACTCGTCAAGCGGTTCATGGCATCCAAAGCCACGGTACCGCAGCCTGACCGACGGCTGCCGATTCGTGCAGTCGATCTGCCGCAGCCGCTGATGTCGCTGATTTCCAAGACCAAACCCTCTGCCGAAGAAGTCGCCGCCAATCCGCGTTCGCGCTCGGCCATCATGCGCTGCGCAATGCGCTTGCCTTCTGACGAGAGTGCGGCATGAACGACCGTACAATTTTCCCGGTGCTGACGCTGCTGATGCTGTGCGCACTCACGCTGGTCAACTCGCAATATCAGGCGCGTCGCTTGTTCATCGAGCTCGAACGCGCGCAAGTGCGCCAGCGTGAACTCGAAATCACCTGGAATCAACTGCAGCTAGAGCAGTCGCAACTGGCCAAGCATGCCCGCATTGATGCGCTGGCAAAAAATGCGCTTGGCATGCTGGTGCCGGGCTCCAACCGCACCCAGTACCTGACGGCGGGAGCACGTTAATGCGCGCCACACCGTCCCGCACCGCAGCCGGCCGCGGCCTGCCGTTCTTGCCCAGCCCGATGCTGGCAGTGAAGCTGCCTGCGTGGCGCTCGAATCTAGTGCTGTTTTTCTTGTTTGTTGCATTCGCCGCCCTGGCCGGCCGCGCATTCTGGTTGCAGGCATTGACGACCGACTTCCTGCAAAAGCAGGGCGCGTCGCGCTATGCGCGCACGCTCGAGCTGCCGGCTACCCGCGGCAAGATCACGGACCGCAACGGCGAAGTAATTGCCACGTCCTTGCCTGCCAAAGCCATCTGGGCAATTCCTGAAGATGTGATCGCGCCGCCGGAAAAATTGCGTGCGCTCGCAGACTTGCTGGAAATGAGCCAGTCAGACCTGAAGAAAAAACTGGCCTCCGACAGCAACTTTGTTTATCTCAAACGCCAGGTCGAGCAAGACGTCGCCGAACGTATTGTCGCGCTTGATATCCCCGGCATTAATACCCGTAAAGCCTACAAGCGTTTTTATCCGGTCGGACCGGTAGCCTCGCATCTGGTGGGCTTTACCAATTTCGAAGATAAGGGCCAGGACGGCATGGAGAAGTCGCAGCAGGCTTCACTGGCCGGCGTCAACGGCAGCCGTCGCGTGATCAAGGACAGACTCGGACGGATTGTTGAAGATATCGGCTTCGTGCGTGAGCCGCAGGACGGCCATGACCTGAGCTTGTCGATAGACAGCAAAATTCAGTACATCGCTTTTTCGCAATTGCAAGCGGCCGTCGATACGCATCGCGCGAAAGCTGGCGGCATCGTGGTGCTGGATGTGAAGACAGGCGAAGTGCTGGCGATGGCAAATCTGCCGACCTATAACCCGAACAACCGCCAGGGCCTGAGCGGACCACAGCTGCGTAACCGTGTCATGACCGACACTTTCGAGCCGGGCTCCACCATGAAGCCCTTCACGATAGCGCTCGGGCTCGAAAAAAATCTGATCACGCCGCAAACCATACTCGACACGCCTAACAAACTTACCATAGGCAGCGCCACCATCGGCGACTCGCATGCGCATGCGTCGTCGATGTCGGTCTCGCACATCATTGAAGTGTCTTCCAATGTCGGCACCGTGCGCGTTGCACAAAAATTGCAGCCGCGCGAAATGTGGGACATGTTCACCGCTGCCGGTTTCGGCCAGCAGCCGCGCTTCGGTTTCCCGGGCGCCGTAGCCGGCCGCATGCGGCCATACAAATCATGGCAGCCGATTGAGCAGGCCACGATGAGCTACGGCCATGGCGTATCGGTCTCGCTGATACAGTTGGCGCGCTCCTATATGATCTTCGCCCGCGACGGCGAAATGATTCCGCTGAGTTTTCAAAAGCTCACGCAGCCGCCAGTCGCGCAGCGCATCATCAGCGACAAAACTGCTTTGCAAATGCGCGAGATGATGGAGCATGTCGTCAGCTCCACCGGCACCGCGCCGCAGGCGCAGGTTCGCGGTTATCGCGTCGCCGGCAAGACTGGCACTGCGTACAAACTCGAAGGTGGACGCTACGTTAAAAAATACGTTGCCTCCTTCGTCGGCTTCGCACCGGTTTCCGACCCACGCATCATCATCGCCGTCATGATCGATGAGCCATCCGGCGGTCAGCACTTTGGCGGGCAGGTTGCCGCGCCGGTGTTTGCCAATGTCGCTGCCAGCGCCTTGCGCTCGCTGAATGTCGCGCCCGACTCCAACGTGACCAATGTCATCATGCCGGCGCAGCCAGTTACGGAGAGCATGTAATGACGATGCCTTCCGTGCTCGCGCAACAAACCGTCGACTGGCTTTCGCAGATTGCGCCATCAGCACAGCTGACGGCCGACTCGCGTCGCATCAAACCCGGCGATGTATTCGTCGCCTATGCCGGTGATGCCGGTGATGGCCGACATTTCATCGCGCAGGCAATCGAGGCCGGCGCCAAAGCCGTGCTGCATGAATCTGCTGGTGAATTTGCATGGAATCCGGAATGGGACGTGCCGCATCTGGCCGTATCCGATTTGAAAGGCGCGGCCGGTTTTATCGCCAGCCTCTGGTACAAGCAGCCCGATCAAGCAATGTTTTCCGTTGCCGTTACCGGTACCAACGGTAAAACATCCTGCACGCAGTGGTTGGGTCAGGCCTTGTCGCGCGGCGGCTTGCCAACCACGGTGATAGGCACGCTCGGCACTGGCCTGTTCAGCAATGGCCAATGCAAAAATTTTGACGTGACCGGCTACACCACGCCCGACCCCGTGCAACTGCAACGCAGCCTCGCCGAACAAAAACAGCGGGGTGCAGAAGCGCTGGCAATTGAAGCCTCGTCAATCGGGCTCGATCAGGGTCGCATGAACGGACTGCATGTCAATGTTGCCGTGCTAACCAATTTCACCCGCGACCATCTCGACTATCACGGCGACATGGCTGCCTATGAAGCTGCCAAGGCGCGGCTGTTTGACTGGCCGGGCCTGTCGCATGCCGTTCTCAATCTCGATGATGCAATGAGCCTGCGCCTGCTGGCGCAACTACGTGCGCGCATGCCGGCGACCCGTGTGACGGGCTACACCATTGCAGGCACCAGCGCCGATGGTGCTGATGGCGTTGATATGCTGGCAGCGAGCGAAATCCGCATGGGCCAGCACGGCACGGTTTTTCAGTTGACTACGCCTTTTGGTTCCGGTCTGGTGCGCACGCAACTAGTCGGCGAATTTAATGTCAGTAACGTGCTGGCGATTGCGGGCGTGCTGTTTGCGCGCGGACTCGAATGGCAAGCTGTCATCGCCGCGCTCGAGTCGCTGGTCGCGGTGCCGGGCCGCATGCAGCAGTCGGGTGGCATTGATGCGCCGCTGGTTGTCATCGACTACGCGCACACACCCGACGCACTCGACAAAGTGCTGCACACGCTGCGACAGGCTGCGCTTGAACGGCATGGCCAGCTCTGGTGCGTGTTTGGCTGCGGCGGTGATCGCGATCCGGGCAAGCGTCCGCAAATGAGCGCGGTCGCGTTGCAAGCCGATCATCTGATTGTCACCAATGACAACCCGCGCAGTGAAGAACCGGCCGTCATCATCGCGCAGATCATTGCCGATGTGGCAGCAGACCAGCGCGACAAATTGCAAGTCATTGAAGATCGTGCCACGGCCATCTTGTCGGCGATAAAACACGCGGGCAAGCAGGACGTTGTACTCATTGCAGGTAAGGGACACGAAAATTATCAGGAAATCAAAGGCCGCAAACTCGCCTTTCTCGATGCCGATCATGCAGCGCTGGCACTTGCGTCGCGCGCTACCCGACATGGAGGGCATTGATGCGCGCTGAACTAAGCGATCTGCACGCCGCAATCGGTTCCACAATACTTGGTTCCAGCCTGACTGCGCCGGCGCAGTGCTATGGCGTCTCCACCAATAGCCAGACAGTCACTGCCGGCAATTTGTTTGTTGCGTTGTCGGGCGAGCGCTTCGATGCCTACGACTTCCTGCCCGAAGTCGCCGCACGCGGCGCTGCTGCCGTGGTCGTCGCCAAAATGCCGCCGGCAGGCTACCCCTTGCCGGCGCTGGTCGTGCCCGACACGCGTTACGCATTGGGACAAATCGCCAACTGGTGGCGGCGTCAGTTTGCCATTCCCGTCATTGGCGTAACCGGCAGTAATGGCAAGACGACAGTCAAGGAAATGATCGCGGCCATTCTCGCTGCTGACTATGGCGATGCGCATTACTTGTCCACGCGCGGCAACCTGAACAATGAAATCGGCGTGCCGCTGACGCTGTTTCGTCTCGACGCAACGCAAGCTGCGGCAGTCGTCGAGATGGGCATGAATCATCCTGGCGAAATTGCGCGGCTGGCCGAGATTGCTGCACCAACGGTTGCGCTGGTCAACAACGCGCAGCGCGAGCATCAGGAATTCATGGCGTCGGTTGCGGCGGTGGCTGAAGAAAACGGTGCCGTCATCAGCGCACTGTCTGCAGACGGCTGCGCCGTATTTCCGGCTGACGAAGAATTCACGCCGCTGTGGCAGGCGAAGGCAGGTAATCGTCGCGTGCTCAGTTTCGGTTTTAATAGCGCGGCGAACGTGAGCTGTACTTATAGCGTCAAGGATTTCGGCAGCACACTCAACATCAACGCCAACGGAAAAGAATTCAGCGTTGAACTAGCCGCCGCCGGCGTGCACAACGTGCGCAATGCGCTCGCTGCCTGTGCCGCAACGCTGGCCATCGGCATCTCGACGGCCACCATCGCGCGCGGGCTTGAAGCGTTCTCACCTGTCGCTGGCCGGCTGCAACGCAAGAGCGCCAAAAACGGCGCGCTCGTCATTGATGACACCTACAACGCCAATCCGGATTCTGTACGCGCCGCCATTGATGTGCTGGCCTCATCACCTGCGCCACGCACGCTGGTGCTGGGCGACATGGGCGAAGTTGGTAGCGAAGGCATCGCGTTTCATCAGGAAATCGGCGCATACGCACGCGCACAGCATATCGATCAACTCTATACCCTCGGCACACTCGCGCGCCACGCCAGCACCGTTTTTGGCGCGCAGGCCCGTCACTTTGAAGACATGGACAAGCTAAACGAAGTCATCAGCGGCATCGCCCCGAACGCCAGCGTGCTGGTCAAAGGATCGCGCTTCATGAAAATGGAACGCGTCGTTCAACACCTGAGCGGCACCGCTGCAGCAGCAGGAGGACACTGACATGCTGCTCTGGCTCGCCCAACACTACCAGGATCAGATAGGCGCACTGCGCGTCTTTAACTTCATCACCTTCCGCGCCGTATTCGCGACGCTGACGGCCTTGCTGATAGGACTGATTTCCGGCCCTGCCGTGATCCGCATGCTGACCCGCCTGAAAGTCGGGCAGGCAGTGCGCACCGACGGACCGCAAACGCACCTGATCAAATCCGGCACGCCTACCATGGGCGGCGCGCTGATCCTGATCGGCATAGGCGTCTCAACGCTGTTGTGGGGCGACTGGAGCAACCGCTTCCTGTGGCCGGTGCTGATCGTGACGCTAGGCTTTGGCGCAATCGGCTGGGTCGATGACTATCGTAAAGTCGTCTTCAAAGACCCGAACGGCATGGCGTCTCGTGAGAAATATTTCTGGCAGTCCGTCATCGGCCTGGCCGCCGCTTTCTACCTGGCGTTCTCGGTATCGGGCCCGACCAACATGAAAGTCTGGGCCTTGTTCCTTGAGTGGGTGCAGTCCGGCTTCGCGATGAGCTTGCCGCCGAAGGCCGACCTGATCGTGCCTTTCTTTAAGACAGTCAGCTATCCGCTTGGCGTCTGGGGTTTTATCGCGCTGACTTATTTTGTCATCGTCGGCACCAGCAACGCCGTCAACCTGACCGACGGCCTCGACGGCCTCGCGATCATGCCAACCGTAATGGTCGGGTCGGCACTCGGCATCTTCGCCTATCTGGCTGGTAGCGCGACCTATGCAAAATATTTGCTGATCCCGCACATACCGGGTGCAGGCGAGTTGATTATTTTCTGTGGCGCGATGGCCGGCGCCGGTCTCGCCTTTTTGTGGTTTAACGCGTATCCGGCGCAAGTCTTCATGGGTGACGTCGGCGCGCTGGCATTGGGTGGCGCGCTCGGCACCATCGCCGTCATCGTGCGCCAGGAAATCGTGCTCTTCATCATGGGTGGCGTGTTCGTCGTTGAAACCCTGTCGGTAATGCTGCAGGTTGCGTACTTCAAATACACAAAGATGCGCACCGGAGTCGGCAAGCGCGTGCTGCTGATGGCGCCGCTGCATCACCACTATGAACAAAAAGGATGGAAAGAAACGCAGGTCGTCGTGCGCTTCTGGATCATCACCATGATGCTGGTACTGGTCGGGCTTTCAACACTAAAACTACGATGAATTATCAGGATCAACACGTACTCGTTTGCGGACTCGGTGAATCGGGTCTGGCGATGGCGCTCTGGCTAGCCCGCGCCGGCGCACGCGTGCGTGTTGCTGATACCCGTTCAGCGCCGGATCGTCTGCCTGTCTTGCAGGCGGCCATTCCCGACGTTGAATTCATCGCAGGCGACTTCACGCCGTCGCTGCTTGACGGCATACAGTTCGTGGCAGTCAGCCCGGGCCTGGCACCTGCGCGTGAATTGGCAAGCCTGCTGCCGGCTGCCGCAGAAAAAAATATTCCGGTCTGGGGCGAGATCGAACTGTTTGCGCAAGCGCTCGCTGCGCTGAAAACAGAACGTGACTACCAGCCGAAGGTCATTGCCATTACCGGCACCAATGGCAAGACCACCGTCACCAGCCTGACCGGCAAACTTTGCGCCGCTGCTGGCCTGAGCGTGCAAGTCGCCGGCAACATCAGTCCGGCGGCGCTGGACGTATTGCGCGCAGCACTCGATGCTGACGCTTTGCCGCAGTGCTGGGTACTTGAGCTGTCTAGCTTTCAGCTGCACACCACATTCAGCCTGCAAGCTGACGCGGCGACTGTCTTGAATCTCACGCAAGACCATCTCGACTGGCATGGTGACATGGATGCTTATGCGGCCGACAAGGCACGTATTTTCGGCGCGCATACTGTGCGCGTGTTGAACCGCGATGATGCGCGCACCATGCAAATGGCGCATGCGCTGTCACCGGTCGTCACCTTCGGTACCGAATTGCCGACCGAGCCTGACTGTCTGGGGCTGTCAACCGAGAACGGCATGCAATGGCTGATGCTGGCTGTTGCCAATGACGAAGGCGAGAAGAAAAAACGCGGCAAGGCAGCAGCCGAAATCGAGATTTTCACCAACCGCCTGATGCCGGCTGATGCATTGAAAATTCGCGGTCAGCACAACGCGACCAATGCACTGGCTGCGCTCGCGCTGTGCCGCGCAATCGGCTTGCCGCTTGCGCCGCTGCTGCACGCAACACGCATGTACGAAGGCGAAGCGCACCGCGTTGAGCTGGTCATGACTATCAACGGCGTTGAATATTTTGACGACAGCAAGGGCACCAATGTCGGCGCTACTGTTGCCGCCCTTGCTGGCTTAGGTGCTGCTCAAGGTGCTGCTCAAGGTGCTAGTCACGGCGCGCACCTGATTCTGATTGCCGGCGGCGATGGCAAAGGGCAGGATTTCAGCCCGCTGGCCGAGCCGGTCGCACGCCATGTGCGCGCCGTTATGCTGATCGGGCGCGATGCGCTGGCATTGCGCGCAGCACTGGCGAACACCGGCGTGCCGATGACGGACTGCGCAACGCTGCAGGAAGCAGTGGAGCAAGCGGCTGCTGCAGCCAATTCTGGTGATGCAGTATTGCTGTCACCAGCATGCGCCAGCCTCGATATGTTTGCCAACTACGCGCAGCGCGCGCAAGTCTTTGTCGACGCCGTACGTGAACTGGCGTTGGCACGTGGCGAGGTCATGTCATGAAATTTGCGATGCCTTCCATCACCGATGTGTTTGTCAACGCGTTTGCAAATGCATTTACAAGTAAGCGCACTGCCGCGCCCGAAGTCAAGATCGGGCTGCGTTCCAGCATGAAGGAATATGACCAGCCTTTAGTCTGGGTCACGCTGCTGCTCTTGCTGTCTGGTTTGGTGATGGTGTATTCGGCGTCGGTCGGCCTGCCTGATTCGCCGAAATATGCGAACTACAAAACCCATCACTTCCTGGCAAGGCAAGCGGTATTCATTTGCATAGGCCTGTTCTTTGGTTTGCTGGCCTTCCGCGTCAGGATAGAGCAGTGGCAGAAAGCCGCACCTCTGCTGTTTGTCGCCGCACTGGTGCTGATGGTGCTGGTGCTAATTCCCGGCATAGGCAAAGGTGTGAATGGCGCACGGCGCTGGATAGGTTTTGGCGGCATCAACCTGCAGCCGTCCGAAGTGCTCAAGCTGATGATGGTGATTTACGCCGCCGACTACACGGTCCGCAAGCAACAATACATGCATCAGTTGACCAAAGGATTTATGCCGATGGCTGCGGCAGTCGCAGCGACTGGTTTGTTGTTGCTGTTGCAGCCGGATCTGGGTGCTTTCGGCGTGATCGTCTGCATCGCCATGGGTATTCTGTTTTTAGGCGGCATCAACATCATCTGGTTCGGCGGCATCTCGGGCATTCTGGTTGGCGTCTTTTCACTGGTGATTCTTTTGTCGCCATGGCGGCGTGAGCGCATCTTTGCTTACATGGACCCATGGGTTGAAGAGAACGCACTTGGCAAGGCTTACCAGTTGTCGCATTCACTGATTGCCTTCGGCCGTGGTGAATTATTCGGCGTAGGTCTCGGCGGCAGCGTCGAAAAACTGCACTACCTGCCCGAGGCACATACCGACTTTTTAATGGCAGTCATTGGCGAAGAGCTGGGCCTCGCTGGCGTACTGGTAGTGACCTTCATGTTCTATTGGTTGGTGCGGCGCGCCTTCGATATCGGCCGTCAAGCCATCGTGCTCGACTTCACTTTTGCTGGCCTCGCTGCCAAAGGCATAGGCATTTGGCTAGGCGTACAAACCTTCATCAATATGGGCGTCAACCTCGGTTTGCTGCCGACCAAAGGACTGACCTTGCCGCTGATGAGCTATGGCGGCTCCGGTGTGGTCATCAACTGCGTTGGTCTGGCGATACTTCTGCGGATAGATTACGAGAATCGACTGCTCATGCGCGGAGGCCGCGGATGAAGCACCTGCTCGTCATGGCAGCCGGTACCGGCGGCCACATCTTCCCCGGCCTGGCCATTGCCGACACCATGCGTGCGCGTGGCTGGCAAGTGTCGTGGCTTGGCACTACGCACGGCATGGAAGCCGAGTTGGTGCCGCGTCATGGTCTGCCGTTTGATGCGATTGCATTCAGCGGCTTGCGCGGCAAGGGCTGGCAGCACACGCTCTCCGGCGTGGTGAAAATGGCGGTCAGTTTCGTGCGCTGCTTTGCCATCATCCGTCAGCGCAAGCCGGACGTGGTGCTGGGCATGGGCGGCTATGTCACCGTGCCGGGCGGCCTGATGGCGCGGCTCGCCGGCGTGCCGCTGGCGCTGGTCAATGCCGACGCCGCACTGCTGATGTCGAACAAAGCGCTGCTGCCGTTTGCAAAAAAAATTCTGTTCGGTTTCACCACCGGCAGCGCTGCCGCTGGCAGCAAGATGCAAGTCACCGGTAATCCGGTGCGCAAGGAAATCAGCTCGCTGCCTGAGCCAGACGTACGTTACAAAGCCCGCAGCGGTGCTTTAAATATTTTGGTTATTGGCGGCAGTCTGGGCGCAAAAATTTTGAATGACACCGTGCCGGCTGCACTGGCGTTGTTGCTGGTCGAAGCGCGACCTGTTGTTGTTCATCAGTCAGGCAAGCAGCACATCGCCGCGCTGACGGAAGCGTATGCAAAGGCTGGCGTGCAAGCCGAAGTACTGCCCTTCATCGACGATATGGCGGCGCGTTATGCGCAGGCCGATCTGGTGATCTGCCGTGCTGGCGCCATTACCGTTGCCGAGTTGTGCGCCGCTGGCGTTGCCAGTGTACTGGTGCCGCTGGTCGCGTCGACCACATCGCATCAGCGCGATAACGCGCAATGGATGGCGGCTGCGCAAGCGGCAACGCACTTGCCGCAAACGGACATGACGGCACAGTCGCTGTCGACTTTGCTGAAACAAACAACACGCGAGCAATGCCTGCAAATGGCAGAGGCCGCATACCGGCAAGGCAAGCGCGATGCGAATGAAGCCATTGCGCTGGTGCTGGAAGAATTGGGATCAGCATGAAGCATAGAGTAAAAAATATACATTTTGTGGGCATAGGCGGCTCTGGCATGAGTGGCATTGCAGAGGTGTTGCTGAACCTTGGCTATGTCATTTCTGGCTCCGACCTGAACAGCAATGCGGCCAGTCGCCGCCTGGCCGAGTTGGGCGCTGTCATTCATATCGGTCATGCTCCTGAACATGTGGCGGACGCGGACGCGATCGTCACGTCAACTGCAGTCAAGGCAGACAACCCGGAAGTCATTGCCGGTCGCGAGCGCCAGATTCCTATCGTGCCGCGCGCAATGATGCTGGCCGAGCTGATGCGTTTGAAAAGCGGCATTGCCATTGCCGGCACCCACGGCAAGACCACGACTACCAGTCTGGTTGCCAGCGTGCTGGCCGAAGGCGGGCTTGATCCCACCTTTGTCATTGGCGGGCGTTTAAACAGCGCCGGTGCGAATGCAAAGCTGGGTGCTGGCGACTTCATCGTCGCCGAAGCGGATGAGTCCGATGCGTCGTTCCTGAATCTGTCGCCGATGATTGAAGTCATTACCAACATCGACGCCGATCATATGGAGACCTATGATCACAGCTTCGCAAAACTGAAACAGGCATTCGTCGAGTTTACGCAGCGCCTGCCGTTTTATGGCGTCGCCATCTTGTGTATTGATGACGCGAACGTGCGCGAGATCATGCCGGCCATCTCGAAGATGATCGTCACCTATGGTTTTCATGCAGACGCTGAAGTGCGCGCCGTTGATGCCAAAGCCGTCGGCAGCCACATGGAATTTACCGTCATCCAGAAAGACTATGCGCCAATGGCGGTGCGCCTGAACCAGCCCGGTATGCATAACATTCAAAACGCGTGCGCTGCGATTGCGATTGCGCGCGAGCTCGATGTGGCCGATGCGCATATTCAGAAAGCGCTGCAGGAATTCACCGGCGTCGGCCGTCGCTTTACCCGCTATGGCGAGCTGCCGCTGGCGAATGGCAAGGGCAGCCTGACGCTGGTGGACGACTACGGCCATCATCCGGTCGAAACCGCCGCGACCATTGCCGCAGCGCGTGGCGCGTATCCAGGTCAGCGATTGGTGCTGGCGTTTCAGCCGCATCGCTACACGCGCACGCGCGACTTGTTTGAAGATTTTGTGAAGGTGCTCTCCACGACCGATGTGCTGGTGCTGGCCGATGTGTACGCAGCCGGCGAGCAGCCGATACCGGCAGCAGACGGCCGCTCGCTCGCGCATGCGCTGCGTGTGGTGGGCAAGACAGAACTGGTTTTTGTGGAAAACATTGCCGACATGCCTGAGACACTGCTGCAGCTGGCCAAAGATGGCGACGTGGTAGTGACGATGGGCGCAGGTTCGATTTCGAATGTGCCAGCGCAGCTGGTGCAGATGACAGGGAAGAAGTGAGCATGGCAACAGATCTGAAACAGGAATTTGGCAAAGTCGGCGTGCTGTTCGGCGGCCGCTCAGCCGAGCGCGAAGTGTCGCTCATGTCGGGCAGCGGCGTGCTGGCTGCACTGCAATCAAAAGGGATTGATGCGCATGCGTTCGATCCGGCCGAGCGTTCGCTGGCTGAACTGGCGACAGAAAAATTTGATCGTGTCTTCATTGCGCTGCATGGCCGCTTTGGTGAAGACGGCACCTTGCAGGGTGCGCTCGAGCAAATGGGCATTCCCTACACAGGCCCCGGCGTGCTGGCCTCTGCCATCGCCATGGACAAGGCCATGACCAAGCGCGTCTGGCTGTTCAATGGCTTGTCGACGCCGCGTTTTGAAATGTTGAATGCGCAGAGTGACTGGAAAAAAATTGCAGAGACGCTGGGCTTGCCATTGATCGTCAAGCCTGCGCATGAAGGCTCGACACTTGGGCTGACGAAAGTAACCGACGCTAGTCAGCTTGAAGCCGCGTATCAGTTGGCAGCCAAGTACGACCGCGCGGTAATGGCCGAAGAATTCATCAGCGGCATGGAGCTGACCTGTCCTGTGCTGGGCACAGGCGACGGCGCGTACGCATTGCCGGTCATTCGCATCGTCGCGCCGGACGCGAACTACGACTACCAGAATAAATATTTTTCAAACGATACCAAATACATCTGCCCTAGCGAACTGCCGCCGGAACAGGAAAAAGAGATTCAGGAACTGGTGCTGGCAAGTTACCGCACTCTAGGTTGTCGTGGCTGGAGTCGCGCCGATGTAATGGTGCGCGCGTCCGACAACAAGCCCTTCCTGCTGGAGATTAATACCTCACCCGGCATGACCGGTCATTCACTGGTGCCGATGGCGGCGCTATCGACTGGCATGTCGTACGAAGATTTGTGCGTGGCGATTCTGCGCATGTCGGCGCTGGATTTGCAGCCAACGAAAGACTGGCAGAAAAAGCCACAGAACTGACAAGAAAAATAGGACGACATCATGTGGAATGACATCAGGATGCTGAATGCGATCACCCGGGTCATGCTCGGGTTGTTCGTGCTCGTCCTGTTGTCTGGTGTTTTCAAATGGGTTGCGCGTCAGCCTTACTTTGATTTGCGCGTGGTGCAGCTAGAGGGTGCTGTGCAGCCGCTGCGCTATGTCGATGGCGCCACAGTAAGAAGCACAGCCCTGCCACGGATACGCGGGAATTTTTTTACGGCTGACTTGAATGCAGTCCGGCTTGCGTTCGAGACAGTGCCTTGGGTGCATCGCGCGTCGGTGCGGCGTGAATGGCCGAACAAATTAATTGTCGGGCTTGATGAGTATGTCGCGCTTGGCACATGGGGCAGCGATGACGACCGCTTGCTGTCGGTCGATGGCATCGTCTTTACCGCCAACCTTGATGAAGCCGAACAGGAAGGCAAGCTGCTGGTGCTGGGTGGCCCGGACGATAGCGCGCAGGAAGTCGCGGCACGGCTGGCGGATCTGCGCAGCTGGCTTGCGCCTATCCGGCTTGCGCCGCGCGAACTGATTTTGTCGGAGCGTTATGCGTGGACGGCAAAGCTCGATAATGGCATCACTCTGAAGCTGGGTCGTGAACACAGCCGTGATGCGTTGAAGATGCGCGTGGAGCGATTTGTCAGTGTCTATCCGCAGCTTGCGGCACGACTGGCTGACCGTATTGAAGTGGTGGACATGCGTTACCCGAATGGACTGGCGCTGCGCGCGCGCGGACTGGCTTTGCCACCAGTGCCGCGTGCAACACCGGACGCGACTTGAAAATCTGTGCCGACTCGATAACGACATAGCAACGACTAAACAACGATTCAACAACCTTAATACAAGAAGCTAATAATACTTATGACAAAAGACGCGAAAAACCTGATCGTCGGACTCGACATCGGCACGTCGAAAGTGGTCGCGGTGGTTGCCGAGATCATGCCCAACGGCCGCCACGAAGTAATCGGCCTCGGGCAGCATGAATCGAAAGGCTTGAAAAGAGGCGTGGTGGTCAACATCGAAGCCACGGTCGAGTCGATACAGCGCGCGCTCGAAGAGGCCGAGCTGATGGCCGACTGCCAGATCAGAAATGTCTGGGCTGGTATCGCAGGAAGCCACATCAGAAGTTTTAATTCCAGCGGTATGGTCGCCATCAAGGACAAGGAAGTTACTGCGGCCGACGTGGCGCGCGTGATCGAAACTGCCAAGGCCGTCAATATTCCGACCGACCAGCAATTGCTGCACACGGTGCCGCAAGAGTTCATGGTCGACAGCCAGGAAGACGTGCGCGAGCCTATAGGCATGAGCGGAATCCGGCTTGAAGTCAAAGTGCATATCGTCACCGGCGCGGTGTCGGCGGTACAAAATATTGTCAAGTGCGTGCGTCGCTGCGGGCTGGAAGTGTCCGACCTGATCTTGCAACCGATGGCCTCGGCCGATGCGGTATTGACAGCAGATGAAAAAGAACTCGGTGTGGTGCTCATCGATATCGGTGGCGGTACCACTGACGTGGCGATCTTCACCGAAGGCGCAATTCGTCATACCGCCGTGATTCCTATCGCTGGCGACCAGACTACCAACGATATCGCGATGGCCTTGCGCACGCCGACGGCAGAAGCCGAAGAAATCAAGGTGCGCTATGGCGTTGCCAAGCAAGTGCTGGCTGATCCGGGCGAGACCTTTGATGTACCCGGTCTGGGTGACCGTGCTGCACGTTCGCTGTCGCGCCAGGCGCTGGCTGCCGTGATCGAGCCGCGCCTCGAAGAGTTGTTCTCGCTGGTGCATCAGGTCGTGCGCGAATCCGGTTACGAAGAAGTGCTGTCGTCCGGCATTGTGCTGACCGGCGGCAGCGCGATGATGCCCGGCATGATGGAACTGGCTGAGGATATTTTTCTGAAGCCCGCCCGTCTCGGTATTCCCGAGTACAGCGGTCAGTTGGCCGACGTTGTGAAGAGCCCGCGTTATTCGACGGTGCTGGGTTTGTTGATGGAAGCGAAGCGACAGTATTTGCGTGGTCAGGTGGTGCATCGCCAGGGTGGGTCGGCGAAGGCAGTCTGGCAGCGCATGAAGGAGTGGTTCCTCGGGAATTTCTGATCCCGCTCCTCATAAAGGAACCTGCAGCACAGTTAGTTTTTTAGTTTTTAATTTTATGAAATTTCAAATCTTTTTTATTTGAATTAATCTGCAGTTGTTAGTTGCTAGCCGTCACGCCAAGTGATGGCTAACGACTAAAAACTGCTTCACAAAGGGAGTCATCATGGAAATCGATATGCTGGAAAATACCAAGGGAACTGTCATTAAAGTGGTAGGTGTCGGTGGCGCTGGCGGCAATGCAGTGCAGCACATGATCAACAAGGGTGTGTCAGGCGTCGAGTTCATCGTTGCCAATACCGATGCGCAAGCCTTGCAGCTGTCGAAGGCGCATAACGTGATTCAGATCGGCGAGACTGGTCTGGGCGCAGGCATGAAGCCGGCAGTCGGTCGCCAGCTGGCCGAAGAAACCCGCAGCCGTATCGAAGACGCATTGCGCGGTGCGCACATGGTCTTCATCGCAGCCGGCATGGGCGGCGGCACCGGCACCGGTGCAGCTCCAGTGGTCGCGCAAGTGGCCAAGGAAATGGGCGCGCTGACGGTTGCTGTTGTCTCCAAGCCGTTTTCGTACGAAGGTCAGAAGTGCATGGACATCGCCAACGAAGGTCTGGAAGAACTCGGTCAGCATGTGGACTCGCTGATCGTGATCCTCAACGAAAAGCTTGAAGACATCTATGAAGATGACAGCATGATGGAATGGCTGCAGCATGCCGACGACGTACTCAACAACGCCGTTGCCGGCATTGCCGAGATCATCAACGTGCCCGGTCATATCAATGTTGACTTCAATGACGTCAAAACCATTATGAGTGAGCAGGGCAAGGCGATGATGGGTACCGCCGTTGCTTCCGGCATTGACCGCGCACGTATCGCGGCAGAACAAGCCGTGGCGTCGCCGCTGCTGGATGGTATTGATTTGTCCGGTGCGCGCGGCGTGCTGGTCAACGTTACTGCCAGCCGTTCGCTCAAGGGTAAAGAGATCAAGGAAGTCATGGCAACCGTGCGCGCATTTGCGGCGCCTGATGCGTCGATTGCGCAAGGTATTGCGTATGACGACTCCATGGGCGACGAAATCCGTGTGACGGTAGTTGCAACGGGTCTGGGTCGCGCGCGCAAACCGTCACTGGTGTCGACCCCGATGCCTATGCTCAAGACCGGTACCTACAACGAGCCTATGGCAGTGGGTGGCATGGTCGAGACCACGTCGCAGCCTATCGAAGCAATCCGCACACCGGCCGTATGGCGTCGCGAATCAGCTTCCGAGACGGTGCGCGCGATGGAGCGAAATGGCACGGAAACCTACGATATCCCTGCTTTCTTGCGCCGTCAGGCGGACTAATCCTGCAAGGAAATTGCAGGCACGGCATACTGCAGGCCAAGAGCCGCGTCCGTAAGACGCGGTTTTTTATAGCTATGACCCTAACAACTAAAATGAAGGAAAAACCGTATGACAATTAAAATTGGCGACCATCTGCCAGAAGGCAAGCTTGCAGAATTCATCGAGACCGAGACCGCAGGCTGCTCGCTCGGACCTAACACTTTCACGGTGGCTGACCTGACCAAGGGCAAGACTATTGCCATCTTCGGTCTGCCGGGTGCTTACACCCCGACTTGCTCGGCGCAGCACGTACCTGGTTATGTGCAGCATGCGAAAGAATTGCACGCCAAGGGCGTCGATGAAATCTGGTGTATTTCAGTCAATGACGCCTTCGTCATGGGCGCATGGGGCCGCGAACTGCACGCCACCGGCGTCGTGCGCATGATGGCAGACGGTAATGCCGATTTCAGCAAAGCACTTGGTTTGTCGGCTGACTTCAGCGGCTATGGCATGGGCACTCGCTCACAGCGCTATTCGATGCTGGTCAAAGACGGTGCGGTCACGCAGTTGAATGTGGAAGCTGCTGGTAAGTTTGAAGTCTCGAATGTTGAGACGATGCTGGGTCAGCTGTAAATTAAAGAAAGACACTGGGCTCCAGCTTTCGCTGGAGCGACGGTAGTAAGTGGGAAGTCATCTAAATATCTACCGTCGTTCCGGCGAAAGCCGGAACCCAGCGTCTTTACCAAAAAGACAAAGAACATTCGCCAAGTCTATAATTTCAGCATGATCAAGCAACGCACGCTAAAGCAAACCATACAAACAACCGGCGTCGGCCTGCACTGCGGCACGCGGGTGGAGTTGCGTTTGCGGCCGGCGGCGGTTGATACCGGCATTGTGTTTCGTCGCGTCGATCTCGATCCTGTTGTTGATTTGCCGGCATCGGCGATGGGTGTCGGTGACACGCGCATGGCTTCGGTGCTGGAAAAGGATGGCGTGCGGGTTTCTACGGTCGAGCATTTGCTCTCCGCTTGTGCGGGACTCGGCATCGACAACCTGATCGTGGAGCTGAACGCCGAAGAAATTCCGATCATGGATGGCTCCGCCGCTTCGTTTGTATTTTTGCTGCAAGAGGCCGGTTATGCCGAGCAGGACGCTGCCAAAAAATTCATCCGTGTACTCAAGCCGGTGGAAGTACGCGAAGGCACGGGCGCGCAGGAAAAGTGGGCGCGGCTCGAACCATGGGATGGTTTCCGTCTGAAGTTTTTTATCGAATTCAACCACCCTGCCGTCGACGGCAGTGGCCAGACCGCCGAAGTCGATCTGGGTCTGGAGTCGTACATACAAGAGATTGCGCGTGCGCGCACCTTCGGTTTCATGCAAGACGTAGAAACGCTGCGCGGCATGGGTCTTGCGCGTGGCGGCTCCCTCGAAAACGCCATCGTGATGGATGAATTCCGCATCCTCAATACCGGCGGCCTGCGGTATCGGAATGAATTTGTCCGTCACAAGATTCTCGATGCGATGGGGGATCTCTATTTGATCGGTCATCCGCTACTGACTAGCTACACCGCCCACAAGTCTGGTCATGCGATGAACAACAAGTTGTTGCGTGCTCTGCTGGCAGCACCTGACTCGTATGAAATCGTCAGCTTCGCTCAAGCATCGGCTGCTGCGCCGAATGCGTATGCAAACCAGCTTAAAGAAGAGTGGGCCGCAGTCTAACTGCGCATTTCTGCTCGAATCCTGACCCCGATTATTTTTTACCAGCCCGGCGTTCAACCAGAGCGCGAATCGCCTCTTTCAACGCCGCATTACGCGGGTGCGTTTCCAGACTGTCATCGAGCGCGGCAAACGAAGCCACAGCGCCATTCGGCAGCGACAAATCACGCACCGGCTTGGGCGGGGGCGGCGCGATGACTTGAATCTTCAACTTGATGCCCTGAATCTGCCAGCCCTTCTCCATCAGCCCTGATTGCAATTTCGGCAACGACTGCTTAACTCGTGTTGCCAGTGCCGCATTCGGCACTGCTACTGTCAACTGCCCATCCGTCACCTGCAAGACTGTGCAATGTACAAACTGCGTCGGCAGCAATCTTAAACATTCGCGCTGCAAATCCGCCAAACGTGCGGCTGCCGGCAAAAGGCTAGCCAACTTGTCGTTACCTTGAAAAAAATCAGTAGCATCACGCGCAGCCGGTCGCTGACCGGGCCGGAGCGCAGGCACGAAGGTATTAGGCATTTTGGACATGGGGCAACCTTACCATAGGCCTGCATCTGGCTACAGCGGAGAAGCTTGTTAAAAAGGTCTGCATGATAGAATCTCGCCTTTGGCAAAACCGGCTCTTGTTGCGCTGTTTGCAGTGCAATCCAGAGTGATCGTGCAGCCTTTCCCTTACCAGCCAACAAAGCATGTCTTTACTGACCCAAATTTTCGGCAGCCGCAACCAGCGCCTGCTCAAGAAACTGCAGAAAAATGTCCAGGCCATCAATGCGCTCGAACCCGCGCTTGAGCAATTGTCGGACGCTGAACTAAAAGCCAAAACACCTGAATTGCAGGCGCGGCTCGCAGCGGGAGCGACCACGGACGATATTCTGGTCGAAGCCTTTGCCGTCTGCCGCGAGGCCAGCAAGCGCGTGCTGAAGATGCGGCACTTTGATGTGCAACTCATCGGCGGCATGGTTCTGCATCAAGGCAAAATCGCCGAGATGGGAACCGGCGAAGGCAAGACGCTGATGTCGACACTGCCGGCTTACCTGAATGCGTTAACAGGCAAGGGCGTGCACGTCGTCACCGTCAACGACTACCTCGCGCAGCGCGACGCCGAATGGATGGGCCGCCTGTATGGCTGGCTCGGTCTGACCACCGGCATCAACCTGTCGCAAGCCGACCATGCAACCAAGCAGGCCGGCTATGCTGCCGACATCACCTACGGCACCAACAACGAATTCGGTTTCGACTACTTGCGCGACAACATGGTCTACGAAGCGTCGGAGCGCGTGCAGCGCGGCCTGTCCTTTGCCATCGTCGATGAAGTCGACTCCATCCTGATTGATGAAGCGCGAACGCCGCTGATCATTTCCGGTCAGGCCGAAGACCATACCGAGATGTACCGCAAGATGAATGCGGTGCCGCCACTGCTGACGCTGCAAGTCGGCGAAGAGACGTCGGACGGCAAAGGCAAGATTGACATCCCGGGTGATTACACCAAGGACGAAAAGTCGCATCAGGTCTTGCTGACCGAAGCCGGCCACGAAAAGGCCGAGCAGATTCTGACCAATATGGGCCTGCTGGCTGAAGGCGCTTCCTTGTATGACGCCGCCAACATCACGCTGATTCACCACCTGTACGCAGCACTGCGCGCGCACACGCTGTATTACAAAGACCAGCAGTACGTGGTGCAGGACAATGAAGTCGTAATCGTTGACGAATTCACTGGCCGCCTCATGGCCGGCCGCCGTTGGTCCGATGGCCTGCATCAGGCTGTCGAAGCCAAAGAAGGCGTGCGCATCCAGAACGAGAACCAGACACTGGCCTCGATCACGTTCCAGAATTACTTTCGCATGTACGGCAAGCTGTCCGGCATGACCGGCACGGCCGACACCGAAGCGTTCGAGTTCCAGGAAATTTACAGCCTGGAGACGGTGGTCATTCCGCCGAACCGCCCGAGCAAGCGAACTGACAAGCAAGACCAGATTTTCAAGAACTCGCAGGGCAAGTACAACGCCGTGCTCGCCGACATACGCGACTGTTACGAGCGCGGCCAGCCGGTGCTGGTCGGTACGACCTCGATTGAAAATTCCGAGCTCATCTCCGGCATCCTGAGCGAAGCCAAGCTGCCGCATAACGTACTCAACGCCAAGCAACATGCACGCGAAGCCGAGATCATTGCGCAGGCCGGACGGCCGCAAATGATCACCATCGCCACCAACATGGCCGGTCGCGGTACCGACATTGTTTTGGGTGGCAATGTCGAGCGCCAGATTCAAGTCATCGAAGCCGACGCCAGTGTTGCTGACGCCGACAAGCTCACCCGCGCGCAGACGCTGCGCGACGAATGGCAGTCGTTGCATGAGCAAGTCGTCACTGCTGGCGGCCTGCACATCATCGGCACCGAGCGTCACGAATCACGCCGCATCGACAACCAGTTGCGCGGTCGCGCCGGCCGTCAGGGTGACCCGGGTTCGTCGCGTTTCTATCTGTCGCTGGACGATTCGCTGCTGCGCATTTTTGCAGGTGACCGCGTGCGCGCCGTGATGGAACGCCTGAACATGCCGGAAGACGAACCGATTGAAGCCGGCATCGTGTCGCGCTCTATCGAATCGGCGCAGCGCAAGGTGGAAGCGCGTAACTTCGACATTCGCAAGCAACTGCTTGAATATGATGACGTCGCTAATGACCAGCGCAAAGTGATTTACCAGCAGCGCAATGAATTGCTCGAGTCGGTCGACATGACAGAGATGAGTGCGTCGCTGCGCGAAGGCGTCTTCACTGAATTGTTCCAGACCCACGTGCCGCCGGAATCCATGGAAGAGCAGTGGGATATTCCTGCGCTGCAGAACACGCTGGCCAACGAGTGGCTGCTGGACTTGCCGCTGGTCGATATGCTCAAAGCCGAGCCGGACCTGACCGAAGAAGACCTGCTCGCGCGCGTGTTGGAAGCGGCGAACGACGCGCATGAAATCAAGACTGCAATAGTCGGCAAAGATTCCTTCGGCGGCTTCGAACGCAACGTCATGCTGCAGAGCATAGACTCGCACTGGCGCGAACATCTGGCAGCGCTCGATCATCTGCGTCAGGGCATTCATCTGCGCGGCTATGCGCAGAAAAACCCGAAGCAGGAATACAAGCGCGAAGCCTTCGAGCTGTTTGCGCAAATGCTCGACATGATCCGCAACGACGTCGTGCGCGTGGTGATGACGGTACACATACAGTCGCGCGAAGAAATTGAAGCTGCTGAAGCGCAGATGGCGCAGTCGCATGTCGAGAATGTGAATTACCAGCATGCCGATTTCAACCCTGCGCAGTCACCGGAAGAATTGCTGGCGCCAACGGCGCTGGCAGATGAGCCGCGCACACGGCCGCAAGTGAATGCAGTGGCTAAGGTTGGCCGCAATGATCCTTGTCCTTGCGGCAGCGGTAAAAAATACAAGCAGTGCCACGGGCAGTTGGCCTGAGTTAGCACGACTTGCAAAGTCAAAGACACTGGATTCCGGCCTGCGCCGGAATGACGGTAGTAATTTGAGCGTCACCTAAAACTCAAACGTCATCCCGGCGCAGGCCGGGATCCAGCGGCTTATCTTATTCATTCACCTTGTGTTCGATAATTCCATGGCCGTCAATTCCCCCCTCCCCCTAGCCGCCAACCTGACTCCCGTAGCAGGCCTCGACCTCGGCTACGCCGAAGCTGGCATAAAAAAACTAAACCGCAAAGACCTGCTGGTGTTCAAGCTCGCGCCGACGGCAACAGTCGCCGGTGTCTTCACCACCAATCGTTTTTGCGCCGCGCCCGTGCAGCTGTCCAAGCTGCATCTGGCCACCGGCAAATCGATCAAGGCCCTGGTCATTAACACCGGCAACGCGAATGCTGGTACCGGTGAAGCCGGACTGGCAAACGCGAACGCGACCTGTGCCGAGCTGGCGGTGTTGTTGCACTGTGACGCGGACCAGATTTTGCCGTTTTCAACCGGCGTGATTCTCGAGCCGCTGCCCGTTGAAAAAATCATCGCCGGCCTGCCGGCTGCGCTCAGCAGTCTGAAAGCCGACAACTGGCTGAATGCGGCCGAAGCGATCATGACCACCGACACCCAGCCGAAAGCGGCGTCGAAGACGGTCACTATTGCTGGTAAGTCTGTCACGTTGACCGGCATCTCCAAGGGTGCCGGCATGATCAAGCCGAACATGGCGACCATGCTCGGTTTCGTCGCCTGCGATGCGACCGTGCCGCAGGCGCTGTTAAACGACATGGTGAAACAGGCTGCGAATGCCTCGTTCAATTGCATCACCATCGACGGCGACACTTCGACCAATGATTCTTTTATATTGATGGCCACCGGCGCCGGTGAGCTGGTCGTATCCGATAGCGCTTCGGCTGAATACAAAGCACTGGCGCAGGCTGTGACTGAACTGTCGCAAACGCTGGCGCAAATGATTGTGCGCGACGGTGAAGGCGCGACCAAGTTCATCACTATTAAAATCGAAGGCGGCAACAATGTTGAAGAGTGCCGCAAGATCGCTTATGCGATCGGCCATTCACCGCTGGTGAAAACCGCGTTCTTTGCGTCCGACCCAAATTTGGGCCGCATTCTTGCAGCCATCGGTTACGCCGGTGTTGATGATCTTGATGTCAGCAAGCTTGATCTGTATCTCGACGATGTGCATGTCGCCAAAAGCGGCGGCCGCAATCCGGCTTACCGCGAAGAAGACGGCCAGCGCGTGATGCAGCAAAGCGAGATCACCGTACGTGTGACACTGGCGCGCGGCACGGCTGCTGCCACGATCTGGACCTGCGACTTGTCGCATGAGTACGTCACCATCAACGCAGACTACAGGTCCTGACTCAGTATGAAAGAACTCGAACAATTTCTCATTCGTGCCGAAGCGTTGCTGGCGCGCATTGAACCCTTGCTGCCGGCAGCCCCTGCCGACGTTGACTGGAATGCCGCCACCGCCTTTCGCTGGCGCGTCTCGCGTGATGGCCGCGGCCGTCTGCAGGCAGTCGGCAATGCCGGACGCATACGGCTAGCTGACTTGCGCAACATCAGCGTGCAAAAAGAACAGATAGAACAAAACACGCTGCAGTTCGTCGCCGGCAAACCCGCCAACAACGTCTTGCTGACGGGCGCGCGCGGCACCGGCAAATCGTCATTGATCAAAGCCTGCCTGAACCAGTATGCAGAGCAGGGCTTGCGACTGATTGAAGTCGACAAGGAGCATCTGGTTGACTTGCCCGACATTGTTGATCTGGTTGCAAAACGTCCCGAGCGCTTCATTATTTTTTGCGACGACTTGTCCTTTGAAGAAGGCGAAAGCGGCTACAAGGCGCTGAAGGTCGCGCTCGACGGCAGCATCGCGACGCAGTCCGACAATGTGCTGATCTACGCAACATCGAACCGCCGCCACTTGCTGCCCGAGCGCATGTCGGACAACACTGGCTACACGCATGGCGACGACGGCGACTTGCATCCGGGCGAAACGGTGGAAGAAAAAATCTCCTTGTCCGAGCGCTTCGGTTTGTGGGTGTCGTTCTATCCGTTCAAGCAGGATGACTATCTCGACATCGTTCACGCATGGTTGCTGCACTTCGGTGTAGCTGCTGCGGAGATCGCAGCGGCTGATGGCGACGCGCTGCGCTGGGCTTTGCAGCGCGGCTCGCGCTCTGGCCGTATCGCATGGCAGTTCGCACGCGACTACGCCGGTAAGCACTGATGACACAAGCGGCGCAGCCGATTGATGTCGTCGTCGGCATTTTGATGAAGCCCAATGGCGATGTGCTGTTAGCGTCGCGGCCTGAAGGTAAACCGTATGCGGGCTACTGGGAATTCCCGGGCGGTAAAGTCGAAGCGGGTGAATCTGTGTTCGCGGCCTTGCAGCGGGAATTTGTAGAAGAGATCGGTGTGCGTATTGTGAGCGCTGATGAATGGTGCGGCGTTGAGCATGTGTATGAGCATGCGCATGTCAGGTTGCATTTTTTTATCAGCCGCGACTGGCAGGGCGAGGCAGTAGCGCTAGAAGGTCAGCAACTGGCCTGGCAGGGGAGTGTGGCTGTCGAGCCTGTGTTGCCTGCTACGATACCGTTGCTGGAGTGGCTGGATCGGTTGCGGTTTGATTTGAGTTAAAGGCAAAGACAAAGACGCTGGGTTCCGGCATGCGCCGGAACGACGGTAGTAAAGTAAGCCGCGCCTCAAACTCAAACGTCATCCCGGCTTAGGCCGGGATCCAGCGTCTCTAAACTTACTGCCCTTCCAAATCCTCATCTTCCACCGGCAGTGCACCCGGAATCACATACTTCTCTTCAGCCCACGCGCCCAGATCAATCTGTTTGCAGCGCTCGGAGCAAAACGGGCGATATTTATTCGCTTCCGTCCATTCGACTTTTTTGCCGCAGGTCGGGCAATCAACTTTGGTGACCATGGTGGTGATGCGATCAGAAGTTACAAAGTGTCAGCTCGAACGGCACGTCACCTTCGAACGCTTTCGGCTTCAAGTCGCCGCCCTGACTGGTGAAGCGTATCCACAGCACGTATTTATTGGCCGAGATTTCAGGGATGGCGCCGAGCCGCTCGTCTATAGACACGCGCAGCATTTGATAGGTTCGGCCTTGCAGCATTTGCTGGTAGCTGCCGGCATTGGCGATGATATGCGTGGCGCGGCCTGACTCGCGCAGCAGGCGCAGGATGATGGTGATGGCCGCGAATAGCGGGGCCAGCGGCGCAAACCATTGCAGGATGTCAGTGCGGCGCTGCTCGGATGGCCAGGACTGCCACGCATGGTAGGACGGCAAATCAAATTCGCAGGCGCCGCCAGGAATGATGGTGCGGCCACGTATGCTCATCAGCCATTCGTTTTCACGGATGTGCTGGCCGGTCTTGCCTTGGGTGGCGATCAGTGCGCTGCTGGCTTTTTCCATGTCGGACAGCACGGCATCAAGACGACCGGTTTCGACGTTAGGATTTGATTTGAAGCCGAGCAGGGTTTGCTTCTGGCGTTCTAATTCTTGCAACAAATCGGATTTGAGATCGGCGCGGCCCGCGACTTCGAGCATTTCAAAAATGGTCGTCAAGGCGACATGATGCTGAAGCGGGTGATCCTGCGCGACAAAGAAACGGAATTTCTCGTAAAGGTCTTCCAACCGCAGCAAGGTGCGAATACGCTCGTTGAAAGGGTATTCGTAAACAGTCAAAGCGACATCCTTATTGGTTGACCAGAAATTAACTTGTGTGATTCTGACCGAAGCTGTCTAAAAATACAAACATCTTGCCGAGTTTTACGCTTATTTTTTTGCGGCGAGCGTCAGATAGCGCTGATGCAGGCATTCAACCTCATCTTCCAGCGCTGCGGTTTCGGCTTCATTCACAATCACATCATCGGCCGCTGCAAGTCTGTCACTGCGTGTGGCCTGCGCCGCCATGATCGCCTGGACTTGTTTTGCAGCGAGTTGATTGCGCCGCATGACGCGCTCCAGTTGCAAAGCTTCATTGCAGTCGACCACCAATATCCGGTCAACCAGTTGCCGCCAGCGACCTGACTCTACCAGCAAGGGCACGACAAAAATTAGATAGGGTCCGGTGGCGACAGTTGCAGCTGCCGCCGTTTCTTTGCCTATTAACGGATGCAGGATTGATTCAAGCTGGCGTTTCGCAGCCGGATCGGTAAACACCCGCTCGCGCATGGCGGTGCGGTCAAGCGCGCCGTTAGCAGTTAGAAAACCGTCGCCAAAGGCCGCGTGTATTGCAGGCATCGCGCTGCCACCGGCTGCGGTCAGGCTATGGGCGATCTGGTCTGTATCAATGATGGCTGCGCCGCGTGCGGCAAACAAATCAGCGACTAATGACTTGCCGCTGCCGATGCCGCCGGTCAGCCCGATAGAGAATTTGTCTTGCATTACAAAACTGTCATAAAGGCGTGCCCAGATAAAGCTGCACGATAGGTCTGCCGTAAAGCAAGGCGATCAGGCCAGCCATGGCAAGGAAAGGACCGAACGGAATCGGCTTGTCGCGCTGGTGACGGCGGATGGCGATGAGGAAGAGGCCGATGAAAGCGCCGACAGCGGAAGACAGCAACACGATCAGGGGCAGCATCATCCAGCCCAGCCACGCGCCTAGCGCCGCCAGCAGCTTGAAGTCACCGTAGCCCATCCCTTCCTTGCCGGTGGCGAAGCGAAACAGCCAGTACACCGTCCAGAGCGACAGGTAACCGGCAGCAGCGCCGATGACGGCGTCAGCCAGCGGCACGAAGGTGCCATTCAGATTCACCAGCAAGCCCAGCCACATCAGCGGCAGGGTCAGGTCATCCGGCAGCAGCTGCGTATCCAGGTCAATGAAGGTCATCGCCACCAGCATCCACACCATCACAAGCGCCGCGATGCCGGCCGGCTGGCTGCCGAGCTGCCACACCACCAACGCCGACAGGCCGGCGGTGGCCAGTTCAACGACCGGATAGCGGGCAGGAATCGGGGTACGGCAATGGCGGCAACGGCCGCGCAGCCACAGGTAACTTAATAGTGGAATGTTTTCTACACTGGCCAGCTGATGGCCGCAGGCGGGGCAGCCCGAGCGCGGCACGAACAGGTTGTAGCGGGCCGTGTGCGGCGGCGGCTCGTCATTTTCCATCGCCATGTAGTTTTCGGTTTCATGCTGCATCATCAACGGCATGCGATGAATGACGACATTCAGGAAACTGCCGACCACCAGCCCGACGACAGCCCACACCAGCGCGGCATCAAGGCTGCCGGGCGGGGCTATGAAAACAGGCAGCATGGAAAGCAAAGCATCATTCATCAGACCACCGAACCCAGTTTGAAAATTGGCATGTACATGGCAATCACCAGTCCTCCTATCAGCACACCCAGTATCACCATGATGAGGGGCTCGAGCAGCGAAGACAGCGCCGCAACTTCGACATCGACCTCCTCTTCATGAAACTCGGCGACCTTGCCCAGCATCTGGTCAAGCGCGCCGGATTCTTCGCCGATGGCCACCATTTGCGTGACCATGGACGGAAATACCTGTGCATTCTGCATCGCCACCGTCAGGCTGATGCCGCTCGTGACGGCAACAATAATCTTGCGCGTGGCCTCATGGTACACCGCATTGCCGGCAGCGCCGCCGACTGATTCCAGCGATTCTACCAAGGGTACGCCGGCTGCAAACATGGTCGACAGCGTACGGGTCCAGCGGGCGATGATGGCCTTGCGCACGACGCTGCCGAAGATGGGCAGTCGCAGCACCAGCCTGTCTGTGGCGGCCTGCATTGCCGGCGAGCGCTTCCATGCGCGCACGAACAGGCTGAAGCTGATGACGATGACAGCCGCCAGCCCATACCAGTAACGCACGAACTGATCCGACAGCCAGATGACTACCTGTGTAGGCAAAGGCAACTCGGCGCCGAAACTGGAAAACACGCTTTTAAATGCCGGCACCACCCAGATCATGATGATGGCCGTGACAACAAATGCAACCGCGAGCACGGCGGCTGGATAGAACATCGCCGCCCGTATCTTGCCTTTGATGGCGAGCGTTTTTTCTTTGTAGAGCGCCAGCCGCGCCAGCAAATTTTCTAGAATGCCAGCCTGCTCGCCAGCGGCGACCAGGTTGCAGAACAACGCATCGAAATATTGCGGATAGCGGCGAAACGCCTGCTGCAAGCTGGTGCCGGTCTCGACGTCGGCCCGAATGTCGAGCAACAGCCGCGACACAGACGGGTTCGCATGGCCGCGCGCGACGATGTCGAAGCTTTGCAGCAGCGGCACGCCGGCTTTCATCATCGTGGCCAACTGGCGCGTAAACATGCAAAGTTCTTTTTCCGTTATCTTTTTCGCGCGCGCAAAATGCTTCTTGCGGATGTGCGTCGTCATCACGCCTTGCCGGCGCAGCGCCACACTCACGCTGGCCACGCCGCTGGCGCGCAGTTCGCCTTGCACCGGACGGCCCTGCTTGTCCTTGCCTTCCCAACGATAAATCGCTTCGGTACCGGATTGCTTTGCGGACGCTGTTGCCATTGGACGCTCCTGTTATTGAACTTCAATAATTTGTGCAGGCGAGGACTTCCGCCAGACTAGTCAGCCCCTGCCGCACTTTCAGCAAGCCGGATTCACGCAAGGTCTTAACGCCTTCGCGGCGCGATTGCGCTTCGATTTCCGGTGCGCTGCCGTGCGCGAGGATGATGTTTTCTATTGCGCTGGAGATCGGCATGACTTGGTAGATGCCGACGCGCCCCTTGTAGCCACTGCCGTTGCAGCGTTCGCAGCCGGCTGGCTGGTACGGCACCCAACTGCTGTCGAGATCGGCTTCGGCAAAGCCCGCTTCAAGCAGCGCATCGTGCGTAATGTCGGCCGGCTGCTTGCAGCTGCAGAGACGTCGCGTCAGTCGCTGCGCGGTAATGAGTGTTATGGCTGAAGCGATATTGAAAGGCGCTACGCCCATGTTGAGTAGCCGCGTCAATGTCGCCGGCGCGTCATTTGTATGCAAAGTCGAAAACACCATATGGCCGGTCTGTGCGGCCTTGATCGCAATATCGGCAGTTTCCAGATCACGGATTTCACCGACCATGATGATGTCCGGGTCTTGCCGCAGGAAAGCTTTCAGCGCAACCGGAAAAGTCAGCCCCGCGCGGTCGTTGATGTTGACCTGATTCACACCTGGCAGGTTGATCTCGGCCGGGTCTTCAGCGGTCGCGATATTGATGCCGGGCTGATTCAGGATATTGAGGCAGGTATACAGCGACACGGTCTTGCCGGAGCCGGTGGGCCCTGTGACGAGCACCATGCCGTAGGGGCGCTGTATCGCATCGAGCAGCACCGCTTTTTGTGCGGCTTCATAGCCAAGGGCGTCGATGCCAAGCTGCGCCTGACTGCCGTCGAGTATGCGCATGACGATTTTTTCGCCGAACAGTGTTGGCAGAGTCGACACGCGAAAATCGATGCTGCGCGTCTGTGAAACGGCCAGCTTCATGCGGCCGTCTTGCGGCACGCGCTTTTCTGAAATGTCGAGCCGCGAAATAACCTTGATGCGCGACGCCAGCTTGTCCTTGATCGCCAGCGGCGGTTGCGCAATTTCACGCAACTCGCCATCGACGCGAAAACGGATGCGGTAAAACTTTTCGAAGGGCTCGAAGTGCAAATCCGAAGCGCCCATGTTGATTGCATCGGTCAGTATCTTTTGCAGGAAGCGTACGACGGGCGCGTCGTCAATGTCGTTGGCGCCGGCATCGGTCGCACTGGCAACCGCGGCTTCATCGACGAGTGCGATATTGTCGAGGTCGTCGCCGATCAGTTCGGACAGATTTTGTTCAGCGCTTTGTCCCAACCGGCCTATAAAATCAAGCAACTGCGGCAGCGGCACTACCACGGCCACGACGCTTAATCCAGTGCGGAATTTGACTTGATCCAGCGCTTGCGTCTGAGTTGGATCAGCAACGCCGACAGTCAAGCGGTTACCGCGTTTGGACAGCGCGACAATGCGCTGGCTTTGCATTAACTTTGTATCGATCAATTGCTGTGGCAACGACTGCGGGTTGACAGCAGTCAGGTCCAGCAGCGGGCAGGCAAAGGTTTGAGAGCAAAACTGCGCCAGTGCCAAGTCATCAAGCAGACCACTTTTTAGCAGCGCATCAATGAACTGGATTTTTTCGGTACCGGCTCTGAGCACCAAGGCATCGACTTGTTGTGCGGTCAGTAAACCGGCTTGCTGAAGCGCGCGTGAAAGCCCTGAGGCTGGATGGGTGGGAGAGAGGGGCGTCGCGGACATGGCTGCGACCTTAGCGCGCAGCTGCCAAGTGTTGGGGCTTGGAGGTGCGCTGTTACGCCAGGTATGTGTTCCAGCGATGGCGTTGCGTCAGAGCTGACGTGAGTCTGCAACAGTGATGTGTTCAAGACGATGTTTTTTGTTTGCTACGAAAGACGCTGGGTCCTGACTTTCGTCAGGACGACGGTAGATGTTTAGATGGCTTCTCACTTACTACCGTCATCCTGACGGAAGTCAGGATCCAGTGTCTTCCGTTAAACGAACGAAATACCCTCAACGTTTCTGCCGCCGCAACTTAACCATCTTGATCGCCTGATTTTGAACCTGCACGATTTCGATCACGCAATTTCCCACCTTCAAACTGACAGCCGCTTCAGGAATATCCTGCAGTATTTCCAGCAACAAGCCATTCAGTGTTTTCGGACCATCAAGCGGCAGGTTCAGATCCAGCCGTTTGTTAACGTCACGCAGCGAGATGCTGCCTTCGAGCAGACATTCGCCCTGCTTGTCCCAGCCGAACTGATCGGCGCGGCTGGCGCCCGGTGTCGAGGTCGTGAATTCGCCGACCATTTCTTCGATGATGTCATCGAGCGTGACAAGCCCTTGCACTTCGCCATACTCGTCAACAATCACGCCGAGGCGTTCGTGATTTTCCTGAAAATACTGCAGCTGCGTAAACAGATTGGTTTCAGCCGGTATGAAATAAGGTGAGGTCAGCAGCGCGCGGAAATGCTCGACTGTCAGATCATCTTCTTGGTTCAACAGTGCCATCGCCTTGCGTACGTGCAGGATGCCGACAATCTGATTGATCTCACCTTCATGCACCAGCAATTTATTGTGATAGCAAGTCACCAGCTGGTTTTTAATTTCAGACACCGGCACTGACAGATTCAGTGATTCGATTTGCGCGCGTGGCGTCATCACGTCTTCAACGGTGACCTGTTCGAGGTCGAACAGGTTAAGTAAAATACTTTTGTGTTTGACGGGAATGAAGTTGCCGCCTTCGAGCACCATGGAGCGCAGTTCTTCCGGCGACAGTCGTTGGTCGCGTGTGCCGTGGCCGGTCTTGATGCGCAAAGTTTTCAGTAAGGCGCTGACGAACAGATTGACGAACCAGATTACCGGCGTAGCCAGCCGCATCAGCGGCTTGATGATGAACGACGCCGACAGGGCAATACGTTCCGGATAAGTCGCGCCGATGACCTTTGGTGTGATCTCGGCAAAGACAATCAACAAGAACGCCACCACGCCGGTGGCAATGGTGATGACTTGTTCGTTATTGCCGAAGGCGGCAATTGCCAATGCCGTCACCAGCGCCGTTGTCAGCGCATTGAGCAAAGTGTTGGCGATCAGGATCAGCGACAGCATGCGGTCGGTGCGGTCCAGCAGCCAGAGCGTGATTTGCGCAAGCCGCGAGCCGCGCCGCGCAAGATGCTTGACGCGATGACGGTTCAGCGCCATCAGCGCTGTCTCGGAAATCGAGAAGAAAGCAGACAGTAAAATCAGTGTTACTAGTGCGAGCAGTTGCACCCACAAGGGCACGGTATCCATTGGTCACCGTAATAAGTAAGAGGAAAAACAAAGACACTGGATCCCAGCGTGCGCTGGGATGACGGTTGAGTTTTAGACGCAATTCATACTACTACCGTCGCCCAGCGCAGGCTGGGGCCCAGCGTCTTTAATTAAATTTCAGGCATCAAAGTATAACCCACGCAGTACTAGCATTAATGATGCTCGCTGGCTGCGTGTTCATGTCCTTCATGCAAGCTCCAGATGGCATGCGTATCGAGCAACAGGCGCGACCAGGATTGCAGCGCGCTGACTTGCGCCTGCTCGGCCGTGGCCAGTGCTTCGATTGCATGCCGACGTGCCAGCAGAGTGTCTGACAGCGGCGCTTCTCCCAGCGCATACGCGCGTGAAGCCAGCGCAGCATTGGCTTCGGTTTGCTGCGCGACATCGGCCAGCCCGCGCCACAGCAGCCACGCAGAGTCGGCTGCCAGTGCAACTTGCTGCGCATTGCTTTCGACCCTGACGCGTGTTTCGCTTGCCTGTTCTTCTGCGACCAAAGCGCGCGCGAACGCGACTTCTGTCTGCTTGCGCCGGTATTGCCCAGGCAAAGGCATCATCACTGTGAAGCCAATGATACGTTCGTCGCCACCGCGCTCGGACGCTACGCGTACCCCGAAGGTCGGATCGGGGCGCTGCTCTAGCCCGACACGCTCGGCGACAAGTTTTTCCTGTTTGGCGCCAAGTTCAGCCAGCTCCAGCTCGTGATTGTCGGTCAGGATTTTTTGCTGCCATAAGGCCGCATCACCTGCTAGCGGTTGCGGTGGCGGAAGCGCAGCCGGCATGGTGGCGACTATGCCCGGAAATTTCTTGCTGATCTCTGCGGCTAGCAGACGCGCGCGTTGCGTTGCCTGTGCCTGGCTGGCGCTTGCCTTGGCCAGTTCGGTTTCAGCCAGCATGATGTCCATGCGCGGCGCGTCGCCGGCCTTGAAGCGCTGCTGCACGATGTGCAGTTCACGTGCGAGCACTTGCGCATAGTCTTGCAGTCGAAAGGCATTGCGTTCTTCACGCAGCCAGTCAAACCAGAGCACCATCAGTGCGCGTGCTGATTCATGCCAGTTGTCCGCCAGCGCGGCATCGGCAAACAGAATGCCGTTTTCACCCAAGGCCCGGTCTTTATCTGCTTTGCTGCCCCAGCGCAGCGCGCGCTCGAACATGATTTCATTTTCAACATAGTTGCGGCCTATGCGTTCGCTGCGCTGTTGTAGTCCCGCGCGGGCAGACCATTCGTGATTGCCGGCTTGCAGACGAGCTGCATTCGCCTGTTCAGCAGTCACGGCCGCACGGCTGGCGCGCAATTGCGGCAAATCTTCAAGCGCCTTCTGCACTTGTTCTGCTGGTGGCAGCCATGCCGGATAATCTTCTGCGGCAGTGACAATGATCGGGGCCGCGAACAGCAAGCTGACCAAAATTAGACGTGGCTTCATGACGATTTTTCCATACCAAAGCGCCGGAACAAACCGGGCAGCAACACCAGCGTTAACAGGGTTGAGCTAACCAGCCCGCCTATAACGACGATTGCCAGCGGACGCTGAATTTCAGAGCCGGGGCCGGTCTGCAACAGCAGCGGCAACAGGCCGAAGGCAGCGATGCTGGCGGTCATCAGTACCGGCCGCAAGCGCCGCTTTGCGCCTTCGGTCACCACTTGCAAGGCGGCCAGTCCCTCGTCTTTCAGATGGTTGAAGTGCGTGACCATCACCAGGCCATTTAGGACGGCGATGCCCATCAGCGCAATGAAACCGACCGATGCTGGCACCGATAAATATTCGCCGGTGATGGCCAGCGCGAAGACGCCGCCGATTAATGCAAACGGAATATTCAGCAACACCAGAAGCGCCTGGCGTAGCGAACCGAAGGTGGTGTAGAGCAAAAGAAAAATCAGCGCGAGTGCCACCGGCACTACAACTATCAGCCGCTGTGCGGCACGCTGCTGGTTTTCAAATTGCCCGCCCCATCCTAGCCGGTAGCCTGCCGGCAGCGCGACATGTTGTGCGACACGCATTTTGGCGTCGTCCACGAAACTGACTAGATCGCGGTCGCGCACATTGGCGCGCACCACCACCATGCGTGAAGAATTTTCGCGTTCGATTTTGACCGGCCCGTCCATGGGTACCAGCTTGGCCAGTTGCGCCAGCGGCAGTGCACGGCCGTCAGAGACAGGCAAACGCAATGATGCAAACAAGGCTGGCGACAGTTGCATGGCGCTGCCGCCACGCACCAGCAGAGGCAAGCGCCGACCCTGCTCGATAACGACGCCGACCTGACGGCCTTCTATTAAGGCGCGCAAATCATTTTGCACTTGTTCTACCGACAGGCCGAAGCGTCCTATCGCTTGCCGGTCGAGTTCAATCTGCAGATATTGCATGCCTTCGTTTTTCACTGTCAGCACATCTTCATTGCCGGGTACAGTTTTCAATTGCACGACAATTTGTTGTGCCAGATCGTTCAGTACATTCAACTCCGGCCCGTAGACTTTTACTGCCAGGTCACCACGCACGCCGGATAGCATTTCGGAGGTTCGCATTTCAATCGGCTGCGTAAAGCTGACATTCACACCCGGGAATTCATCGCCGATCTTGCGCAAGGCATCGATGAGTTTTTGTTTGTCCGGATCGCGCCAGCTGGCCTGTGGCTTCAGCACCAGAAAGCTATCGGTTTCATTCAGGCCCATAGGGTCAAGCCCAAGCTCGTCAGAGCCCGAGCGTGCAATGATGCTTTGTACTTCCGGTACCGATTGCAGAATGCGCTTTTGCACAGCCATGTCGATTTCAGACGAGCGCTGTAAATTAATCGACGGCAGTTTTTCCAGTTGCATGATGATGTCGCCCTCATCCAGCGTCGGCATGAAAGACTTGCCAATAAAAGGAAAGGTCGCTACCGCCAATGCCAGACTGATGCTGGCGGCAGTCATGACGATTTTCTGATGCTGCAGCGACCAGCCGAGTACGCGCGCATAGAGCCGGTCAAGCTTGCGCACTAGCCAGGGCGGCTCATGCGCTGCCTGTTTCAAAATGAGCGAGGCTAGCACCGGAATTACTGTCAGCGACAGCAGCAGCGAAGACGCGAGCGCAAATACGATCGTCAGCGCAACCGGTACAAAGAGCTTGCCTTCCAGCCCCTGCAAAGTCAGCAACGGCACAAACACGATGATGATGATTGCGATGCCTGCAGTGACGGGCGCTGCGACTTCGCTGGCTGCTTGTCTGACTAGCTGCGTTAAAGATGAAGATTCGCCAACATGATGCGCTAGCCGCGCTTCGATATTTTCCACCACTACCACAGCCGCATCGACCAGCAAGCCAATAGCAATAGCAAGGCCGCCAAGCGACATCAGGTTCGCACTCAGCCCGACATAACGCATCAGCAGAAAAGTGACCAGGGCGGAAAGCGGCAGAATGACCGCCACCACCAGCGCAGCGCGCAAGTTGCCCAAAAATAGAAAGAGCAGAAGCAGCACTAGTACGATGGCTTCGCCCAGGGCTTTGGTTACGGTGCCGACAGCGCGCTCGACGAGATCGCCGCGGTTATAAAAAGGCTGGACCGTCACGCCTTTTGGCAGCGTCTTGTTAATGTCAACCAGATGCGCGCTGACTTGCCGGACTACTTCTCGCGCATTGGCGCCGCGCAGGCCAAGCACCAGCCCTTGCACCGCTTCTTCCTTGCCGTCTTTCGTGACGCTGCCGTAACGGGTCAGGCTGCCGATCTGTACAGTGGCGACGTCAGCAATCCGCACCGGCACACCGCCGCGCTGTGCAATGGCGATTGCGCGTACATCATCCAGCGTGCGGATGCTGCCTTCGGTGCGCACCAATAGCGCTTCTTCGTTTTCAGATAAACGGCCTGCGCCATCATTACGGTTATTGGTTTCCAGCGCAGTCTGCACGTCAGCCAGCGACAGCTGGCGTGCTGCGAGCGCGGCCGGGTCCGGCACTACCTCAAAACTTTTGACAGTGCCGCCAAGCGCATTGACGTCGGCCACGCCGCGTATGCTGCGCAGGGCTGGCCGTATTACCCAATCTAGCAGCGAGCGTTTTTCCATCAGCGAGATATCGCCTTCGATGGTGAACATGAACATCTCGCCCAGCGGCGTCGTGATCGGCGCCAAACCGCCACTGGCCGTTGCCGGCAAGTCTTGCTCTACATTAGCCAGCCGTTCTGCGACTTGCTGGCGCGCCCAGTAGATGTCGGTGCCTTCATCAAAGTCGAGCGTGATATCGGCGATGGCGTATTTCGATTGCGAGCGCAGCACGGTCTGGTTCGGTATGCCCAGCAGCTCGCGCTCTATGGGAGCGGTGATGCGCGTCTCGACTTCTTCCGGCGTCATGCCGGGCGCTTTCATGATGATCTTGACTTGCGTCGTCGAGACATCAGGGAAGGCATCAATCGGCAGCACACGAAACGCCATGCCGCCGGCAACTAGCAGTGCCAGAGCCAGCAAGATAACCAACAGGCGCTGCCTGAGCGACAGAGCAATCAGACTGTTGAGCATTAATGGGCTCCGGCTTCCGGCGTGCCCAGCCCGAGCCAGATGCCTTTCAGATTGGCCAGTCCTTTTACAGCGACTTGCTGACCGGCTTGCAATGAAGCTTGCGCGATAATTTTGTCTGCGCTGCGGGTGACGATGTTGATGACCTGTGCCTTTACGCCTGCAGCATCTTTTACAAATACATAGTCACGTCCGTTATTGCGCACCAGTGCAGCAGCCGGCAATGACCAGCCAGACGCCATTGTGGCTTTGCTGCTGATGGAGGCTTCCAGATACTGGCCAGCGCGTAGACATTGTTCGGCGCCCGGCAGCGTTGCGCGCACCACCACGAACTGGCTTTGCGCAGATACTTGCGGTGCAATCGCAGCGACGCGACCTGTTTGCGCGCACTGAGTAAGCGTGACCTTGTCGCCGATATGGATCTGGTCGCCCTGCGCGCGACTAGCCTGCAGCTCCAGCCACAGTTCGCCGCTGCGCGCGACTTTGGCAAGTGGCGCACCGGCTTCGACACGCTGACCTGGCGTGACCATGATCTCGAGCACGCTGCCGCTGATTTTGCTTTTGACATCGACTATGGGCGACAGCGCATGCTGGCTGGCGAGCGCGGCAATGGCCGCGTCGTTCATGCCGGCCAGCTTTAGCATTTGCATGTGCGATTGCGCGGCAACGCGCGTTTGTACCAGCTGGTTACGCGTTTCCTGCAGACGGCTGGCTGCGATGATGCCTTCATTGAACAGGCTCTCGTCACGCGCAGTTTTTTGTGTGGCTAGTTCAAGCTGCGTAGACAGTTGCACATACTCGCGCTGCCCCTCCAGCAGTTCAGCGCTGTGCAGGCGCAGCACGACGCTGCCTGCACGCAGCATATCCAGGCTACTTACTTGCAGCGACTGCACGACGCCAGCAGCCGGCGCGCTGACAGTTTCTATGCGTGACGGCGGATAAACAGCGCTGCCGGCAAGGCGCACGCCGTCGCCATTTTCTTGTGCTGCAATGACAGCGGCGAACTCGACGCCGGCATTGCGCAGTTGCGGTTCACTGATGCGGATCAGATCGGCTGCTTGCGTGGCAGGCATAGTCATCAAACCTGCAGCGAAGGCAAGCGATAGGCAAATCGTTCTTATATTCATATTTTTTGAATGGGAAGTTCGACGCTGATTATAGACAGCATTGCTACGACTGAAGAGAGTGATCCGGCTATTTGCTCAGGTATTGACAGAACAATTCTCATTAACCCTCATTAGGCTTGCTGATTTGACCTAAAGCCTGCCGCATATGTGAGTCTGTATGTGACCCTCGATAGCCAGCCCTGCGCGGACTGCAGATTGAGGTCGAGTGACCGGCCATACACAGCAATCGGGAGAAGGACGATGGGACTTGAAGTCAGCTTTAGCGGCATCTTGTTGCTGCTGATATTTTTCTTCGCGACGGCGATACGCGTGCTGCGCAAATGCCAGCGCGGTACCATGCTGCTCCCAGCAACCGGCGTCAATGTGGTTGCGCTATATGCAAACGCTTGGCAATTATTTCGCGGGAGATAAATCGTCGCCCTACTGCGGACAGGTTGCTTCAGCGAGCATGCGTTTTCGCTCCGCCGGGTCTTTGACCTCCTGAATTTTCTGCATCAGTTCGGCCATGCGCTTGCCCTGTGCTTTCATTGTCGGTATCTCCGACATTTGCGGCGCCTGACTTGTCGGCGTGGCTTGCGCTTCGGATTTTGATGCCTTGTCGTCATCGACCGCCATAGCAGGCAGTGCAGCAATCATAAGAGAAGCACTGCACAGCAGGTGAAGAATTTTCATCATGGTCTCCCAAGCGTGACTGACAATAAAAGTCATTAAGTATTATATTGTGAACCGTTAAAAATTCCACACAACCCCTATAAGGATAAATCATGCCACTCGTCAGAATCGACATCGCCAAAAATCACCCGCCAGGCTTTGGCCGCGCAGTCGGTGAAATCGTCTACCGTGCGATGCTGTCTGAAATTAATGTGCCGGCTGATGATAAATTTCAGATCATCAGCACGCATGAAGCAGACGAGTTAAACATCCCAAAAAGTTATCTCGGTATTGAATACACGCCCGGCATCGTGTTCATTTCCGTTACGCTGAATGCGGGCCGCACTACAGAGTTGAAGAAGAAGTTTTACCAGCGCATAGCTGACGATATGGCAGCCGAACTGAAGGTCCGGAAGCAGGACGTGTTCATTAGTCTGGTCGAAGTATCGAAAGAAAACTGGTCGTTTGGAAATGGCGAGATGCAGTACGGGCCGGTTGTCTGATTGGCATTTAGTTAATGGTTGGTTTTTCACCCATAAATAGCCTATATTTTAATTAAAGATTGAAATATAGGCTTTTAAATAAAATTACTTGCTTGTTCTTGCTATACTTTCAGCTTAATTTTTTGTCTTCTCCCGGAAGCCATACATGCTGGATTTTGGATTTGCCAACGAACAGGAAATACGCGCAGAGCTTGGCAAGCGTTTGCAGGCGCAGCGTCTGGCGCAAGATATGACCCAAGCGGAACTGGCGCAACGCGCGGGAATGGCGTTGTCCACTTTGAAGCAGATGGAAAAAAAAGGCCAGTGCACGCTCGAAAATTTCGTGCGCGCTGTGATGGGCCTGGGTCTGGTTGACGACTTGCAGTCTTTGTTTGTGCTGAAAATCAAATCTATCGCCGCCATGGAGCAGGCTTCAAAAGCACCGCGACAGCGCGCACCGCGTGCCAGAAAAATCGCCGAGTCTTTCAAATGAAAAAACTGGAAGTTCTGTTTCACGGCTGGGGACAGAGCTGGTCGCTGGGCACCCTTGGTGATAATGGCAGGGATCTTCTGTTTGAATATTCTGCTGAAGCGCTCGCCAAGGGTATAGAACTTTCGCCGCGCTATTTGCGATTGCGGCCGCAAGCCTATGCGGATTTCCCATCACACCAGCACCGCTTGCCGGGTCTGATTGCCGATGCGCTGCCAGATGGTTGGGGCATGCTGCTAATGGACAGGCTGTTCTCTGCATCCGGTATGGACCGCCGTGCGATCACGCCGCTAGACCGCCTGGCTTTCATTGCTGACCGTGCGATGGGAGCGCTGGCATTTCAACCTTCGCTGGAGTTAGCATTGCCGCCTGCCGATTTGGTCCTGCTGGCGCTGGCAAAAGAAGTCAGGTCTGTAGTCTCCGACAAGGACAGCACCGCGCTCAGACAGTTAGTACTATTAGGTGGCTCGCCGCACGGTGCGCGCCCTAAGGCGCTGGTGCAGTACGACCCTGTTTCCCGCATGATCAGCACCATGCCTACTGCACAAGGCACACCTTGGCTAGTTAAATTCCCCGCTAAAAATGAACACAAAGAAGTCTGCGCAATAGAGCATTTGTATGCGCAACTCGCGCGTCTATGTCAGTTGGATATGCCGGCGACGCAGTACTTCGAACTGGATAAATCCCTGGCTGCATTTGGCATAGCGCGCTTCGATCGTCAGGATGGCATGCGCGTGCCAGTGCATTCACTGGCCGGCGCATTGCATGTCGACTTCCGCATGCCAAGCGCAGATTACCAGACGTTTTTACGAACTACGCGAGCCTTGACGCATAGCGAGCGCGAAGTGGAAAAAGCTTTTGAGCGCTGCGTTTTTAATGTGGTCTTCAATAATCGTGACGACCACACGAAAAACTTCGCCTATCGCATGGATGAGCGCTTCGCATGGAAGCTTGCGCCCTGTTTCGACCTGAGCTTTAACGAAGGGCCGGGCGGTGAACATCAGATGGATATTGAAGGAGAAGGCAGGACACCCGCCAGAACGCATCTGCTGCAGCTGGCTGCGAAGGCGGGGCTAGGTGTAGTGTGGGCTTCTGATGTTATCGAACGCATGGTCATCGTCGCACAAAGTTTCAAGGTGCTTACTGCCGAATATCCAGTTCGTGCCGTGACGCGAAGCAGGATGGTGAAGGTTGTTGAGGAAAACTGTAGTCGAATGGTTTGAACGTAAAATTCGAGTGAAAAAAAATGCCACCCCGAAGGGTGGCAATTTTCTTGCTACATTCTTTCTAACTCAACCGGTGTAAAACCGGCCTTAAATTAGAACGAGTGGATAACGCCAGCTGCAGTGGTGTTGTTACGGTCGCCAGTAGCAGCGTAGCTGCCGCGGAGCGAGTAACCAGAAATTGCACCATTGGTCGCTGTGCCGTAGGTTGCGTACAGGCTGGTGCGCTTGGACAGTGCATACGAAGCACCGACGTTAGTCAATGTTTGTGCATCATCCAGATTGTTGCGCGCGTACTGCAGGCTCAACGACAGAGCAGGCATCACTTGGTAAGAAGCACTGGTGCTCCAGCTCTTAACTGCGGTGTCTCCGACGGTTTTGAAATCAGTATAGTTACCTGCCAGGGTCAACTCACCCATTGTGTACGACGCGCTCAGAGTCATACCACGGTCGGTATCTTTACGCTTCTGGTAACCAGCAGTCACATTAACGCCTGCAACAGCGCCGCCGATCATCAAAGCATCGTAACGATCAGATGCGTCAGCTGCTGCAACGCCACCGTTGCTGGCGCCGGTTTTGGTGCTGGTCAGCACGGTTGCTGAGAAGCCGCCGATCGTTGGGGATGTGTAGCTGATGGCATTAGGGATAAAGAAGCCGTTCATACCGAAGTTGCCGCCACCCATGTTCACAGCTGCGTTACCGAAGCTGCCGCCGCCGCCCATGACGATACGGTTTACGAAGAAGTGACCGTTACCAGCAGTACCGACAGCTTGTGCCAGAATGTAAGGTGACAGTTGTTGACCAATCTTGACTGAACCGAAGTCGCCTGACAGGCCAACAGTAGAAACACGGCTGAACAATACGCCAGAGTTGTTAGCGCCTGCACCAGCAGCGCCGCCGTTATCAACGAGACCGTTTGTGTTCAGGCCTGATTCCAATTGGAAATCTGCCTTCATGCCGTTGCCCAAATCTTCAGAGCCTTTGAAGCCAATCCAGTTGCCGCCGTTAAAACCGCCGGTACCATCCAAGTAGGCAGCCGAACCAGTTGTTTTAGCGATGCCTGCATCGATGACGCCATAAACGGTTACGCCTTCAGCCATTGCTGCGGTCGATGCGATCAGAGCCAGAGCGGCCAGGGCGATGTTCGATTTTTTCATTGAATAATCTCCAAAATGTTGTGATGCTAAAATTTCGTTTTTGCTGGCGGCGGTTAAAACCAGTTCCGTCATCAAACCCGACTCTCCAAGACCAACTGATCAAGAAGTCAACGTGCATTGAAGCAAAACTGAGTCATGAGGGCAAAGTTAATTTTTTGTTCGTGGCAACTATAGCAACTTTTCGTCGCGTAATTACAACGGTTTTGTTGGATTAATATTACTCTGATAAGTAAAAATGCCTTTTGACACACTAATTACAGCTTTTGATCGAACACTTCGAGTCATTTCCGGTGTCTCGGCCGCTCATCGCCCCAATCCAGCACTTTCCATCGCAGCAACATCGCTCAGTGATGCCGAAAGACGGCGCAGCGCGGGCTTAATGCGGGTCAATCATGTTGGTGAGGTGTGTGCGCAGGCACTGTATGAGGCGCAAAGCCGGTTTGCGAAATCGCCAGCAACGCGCCAGCAGTTTGTAGAGGCTGGTCAGGAAGAAATGGACCATTTGGCGTGGACTGCGGAAAGACTGACTGAGCTCGGCTCTCGCCCCAGCCTGTTTAACCCGCTGTGGTACGCCGGCTCTTATGTGCTGGGTGCGGTTGCAGCGAATTTGGGCGATGCCCGAAGCTTGGGCTTTGTGGTTGAGACCGAGCGGCAGGTTGAAGCGCATCTGAATAGCCATCTGACGCAGTTGCCTGAACAAGATGCGCGGTCAAGGGCGATTGTTGTTCAGATGCGCGATGACGAGGCTGCGCATGGGGCTGCAGCTAGTGAGCTCGGTGCGGAAGAGGTGCCGGTGCCGGTGCGGGTAGCGATGAAGGCGATGGCGCGTGTGATGACGGCTACTGCCTATTACATATAGCGCTTGTGAAGGTCAGCGCGCCGGCAAGCCCGATTTATACGAAGGGCTTGCCAGCTTCAAAGCTTTTTAGACGGTTGCTGGCAAGTCAGCAGCATCGTCAACGATTTCAAACGAATGCGTCAATTCTGCTGTTTTTTCCATCATGATCGACGCCGAGCAGTATTTCTCATGCGACAGCTTGATCGCGCGTTCTACCAGGTTCGGCTTGAGGTTGCGGCCGCGCACTGTGAAGTGAAAGTGCACCTTGGTAAAAACCTTCGGGTCTTTTTCAGCGCGTTCGGATTTCAGGCTCAGGTCGCAGCCGCGAATGTCCTGACCGCTCTTCCGCAGGATAACCACCACGTCATAAGCAGTGCAACCGCCGGTGCCGGCCAATACCACTTCCATCGGCCGCGGCGCCAGATTGCGACCGCCACCCTCGGGCGCGCCATCCATCGTGACTAAATGGCCGGAGCCGGTTTCTGCAACAAAGGTCATGCCGGACAAGCCAGTCCAGCGTACGGTGCATTCCATGATGTCTCTCGAAAATTGGCGAAAGACTCTATTGTAAATGGCTAAATGAAACTGACTATTTCTTCGACATCATAAAGATTATAGGTCGCGCCAAGCGGCCTCGTCTTCGTTGGAGTGCCATTCAGATAGCGTGCATTGCAGCGACGAGAGATCGGTGTCTGTTTGCGGCGTGATTCGCCGAATGATCAGCTGATCGCTATCGATTTCAAAAGACAGCACGTCGCCTTCGCGGATATGCGCAGCATCGAGAATTGTTTTGGGGATGGTGATTTGTCAGTTGACTCTTACGCGGGCAATGTTCATGGTGTGTATCTTTGCTGTCTGGCTGGACGTAGGTGTAACTTTTTAATGGTAGCGCGAACCACGTATTTTTCCGTGCTCAAGCAAAGACACTGGATCCCCCTTCGGGCCACGGACTGGCTTGCAAGCCAGTCCGCTTCGGCAGGCGTAACGCAGGCGTTACGAAATCCCTGCCTCACCCTGCGCTGGGAGCGTAGTGGGGAATTCGGACTGCATGCAGTCC
>JBBARG010000010.1:0-92242 GCA_040399905.1 Burkholderiaceae bacterium
ACCCAGCCCTTGGCTGCCTAGCTTTTTAACCGTCCAACTTGCGGGGGTCAGTTCAGAGAATAGTTGGTTTTTTAACGGTTGGTGGAGGCTGCGGGAATCTCCCGGTCTTCGCGCTTGCAAGCGCGAATCCGCTCTGGCAGCGCCGAGCATGCTCGCCGAAACCCTGCCTTCGCCCCGCGTCCCGCCGATTCAATTCTCGCAAACGTCGATCAAAAATAAAAAACCACCCGAAACAGCCGGGTGGTTTTATATTTTTGGTGGAGGCGGCGGGAATCTCCCGGTCTTCGCGCTTGCAAGCGCGAATCCGCTCTGGCAGCGCCGAGCATGCTCGCCGAAACCCTGCCTTCGCCCCGCGTCCCGCCGATTCAATTCTCGCAAACGTCGATCAAAAATAAAAAACCACCCGAAACAGCGGGTGGTTTTGTATTTTTGGTGGAGGCGGCGGGAATCGAACCCGCGTCCAAAAGTCCTCTACAGACAGTTCTACATACTTAGCGTTGTCATTTGATTTAACCCGATTGACGCGGACGCGCACGCTGCAACCGGACGAGTCACCTATTGTTTAACGTTACGCCAAGTGACCCGGCATAACGCGATTCCCTGTGAATGACTCTACTGCTGTTGCCAGCCTGCCCCAGGGAAGAAGCAGTGTAGAGCTAAAAAGTTATTAAGTTTTTAGAGGATTACGCAGCCAGCTGAGCTGGAGCGTATTTTGAGTCGTTTGCATTTAAGCATTTCCGGTTGGTTTTACGAGGTGACCAGCCCTCGGTATGCCCTGCGCTGCTTTGCAACCCCTGTCGAAACCAGGTCGCCCCCAAAACAGACTTTCATTGTAGCGCAATAGTTGGAGTCTGCCTGTCAGATTTCAAGCTGAATGCGCATTCAACATCGTTACCAGATCCATGGGGTGAACCGCTATTGCATCTGCGTTCCATGTCAACGGTTCACTGTTGCCGCAGTATCCCCATGCCGCGGCGATGGTGGGCATGCCGGCGGCTTTGCCGGCTGCGATGTCGCGCAAGTCGTCGCCCACATACCAGCAATCTTCCGGTGCCAGATTCAGGCGGCGTGCTGCCTCGAGCAAGGGTTCGGGATGGGGCTTGGCATGCGCAGTGGTGTCACCGGAGATGACGCATCCGGCAAGTTCCAGCCCGATCTGCGGCACCAAGGCATCTGTGAAGCGCGCGGGTTTGTTGGTGACTATGCCCCATTGCAAATTCTTTTCCTGCAAGTGCAGCAATAGAGCGGGAACGCCGTCAAACAGGCTTGAGTCATTTGCGATTTGCGCTGCATAACGATCTAGAAAATCAATTCGCAATGCTTCGTAATCCGGGTCAACTGGTGTTATCCCAAACGCCACGCCTATTAGCCCGCGTGCACCGGCTGATGCAACCGGGCGCAGCAGGTCGTAAGGCGTCGGCAACAAGCCGCGACTGGTGCGCAAGTAATTGACCGCAGCAGCGAGATCAGGGGCGGTATCGGCTAGTGTGCCGTCGAGGTCGAACAATAAGGCGCGTGGAGTGGGGAGGGGTAGTTTTGTCAAAGCGGTTTTTGCGTAGCGATCAAATAGTTGACGCTGGTGTCCTGGTTGAGCGAATAGATTTTTGTGATCGGGTTGTAGGTCATGCCTTTGAGTGCATCAACTTGCAGACCGGCGTTGCGGCTGTGTTGCGACAGCTCGGCAGGTGTGATGAATTTAGCGTAGTCATGCGTGCCGCGCGGCAGCAGGCGCAATATATATTCCGCACCCAAAATGGCAAACAAATACGACTTCGGATTGCGGTTGAGCGTAGAGAAAAATACATGGCCGCCTGGTTTGACCAAAGTGGCGCAGGCTTTGACGATTGCTGCTGGGTCGGGCACGTGCTCGAGCATTTCCATGCAGGTGACGACATCGTATTTGCCCGCTTCGCGCGCTGCGAGTTCTTCGGCGGCGATGAGTTCATAGCGGACTGCTACGCCACTTTCAAGGCTATGCAGGTCGGCGACTTTGAGAGCTTTTTCTGATAAATCGATACCGGTGACGGTCGCGCCTTTTTTTGCGATGGATTCGGCCAGTATGCCGCCGCCGCAGCCTATGTCGACGACTGTTTTTCCGGCCAGAGGTACGCGCGCGTTGATCCACTCAAGACGCAGTGGATTGATTTCATGCAGGGGACGGAATTCGGAGGTCGGGTCCCACCAGCGATGGGCGAGGTCACTGAATTTTTTCAGTTCTAAAGGATCGGCGTTCATGCCTGCGATGATAACGGAATTCCTGGTTAGTCTGCAGAACGTAACCAACTCCACGTTTGTAGATTGGAAAAAAAAACCCTCGCAATGCAATTGCGAGGGTTTTGTTTGAAGCGGTATGAATTTGCAGTTGCTGTATTAGCGGGTGCGCTTGCTCACCACTTCAACATCGACGCGGCGGTTTTGTGCGCGGCCATCTTTGGTCTTGTTGCTTGCAACTGGCTGTTTCTCGCCTTTGCCTTCTGCAAAGACGCGTTCAGCAGGCACACCTTTGGATACCAGAAAAGCCTTCACAGCCTCTGCGCGGCGAACCGACAACTTCTGGTTGTAGGCATCCGAACCAGTTGAATCGGTATGGCCTGTAGCGATCACGACTTCAATGTCAGTACCTTGCAATTTCGAGACCAGGTCTTCGAGCTTTGCTTTGCCTGCTGGTTGCAACACTGCTTTGTCGAATGCAAAGAAAGTGTCTGCTTCGAACGTAACTTTTTCCGAAACTGGAGCGGCAGCGGCGGCTGGTGCAGCAGCTGCAGGAGCTGGTTTGGCTGGTACAGCTGGGGCAGCCGGCATGGCCGGTGCAGAGTCTTTAGGCGCTGCCATTGCCTCTGGCTGTTTGGCGATGAAACCATCGCAGCCTTCTACGGTTGCATCGGCAGGGGTCCAGCTTCCCGTGTGCCAGCAAAGGCCAAAGCCACTTTTAACCACATCTTTAGATGAGTCAACCAAATAGCCATTTGGGGCGGTCTCAGCTGCGTGAGCGTTGATGCCTGAGAAGCTAATGCTGACTAACAGCGCGGCATTGAGCAAAATGCTTTTCATGATTTATTTTCCTGAAGTGACTAGTTATACAAAGGTATTAAAAATCGTGCTTGCGTGCTTTTGAAAGTAGTCATAAAAGCATACAAATTAGACACTATTCTACTCGAGATTGATGATTTAAGGACAGAAACCTTGCTTAGCGCGACTAAAATTTTATTAATAATTGTAAATAGTTTTTATATGGAAATAATTTAGTAAATTAATGAACTTGTTACAACTATGCGGAAATAAGTTTTCCCAAAAAAATACCCCGGCATTTGCCGAGGTATTTAAATCATTTCGAAATGCCGGTCCGAGCTGGCCGGCATCTAAAAAGCAATGGTCAGCGTTTGCGCACGCCCACCACTTCTACTTCAACACGGCGGTTTTTGGCGCGTCCTTCTTTGGTCTTGTTGCTCGCTTCTGGCTGCTTCTCGCCTTTGCCTTCTGTATAGATGCGGTCGGCAGGCAAATTCTGCGTCAGTAAAAAGTCTTTGACTGCCTGCGCGCGTCGCTCTGATAGTTTTTGATTATAGGCATCGGAACCGATCGCATCAGTGTGGCCAACGGCGACGACTACTTCAACCGTCATGCCTGCTATGCGCTTGGCCAGCTCTGTCAGTTTATTTTTGCCTTCCTGCTTTAATACTGCCTTGTCAAAGTCGAAGAAGGTATCAGTATCAAAAGTGACTTTTTCGGACACGGGTTGCGGCGCAGGCGGGACCACTAATGGCGGCTCGGGTTTGGCAACTGGTGGCGGCGGTGGAGGTGGCGGAGGTTCTGAAGGCGGCGTTGGCGCTGGAACGGCAGCTGCTTTAGCCATGACACCATCGCAACCGACTATGGTTGCGTCCGCAGGAGTCCAGGTGCCGGTATGCCAGCAGTCGCCAAGACTGCTTTGAACGACACGCTGAGCTGAGTCGCGAACATAGCCGGCGTTGCCGGTGCCAGCCAGGCTGGGTGGTTCGGCTGCCAATGCCGGCACTGCCAATGCTGCTTGTGTTGCCAGCGCTGCCAGCAGCAGCGCACGATTCGAGGGGCGACGCATGATGTTTTTTCTCCTTGCTCCATCGGTGCTTGAATGAATGATGACCTTTCTCATGCAGCAAGCGCTCGCACGAACAGGGACTCGCTTAGTGTCTCAGCGGACGGAAATAGGAATCTTATAAAAAATCAAATTTGGCGGTCTTGCCGGCGTCGGTCGGCATGATGCCGATTAAACAAGCTGCCTGAATGCCTGATATGGGGTTGGCGCGTAGTCGGCATGGTAAAATTTCGGATTGAAAAAAGCGTGCTTATCAAAAAAGAGCCCGCATTTGTTAGCTGATTACTACTGTTCCGATTTTGTCTTAATTTCGTCTTAACTCACCGGCAAGCCAATGGATCAATTCGCAAAAGAAACCATCCCAATTTCACTCGAAGAAGAGATGCGCAAGAGCTACCTCGATTACGCCATGAGCGTGATCGTCGGCCGTGCATTGCCCGACGTTCGGGATGGCTTGAAACCGGTACACAGACGCGTGCTGTTCGCAATGCACGAAACTAATAACGTCTGGAACCGCCCCTATGTGAAATGTGCCCGTGTGGTCGGCGAAGTCATGGGTAAATATCACCCGCATGGCGACCAGGCGATCTACGACACACTGGTGCGTATGGCGCAGGATTTTTCCTTGCGCTACACACTGGTCGATGGTCAGGGTAACTTTGGTTCGATTGACGGCGACAATGCTGCGGCAATGCGTTACACCGAGTGCCGTCTCGACAAAATCGCCAGCGAACTGCTTGCCGACATTGAAAAAGAAACCGTCGATTTTGTGCCGAACTATGACGGCAAGGAAAAAGAACCGTCGGTGCTGCCGACTCGCATTCCGAACTTGCTGATCAATGGCTCGTCCGGTATTGCCGTAGGCATGGCGACGAATATCCCGCCGCACAACATTACAGAAGTGATCAATGGTGCGCTGCATGTGTTGAAAACGCCTGAGTGCACGATCGACGATCTGATCGAAATCATTCCTGCGCCCGACTTCCCGACGGCCGGCATTATCTATGGCGTCTCTGGTGTGCGTGATGGCTATCGCACCGGCCGTGGCCGTCTGGTCATGCGCGGCAAGACGCACTTTGAAGAGTACGGCAAAGAACACCGCACCGCGATCATCGTTGACGAACTGCCGTACCAGGTCAACAAAAAATCCATGCTCGAGCGTATCGCAGAGCTGGTGCGCGATAAAAAGCTTGATGGCATTTCCGATATTCGCGACGAGTCCGATAAATCCGGCATGCGCGTCGTGATCGAATTAAAGCGTGGCGAAGTACCGGAAGTCGTACTCAACAATCTGTACAAGCAGACGCAGTTGCAAGACACCTTCGGCATGAACATGGTGGCGCTGGTCAATGGTCAGCCAAAGCTGCTGAACCTGAAGCAGATGCTTGAATGCTTCCTGTCACACCGCCGTGAAGTCGTGACACGCCGCACTGTGTTCGAACTGCGCAAGGCGCGCGAGCGAGGGCATGTGCTTGAAGGTCTGGCTGTTGCTTTGGCCAATATCGATGAATTCATTGCCATCATCAAGGCAGCGCCTACGCCGCCGATCGCCAAAGCAGAACTGATTGCGCGCTCGTGGGATTCGTCAATGGTGCGCGAAATGCTGGCCCGTACCGGCGCCGATAATGTCGGTGGTGTTGAATCCTTCCGTCCGGAAAATCTGCCGCTCCACTACGGCTTGCAGGCCGATGGTCTCTACAGGTTGTCGGACGATCAGGCGCAAGAAATTTTGCAGATGCGTCTGCAGCGCCTGACTGGGCTGGAGCAGGACAAGATAGTCAATGAATACAAAGAAGTGATGTCGGAAATTGCCGACCTGCTCGACATACTGTCCAAGCCGGATCGCGTCACCACCATCATTAGCGACGAGCTGATCGCCGCCAAAAACGAATACGGCGAAGGTAACAAGGACGTGCGCCGCTCGCAAATCGAGCACAACGCAACCGACCTCGGTACCGAAGATCTAATCACACCGCTCGACATGGTCGTCACCTTGTCGCATTCCGGTTACATGAAGTCGCAGCCCGTGTCGGAATACCGCGCGCAAAAACGTGGTGGTCGCGGCAAGCAAGCGATGGCGACCAAGGATGACGACTGGATTGACCAGCTCTTCATCGCCAATACGCATGAATACATCTTGTGCTTCTCCAACCGCGGCCGTATGTACTGGCTCAAAGTATGGGAAGTGCCGCAGGGTTCGCGCAACTCACGCGGCAAGCCTATCGTCAACATGTTCCCGCTGCAGGACGGTGAAAAAATCACCGTCGTGCTGCCGCTGTTTGGCGAAAACACCGCATTCCCGCAAGACCGCTACGTCTTCATGTCGACCAGTCTCGGTACTGTCAAAAAAACGCCGCTGTCGGACTTCAGTAATCCACGCAAGGCCGGCATCATCGCCGTTGATCTCGATGAAGGCGACTTCCTGATCGGCGCTGCACTGACCGATGGCAAGCATGACGTGATGCTGTTCTCGGATTCCGGCAAAGCCGTGCGCTTTGATGAAAATGATGTTCGTCCTATGGGCCGTACCGCGCGCGGCGTACGCGGCATGAACCTGGAAGAAGGTCAGCAAGTCATTGCCCTGCTGGTCGCTGAAAACGAACAGCAGTCGGTGTTGACCGCGACTGAAAATGGTTACGGCAAGCGTACGCCTATAACCGAGTACACGCGTCATGGTCGAGGCACCAAGGGCATGATTGCAATTCAGACCAGTGAACGTAACGGCAAAGTCGTTGCCGCTACGCTGGTGGAACCTGCTGATGAAATCATGCTCATCACAACGGGTGGCGTGCTGATCCGTACGCGTGTTTCCGAAATTCGCGAAATGGGTCGTGCTACGCAAGGCGTGACGCTGATCGCGGTGGAAGACGGCGGCAAGCTGTCCGGTCTGCAGCGTGTGGCTGAAGCGGATGCGGAAGAAGATGTGGCTGAAGCGGGTGAGGAAGTTGCTGATGCTGGTTCTGAAGCGCAGGATGACGCGGAAGAGTAAGTAAGATAAGTCACTGGGTTCCGGCCTGCGCCGGAACGACGGTAGTAATGTGAAGAGCGCCTAAAACTCAACCGTCATCCCGGCGCAGGCCGGGATCCAGTGTCTTTAACAATCTCTCTATCGCCAATAAAATAATATTGCCCAACATTTCATGAGCGACGACAAACTCCAACCCCTGCGCGAACAAATTGACGCGATTGATGCGCAATTGCTGGCGCTGTTAAACCAGCGTGCCCGCGTGGCACAAGAAGTCGGGCACGTGAAGGCCGAGACCAATGCGCCGGTATTCCGTCCTGAACGCGAAGCGCAGGTACTGGCGCGCGTCGCGCAAAACAATCCAGGTCCTTTGCCGTCATCCGACTTGCAGGCTATTTTTCGTGAAGTCATGTCGGCTTGTCGTGCGCTGGAAAAGCGCGTCACCGTCGCCTATCTGGGGCCGGCCGGCACGTATAGCGAGCAGGCAGTCTGGCAGCAGTTCGGACAAGCAGTCATCGGCCTGCCATGCGTATCGATTGATGAAGTATTCCGTTCCGTCGAAGCCGGTACGGCAGACTTTGGTGTTGCACCGGTTGAGAACTCGACCGAAGGCACAGTCAACCGCACGCTTGATTTGCTATTACAGACCTCGCTCTCCATTAGCGGTGAAGTGGCATTGCCTGTGCATCACAGCCTGATGACGCAGTCCGGCAATATGGAAGGCGTTACCCGCATCTGCGCGCATTCGCAAGCCTTGGCCCAATGTCAGGCCTGGCTGAACCAGCATTACCCGACCATTGAACGTCAGGCGCTGGCATCAAATGGCGAAGCAGCGCGAGTGGCAAGTGAAGACTCTAGCGTTGCGGCCATTGCCAGTGATTTGGCCGCGACACGTTATAGCTTGTTGATAGCACACGCGCATATTCAGGACGACCCGCACAATCGCACTCGTTTTGTCGTCATCGGTAATCTGGCGCCAACGCCTTCCGGTCGCGACCAGACTTCGCTGGTACTGTCGGTACCGAACAAGCCAGGTGCTGTCTATGAATTGCTCGCGCCACTTGCTAAAAACGGAGTATCTATGACCCGTTTTGAATCGCGTCCTGCACGAACTGGCACATGGGAATATTATTTCTACGTTGACGTCGAAGGTCACGCCCACGAAGCCAAGGTTGCGCAGGCGTTGACTGAGCTTGAAGCCAGAGCGGCGTTTTTCAAAGTGCTGGGTTCTTACCCTTTCGCAGTCTGATTTCCCTTTTTTCTTTTTGCCATGTCGACTCTATTCGGTCCTGATTATGTCCGTGCAATTGCGCCTTACCAGGGCGGCAAACCTATCGCCGAAGTAGCACGTGAATTCGGTCTCGACGAGGCCGCAATCATCAAGCTCGCGTCCAACGAAAACCCGCTCGGTATGCCTGAATCATCGAAACAGGCAATGCTGGCGGCGATGAATGATATGGCCCGCTATCCAGACTCGAACGGCTTTGCGCTGAAGGCAGCTATCAGTCAGAAATTCGATGTGCCAGCTGACTTCATCACGCTCGGCAATGGCAGTAACGACATTCTCGAACTCGCTGCGCATGCACTGGTGCAGGCAGGCGAATCCGTCGTGTATTCGCAGTATTCGTTTGCTGTCTATCCATTGGCCACGCAAGCCGTTGGCGGTCGTGCCATTGTTGTGCCGGCTGTGAACCACGGTCACGATTTGTCTGCGATGGCGGCGGCGATTACGGCCGACACAAAATTGGTTTTCATAGCCAACCCCAACAACCCGACTGGTACTTTTATCGATGGCGCTGCCATTGCAGCGTTCCTGAAACAAGTGCCGTCACATGTCGTTGTTGTACTCGATGAAGCGTATACCGAATACCTGACGCCACAGCAGCGCTACGATTCGCTGGCATGGGTTCGGCAATATCCGAATCTGCTGGTCTCGCGCACACTCTCGAAAGCCTATGGGCTCGCAGGTTTGCGTGTCGGCTTCGGCATCGCGCAGCCCGGCCTGACTGATTTGCTCAACCGCATACGCCAGCCGTTCAATGTCAATTCGCTGGCGCAGGCGGCGGCGGTTGCAGCACTTCATGATGATAATTTTCTGGCGCGCAGCGCGCAACTCAACACCGATGGTTATCGTCAGTTCACAACCGCTTTTGATGCGATGGGTATCGAGTACGTGCCTTCGTCCGGTAATTTCGTACTGATCCGCGTTGGGCAAGATGACGCTGCCGGTGCGCGCGTCAATCTGGCCTTGCTTAAAAAAGGCATCATCGTGCGTCCGGTTGGTAACTACGGCTTGCCGCAATGGCTGCGCATCTCTATCGGCCTGCCAGCCGAAAACGCGGCGTTACTCGCAGCGCTCAAAACCGTGCTGGCCTGATGCTGAAAAAAGTCACCATCTTCGGTGTCGGCTTGATCGGCGGCTCCTTTGCGCTCGCCTTGAAACAAGCCGGCGCAGTCAGTGTAGTGACCGGTGTCGGACGTCGTCCGCAGACTCTGCAGCGCGCGCTGGAGCTTGGCATCATCGATGAAGCCAGCACCGATATTGCGTCAGCAGTCAAAGACGCCGACCTGATCCTGATAGCCACACCGGTGGCGCAGACGGCAGCGCTGCTGGCTGCGATACGACCGCATCTGCAGCCGGGCACTGTGGTCACCGACGCAGGCAGCACCAAGACCGATGTCGTGGCTTCGGCGCGTGCGGCACTCGGCGACAAAATTCTTCAGTTCGTGCCGGGTCATCCGATTGCAGGGCGTGAGCAAAACGGCCCCGACGCTGCATTAGCTGACCTGTATGTCAGCAAAAAAGTCGTACTGACTGCGCTGCCTGAAAACGCAGCGGCCACCGTTGAGCGCGTTGCCAAAGCGTGGCAACAATGCGGCGCTGTCGTGCATCACCTGAGCGCTGAAGAACACGACGCTGTCTTTGCAGCGGTCAGTCATCTGCCGCATTTGCTGGCGTATGCATTAGTCAACGACATCGCCACCAAGCCGCATGCAGCACGCCTGTTTCAATATGCGGCCAGCGGCTTTCGCGACTTCACGCGCATCGCCGGCTCGTCGCCGGAAATGTGGCGCGACATTAGCCTGGCCAACAAACAAGCGGTGGTCGCTGAACTTGATTCTTATACCGCGCAACTCGCGCAACTACGCACCTTACTCGTCAACGAAGACGGTCCTGCCATCGAGGCTGTTTTTAGCCGTGCACAAAAAGCACGGCTCGACTGGATTGCTGCCATTGAAGCAGCAGAACAACGCCCCTCATTCGAGCAGGGTGGAGATTAATTCATGAAGCATTACCCGCATCACCTCGACCTGAAACCTGCCGCTGTCGCACGCGGCACGGTCAGACTGCCTGGTTCGAAAAGCATTTCCAATCGCATACTGCTACTGTCGGCGTTGGCACAAGGCCAGACTAATATTCTCGAGTTGCTCGCGTCGGACGACACCCATGTGATGTTGATGGCATTGCAAAAACTGGGCGTGCGCTGGCAGCAAAAGGGCGAGAGTCAGGACTTTATCGTTGATGGCATTGCCGGCGTGTTGCCAGTGCATGCCGCCGATCTGTTCATGGGCAATGCCGGCACTGCAATCCGCCCACTGACTGCGGCACTGGCCGTCATTGGCGGTGATTACACCATCCACGGCGTGGCGCGCATGCACGAGCGCCCGATCGGGGATTTAGTCGATGCATTGAATGCAGTCGGCGCGCGCATCACCTACACCGGCAATGCAGGTTTTCCGCCGCTGCATATACAGCGCGGGCAAGTGCATCCCGAGCGTATGCAAGTGCGCGGCAATGTATCGAGCCAGTTCCTCACGGCGCTCTTGATGGCAGGACCATTGATGGCGCGCGATCAGGCTTTGACGATTGATGTCGTCGGCGAGCTGATCTCCAAACCGTATATTGAAATTACGCTCAACCTGATGCAGCGCTACGGTGTGACGGTGGAGCGCAACGGCTGGGCCTCGTTCAGAATCGCGCCCGGTCAGCACTACACCAGCCCCGGCAGCATTCATGTGGAAGGCGATGCATCGTCGGCTTCTTATTTTTTGGCCGCAGGTGCCATTACTGGCGGGCCGGTCAGGGTTGAGGGTGTAGGCAAATCCAGCATTCAGGGCGATGTGCGTTTTGTTGAGGCGCTTGAGCAAATGGGCGCGACCATCACCATGGGTGAGAACTGGATTGAAGCCAGCTCCAGCGGTGTATTGAAAGCCATCGACGCCGACTTCAACCACATACCTGACGCGGCCATGACGATAGCGGTCGCCGCCTTGTATGCCGACGGCACCAGCACGCTGCGCAACATAGGCAGCTGGCGCGTGAAAGAAACCGACCGCCTCGCGGCCATGGCCACTGAATTGCGCAAGCTCGGCGCCATGGTCGAAGAGGGTGCCGACTATCTGCGCGTAACGCCACCGGTGGCGCTCGACAGCGCCACCATTGATACGTATGACGACCACCGCATGGCGATGTGCTTCTCGCTGGCTTCACTCAATGGAGTAGCCTGCGCCGGCACGACGGTGCGTATCAATGACCCGAAATGCGTAGCCAAGACTTTTCCCGATTACTTTGACGCCTTTGCCGGCATCACGCATTCCGTTTGAATGGCGAGCATTTTTCCATGACCACTTCTGCTACTCCCGTTATCACCATTGACGGTCCTACCGCATCCGGCAAAGGCACGGTCGCTAGTCGTGTGGCTCAGGCGCTCGGTTTTTCGTTTCTCGATTCGGGCGCGCTGTACCGGCTGACTGCGCTGTCTGCACAGCAGGCTGGTGTTGATATGACGGATGAAGCGGCACTTGCCAAGGTAGCTGCGAGCCTTGATGTACGTTTCAATCGCGAGCAGATCCTGCTGTCCGGCATAGACGTCGGCGACACGATACGGGTCGAAGAAGTCGGTAATGCTGCCTCCAGAATTGCAGCCCTGCCGGCCGTGCGACAAGCGCTGGTGGACTTGCAGCGTAGCTTTTTGAAAACGCCGGGGTTGGTGGCTGACGGGCGCGACATGGGCACGGTGATCTTTCCGCAAGCCACGCTTAAAGTGTTCTTGACAGCGAGCGTGGAAGCCCGCGCCGAGAGACGATATAAGCAATTGATTGGCAAGGGTTTTCCTGCTAATATGGCTGCCCTTTTGCAGGATTTGCGGGAACGCGATGCGCGCGATACGAATCGCGCCGTTGCACCGTTAAAGCCAGCTGAAGGTGCGCATGTGCTGGAGACTTCGTCGATGACGATAGAAGCAGCAGTGGCGCAGGTGCTGGCCTGGTATCAAGCTGTCGCACCCAAAAATTAATTTGTCGTGATGTTGTAAGCAGTATGTATGAGCAGTACCGGTGCCCGGTGAAGCGCAATGCTTTGCCTGGTGTTGAAAAACCCTAACCCGACCTTCAGCAATTCCGCTGCTGGCTGGATAACCTGTCAAAACTATGTCAACTGTTGCTACCTCCCCTGTAATCGCTGATTCGGAAAGCTTTGCTGCGCTATTCGCAGAATCGTTGTCGCGTCAGGATATGCGTTCCGGCGAAGTCATCTCCGCTGAAGTAGTCCGTCTCGATCACAATTTCGTGATCGTGAACGCCGGTCTCAAATCCGAAGCGTTCATCCCCATTGAAGAATTCAAGAACGACAACGGCGAACTCGAAGTCAACGTTGGAGATTTCATCTCCGTTGCTATCGAATCGCTGGAAAACGGCTTTGGCGACACCATCCTGTCGCGCGACAAAGCCAAGCGTCTGGCCTCATGGCTGTCGCTGGAAAAAGCGATGGAATCCGGCGAACTCGTTACCGGTACCGTCAATGGCAAGGTCAAGGGCGGTCTGACCGTTCTGACCAACGGCATCCGTGCCTTCTTGCCGGGTTCGCTGGTCGACACCCGTCCGGTCAAGGACACTACGCCGTACGAAGGCAAGACGATGGAATTCCGCGTCATCAAGCTCGACCGCAAGCGCAACAACGTCGTGCTGTCACGCCGCGCTGTGATCGAAGCATCGATGGGCGAAGAGCGTCAGAAGCTGATGGAAACGCTCAAGGAAGGTACCGTTGTTACCGGTATCGTCAAGAACATCACCGACTATGGCGCATTCGTGGATCTGGGCGGCATCGATGGTCTGTTGCACATCACCGATCTGGCATGGCGTCGTGTGCGTCATCCGTCGGAAGTACTGACGGTTGGCCAGGAAATCACTGCCAAGGTCTTGAAGTACGATCAGGAAAAGAATCGCGTTTCGCTGGGTGTCAAGCAGCTGGGCGACGATCCTTGGACCGGTCTGTCACGTCGTTACCCACAAAGCACCCGTCTGTTCGGTAAAGTCACCAACCTCACCGACTACGGCGCATTCGTTGAAGTCGAGCAGGGCATCGAAGGTCTGGTACACGTCTCCGAAATGGACTGGACCAACAAGAACGTCGCGCCGAACAAAGTCGTCCAATTGGGCGATGAAGTCGAAGTCATGGTTCTCGAGATCGACGAAGAACGTCGTCGTATCAGCCTGGGCATGAAACAGTGCAAAGCCAATCCTTGGGATGATTTCGCAATCACCCACAAGAAAGGTGACAAAGTCTCCGGCGCTATCAAGTCCATCACCGATTTCGGTGTGTTCATTGGCCTGGCTGGCAACATCGACGGTCTGGTGCATCTGTCGGATCTGTCATGGACCGAGACTGGCGAAGAAGCTGTGCGCCGCTTCAAAAAGGGCGATGAGCTCGAAGCAGTCGTGCTGGCTATCGATGTCGAGCGTGAGCGCGTCTCACTGGGCGTCAAGCAACTCGAAGGCGACCCGTTCAACAACTACTGCGCAATGAATGACAAGGGCGCTTTGGTTACCGGCGTCGTGAAATCAGTGGAGCCTAAAGGCGCCGTGATCACCTTGAGCGAAGAAGTCGAAGGCTACCTGCGCGCTTCCGAAATCTCGCGTGACCGCGTTGAAGATGCTGGTACTCACCTGAAAGAAGGCGATACCGTTGAAGCGCTGGTCTTGAACATTGATCGTAAAGCACGCAGCATCCAGCTGTCGATCAAGGCAAAAGACAACGTCGAAACTCAGGAAGCCATGCAGAAGATGACAGCTGATTCAGCTGCCGCCTCCGGCACGACCAGCTTGGGCGCGCTGTTGAAAGCCAAGCTCGATAACAAGAACTGATCTGGCACATGACAAAGTCGGAGCTGATTGCCCGCTTGGCTGAGCGTTATCCGCAACTGGTAGCTAAGGATGCGGATTTCGCAGTCAAGACCCTGCTCGATGCAATGACCGATGCACTATCGACTGGTCAGCGTATCGAGATACGGGGTTTTGGCAGCTTTGCTCTCAACAGCAGGCCGCCGCGTATTGGTCGTAATCCTAAGTCTGGCGATACGGTGATGGTTCCCGAAAAACGGGTGCCGCACTTCAAGCCGGGCAAGGAATTGCGCGAGCGCGTCGACGCCATGGTCGGGCAACCGATCATGGACGACTGAATCTACTTGGCTCAGACCAGATCTGTAAGAACGGCATCCTCGGATGCCGTTTTTTTTCGCGTACAATTCTGGCAGGTTTATATGCTTGCCTACAGGCGTTCCATGATGAAGATAATTTACAGGTTGCTAGCGTTTTTTATGTTCGTGATTTTCTTTGGCTTCGCGCTCAAGAACACGGATGAAGTGGTGCTGCACCTGTATTTCAACTACCAGACCAAGAGCCCGCTGATCCTGATGCTGCTGGCATTCCTGATTGCTGGCGCAATCCTCGGCGTACTGGCCATGACGGCCACTGTTTTGCGCTACCGGCGTGAACTGTCGCGTTTGAAGATCACATTGGCACAACAACAAAAAGAAGCAGAAGCTGCCGCGCAGGCCCGTTCCCAGCCGCCGCTGCCGGACAGTGTCATTGAACAGGCAGGTTTGTGATTTCCTCTCTTTACCAGTCAAGCGAGCTATAAATGGAATTTGAAATTTGGTGGCTGCTCGGCATTCCCTTTTTCTTTGCGCTCGGCTGGATAGCGGCGCGTGTCGACATTCGTCATCTGCTCGCGGAGTCGCGCAGCCTGCCACGCAGCTATTACAAAGGCTTGAATGCGCTGCTTAATGATGAACCCGACAAGGCCATTGATATCTTTGTCGATATAGCGCGTGTAGACCCTGAGACTGCCGAACTGCATTTCGCGTTGGGCAAGCTATTCCGTCAGCGTGGAGATATCGAGCGCGCAGTACGGGTGCATCAGAACCTGCTGTCCCGCCCCGATCTGCTGCCAGAAATCGTCAGCCAGGCCAAATACGAACTCGGCCAGGATTACCTGAAAGCCGGTTTGCTGGACCGCGCCGAAGAAACCTTCAACCAGCTCGCTGTTTCGCAATATGGCGCGCCTGCCCGTCGCGCACTGCTGGAAATCTATCAGCGCGAAAAACAATGGAAGCGTGCCATTGATGCTGCGAGCGCGCTGCAAGAGTCGGGCGCGGGTGGCTACCAAAAAGAGATTGCGCAATTTCATTGTGAATTGGCGCAAGACGAACTCGTGCATATCAGCCCCGATGTCGCGCTCACTACACTGGAAAAGGCTTTGTCCTTTGACCGCAATAACGTGCGCGCAATGATTTTGATTGGCGATGCCTTGCTTGCCAAAGGTGATGTGGAAGAAGCATTGCGCGCATGGCGTCGGGTAGAGCAGCAGAGCGTGCCGCATGTGGCGTTAGTGGCGCAGCGATTGATGGATGGCTACCGTACAGTAGGCCGCGCACGTGAAGGCGCCAATCTGCTCAAGGACTATATGATGCAAGCGCCCTCTATCGACTTGCTCGAAGTCGCGTTCAAGGCAGAGCTCGAACTGGACGGCGCTGATATCGCCAACCTGATGGTCAGTGATGAACTGCGTCGTACGCCTACCTTGCTCGGCCTCGATAAACTACTCGAAGCACGTCTGATGGTGGCGCCGCAAGAAGGGCGCAGTGAGTTGTCACTGGTAAAAAATCTGGTCGGTAATTACGCGCAAAAACTGGCGCGTTACCAATGCAGTCACTGCGGCTTCAAGGCCAAGCAGTTCTACTGGCAGTGCCCTGGTTGTAGTCGTTGGGAAAGCTATGCGCCGCGCCGCACTGAAGAACTGTCAGTCATGAATAATCCGCTTTAAGTTCATAAATATTTATCCAGATACGGCCTTAGAGTAGTTCGCTGAGCGCAGATAAATGCTTATCCTTGCCCATGCAGATTTATCATTCTGTATTGCGTCGTCTTGGTTGATTTCTTGTCGTTTAATGCGATGTCAGTAACGCATCTGAAGATGCTTTGCTGTCGTCGTCATCTAAACCTAAAAGGAGAATCACCATGCTGAAAAAAGTCCTCTTGGCTGCTGCCGGTTTTTGTCTGCTGTGTAGCGCTGCCATGGCGGCCGTAGAAATCAACACCGCCGATCAGGCAGCATTGGACAGCGTTACCGGGATAGGCCCGGCGACTTCCAGAGCAATTCTGGAAGAGCGCAAAAAAGGCGGCAATTTCAAGGATTGGGCGGATCTTGAAGCTCGTGTCAAAGGTGTCGGCGAAAAAAATTCCGTCAAGCTCTCGACCGGCGGACTTGTCATCAATGGCCAGTCACATCAGCCCTCGACCGCAGCTAGCAAACCAGCCAAGCCTGTAAAAACAAATGCCACACCCGTGAAGGCTGCTGAAACTCGCAGCCAGTAACTCGTATCTAGTAGCCCGATAGCCGGCACCGTTGGGGCATCATTGGTGCCGGCGGCATTTGCGCACGCACTCCAGCTGCAGCGATTAAAATAGTGGCTTTCTGACCAAGAGCTAGCCACCTATGCGTTACCAATCCATTGAGGACCTGATCGGCAATACACCACTGGTACAGCTACAACGCCTTCCTGGTGAGGATGCTGCGCGTCGCAACAACATTATCCTTGGCAAGATGGAAGGGAATAACCCTGCCGGCTCCGTCAAGGATAGACCGGCGCTGGCCATGATCAAGGGCGCGGAAGAGCGCGGCCAGATCAAACCGGGTGATACGCTGATTGAAGCAACCAGCGGTAACACAGGTATTGCGCTGGCAATGGCAGCGGCAATCCGCGGCTATAAAATGGTTTTGCTGATGCCGGAAAACTTGAGCCTCGAACGTCGGCAGAGCATGGCAGCCTATGGCGCATCGATTGTGCTCACGCCCAAAGCTGGAGGAATGGAATATGCGCGCGACTTGGCGACACAGATGGAAAAAGACGGCAAGGGCATCATCCTTGACCAGTTCGGCAGCCCCGACAATCCGCGTGCGCATTATGAAACTACAGGCCCTGAAATCTGGCGCGATACCGAAGGGAGCGTCACGCATTTCGTCAGCGCGATGGGTACGACCGGCACCATCATGGGTGTGTCAAAGTATCTAAAAGAAAAAAGTCCGGCAATACAAATCATCGGTGCGCAACCGGAAGAAGGTTCGTCGATTCCTGGCATACGCAAATGGCCGGAAGCGTATTTGCCAAAGATTTTTGACCGCAGCCGTGTTGATCAGGTTGAAAATGTCAGCCAGGCTGTCGCCGAGCAAATGGCACGCAGGTTGGCAGTTGAAGAGGGCATTTTCTGCGGCATATCAGCGGCCGGTGCTTGCGAGGTGGCGCTGCGTATTTCACAGACCACCGAGAACGCAACTATTGTCTTTATCCTTTGCGATCGTGGTGATCGCTATCTGTCGACGGGTGTTTTCCCTGCTTGATTGATAGTGGCTGCCGGCCGAGAATACAAAAGCCGGCAGCTTTTTACACCCGATAGCATTTGCTTCTTTCTACAGCGACGAACCCATCTGCTTGGGCTTGAATTGCTTGTCGCTGATACGGAATTTCTCCCGTCTGTCACCCATCAAAATACGCAAGTCGCGAATGCTCAGGTCGCTGACTTCATGCATGCGTATCAATAATGAGGCCCCAACCGGTAAGCGCCGATGCCGGATCTTGCTGATCACGGGTGGTGCAACTTCGAGCGCTCGGGAGAGGGCTGCATCGTTTTTCAGATGCAGCTTTTCAATTAACGAATCCAGCAAATTATTCGGATCGTAGGCTAACTGATCTGCGAGCCGGTTGCTGTCTTGGATATCAAACTGAGTAGTCATAGTAATAATATTCCACAAGGCAAATTAAGAATGAAGTTCGCTTAACAGAATCGTGTTGTGCCGCACGAGCCTTTGATTCAGATTGAGCACTCAATACAGATTTAGTAGTAACTTATTAATAAATTTTATTGAGAATTAGCAATAAAGTAAATATTTTTCGTGAAAATTTGCAACGAACTTTCATCTTTGGAATATGGATCTCGATTCAGATCTAAGCTTTATAAGTATATTTACTGCGAATTGAGCACTTTTTAGGACTTCACTGGAAACTAAAATACTCCTGAATATTCCCGCTGCTTAATCTGATTTCTTAAAAACAACTTTATTGTAGTTAATCATTAAGCATAAAGTTTTGATAATTCGCAATTCTCCCCGTCAATTTTCTTTGCTGATGCGAAAAAACCATGTATTTGTCGGATGAGCTTGCGACGGAAAAGTTTCCACCGTATTGAAGGTTTACTGACCGACCATTGAGGCAGTGCCTAGCCTGATCAGGCTCAGAGTATTGAATAAAAAATTGCTGCGGGGCAGGGAAGGATAGGATTTAATTTACAGGCGTATGCCCGACAGATGGTGTTAGCAGAGTGGAGCCAGCAGTGCAGTCAGAAGCAGGACCAAGAATACGCTGCTGTAGCTGCTGCCAGCCTTGCGGTCCGAGTTTTTGCAGCGTGGTGATATTGCGATCGACGATACCGTCTGCGTCGGGAAAAGCGTCCGTTGCCTTATCGAGACTGGCTTCGCGCAATAAATGCAGTATCGGGTAAGGCGCGCGGTTGGTGCAGTTGCTGATGTCATCGGCATCCGTATCAGCGAACTGATAGTCAGGATGAAAACTGGCTATCTGAAAAACTCCCGAAAACCCCAGGCTATTTAAAATCGCATCGGCGAGCGCGAGAAAATCATTGAATGCAAAAAAATCCTGAAGCGCGAAGGGATGGATTAGCAATAAGGTGTCGGTGACTTCGGGATCGGCATCCTGCAAATTCTGCAGCGCAGCGAGCAAATCTTCTAGCAAAGCTTCCGCATCTTGTGCAGCGCTGACACGATAAGCAATCTGGTTTTTTACATAAACAGATTTGGCGAACGGGCACAGGTTAAGTCCTATGACCGCATGCAACAGCCACGCTTGCGTACGAATGATTACTGCTGCAGATCCCCCATCGTTTGGCGTGGCTTGCATTGACGTGGCTTGCATCAAGGTGCTCGACGCTGTTTGACAGCGTTACCCAATTCTATGACGGACATCGCATAATAAAAACTGCGGTTGTAACGGGTAATGGCAAAAAAATTCTCGGTGCCGAGAAAATACAGCGAAGGATTGCTACCGTCCTGCAGATCGACGAGGCCATACATCAATCCGGCGGGCACATCGCTGCCCGTGGAGACGCCGGCGAGCCACCATTCTGGCAGCGAGTAGTTAGCTTCCAGACTCTTGCCGTGCATGGACTCCCAACGCCTGCCGTCGTCATTGCTGACTGATGCAGGAAATGCCAACGGCAGTCCTTTTTGCCAGCCATGTTGCACCAGAAAGTTGGCAACACTGCCAATTGCATCGACTGGCGAGTTAAGCAGATCGACTTTGCCATTGCCATCGAAATCCACTGCATAGCGACGCACGCTGCCCGGCATGAATTGCGCCCAGCCTATAGCGCCGGCAAAAGAGCCCGACAAGGAAAAAGGATCAATGTCGTTCTCGCGTGCATACAGCAAAGTCTGTTCGAGCTCGTCACGGAAATAACGCATGCGCGCTTCGCGGTTCGCTGTCTCGGGATAAGCAAATCCTAATGTGGCGAGCGCATCCATCACGCGGATATTGCCGGCCATGCGTCCATATATAGTTTCGACACCGATGATGCCGACGATGATTTCAGCGGGCACGCCGAACTGCGTTTCGGCGCGTGCCAGTGCCACTTCATGCTGCGACCAGAATGCGGCGCCTGCCTTGATACGGATTGGCTCGATAAAACGCTGACGATAAGCAGTCCAGTTTTTTTCCTTGTTCGCAGGGGGCGGGTTAATCAGCTTGACGACATTTTCCAGATAATGGGCTCGAGCAAATTGCGCATGCAGGACATCACTGTCAAATCCATGCTGCTGGCTCATCTGCTCAATAAATTCGGACACGGCGCGCCACTGACCAAAATTGGTAAATTCAGCATCTGCGTCGCTGGCAGGCAGCGCAATTTTGCGCGTAGTGGCTTTCGCTTTCGTAGTCGCTTTCGGCTTTGCCTTTGCTTTAGCTTTAGCCTTCACTTTGGCTTTGGCAGCAGTTTTAGCTTTCGCATGATTGGATGACTGAGGTGCGGATCCTTGCGTAGCTGAAGCTGCAGGCAGCACAATGCACGCAGCGCCCAACAGCAGAAACATGCTAATGAAAGAGCGGGAAATACAGAGTTTGTTCATGGATACTGTAAAAGGATCAATCTATTTTTTGTAAGGGCTTGGCAGAAGGCAGGCTGCCGCTGGACGAGCAAGTATAAGACATGAAGAGGCCAGCATCACTGGACAGCGTTCACTCGTGCATAATCAACAACGATGACCACAGCTTTCTATTCGCATCCTGACTGCATGCTTCACGAAATGGGTGACTGGCATCCCGAGTCGCCGGCACGACTGCAGGCAATTGAAGACCAGCTCATTGCCAGCCGCATCAATGTGCTGCTGGATTACCGGATAGCGCCGCTGGCGGAATTGACCGACATTGCGCACGTTCATTCTACGGAATCCATAGCCAGTGTGCGCGACAACTTGCCTTCACAGTTAAGTTCACCTTCACCTTCACAATCAGAGAGCGACTACTATTACCCGATTGATAGCGACACGATGCTCAATCCGTATAGCTGGCAAGCTGCGTTGCGTGCAGCTGGTGCGGCAGTGAGTGCAACCGATGCCGTACTGGATGGCGACATTGCCAATGCATTTTGCGCAATTCGCCCGCCCGGTCATCATGCGCGTCCGTCGACACCTATGGGTTTTTGCCTGTTCAACAATGTCGCTATCGCTGCCCGTCATGCGCTTGATAAGCGTGGCCTGCAGCGTATTGCCATTGTCGATTTTGATGTTCACCACGGGAATGGCACTGAAGAAGCATTGCGCGATGATCCGCGCGTGCTGATGGTCAGTTTTTTTCAACATCCGTTCTATCCGTATAGCGGTGCCCGGACTGACCCTGCCGCAAAAGCGCACTTGGTCAATGTGCCTTTGCCAGCTTATAGCCGCGGCGATGCCGTGCGCGAGCTGGTAGAAAAACAATGGCTACCAGCGCTGCATGCCCATCAACCGGAAATGATCTTCATCTCTGCGGGCTTCGATGCGCATCTTGACGACGACATGGGGTAGATGGGACTGGTCGAAGCCGACTATGCATGGATGACCCGCCAGATCATGAAAATAGCCGATCAATATGCGCAGGGTCGCATTGTCAGTTGCCTCGAAGGCGGCTACAACCTGCCGGCGCTGGCGCGCAGCGTTGTCGCCCATATCAAGGTGTTGGCCGCACTAGACTGATGCCTGCAGGTAGAATGGCACTTTATCTGTCTAACGAAGTTGCCCATGTCTATACAATGGTTCCCCGGTCACATGAATGCTGCGCGCAAAAAAGCCGCAGAATCCATGGAAAAAGTCGACCTGGTGATCGAGGTGCTTGATGGCCGCTTGCCTCAGGCCAGCGCCAATCCCATGATCGAAGAGCTGCGTAATGCACGCCAGCGACCTTGCCTCAAAATTCTCAACAAGAGCGATCTCTGCGATCCGGTCGCGACCAAGGAATGGCTCGCCTATTACAGCAAGCAGAAGAACGTGCATGCAGTGGCGCTTTCCTGCAAAAAACCGTCCGATGTCACCAAAATTACCGGTCTGTGTCTGAAACTGGCACCGCATCGCGGCACGCCGCTCAAGCCATTGCGCATGATGATCATGGGCATACCGAACGTTGGCAAATCAACGCTGATGAATGCACTGCTCAAAAAGCGCGTTGCCAAAGTCGGCGATGAACCAGCGATTACCAAAGTGCAGCAGCGGCTTTATCTGGGCAACAACATGGTGTTGATCGATACGCCCGGCATGTTGTGGCCCAAGATCGTTCACCCTAGCGACGGCCTGATGCTGGCAGCCAGCCATGCGATCGGTGTGAATGCCCTCATCGAAGAAGAAGTCGCGACCTTTTTAGCGGGCATATTGCTCGAGCACTATCCGAAATTGCTCGCTGCGCGCTATGGCTTTAAGACCGAAGGCATGGATGCAGTGGCCGTGATCGAAGGCGTGGCAACAAGACGTGGCTTTCGTTTGAAAGGCGGCGAGTTCGATACTGAAAAAGCCGCCCATATCTTTCTGCAGGATTACCGTACCGGTGCCATCGGGCGCATCAGCCTGGAGACGCCGGAGAGCCGTATTGCACTGCTAGCGAGTTACCAGCCACCGCCGTCATTGGCCGAACCGCAAATTAAAGAGCAGGAAGAAGAATAACTACTTCAGGAGACAGCATGAGCCAGCCAACGTCAGAGTCGCCGTATGTATTGATGAGCCACGTAGATGGCGTTACTACTCTGACGCTCAATCGTGCCGAGAAATTCAATCCGCTGTCGGAGGAAATGCTGGTGGCGTTGCAAAACGCTCTTGACAGCATTGCCAAAGACAGCAGCGCACGAGTCGTCGTGCTTGCCGCCAGCGGCAAAGCATTTTGCGCTGGTCATGATTTGAAACAGATGCGTGCTGATCCTTCTGCTGCGTATTATAAAAAGCTGTTTGATCAATGCAGCAAGCTCATGCTGACGATTCAAAAAATGCCGCAGCCCGTCATTGCGCGCGTCCAGGGACTGGCAACAGCGGCAGGCTGCCAACTGGTCGCGATGTGTGATCTGGCAGTCGCTGCCAGCGATGCAAAATTTGCTGTGTCAGGTGTTAACTACGGCTTGTTCTGCTCCACGCCGTCGGTCGGCTTGTCACGCAATATCGCCCGTAAACAGGCCATGGAAATGCTGCTGACGGGCGAATTCATCGATGCCGAAACAGCACGCGAGCGCGGCCTTGTTAACCGTGTAGTGTCAGCGGATGCGCTCGATGCAGAAATCAGTAAACTCGCTGTGAGCATACTTGCCAAGCCAGCCGTCGCCATCGCCATGGGTAAGCAATTATTCTATAGCCAGTTGGAGATGGGTATAGCCGCTGCTTACCAGCTAGCTGGCGAGACGATGGCTTGTAATATGATGGACGAGGCAGCACTCGAAGGCGTGCAAGCCTTCATTGAAAAGCGCCCGCCTTCCTGGAAAAAATAATTCACACATAGGTGTGCATGTCTGGCTCCAGGGAGCGAGCTTGTACCGGCTTGCAATAAAAACGTTCGATGCTGCCATTCGTTTTAGGGTTGTACGTATCCCAACCCACCATGTTGTATATCCCCTCTGTCGGAATGAGCACCTCCATTTCATTGACGGTAAGTTTGTTATGAAACAGATGAATTTTGGCACCGGCTGCATCTAGAAAAATCAATTCGCTATCGTGCGTTCCTCGCTGTGCATAGCTCTTCGTTGGATCGGATGTGGTGGAGGTCGGATGTGGAATGGTTAGCAAACTCCCAGTAATAAGTTTGGAGCGTTTTAGCGGTCCGCCCGGATTGTTGATTTGTATGCCCTTAAACAAGGTTCCTTTAAACTGGAATTCATGTCTCGAAAGCAGTAGTGCAAGGGCTTCGGTTAAGGGTTGCTTGACGCAATAAATAACATCAGCGATGGTGCGGATGCGGTTGTATTCGTAGATACGCATGCCACTATTAACGCCGTTGAAAGTGCCGGTTGCGTAATGTGCATAGTCGAGCAACGCAATAAGCTGATTGAAATTCAGTTTATGCGTTGTTCTCTGATCAGCGCGTCTGGCTTCTTTTTTTTCGTCGGAGCTTAGACAGATACCGAGATCCATCAAAACACGAGGCTCAATGACTGAGGCCAGCAAATGACGATCTTCCTGCTTTAAACTGCTAAAGCTTTCCTGAAATGAGCCTGCCAGTTCCTGAAGGTGACGGCTGTTGATTGCAGCGCCCAATTCCATTTTTGGCCAGATGACTTCATAGTTGTCCAGAAAATAGCGGGTAGAAAGCAGTGCACCGATCAACTCCCAGCCTTGCGCACGAGTTTTTGAGTGAAGTGAATCGTCGGGTGAAAGAATGTCCGGTAATGCATCAAACTCACGTTTTATTTCATCGTAAACATAGCTTCTGAATTTATCATCCAGCTTCGCAAAGTTTGATTTCAAATGGCGATCTATAACAATATTTTTTAAGTCGCTGGCGCATTCACTAATGAGGCGTTGAAGGCGAGTTTGATTGGAGCGGGTTTGAGTGCTGCTGTGCGCGCGTGTCTGGTGGTTGGCGGCCCGTGAAATTAGTCTGCCTGAAAACATCGCTGCCTCCTTTAATAGAAGTTGATAGATTCCTCACCACAAGTATGGCGAGTTAGTAATCAAGCGGAATTAAAAGTCAGTGACAGCGTTGCACCAAATTTGAGCAAACGCAAAAAAGAAGAAGTGGGAATTGATGACTGACAAGTTGCAAAGTTACAGCGCAAACAAAAAGGCCCGCATCGCTGCGGGCCTTTTATTTGGGTAAGACTTGTTTGCGTAATGCAGGAAGCGAAAGCTTCTTACATCATGCCGTCCATACCACCCATGCCGCCCATACCACCCATGCCGCCCATACCGCCGCCTGAAGATTTCTCTTCAGACAATTCGGCGACCATGCAATCAGTAGTCAGCATCAGCGAAGCGATCGATGCGGCATTTTGCAGTGCCGAGCGAGTTACTTTGGCTGGGTCCAGAACGCCCATTTCAACCATGTCGCCGTAGGTGCCGTTGGCAGCGTTGTAACCGTAGTTACCTTTGCCTTCCAACACTTTGTTGACCACGACGGAAGCTTCTTCGCCGGCGTTTTGCACGATCATGCGCAGTGGCTCTTCCATTGCGCGCAGAACGATCTTGATACCAGCATCTTGATCAGGATTGTCGCCCTTGATCTTGATGTTCGCACGAGCGCGCAACAGTGCAACGCCGCCGCCAGGAACGATGCCTTCTTCAACCGCAGCGCGAGTAGCGTGCAGTGCATCTTCAACGCGGGCTTTCTTTTCTTTCATTTCGACTTCGGTGGCAGCGCCAACCTTGATCACCGCAACGCCGCCAGCCAGCTTGGCTACGCGCTCTTGCAGTTTTTCACGGTCGTAGTCCGATGTCGCTTCTTCGATCTGCACACGGATCTGTTTGACACGTGCTTCGATCGCAGCTGCTTGACCAGCACCGTCGATCAGGATGGTGTTTTCCTTGCCGATTTCGATGCGCTTGGCTTGACCCAGTTCAGCCAGCGTGACTTTTTCCAGAGTCAGGCCAACTTCTTCAGCGATCACTTGACCACCGGTCAGGATAGCGATGTCTTCCAGCATAGCTTTACGACGATCACCGAAGCCAGGTGCTTTAACAGCACAAGTTTTCAGGATGCCGCGGATGTTGTTGACCACCAGCGTAGCCAGTGCTTCGCCTTCGATGTCTTCTGCAACGATCAGCAGTGGACGACCGGCTTTCGCAACTTGCTCCAGTACCGGCAGCAGATCACGGATGTTCGAGATTTTTTTGTCGAACAACAGGATGAACGGATTTTCCAGCAGCGCGACTTGCTTGTCCGGATTGTTGATGAAGTAAGGCGACAGATAGCCGCGGTCAAACTGCATACCTTCAACGATATCGAGCTCGTCATTCAATGACTTGCCGTCTTCAACCGTGATGACGCCTTCTTTACCGACTTTTTCCATCGCTTCAGCGATACGCTCGCCGATTGAATGATCGGAGTTAGCCGAAATCGCACCAACTTGCGCGATCTCTTTCGAGGTAGTGCATGGCTTGGCGATTTTCTTCAGCTCTTCAACAGTTGCTGCAACAGCCTTGTCGATACCGCGCTTCAAGTCCATTGGGTTCATGCCAGCAGCGACGAACTTCATGCCTTCGCGCACGATAGCCTGAGCCAGCACGGTTGCGGTCGTGGTGCCGTCACCAGCGTTGTCAGAAGTCTTGGAAGCGACTTCCTTGACCATCTGCGCGCCCATGTTCATCAGCTTGTCTTTGAGTTCGATCTCTTTGGCAACCGATACGCCGTCCTTGGTGACGGTAGGTGCGCCGAACGAACGCTCGAGCACCACGTTGCGGCCTTTAGGGCCCAGAGTCACTTTAACTGCATTGGCGAGAATGTTGACACCCTCAACCATCTTGGCGCGCGCTGCGTCGCCGAAAATAACTTCTTTAGCTGCCATATCTAGTACTCCTTGAAATTTTTACGATGAATTCGGTTCTTCAGTCATGGATCCCGGCCTGCGCCGGGATGACGACGCTGTTTCCAATCGCGCCGGCTAAGCCGTCGCTCTTGGACATCGTCGTCACTTTTCTACGATTGCCATGATGTCTTCCTCGCGCATGACGAGGACTTCTTTGCCGTCGATCTTGACGGTCTGGCCGGAATATTTGCCGAACAAAACCGTATCGCCAACTTTCACATCCAGCGGACGCACTTTGCCATCATCAAGAATCTTGCCATTGCCGACGGCAGTGACTTTGCCTTGGTCCGGCTTTTCAGCAGCACCTTCTGGCAACACGATACCGGATGCGGTTTTGGTTTCTTGCTCGAGTCGCTCAACAATAACTCGGTCGTGCAAAGGACGAAGGCTCATAAAAACTCCTTAAAATACAGTTGGTTATAAACATTGACTACGGACTTTCGGCGTTTTGCCCTCGATCCGGCCATGAAAGAAATCGCATCTGTCAGAGAAAAGTTGTTAGCACTCTCCCTGAGCGAGTGCCAAGTATAGGGATGCTTACGTCCTTTTTCAAGAAGCAGCCTGAAAATATCTGTAAATAAGCAAATGTCGGGATTGCCTAGTTGATAATCAAAGGCTTGTGCGAACAGGGATAGGATGCGGATCAGACGACATGCGGTGTGGGTCAAACAAGTAGATGGCTGGTTAAGCATAAAGAGATAAAGAGATAAAGAGATAGGAACGCAAATGACAGACAGCATGCTCGACTCAGTAATCGTGCCCTCAACGCGCGAACTTGGTGATGGCTTTGAAGTGCGGCGTGCGTTGCCTTCTGCCGGCCGACGCATGGTCGGGCCTTTCGTATTCTTTGACCAGTTCGGGCCAACCATCCTCAGCCCCGGGCGCGGACTCGATGTCAGGCCGCATCCGCACATAGGACTTTCTACGTTGACTTGGCTGTTGGAAGGCGAGATTGTTCATAAAGACAGTTTGGGAACAGTGCAGCCTATACGTGCTGGTGAAGTCAACTGGATGACAGCTGGCAGCGGCATCGTGCATTCCGAACGCAGCGGCGCGGAGCAGCGTACTAATCAGTCAGCGCTATTCGGTCTGCAATGCTGGATTGCACTGCCGCGTGCGCATGAAGAAACGGCGCCGGATTTCACACACTTAAAAGCAAAAGACTTACCTGTACTGGAAGGCGAGGGCGCACAGGCAACCATCATCGCCGGCAGTTTTTTCGGCCTTACTTCAAGCGTGCCGACTTTCTCACCAATGTTCTATGTCGAGCTGCGCCTGCAGCCTGGCGCGCGCATTGCACTGCCTGCGGTCTATGCTGAGCAGGCAATGTATGTAGTTGAAGGACAGATTGACCTTGGCCGCGATGGCCTGTTCGATGCTGGTCAGTTGCTCGTCACGCGTGTGGCGACCGAAGTAGTGCTCACGACCGGTGCAAAGGGCGCAATAGTTATGTTGTTAGGTGGCGAGCCGCTGGACGGGCCGCGATACTTAAGCTGGAATTTTGTCTCGAGCAGCCAGCAGCGGCTTGAGCAAGCCAAACAGGACTGGCTGCAGCAGCGCTTCGCGCCAGTGTTGGGTGATCCGGAATTCATCCCCCTGCCTGAATCGTTGATGCCGGCCGATTATCCTTGAGCCCGGCTGCAGTATGGAATAATGGGCAATGCCTTTTGCGGCTGTTGCCCACTCTTTTTTCATGCTGATAATTTATCACTCGTTCTGCCGACTATTTTTTTTGTTAATAGCTGCCGCGTGCGCCACGCTTCCAGCCAATGCACAGCCTTTGCCGACTGCGTTTGGACAGGCTCTGCAGACTACCGGCATTCCACTGTCTGCTCTGTCGCTCCAGGTACAAAATCTCGATGGCGGCGCACCGCTATTACTACACAACGCTGGCAAAGCGATGCAGCCAGCGTCGATCATGAAGCTGGTGACGACGCAGGCAGCGCTGGAGTTGTTGGGGCCCGACTATCGCTGGGTCACGCATGTCTATGCCGACGGTGTGCAGTCCGGCGACACCCTGCAGGGTGACCTGCTCATCAAGGGTAGCGGCGACCCGCGCTTTGCGCAGGAAGACCTGTGGCGTTTGCTGCGACGTTTGCGTGCTCTGGGTATTCGTCATATAAGTGGTTCATTAATACTGGACCGCAGCCTGTTTCAGCCCGTGCTGCAAGACGCCACACAATTCGATGGCCGTGAGGAGCGACCTTACAACGCGCTGCCAGATGCGTTGTTGCTGGATGCGAAGGCATTCAATCTGCACGTCATTCCAGATGTAGCCAATCAGCGCGTGCAAATGACCGCCGAGCCCCTGTTAGCAGGCATGACTGTCATACCGCCACAGCTAAGTAATGGTGAGTGCGGCGACTGGCGCAAACAGCTCGCGCTGGTATTCGAGCCGCGTGTGCTGCGCTTTGCTGGCAGCTATGCCGCTTCCTGCGGCGAGCAGCGCTTTGCCATTCATGCGCAAAACCTCAGCCACGCAGAGTATTTTGATGCGGCGTTCCGGCAAATCTGGAAAGAGCTTGGTGGCACACTTGCCGGCGGTTTGCGTGAAGGCGTGGTGCCCGCAAGTGCGCGCGACATTTTGCAATGGCAGTCGGTTGCCTTGTCCGAGCAAATTCGCGACATCAACAAATTTAGCAATAACGTCATGGCGCGTCAGCTGCTGCTGACGATGGCTGCCGAGCGCGGCAGCATACCGGCGACAGCCGCAGCAGCCAGCGCACTTGTGCAAAGCTGGCTCACTGCAAATGGCATACCGGCGCCAGAGCTGGTGCTGGAAAACGGTTCGGGGTTGTCACGCAATGAACGCGTTTCGGCTACTACCATGGCGCGTGTGCTGCAACGCGCATGGCGTAGTTCGACCATGCCGGAATTCATGGCGTCGTTGCCAATAGCAGGTATAGACGGCACCATGAAAAAAAGGGTGCAGTCGCTAGGTGTGATGGGCAATGCGCATATCAAGACCGGCAGCCTCGCTGATGTTTTCAGCATGGCGGGTTATGTGACGGCGCGCTCGGGGCGGCGCTTGCTAGTAGTGTGCATAGTTAACCATGCCAATGCAGGCGCTACGCGCGCCGGCTTTGATTTGCTGCTGCAGTGGATTTATGAAAATGGTTAAACTCGTGGCTAAATTCGTGGCTAAATTCGTGGCTAAATTCGTGGCTAATTTCGTAGCTAAGCGCGTGGCTTGAACAGTACCGTCGACATAGACCCCAGTATCAACACTATCGCAGCATAGTCCTGCCAGTGTGGCGTCTCGCCCAGTATCCACGCACCAGAGAACACGCCCAGCACCGGTATCAACATCACCGACAGGCTAGATGCCACCGGCGGCAAAATGCGTGCAAGCCTGAACCACACCACATGCGCGAAGCCGAAGATGATGACGGCGTTATAAATAATCGTTGCCCACTCAACAGACGTTGGGTTGCGCATCGCGTCAAACTCCAGCGCTAAAGACATCAGCGTCATTGCTACGGTAGTAAAAGCCAGCATCCAGAACGTGAGCGAAATCGTCGGCATTTCTATTTTGGTCCGCTTCATGACAACCGTGCCGTAGCCCCAGCTAGCCGCAGCTAACAACGCCAGCACCGTACCCAGAGGTTGGCCCGACAATTTGCTGAACTCGCTGGAAAGCAAAAGCATCGCACCAGTAAGAGCCAGCGCAATCCCGACCAGCGATGCGCGACTGATGCGCTCGCCAAAAAATACCAACCCTACCAGCACAGCCCAGATCGGCATGGTGTAACCAAGAATCGCGGCGCGGCCTGATGACAGCATACTGATGCCGCAAATGATCAGCGCATGCCACAACAGCATGTTCGGAATCGCCAGCTTAATCACCGTCATCACTTCACCCTTGGGTATCGCCAGTGATGCGCGCTGAAAGCGTGCCGCCAGCCAGATCGCTACCAGCCCGCCTATCATGCCCAAGGTACGGAAAGTCAGCGGCGGAAAATCATGCACACCGATTTTCATGATGGGCCAGTTAAAGCCCCAGCTGAGCGTTAACAGAGCGAGCAGAACGAGGTCTTTGCGGGTGAGCGTATTCATCGCGGCAAGATAGCATGACACGCTACAATGTGGCCATTGCGTTTTCCCAAACAGAGCCTCGTGTGAACTTCATAGACAAACTCGCCGCTGCCACCAGCCGCCATGACTCCCTGCTGTGCGTAGGCCTCGACCCCGACATCGCCAAATTCCCTGCTGAACTGCACGGCAAGAGCGATGCGATTTTTACTTTCTGCAAAGCCATCATTGATGCAACTGCCGGTCTGGCCTGTGCCTTCAAGCCGCAGATTGCTTACTTCGCTGCGCTGGCTGCTGAAGATCAGTTGCAATCAATTTGCGATTATTTGCGCGAGTCTTATCCGCACATCCCCATCGTGCTCGACGCCAAACGCGGCGACATAGGCGCGACCGCCGAGCAATATGCGCGCGAAGCTTTCGAGCGTTATGGCGCTGATGCCGTGACAGTCAATCCATACATGGGCTTTGATTCCGTCGCGCCGTATATGGAATGGAAAGATCGAGGCGCAATCGTCCTGTGCCGCACGTCGAACCCGGGTGGCTCAGACTTGCAGTTCATGAACGTCGATGGTGTGCCGTTGTATCAGCATGTCGCGCGTATGGTAGCCGACAAGTGGAACCGTAACGGCCAGTGCGGCCTCGTAGTCGGTGCGACCTTTCCGCAAGAGTTGGCGGCAGTGCGCAACATCGTCGGCGATATGCCCTTGCTGGTGCCGGGCATCGGTGCGCAGGGTGGCGATATTCAAGCGACCGTGCAGGCCGGACGGACGGCAAATGGTGGCGGGATGATGATCAATTCATCGCGCGCGATTTTGTATGCGAAGCAAGTTGGTACAGAAGATTATGCGCAGGCAGCAGAGCGCGTGGCGCGCGAGACTCGAGATGCGGTTAATCAGTTTCGGGACTGAGTTTCGCTGTTTGGCCTTTCGCGTTTCAAGTTATTGTGCCCCGATATTAATCGGGGCGACCCTTGTTATATTACCGTCGCCCCAGCGAAGGCTGGGGCCCAGTGGCTCTGATTTTTCGCTTCAAACACTAAAAAATTCCATCATCTCTTCCAGCAACAACTCCGGCACCTGATCCGGAATAAAGTGACCAGCCGGCAGTGCCGTACCCGTCACCGTAACGCTGGCTTTTTCCTGCCAGTCTGCCAGCGGGGTGAATAATTTTCCCACCACGCCGTGCTCGCCCCAGACGATATGCAAAGGGCAGGCGATTTTGTTTTCTTCATGATCGCGGTCGTGCACCAGGTCGATGGTGGCGGCAGCACGGTAGTCTTCGCAGCCGGCATGGATCATGTCGGGCTGGCAGAAGCAGCGGCGGTATTCCGCCATTGCTTCCGGCGCAAAAAATTCTGTGCTGTTTTTCGCGCCCAGGCTGCCCAGCGAGTAATCAATGAAAAATTCCGCGTTATTCCCGATCAGCGTTTCCGGCAATGGATACGGTTGCGACAGGAAGAACCAGTGGTAATAGACATTCGCGAAAGCCTGATTTGTTCTCTCGAACATGGTGCGGGTCGGTGAGATATCGATGATCATCAATTTCTTCACGCAAGACGGATGATCCAGAGTCAGGCGGTGCGCGACGCGACCGCCACGGTCATGGCCGCAGACATCGAAGGTTTCATAGTCGAGTGCATGCATGAGCTCGACCATGTCTTGCGCCATCACGCGTTTGGAATAGTTGCCGTGATCTGCCGTACCGCGCGGCTTGTCTGAATCACCGTAGCCACGCAGGTCCGGCATCACCAGCGTGAAATGCTGGGCGAGCTGGTCAGCTACTTTGTGCCAGATCACATGCGTTTGCGGGAAGCCGTGCATCAACAACAACGGCGGCCCTTTGCCGCCGTGACGAAAATTAATGCTGACGCCGTTGACTGTTTTTTGTTCGAGTTTGAAATTCTTCAGCATCAGTGTTGTTCCATGAATCGCAGTAAGCCCTTCAGGGCATGGATGGTGGTTTGCCTGCGCACCGCATCGCGGTCGCCTGCAAAGACCAGTCGTTCGGTGTGTACGGCGTGGCCAGTGGCCCAGCCAAAACAAACAGTGCCGACTGGCTTGCCGGGCACGGCACCGGTTGGGCCTGCGATGCCGGTTGTGGACAGGGTGACGTGACTGTCCGTAGTGGCCAGCGCGCCCGTAGCGAGTTCGGCGGCGACTTCTTCACTGACAGCGCCATGCTGCGCAATCAGCGCTGCCGATACGTTGAGGCATTCTGTTTTGGAAGAATTGGAATAGGTGACAAAGCCGCAATCGAACCATTCGGAAGAGCCGGCTATGTCGGTGATGGCTTGTGCAATGCCGCCGCCGGTGACGGATTCGGCAGTGGCGAGTAGCCAGCGTTTTTTGTGCAGTGCGAGACCAACTTCATCGGCCAGTTTACGGATGTCGTCCATGATACGCGTCTCCTCTTATAGTAATGCCCAAACTACGTACACAGGATTTCACACCACGCGCCACAAGGCAAGCACCAGCAAGGTATAAAAAGCTGCAGCGATGTCGTCCCACATGACGCCGAAGCCGCCTTTGAAGCGGCGTTCGAAATAGCGGATAGGTGGTGGCTTGACCATGTCAAAGAAACGGAACAGCACAAATGCCCACAGCTGCATTTTGAATGACGCAGGAGTTACCACTAGCAGCACCAGCCAGATCGCGATGATTTCGTCCCACACCATGCTGCCATGGTCGGCAATGCCCATGTCACGGCCGGTGACTTCGCAAGCCCAGATGCCGACTACAAAACCAGCGATGATTAAGGCAAGCCAGACTTGTGGCGTGAAAATTTCAGGCCAGCGTGAGCTGAATGCTGCAAAAGTCAGCCAGCCAAACAGTGTGCCGACGGTGCCCGGCATGATGCGCGAAAGACCGCTGCCAAAACCTTGCGCCAGTATGTGCGCAGGGTGCGCAAGCATGAAGCGCGCAGTGGGCTTGATGACTTGTGCGGCCTGACCTTGTTCCAGAGTTGTCATGAGTGAGAGAAATGATCGAAAGAGTCAGTAAAAATTTGTAGAGGCTGGCCGCTGGCATCGGTAACTACGAGACCTGCCTCGGCTGTAATGCTGCCTATGCGCGCCACCGGTGTGGCGCAGTCCAATGCCGCCGTGCGCACTGCTTCGCGCTGACTAACCGGCGCACTGAAACACAGTTCATAGTCGTCGCCACCATTGAGTGCGTAAGCGCGCCGTGTCACTAGCACTTGTTGCTGCAGTGCCGCGCCGACAGGCAGCGCGTCGGCGTTGATGTTGGCGCCGACGCCGGAGCGTTTCAGTACATGAGCCAGATCGCCCATCAGGCCATCGGAGATATCAACCGCAGCATGCGCAATGCCGCGCAAGGCAAGACCAAGAGCAACGCGCGGCGTGGGGCGGTGCAGGTGCAGCTCCGCAGTTTCTTTCAGCGTGCTGGCTATTACGGCTGTGCCCTGCAACATGGCCAGTGCCAGCCGTGCGTCACCGAGGCTGCCTGATACCCACAGGTCGTCGCCTGCCCGCGCGCCATCGCGTCGCAAGGCCAAGGCAGAAGGTACTGATCCAAACACGGTAATGGATATGGTCAGCGGGCCTTTGGTGGTGTCGCCGCCGATCAGTTCAATATGGTGGGCATCTGCCAGAGCCAGCATGCCCGCTGAAAAAGCGGCCAGCCATGCTTCATCCACAGAGGGCAGGGCCAGTGCCAGTGTAAATCCCAGCGGCCGTGCACCCATCGCCGCCAGATCCGACAAATTCACGGCCAGACATTTGTGGCCGAGTTGATAAGGGTCGGCGCCGGCGAAGAAATGCCGGCCTTCGACGAGCATATCGGTGGAAATCGCCAGCTCTTCGCCGGCCGGTGGCGCCAGCAGCGCGCAATCGTCGCCCACGCCTAGTCGCACCGGCCCATCTTTGACAGGCGGGCGGGTGAAATAACGGGCGATCAGTTCGAATTCAGACAACATGCACTAATTGTACCGAATGACGACGCTCGAGCAGACCATCGAACATAAGTGCGACCTCTGCTAAAATCAGACCCCCCGTGTCACCAAGCATCAGGAAGGTTGTCCAGCATGGATTCAGAGAACACCCTAAAACAAGAACTGCGCGAACAATTTCGTCAGGCAGCCCTCGAATATCACGAGTTTCCCACCCCGGGCAAAATCAGCGTCACCCCGACCAAGCAGCTGACTAATCAGCGCGATCTGGCATTGGCCTATTCGCCGGGTGTAGCCGCTGCTTGCGAAGAGATCGTCATCGATCCGACCAATGCCTTCCGCTACACCGCGCGCGGCAATCTGGTTGCCGTCATCACCAACGGCACCGCAGTTCTGGGTCTGGGCAATATCGGCCCGCTGGCCGCCAAGCCTGTGATGGAAGGCAAGGGCGTGCTGTTCAAGAAGTTTGCCGGCATTGATGTGTTTGACATCGAAGTCAACGAGAACGACCCCGACAAGCTGTGCGACATCATCGCCGCGCTCGAGCCGACCTTTGGCGGCATTAATCTGGAAGATATTAAAGCACCCGAGTGTTTCTACATCGAGCGCAAGCTGCGCGGCCGCATGAAGATTCCGGTCTTCCATGACGACCAGCATGGCACGGCGATCATCGTCGGTGCCGCGATCATGAATGGCATGAAAGTCGTCGGCAAGGACATGCAGCATTGCAAACTGGTGGTGTCCGGTGCGGGCGCCGCTGCGCTGGCCTGTCTCGACCTGATTGTGGATCTGGGTTTCCCGATCGAGAATATTTATGTGACCGACCTGGCGGGTGTGGTCTATAAAGGCCGCGTTGAATTAATGGACCCGGACAAAGAACGCTTTGCGCAAGACACCAGCGCACGCACGCTGGCTGACGTCATTCCGGGCGCCGACATTTTCCTCGGTCTGTCCGCTGGCGGCGTACTCAAGCCGGAAATGGTCGCTGCCATGGCGCCACGTCCACTGGTGCTAGCGCTGGCCAATCCGACGCCGGAAATTCTGCCGGAAGAAGTGCGCGAAGTGCGCGACGATGCAGTCATTGCGACCGGTCGTTCCGACTACCCGAATCAGGTCAACAACGTACTCTGCTTCCCGTATATTTTCCGTGGCGCGCTCGATTGCGGCGCTACGACGATTACGCGTGAAATGGAAATCGCGGCTGTGCATGCAATCGCCGAGCTGGCTCAGGCCGAGCAATCCGATGTAGTCGCTACTACTTATGGCATTGCGAACTTGTCGTTTGGTCCTGAGTACCTCATCCCTAAGCCTTTCGATCCACGCCTGATGATGAAGATCGCGCCGGCTGTGGCGCTGGCCGCCGAGAAGTCGGGCGTTGCGTTGCGTCCTATCAAGGACATGGCAGCGTATGCACAGCGGCTAGAGCAATTCGTTTATCACAGCGGCAGCTTCATGAAGCCGGTGTTTGCGATTGCGAAGAAAGCGCCGGCTGCGAAAAAACGCATCGTCTTTGCAGAGGGTGAAGAAGAGCGCGTACTGCGCGCCGTGCAGGTGGTGATTGACGAAGGTCTGGCCAAGCCTATTTTGATCGGTCGTCCTGCCGTGCTCTCGCAACGTATAGAACGCTATGGCTTGCGCCTGCGTCCGGATGTTGATTTTGAAATCATGAACCCGGAACGCGATGAACGGTATCGCTCGTATTGGGAAACCTATCTGGCGATGACGATCAGGAAGGGCATCACCGAGCAGTATGCCAAGCTGGAAATGCGCCGCCGTCATACGCTCATTGGTGCCATGGCCATCCACAAGGGCGACGCCGACGGCATGATCTGCGGCACCTATGGGGCGACCGAACTGCATCTGGGTTACATCGATCAGGTGCTGGGCAAGCGCGCTGGCGTCAACACCTATGCAGCGATGAATGGCCTGATCCTGACCGACCGCCAGCTGGTGCTGGTTGATACCCACGTCAATGAAAACCCGACTGCCGAGCAGCTCGCCGAGATCACGATCATGGCTGCAGAAGAAATGCGCCGCTTTGGTTTGCATCCACGCGCGGCCTTGCTGTCGCATTCGAATTTCGGTTCCAGCAATAGCGAGTCCGCACAAAAAATGCGTGCCGCGCTGGCCCTGGTTCAGAAGAATGCGCCTGAACTTGAAGTCGATGGCGAAATGCATGGCGACTCGGCGCTTGATGCGCATTTGCTCAAGCAAGTGATGCCTGATACGAAGCTCAAAGGTGACGCCAACCTGCTGGTAATGCCGAATATCGATGCCGCCAATATTGCCTACAACCTGCTGAAAATAGCAGCCGGCAATGGCGTGGCGATCGGTCCTATTTTGCTCGGTTGCGCCAAGCCGGTTCACATCCTGACGCCATCGGCGACGGTGCGCCGTATCGTCAACATGACGGCACTGGCCGTGGTTGATGCGGTATCACAGCGCTGATTTTTACGACTGAAAAAAAGCCGGACATTTTTGATGTCCGGCTTTTTTTATATTTCTGGCTTCAAAGTTCAATGCCTTGCCGGCACCGTTTGTCCGGTACGAATGAACGGCGAACGCAAGAGACCACCACGAAAATCAGTTGAAGCCGACTGGTAATAAGCGATCGCTTCTTTCAGCAACTGATCATCGATTGGCGCGGGCGTCGCATTAAAAGTTTTTGGATCAATATCGTAGGATTGCACGCGCTGCTTAGGTAGCAGTACCGTCAGCTTGTCTTTTTTGAGATAGCCGAGTTCCTGATAGTTGCTGATGAAAGCGCGCTCTGGCGGCGGCCCTTTTTCAAACACCGAGCGCCCGAAAAACAAACCATCTCCACGCTGTCCCAGCGCCTCGATCAGACTCGGAGCGATATCAATCTGGCTGATCATAGGTGAATACACGTCGGGCTTAAGGTTGCCCGGCGAGTAAAGGACGAGTGGAATCTGGTAATTCTTCACAGGCAGCTTGGTGTTGCCAGCAACCGATGCGCAATGGTCGGCAACGAATACGAACAGCGTGTCCTTGAACCAAGGCTTGGTCTTCGCATCGCGGATGAACTTGCCGATGGCATAGTCGGTGTATTTGACTGCACCGTTGCGCCCACCGGGCGATGGAATATCGATGCGACCATCGGGGTAAGTGTAAGGCCGATGATTACTGGTCGTCATGACGTGCGCAAAGAAAGGTTTACCCTTATCCGCACGCTGGTCTAGTTGGTCGACAACGGTATCGAACAGCACTTCGTCAGCCACCCCCCACACATTCGCGAACGCGATGCGCTCTGACGGAATATCGGTGCGGTCGATTACCCGATAGTCATTCGCGCCGAAGTACGCGTTCATATTGTCGAAATAACCGTACCCGCCGTAGAAAAAGAAGGTGTCGAATCCTTGATGCCCGAGCACGCCCCCCAGCGTGGTGAGATGATCATTGTTCGGGCGACGCACGATCGCTTGTCCAGGCACAGGCGGCGTACCAAGTGATAGTGCCTCGAGGCCGCGCACGGTACGGGTTCCGGTTGCGTAGACCTTGTCGAAGCGCAGTCCGTCGCGCGCGATGGCATCGAGGTTGGGCGTCAGATTCTCGGTTGAGCCGTAACTGCCAACGTAAGACGCCGACAGACTCTCGACCGATACCAGCACCAGATTCTTCGGCGTTCGCAGGAAATGGCTGGGTGACGCAGTAGCAGCATCATCCTTGAAATTCGCCAACTGCAGTTCTGCCGTCGGCAGACGCGTAATGCCAAGAGTGGCAAGCGTACTGGCTACCGTTTCTGGCGGCAGAGTCCGATAAAACTTCATGTAATCGAGTTCATTGCGGCGTGCGGCAGCCGCCAAGGTAAACAGGCCATTGCCGGACAGTTCATCGGCATAAGCATTTTTCTGCCCCTCCATCTGTTCCACGCTTGACGACCACAGCAACATACAGGGCGCCAGAATGGCGAACCCTGCCAGCATCAGGCGCTGCCGCATGGTTAGCGGCGTCACGGGCGCTTTGCTTAGCCAGGAGTGCAGTGCCCAGGTCAGCGCTGCGGCCACAACGCCAATGACGGACAGGATTGCTCCAACCGGATAGGACTCCCGGATATTGCCGATCACTTCGCTGGTATAGATCAGGTAGTCGAGTGCGATGAAGTTCAGGCGATTAGAAAAATCGACCCAGAAAGTGAACTCGGAAACTACCCCGAACAAAAGCACGAAAATTGATAGGAAGAGCCAGACAGTACGCAGCTTGTCGTGCAGCGGCGAAACCCGCCAGCGGTTCGGAATGGCGGCCGCGTAGAGCAACACGGGTGCGACAAGAGTCGTCGCGGCCACGAGATCAAACCACAAACCTTTGGCCAACACCGCGGGCCATTCAGAGAGCGACACCAGGGCAGTGCCCGTATAGATGAGCAGCGCGATGCGCAGCAACCCGTACAGCGAGAGCATCAAAAGCAGGATGGCGAAAGGCAGGGATTGCGATAAACGAATAAATCGTGCGCGCTGTGACGAAGGCATTGGGGTTACCGTGCTTCAAATTGAATGGGGAAGTATCACACGGCATGCTGACAAATTCCTGTAGTCAGGCTGTCTCTTTCTTGAATCTGCAGGGAAAAATTTGACGTAATTGACGGTTGGGAATTCTATTTTAATTTGCAACTAAATTTCGTTCGATAGTCAATATGTTAATTATCAGCGTTGCTTTTCAGCCTGTTTCAGCATGATTTCTTTTTGTTAAGATTATAATTAAGGCAATAAATTTGTAGCCTGCTCATGCGCATCCATTATTTGCTTTCATGCAAAACACTACTATTCAAAAACAGCTCTCCCGCATAGTTTGCTTTTTGGTTTTGCTTGTAGCCAGTGCATCTACGTTCGGCTTTGATTGGACTGATGGTTTCGATCTGGGCAAGAAAGAGAGGGATCGCTATTACTTCGGCATCGCTCCCTACACGCACCACTATCATTCCAGCACCGAGCATAAATATGTGTGGCTCATCGGGGTGGAACGTGAACGTGCAGATTCTGCGATCGCTGGCGTCACTTTTTTCAGCAATTCATTTGGGCAGTCGTCGACCTACATTTATCCGTGGGGTCAGGTTTATCGTGATCTGCTTGGGCATTCGTCCCTTTACGCCAAATTATCGGCTGGTCTGTTGTACGGTTATTGCAAGCCCTTTGAAGACAAAGTACCGCTCAATTACAATGGATTTTCTCCCGGCGCTGTTGCCACCATAGGTTGGGAATTCGAAGACAGGAAACAGGTCGATCTGAATTTTCTTGGCACTAGCGCAGTAATGCTGAAGTTCACATTGCCGCTAAACTGACGTGTAAAACTGACTCACGAAAACAAGCCAGTTTTGTGATCAATACGGTGCAACCTGTTTTTCTCAAAGCTCGCTCAGGAAGCCATAACAATCTCATTAAGCCTGCGCCGGTACAGGCCATTGACCAAATCCGACTGGCTGACGATGCCACTCAGGCGTCGCTCTTCATCGACTACAGCGACATAGCGATTCAATGCGTGGCTTGCTGCGGCCGACATTAATGGAACGAGTTCGGCAATCTGCAAATCTTCAACCACTTACCCGAACCAGCCATCGCGCAGACTGCGCGCCCTGTTGAGTCTCAATCGGCATAGTGTGAACTTCTTCAAGGCTGCTGCGAAATTTGCACGCGTTCGACAAAATACTGGCTGTCGCCAAAACACGAACTTGGTATGCCTTTATGCTGCGAGTAGCTAACTACCACGCGCTTACCGGCTGAGGCCATTAACTGGCCTGCAATTACCGGGTCGCGCACCGTGAATTCAAACTTTTCCGGAATCACACCTGGCACAGTCGTCATCAGCAATTCGCCTTCCCAGGTTTTGCAAATCCAGCCCTTGCTGGAAAATTTTTGCAAATAACCTGCGCGTTCGCCTTTCGAGTAAGACCAATTCAGGACGGTCCACACATAACCCGAAAACAGAAGTAGCGCGACCAATATAAAAACAAAAAGGCCGGAGACGATCCTATTGATACGCATAATTGAGAAAATTCAAAACATTTAATAGATGAACGGTATCAAGCGCCAACGCACGCGTTGTTGATAATCAGCATAGCCAGAATCGTTCTTAACAAGTATGGATTCTTCACGTTGAATGCGAATGACCTGTGCAATATAAAGCGCTGTAATGATAAGCGCATTTTGCAAAGAGAAATTCACTAGCAGCATACCAATATGGCCGATCAGGTAGCCAAAATAAATGGGATGGCGAATAAGGCGATAAGGTCCTGTCATTACAAGCCCGCGCTGCGCTGGCAGCAAACCAAATGATCTTCCGAGCACGACCTTCGCGCTGAAGTGCCACACCATACTCAGACCTAATAAAACAGAGCCCAGCCATTCGGGTGCCAACTTGGTGACGTTTTGCGGATCAAGCAAGGCGGCATAACAAACGGCATAGACCGTTACCAATATCGCCATCGGTGAAAGATCGCGCTGGATCGCGCGGCGTGCTATCAGAATAAGTACCAGCGTATAGCCTTCAGAAATGAGCAGGAGTAGTACAGTCCAGCGCGATTGATCTTCCAGCCAGGCTTGTCCCCAGCGCAGCACCAGAATGCCCATTATTAGCAGCGCAAAAGCGCGCAGCAGCCATTCTGTCAGCCGGCCTTCGGTAATTTCTGAATTTTCATCTTTGCGCATTGCGTTCCTTTTCACAGAATCTTTGCGAGCTTATTTCGTGCTTATTTCGTCCCTATTGCGAAAGTAACAAGCCTGGTTCCACAATAGCACATCGTGAAATCCGCGAGCAATTGCCCGCATTCGCAATAAAGTCCGGAACATTTGCGTTCGTCGCTCATCAAAATGGTGGCATTAATGTACGTAGAAATATGCAAAGGAACATCATGGATGCGACCTGGATTGTGACAGCCAACGCGAGCCGCGCGCGCTTCTTTGCCGAACCGGCGCCGACAGAAAAATTGCAGGAGATCAAAGATATGGTCAACGATGCGGCGCGCCTGAAAACGGCCGAAAGCGAAACTGATCGCATGGGACCGACTTCGGCTGCACAGAGCATACACAACACAGGTGGAGCGCTACCGAACAAAACTTACGAGCCAGCGCAGACGCCCGTCCAGCACGCAACCGATATGTTCGCCAAAGAAGTTGCAAAGTATCTGCTGAAAGCGCATCAAGAGGGGCGCTACCGGGAAATCGCGCTGGTCGCGTCACCGCAATTTTTGGGTATCTTGCGTCAGCAGCTCGATCCGCAGCTTGAACGCTTGGTCAGTGTTGAAATCAACAAGGATTACACCGAACTTAGCCCGGAGCAGCTGCATGAGCAAATTCAGGCCAAAAAGAAGATTCACTAGGCTAGCTCAGACACATAGTTTTTCTCTGTCCTGCGGGCAGGAAGGATGGAAGCTTAGCGCCTGCTACTCGACCTTCCAGCTGCCCGACTTCCCGCCGTGTTTTTCCATCACTTTTACATCCGTCATGACCATGCCGCGGTCGACTGCCTTGCACATGTCATAGATGGTAAGCAGGCCCACTTGCACCGCCGTCAACGCTTCCATCTCTACCCCCGTTTTGCCGAAAGTCTCGACCTGCGCTTCGCATAGCACGCTGGCTGTGTCGGCATGAATGGTGAAATCAACAGCAACGCGCGTCAGCGCCAGTGGGTGACATAACGGAATCAGGTCGCTGGTGCGCTTGGCTGCCATGATGGCGGCAATGCGTGCAATGCCAAGCACATCGCCTTTTTTCGCGCTGCCTGAGGTGATGATCGCCAACGTTTCCGGTTTCATGCGAATGATGCCGCTGGCCAGCGCGATGCGGTGTGTTTCGGCCTTGGCGCCGACATCGACCATATGCGCCTGTCCTGTAGCGTCGAAATGCGTCAGGCCGTCATTGCTGGTGGAGGTTTGCTGAGTAGATTTGGTAGAGGTCATGATGCAAGTTTTGCAGAATGTAAGCACAGTGGAACGTAAATTGATTGCAGGTATCATAGCACCATGAAACCGTCACGATCACCACAGCTTGCTTCGCCTTTCTTGCGTCTGCTGACGGCTGCCGTGCTGACGTTGTCTAACCCCGGCTTGCTGGTGTCGCCTGCGGCATATGCGCAAAATCTGCCTAACCTCGGCGGCACAGACGGTGAAGAATTGTCGCCGCAGATGGAGCGCAAGCTGGGCGAGCAAGTGATGACCAACATTCAGCGCGACTCAGATTATTTAGGTGACCCGACGGTCATGGAGTACTTGAATAATTTGGGCGCTAACATGCTGACGGCGACACCGGAGGCGCGTGGCGATGCCGGTTACGACTACCTGTTTTTTGTGGTGCGTGATCCGGTGCTGAATGCATTTGCGCTGCCGGGCGGTTTTATTGGCTTCCATTCTGCACTGGTGATCGCTGCGCAAAGCGAATCCGAACTGGCGTCAGTCATGGCACATGAAATTGGCCACGTTTCACAGCGTCATATTGCACGCATGATAGGCAGTCAGCGGCAGGGATCGCTACTGCCGCTGGCGGGTCTGTTGATTGCGGCGCTGGCAGCGCGCACCAGCCCCGACCTGGCCGCTGCAGCGTTGATGGGCGGAGCCGGTATCGCTGCCTCGCGCCAGTTGAGCTTTACCCGCGATGCAGAACGCGAAGCGGATCGCATCGGCCTGCAGATTTTGAATGGCGCCGGATTCGAGGCGGGCGGCATGGTGAATTTTTTCGGTCGCTTGCAAGCAGCCAGCCGTAATGCAAATGACAACGCACCTTCTTATTTGCGCACCCACCCTGTTACCACCGAGCGTATTGCCGACATCGAAGCGCGCATTCGCAACCAGCCTTATCGCCAGCATGCCGATAGTCTGGATTTTTCATTGATCAAGGCACGCCTGCGCGTAATGCAAGACGATACGCCGCAAGGCTGGCGTAATGCATCGGCAGTCTTCAACGAGCAGGCGCTTCAGGGGCCTCGTGCGCAGATGCTCGCTGCGCGCTATGGCTTGGCTGTCATCGCCTTGCGCCAGCGCGATGCCGCACGCGCGCAAAACTTGCTGAGCGAAATAGAGGCAGAGGTTGCGCGCAAACCTGCGCTGCCAGCGACGTCTGTTCTGACGACGCTGGCCATCGACATCAAACTGGCAAAACAGCAGCCGGAGCAGGCATTGCAGGCAGCGCGTGCGGCACGTGTGCAGTATCCGTTGTCGCGTGCTGTCAAAATGCAGTTTGCTGACTGTTTGCTGGCTGCAGGTAAAAGCGGCGAGGCCAGTTTTTTCCTGCGTGATCAGGCTCAGTTATACCGGCAAGATTTCGCGATACAGCAAGTGCTCGCGCGCGCCTATGCCGAGCAAGGTATGCAAGCATTGCAGCATATTGCACTGGCCGAGTTTTATAATCTGACCGGCAGTCTTCCTGCGGCGCTCGAACAATTAAGAATTGCGCGTTCAGCCCCTGATGCTTCGTTTTATGATCTGGCGATGATTGATGCACGCGAGCGCGAACTGCAAAGTGCTTGGCGCGAAATTTTAAATCAGGGGAAAAAGCCGCGTTAGTTGTGTGCGGATGTTCAGTCTTTAATTATTGACGCGGCAACGCTATAAAACCTAGCTGCGCAGCCAGATCCGCCCGCCGTATCGCTTGAACCGGAATAGTTTTACTGCCATACAGAAAACGCAGCAGCTCATCCGGTGCCGCCAGCCACGCCAGCAGCTGCGCATCTTCAACAGCCTGACCATTCCACTGTAACTGCGGCAAACAGTGAGCGACATCGCGATCATCCAGCATCGCTACATGGGTAGCATCTTTCAATATCAACTGACCTTCATCCGTAAGATATACCTGCTCCAGTAAAGTCAGCGGCAGCCCATCATGCAGCACAAAGCCAGCAGCCGGATCAGTGCGCGCAATATACGGGGTCGCTTCGAGATCAACATACACGCGTTGCGGGCCATTCTGGAAAAACCAGCAGCCGCTCGCATCGCTGGCGTAATTGCGGTGTATGAAAGCCAGCAGCGCAGCGTGGCGAATCGGGTCGCCTGCCAGATTATTCTTCTGCGCAGTTTCGTCGCGCATGCGAAATGCACCGCGCGCATCTAGCGCCAGCCAGCCATAACAATGGGGCACATTCGGCCACTTCGCCATTGCTTGCCTGACTATGTCATCCATGATGAAGCCTTCAGACAGGCAGGGCGGCCTGCTCGCGCAGCGCTACCTGATCCGACAAAAACCGCACGATACGACGCGGCAGCCAGTTCAATGAACCCGGCATGCCGCCAGTGGCGAAGCCGACATGGCCGCCATGCGCAGGGTATTCAAGTATCACCGCGTCCGAGGCGCTGCGCGGCAAATGTCGCGCCGGTAAAAAAGGATCGTTGCGCGCATTGAGTACCAGCGTTGGCACCGTAATGTCATGCAATACCGCTTTTCCGCTGGCGCGTTCCCAGTACTCATCGGTGTTGCGATACCCATGCAGCGGGGCAGTGACGATATTGTCGAACTCATATAAGTCACGCGCAGCCAGCATTTTGTCGCGGTCAAACAGTCCCGGGAATTGCTCCAGCTTGAGCAGGCATTTCGGCTTGAGCGTTTGCAGGAAAGAGCGGGTGTAGATCATGTTGATGCCACGCGATAGCGCAGCGCCGCCGGCGGCCAGATCCAGCGGCGCTGAAATGGCGCAGGCCGCTTCGATGAATTGAGCGTCTTCGGCAGATTCGCCGAGCCAGCGCAATAACGCATTGCCACCGAGCGAGACGCCGGCAGCAAAAAAGTTTGAGGCATTGCGACGCAACGCATGCATGTTCAGTCTATGCAGTACCCAATTGATTTCAGCCGAGTCGCCAGAATGATAAAAACGTGGCGCACGATTGATCTCGCCCGAGCAGCCGCGAAAATGCGGCACAGCGCCCGACCAGCCAAGCGCTTCGATATATTTCATCAGCGAGCGCGAATAGTGGCTGCCGGATGAACCTTCCAGACCATGAAACAAAACCAGGAAAGGTTTGCCGGGCAAGCCTTCGACAAAATCAATATCGATGAAATCCCCATCGGGCGCATCCCAGCGTTTGCGATGCATGGTGACTTCTGGTGCAGTGATACATTTGGCCGGATAAATGGTTTGCAAATGCCCGCCAGGCAGCCAGCGCGGAGAGAAATAATCACTCATGCGTGGCAGTCGTCACGATCAGTGCAGCATCGCTGCAGAAGCTGGCTCGGCAGCAGGTTTGCCCGGCGCAATGGACGAGTGATGCATCACCATGCGCCAGCCTTGTGGCGTCTTCAGAAAGACATTGGTCGCAAGGATGTGTGCCTCCTGCCAGTTCGCGTCTTTCGGCACTCTGACTTCTTCAATCAGGCTGTGCACCGCGCACATCATGTTGTGGCTGACGTGCAGCTGGCGCGGCTGTATATGCACCGGCCCGCGCTCGAAAATTAATTCCCACGACTCGCGTATCGCGGCATGCCCCTGCAAGCGGGGCGCGCCCGGATGCACGCACGTAATTTCTTCGTCGTCTGCCCACAAAGACATCAAGGCTTCCAGATCCGCGCGACCTATCGCGTCATAAAACGCGTGTTCGACATCCTCGGCGCTGGCCAGCAGCTTGAGTGGTTTTGACATTAATGCGCGTGCGGGACAACACCGGGCTTCAAGCGATACACGGTGCTGCAATACGGACAGCGTGCTTCGCCATTGGCGGCAAATTCGAGAAACACCCGCGGATGCGATGACCAGATCGGCATCGCATCATTAGGGCAATGAGCCGGCAGGTCCTTGCTGTCAAGTTCTACCGGTGTGAAGGTTTGACTCATCTTGCTCTTTCGCGGGTTACTGTCTCTACCAACTATTAGACCAGGGTCAGCCAGTGCTTGTATTGCGGCGCTTTGCCGGCGACGACGTCAAAGAACATGGCTTGCAGTTTTTCCGAAATCGGGCCACGGCTGCCGCTGCCGATGACGCGGTTGTCGAGTTCACGGATAGGCGTCACTTCAGCGGCGGTACCGGTGAAGAAGGCTTCGTCTGCACAGTACATCTCATCGCGTGTGATGCGTTTTTCAACGATCTCGATACCCATGTCGCGCGCCATCGTCAGCACCGAGTCACGCGTGATGCCGTCGAGGCAGCTGGCCAGGTCTGGTGTATAGATCTTGCCGTTCTTGACGATGAACACGTTCTCGCCCGCGCCTTCGGAAACATAGCCGTCGGTGTCGAGCAGCAGCGCTTCATCGTAACCGTCGGCAGTCACTTCCTGATTCGCGAGAATAGAGTTGATGTAATAGCCGCTGGCCTTCGCACGCACCATCGACACGTTTACATGGTGGCGGGTGAACGACGATGTCTTGACGCGGATGCCGCGTGCCAGACCGTCTTCACCCAGATACGCGCCCCAAGGCCATGCAGCGATCGAGGTATGAATGGTATTGCCGCGCGCCGAGACGCCCATTTTTTCTGAACCGATCCAGACCAGCGGACGCAGGTAACAGGATTCGAGTTTGTTGGCGCGCACGACTTCGCGTTGCGCTGCCATGATGGTTTCCATATCAAACGGGATGACCATCTGAAAAATTTTGGCCGAATTGAACAGGCGCTGCGTGTGTTCTTTCAGGCGGAAAATCGCGGTGCCTTCCGGTGTCTTGTAAGCGCGCACGCCTTCAAAAACCGCCATGCCGTAGTGAAGGCTATGGGTCAGCACGTGCAGAGTTGCATCGCGCCAGTCGATCAGGTGGCCGTCTTTCCAGATTTTTCCGTCGCGGTCAGCCATGGACATAACAGGTTCTCCAATAATTATTGCAAAAGAGGGATTTTAGCGGATTCGGTGCAGCTTCAGGCTTGCTCGGTAGAATATTGGCTGAAGAATTAATTGCAACGCTATTCAGGATTCCAGATTTTGCCTCTTAATACCTCTGTGTCCGGCCAGTCCGGACGCGAAAAAACCGCTTTTATTGACGCCCTGCGCACCAGTAGCCAGACCGTGCCCGGGCTGATGGCCTGGGGTGCCGTGACCGGCATGGCGATGATCCAGTCCGGCCTGACGTTATGGCAAGGGCTGGCAATGACCTTGCTGGTCTATGCAGGTTCGGCCCAGTTGGCTTCGTTGCCGCTGCTGGCGGCGGGTGCGCCGGTCTGGATGATATTTTTGACTTCGCTGATGGTGAATCTGCGCTTCATTATTTTCGGTGCCGTCATCGGCCCGCATTTCGCGCATCTGCGTTGGTACAAGCGCATCTTGTATGGCTATTTCAATGCCGATGTCGTTATGGCCTTGTTCCCGCAGCGTTTTCCTGCGCACACAGCGGCTAAAACAGAAGGCAAGCTCGGCTATTACCTGGGGCTGGTCAGCCCGAACTGGCTGGGTTGGCAATTCGGCAGCATCGCCGGCATGTTATTGGCCAGCCAGATACCACCGGCCTGGGGCATAAGCTTTGCCGGTACGCTGGCTCTGCTAGCCATCACGATTCCGCTGGTAATCAACCGTTCAGCTCTGGCTAGCGTGGTGGTCGCGGCCACCACCGCCGTACTCACAACGGGTTTGCCCTACAGGTTAGGGCTGGTGCTGGCCATTGTGTCGGGCGTGGCCGCTGCAATGGGAATGGATCACTTGACCAAGAAGGCAGGTTCAGTATGAATAATCTTGAATACAGCCTGCTGATCGCGCTGCTGGCCTTGTCGACCGTCGTCACACGCAGTTTCTTTTTCTTATTGGGTAATAAGGTCACCATGCCGGCCTGGGTACAGCATGCGCTGCGCTATGCGCCGGCGGCGGCGCTGTCTGCCATTCTGGCGCCGGACCTGTTGTTGACAGGTGGAGAGATGGTGGCGCCGTGGACCAATCCCCGACTGATGGCAGGCATCATGGCGATCCTGTTTTTTTTGGCAACACGCCATCTGCTCGGCACCATCATCGCCGGCATGGCCTGCTTCACGCTGCTGAGGTTGTTACTGACATGAAGAACGTCTTGCCACGGTAGCCGGAACCTTCGATACGCGGGTGCGCTGGGGTAAAATAGCGCCTTTCCGAAACCTGCTCATCCACCTGCTCATCCAATTACGCCCGCCATGCATTTCAATCGACTCAGTGATCTGATCCAGCAAGACAAATTGCGCGGCAAGCGCGTCTTCATTCGCGCCGACCTCAACGTGCCGCAAGACGATGCAGGCAATATCACCGAAGACACGCGCATCCGCGCCTCCGTTCCGGCCATTCAGGCGGCCCTGGCAGCCGGCGCGGCTGTGATGGTGACGTCGCATCTGGGTCGCCCGACAGAAGGGCAGTTCAAGCCGGAAGATTCTTTGGCGCCGATAGCGCAGCGTCTTTCCGCTTTGCTGGGCCAGCACGTCGAATTAAAACAAAATTGGGTTGATGGCGTTGACGTCGCGCCCGGCCAGGTCGTGCTGCTCGAAAATTGCCGCGTTAATCCCGGCGAAAAAAAGAACAGCGACGAACTGGCAAAGAAAATGGCCGCGCTCTGCGACGTCTACGTCAATGACGCTTTCGGTACCGCTCACCGCGCCGAGGCAACGACACACGGCATTGCGAAATTTGCGCCCGTCGCTTGCGCTGGCCCTTTGCTAGCTGCTGAACTTGATGCGCTCGGCAAGGCGCTGCATCAGCCAGCACGTCCGCTGGCCGCGATTGTCGCTGGCTCCAAGGTCTCGACCAAGCTCACCATTCTGAAATCGCTCGCTGAAAAAGTTGACAGGCTGATCGTCGGAGGCGGTATCGCCAATACCTTCATGCTGGCTGCGGGTCTGTCGATCGGCAAGTCATTGGCCGAGCCTGATCTGGTCAATGAAGCCCGTGCCATCATCGACATCATGGCCGCGCGTGGCGCGTCGGTGCCGATTCCTGTTGATGTCGTCTGCGCGAAAGAATTTTCGCCGACAGCTGTCGCCACCATCAAGGATGTAAAAGACGTAGAAGCTGATGATCTGATTCTCGACATCGGCCCGCAGACAGCGCAGCAATGCGCCGCGCTGGTGCTCGACGCCGGCACCATCGTCTGGAACGGCCCGGTTGGCGTTTTTGAATTCGACCAGTTCGGCAACGGCACCAAAGTGCTGGCGCAGGCCATTGCAGAATCCAGCGGCTTTTCGATTGCGGGCGGCGGCGATACGCTGGCCGCGATTGCCAAATACCAGATCGCCGACCGTATCGGTTACATCTCCACCGGTGGTGGTGCCTTCCTCGAATTCCTGGAGGGTCGAACCCTGCCGGCAGTCGAGATTCTTCAGCAGCGAGCGCAGTAGTTTTTACTGGCTGAGACTTTTAGCGGATTTTTAAAATGACACAGAGAGCGACAAAAATAGTTGCCACCATCGGGCCTGCATCCAGCAGCCGTGAAGTCCTGCAACAAATGATCGAAGCCGGTATTGATGTCGTGCGCCTGAATTTTTCGCACGGCAAAGCAGAAGACCACGTGGAGCGCGCAGCTCTCGTGCGCGAAGTCGCCGCACTCTGTGGTCGTGAAATTGCCATCATGGCCGACTTGCAAGGCCCGAAAATTCGCATTGGAAAATTCAAGGACGGCAAGATCGAACTACAGAAGGGCGCCCCTTTCATTCTCGACGCCAATTGCGACATGGGCGACCAGGATCAGGTCGGGCTTGATTACAAAGAGCTGCCGAATGATTTGAGGCCGGCTGATAATTTACTGTTGAATGATGGTTTGATCGTGCTGGTAGTGGACCGTATTGTCGGCAGCCAGATTTTCACGACCGTCAAAATCGGCGGCGAGCTGTCGAACAACAAAGGCATCAACCGCCAGGGCGGCGGACTCTCTGCACCGGCGCTGACTGCCAAGGACATGGAAGACATCAAGACCGCCATGCGCTTTGATGCTGACTACATTGCCGTGTCGTTTCCGAAGAGCGCCACCGACATGATGATGGCGCGTCAGCTCGCCAACATCGCCGGCGCCGAACGTGGCCACAAGCCGCAGATGATTGCCAAGATCGAGCGCGCCGAAGCTATTCCGGTGCTGCAGGAAATTCTGGATGCATCCGACGGCATCATGGTCGCGCGGGGCGACCTTGCTGTCGAAGTCGGCAATGCCGCTGTTCCTGCGCTGCAAAAGCGCATGATAAAGATGGCGCGCGCGTCCAACAAATTAGTTATCACGGCGACGCAGATGATGGAGTCGATGATTATCAATGCCGTGCCGACCCGCGCCGAAGTGTCGGACGTTGCCAATGCGGTGCTCGACGGCACGGATGCAGTCATGACCTCGGCAGAAACCGCGTCTGGCAAATATCCGGTCGAGACGGTCGAGATGATGGCGGCAGTCTGTATAGAAGCGGAAAAATCCGGCCACATGACGCTGGATGCAGATTTCCTCAACGTTACCTTTACACGCATCGATCAGTCGATTGCCTATGGCGCGTTGTTTACTGCTTACCACTTGCGCGTCAAAGCGATCGTGGCCCTGTCCGAATCAGGGTCGACTGCGCTGTGGATGAGCCGGCACAATATTGATATGCCAATTTACGCAATGACACCGAGCCGTGCGACGCAGCGCAAAGCATCGCTGTACCGCAATGTGCACACGCTGGAACTGGCGCACTCGGTTGACCGCGAAGCAGTGCTCAAGGCCGCGGAAGAATTGTTGCTGGCCAAGGGACTGGTCAAAAAAGATGACATGATCGTCATGACGTGGGGTGAACCCATGGGGCAGGTTGGTGGTACCAACGCCCTGAAAATCACGAAGATCGGCGACCGTTAATTTATTGTTTTTGGAGAGTTACATCATGGCTTTAGTATCGATGCGTCAATTGCTGGATCACGCTGCAGAAAATGCCTATGGCCTGCCTGCGTTTAACGTCAACAATCTGGAGCAAGTCTCTGCCATCATGGCCGCAGCCGATGAAGTCGGTTCACCGGTCATCATGCAAGCGTCGGCTGGTGCACGCAAATATGCGGGCGAAGCTTTTCTGCGCCACCTGATTTCGGCGGCAGTCGAAGCCTATCCGCATATTCCAGTTGTCATGCATCAGGACCACGGTCAATCGCCAGCGGTTTGCATGGCCGCGATCCGTTCCGGCTTCAGCTCGGTCATGATGGATGGCTCCTTGATGGAAGACGGCAAATCAGTCGCCAGCTATGAATACAACATGGAAGTCTCGCGCCGCGTCGTCGAGTTCTCGCACGCGATTGGCGTCACTGTCGAAGCCGAACTCGGCGTGCTCGGTTCGCTCGAGACCATGATGGGTGACAAGGAAGACGGTCACGGTGCTGACGGCAAGATGACGCGCGAGCAGCTCTTGACCGACGTAGCGCAAGCGGCCGACTTCGTGCGCCAGACGCAGTGCGATGCACTGGCCATTGCCATCGGCACCAGCCATGGCGCATACAAGTTTTCGCGCAAGCCGACCGGCGACATTCTCGCGATTGACCGCATCAAGGAAATTCATGCGCGCATCCCGAACACGCATCTGGTCATGCATGGCTCGTCGAGCGTGCCGCAAGAACTGCTGGCCGAGATTCGCGAATTCGGCGGCGACATGAAAGAGACCTACGGCGTGCCGGTTGAAGAAATTCAGGAAGGCATCAAGCACGGCGTGCGCAAGATTAATATTGACACCGACATCCGTCTGGCAATGACGGGCGCGATTCGTCGCTACCTGTTCGAGAACCCAAGCAAATTTGATCCGCGCGATTATCTGAAGCCTGCACGCGAAGCGGCAATGATGGTTTGCAAAGCCCGCTTCCTGTCGTTTGGTTGCGAAGGTCAGGCCGCAAAGATCAAGCCGATTTCGCTGGAAAAAATGGCTGAGAAATACAAGAAGGGCGAGCTCTCGCAGATCGTTCAGTAATTTAGCGCAAGACACTGGATCCCGGCTTTCGCCGGGATGACGGGTAATATTGATGCGTCGTTCCAGCGAAAGCTGGAACCCAGCGTCTTTCCGCTTCACTAGTACTAATTTAATTTTCTATGACTAGCCTCTACCAAACCAGCATCACCTCCCTGCCACTGCTAGGCCATGGCAAAGTGCGCGACAACTACGCCGTCGGCGATGACAAGATATTGATTGTCACCACGGACCGTCTGTCTGCATTCGACGTCGTGATGAACGAGCCTATCCCTGCGAAGGGCAAGGTCTTGAACCAGATGTCGGACTTCTGGTTTGCCAAGCTCGCCGGCATCGTGCCGAATCACCTGACCGGCATCGCGCCTGAAACGGTGGTGTCGCCACAAGAAGTGGAGCAAGTACGAGGTCGTGCCGTCGTCGCCAAACGCCTCAAGCCGATCATGGTCGAAGCAGTCGTGCGCGGCTATTTGATAGGCTCGGGCTGGAAAGACTATCAAGCCACCGGCGCTGTTTGCAGCATAGACTTGCCAGCTGGCTTAGTTCAGGCCGACAAGCTCGCGCAGCCCATCTTCACGCCGGCAGCGAAGGCTGACCTTGGCGAGCATGATGAAAACATCAGCTTCGCCGACATGGAGCAGCGCATAGGCAAAGAACTCGCCGCACAAATGCGTGACATTAGTATCAAACTCTACCAGACCGCAGCCGACTATGCGGCCACGCGCGGCATCATCATCGCCGACACCAAATTTGAATTCGGACTCGATGACAACGGCGTCATGCATCTGATGGATGAAGTGCTGACTGCTGATTCTTCGCGCTTCTGGCCAGCTGATTCGTATGCGCCCGGTATGTCACCACCGTCATATGACAAGCAGTTCGTGCGCGACTATCTGGAAACCCTGCACGACTGGAACAAAACTGCGCCAGCGCCTGCATTGCCTGCTGACGTGATTGAAAAAACCGGCGCTAAATACCGCGAAGCGCTGCAGCGCCTGACCGGCCTGCAGCTCATTGACTGAGAACTGAAATGACGACGACAAATCCGCTGGTAGGCGTGGTGATGGGTTCCTCTTCCGACTGGGACGTGATGCAGCATGCAGTCGCGATGCTGAAAGAATTCGGTATCGAGCATGAAGCGCAAGTGATCTCCGCGCATCGCATGCCGGAGCAGATGTTTGCGTATGCTAAGTCAGCGCGTCAGCGCGGCCTGCGCGCCATCATCGCCGGCGCCGGCGGTGCAGCGCATTTGCCGGGCATGATCGCCTCGCAAACCATCGTGCCGGTGTTAGGTGTACCGGTCCCGTCAAAATATTTGCGGGGTGAAGACTCGCTGCTGTCTATCGTGCAAATGCCAAAGGGCATACCGGTTGCCACCTTCGCCATCGGCGAAGCAGGTGCAGCGAATGCGGCACTGACAGCGATTGCGATACTGGCCGCCCATGACGCTGCACTAACAGAAAAATTACTCGCTTTCCGAGCAAAGCAAACCGAAGCAGCACTTGCCATGAAACTGCCGGCATGACCAAGCCCGTTTCTTTTTTACCGCAAGCATCACCATCTACCTGGCTAGGCGTCATGGGCGGCGGCCAGCTCGGCCGTATGTTCGCGCATGCGGCGCAGGCGATGGGTTTCAAGGTTGCCGTGCTCGAACCCGCCAAGGATTGTCCGGCTGGCCATGCGGCTGATCATTTGCTGTCGGCTGACTACACCGACGCGTCCGCATTGGCCGAACTAGGTCAGCAATGCGCAGCGGTTACGACCGAATTTGAAAACGTGCCGGCGCACAGCCTGACGCTGCTGGCACAACACGCTTTCGTAGCGCCTTCTGCGCACTGCGTATCGATTGCACAGGACAGACTAGTCGAGAAGCAGTTCTTCACCGACTGTGCGTCGCAGTCAGGCGTGCTACCTGCGCCGCATCAGCGCATTGCCTCGCAGGCTGACATTGATATGCTGCCCGAGTCGCTGTTCCCCGGCATTGTGAAAACCGTGCGGCTCGGCTATGACGGCAAGGGCCAAGTTAGAGTCAAGACCAGAGACGACGTGCGGGCCGCTTTTGATGCCATGCAAGGCGTGCCTTGCGTGCTGGAGAAAATGCTGCCGCTGGCACTGGAAGTATCGGTACTGGCCGCGCGCGGCGCTGATGGTCAGGCCGTCGTCTATCCGATTGCAGAAAACGTGCATCGTGATGGCATCCTTTTCACAACCACTGCGCCGAGCGCAAACGTCAGTGCCGACTGTGCAGCGCGTGCACAAGCGGCAGCGCTTGAAATCATTGCCCGCCTAGATTATGTCGGTGTGCTCTGCATAGAATTTTTCGTGCTCAATGACGGCTCGCTGGTCGTCAATGAAATGGCGCCGCGTCCGCATAACAGCGGCCACTACACGATCGACGCCTGTGTCACGAGTCAGTTCGCGCAACAAGTGCGAGCAATGGCGCGGCTGCCCTTGGGCGAAGCGCGCCAGCATTCGCCGGCTGTCATGCTCAATATCCTTGGCGATATCTGGTTCGATGGTGACAGTGAAGGTGACAGTGAAGGTGACAGTGAAGGTGACAGTGATCAAGCGCGTGAGCCTGCATGGGACAAGCTGCTGGCGCTGCCGGGTGCGAACCTGCATTTGTATGGCAAGGACGACCCACGCCGCGGCCGCAAGATGGGCCACGTGACCTTTGTAGCCACCACACTCGAACAGGCACAGGCCAGCCTGCATGCTGCTTGCCTGTTGCTTGGCATCGCACCTTAAGCATATGGATCAGGCAGCAATAAATGCAGCCGCCAGCTTGATGGAGCAGGGCAAGCTGGTCGCTTTTCCGACCGAGACCGTTTACGGTCTGGGTGCGGATGCTGAAAATCCTGTTGCCGTTGCCGCCATCTTCGCTGCCAAAGGTCGTCCATCCGATCATCCTGTCATTGTGCATGTCGCCGCTGGCGCTGACTTGTCGCATTGGGCAATCGCGATACCGGCTGAAGCTGAAAAACTGGTCGCTACCTTCTGGCCCGGCCCGCTGACGCTGATACTCAAACGTGCGCCGGCGATTCCTGATGCTGTCTCCGGCGGACAAGATTCAATTGGCTTGCGCTGTCCTTCTCATCCGGTAGCACTGGCTTTGCTGCAGTCTTTTAAAAATGGACAAGGCGGTATTGCCGCGCCTTCAGCAAATCGTTTCGGCCATGTCAGTCCGACCACGGCGCAGCATGTGCTTGATGAATTCGGCAGCGATGCGAACAGCCCGCTGGCCTGCGTGCTCGATGGTGGTCAGAGTGAAGTCGGGATTGAATCAACAATAGTGGATTTGTCACGCATGGCCACGCATGGGCCGGTGCTGCTGCGCCCGGGTCAGATCACCGCAGCGCAGATAGCCGCCGTGATCGGCATGGTGCCAAGCTCGCCAGATGCAGCTGCGCCGCGTGCGTCCGGCACACTGGAAGCACACTACGCGCCACGCACGGCAGTTGCGCTAATTCCCGTTTCAGAACTGGACGGGGTGATGCAGGCATTGATTAATAACGGACGACGCATTGTGCTCTTGCAGGTTGGTCCTGCAGTTGCAACGCAGCCGCTCTTACTGGCGCAACGAAGCTTGCCCTCGGATCCAGCCGGCTACGCGCATGCGCTGTATGCGTGCATGCGCGAACTGGATCGTTTTGATAGCGACATCATGCTGGTTGTGCAGCCGCCGGCTGGCAGCGACTGGCAAGGGGTCAATGACCGCCTGCGGCGGGCTGCGTTTGATTCGAGTTCGGTGCTGGCTGGCTTACTGAAGTAGCTCGGGTTTCTGCAATTTTTTCCAGAGTTTGCACTAGCAAATCATGCCCATTGCGTTTTGCTTTCAGTGCGGCAGTTTCGCCATGCTGGTCTGTTGCATTCAGATCGGGGTTGAAACGCAATAGCATTTGTACAAGCCCCAGGTCGCCTATTTCTGCTGCGAGCATGACGGGGGTCTCGCCTGCATGGTTGGCCAGATGAACGTTGGCGCCCTCATTAATCAGTTTGGATGCTGCTTTTAGAGAGTCGCGCTTCAGTGCCGAAGTCAATGGCGTATTGCCTGCATGATCGCGAAGATTGAGTTCTGCACAAACGCCACGGCGATTTCCAGCCAGCAGTTGTTTGATAACGAACACATCATTTTCTTCTGCTGCGCAATGCAGTGCCGTCATGCCGTACTTCCCATGTGCATTGATTGTATTTGTTTGATTAATCAGGAATTGCGTGATTTCTGCAGTCGCGTCTGTCAGTACAGCCCATATCAACATCGTATTTCCGTCGGCATCTGTTGTCTTTAGCAGATCCTGATGATCTGCCAAGATGTCGGAAAGCGTAATGATGTCATCGCGCTCTATGCAATTCATCAGCAATCTGGTGATGTGTTCATCTGCGGGATATCTTGAGTCAGATTTCTGCGTCGAGGCTAGCCGCAGCGATTCGATTTGTACCAGTCTTTGCAATGCATCCACTGGAGCGCTGATTCGCTTGTCTTGCTTGACAAGCGGATCGAAAGTTTCCGGCTGTTGAAAAATGGGTCGCATAATATCGCGCAGCACATGCGGAGCGTGTGCAACTACTGCCGCGCTTAATTTTCCACCAGCGATTGATATGCAATCACTGCGCTGGCTTGCGACAGCCTCGAACAGACCCAGCGGGCTAACTATTTCCGACCTGTTTTTAGTCAGACCAAGGTAGTCGAGTGCAGCTTTCATGCAGGGCAGCTGATCCTTATTACTGGCATTTTTTCTGCTGCCGTACATCAGGAAGGTGCCGCTTTTCCATGTTGGCTGATCAGGCGTTATTTGTTTTTTTAATGCGCCAATGCGGCAACCAAGCATATGCAAGGTGAAGTTTTCCTCTGACGCAGAATCAGTGGCAAATTCCGCGCACGGAATCGTGCGTACAGTTCTCATCAGCGTGCTGGTCTTTTTTGAAATCTCATTTTCATCGTCAATGCACATGGTGTGACCCTGCGTTGAATCATTTCCATGACCATTAATGAAAATATGCGCATTACGCTTTAAGCCGCCAGGGACAGGCTTGCCAAATTCACTCCTTTGTAGCGCTTGTAATCCGTCGCCCCTGATGAAATGCACCAGGCCGGCATCCGTTGCTCAGCGCTTGAATGATTGTGCTTCAGATGCGTGAATGCCTGGCAGCATAAAGAGCATGGCTTCAACCGGTTTGGGGGAGTCGATACGGCTGGTTAAAGATTCGCTGCTATGAAATTGGTTGGGTCTGACTGAGGAAATTTGGCTGTCCATGAAAGCTTCTCTGTAAGTGGCCTGTAAATGTTAGCCGATGAGCGAAAGGCGTTAAGTAGCCTTTACCTTTCTTTGGTTCCTGCATTTCTTTAACGCGTTTTGAGGTGATTGTTGATAATGGTGACAATATCTTGTTTACCCAATTCCTCTGCCAGTTGCAGCGCATTCTGACGATTTCCATTTCGGAATGAGGTCCATGCGCCCCCTTTAAGCAGCAAATCGACGAGTTCGCTGTTGCCCTTTCCTATTGCTATATGCAGAGGTGTGCCTTCTTCGTCGTCAATCACATTCAATTCTGCGTTTAACCGAATAAGCAACTTTACGCATGCTATATTTTCTTCGGCTGATGCTTGTAGTAAAAGGTTCAGGCCGTCGGCATTGCGTGTGTTGATTAAATCCGGATGTGCTAATAGTCCTTTTTCTAAAGATAAATTGTCACCGCGCTCCGAATATTTAAATAGCATTTCTACCAATTGATTTTTGGGTCCTGGCACTAATGCATTTTCAGCTGGTGTTAGTTTCTGTTCGGCGATACGCAATCGCCTCAGGTCTTTATGGCTGTAGCCGATGATTCTTTTGCATGCCTGGTCTAATTCCAATTCTTCCAGAGTTGCCGGCTCACGTGATACCAATGGTGCGTTGAGCTTGCCACCCAAAAGCGTGAGGGATTGACTTTGCCTTCTGGCTGCCAGCAGGAATAATTTTAAAGGGTCGAGTTGTTTGCCTTGCTCCTTGCACCACTCAAAATAAGCCAATGCAGTTACCAGACTGCTGCAAACCTCTCGCAGAGTAGTTTCTTTTTCATCAGAATAGATCAGCGTATATCCTGCTTTCCACTCTGGACTGCCTGGAATGATCTGCTCGACCACTTGGCCAACGTGGCAGGCAATAAGGTGAACGATACGCTTTCCCGTACGCTGTTTTTCTGGGGTTGTGAGATTTGCGTCGTCGGTACCTTGAAGCTCATGACCCCAGCGAATCAGGTTAAGGGTAGGAACATGACCATAACCTTTTGAAAATTCGGAAAGCTCGAAAGAATGCTGATCCGGGTTATTGCTGCCATGTGAGAAGAACACTACCTGTCCATCTGCCGCCACTTTGTCATGCAAGGCCATTTGCAATGGTTTGCTTCGCACGTTTCGAACGCCATCGCCAAGTATCGAGCTAGACACATTCAGATCCTGCAAGAGAGGGCGGATCTGCTTTATGTCGAGTTGGTCTATGCCTTTGCCAAAGATAACCATCACATCGGCTGGTCCTGTGCTGGTGTCTGTCCCGCCGCGATTGTTTGTTATGAGAGGAGGCCGCTTGCTTTGAATTGGGATGCTCATTTTTCGCCTTTGCATGAAATGCAGCAGGAATGAAAAATTCAAAAGCTAGCCGCATCAATGTAATGGCTGTGTGACTGGAGAGAAGAGATTGTTCGTCTTTCGATCAATTTTGCTTTTATAAAAACATTTCAAAACTTTCTGACCTCTAATTCAGCCAGCCATTGGGTTAATAACGACCCGAAAATGCTTTATTCATTAATTGAACAGGTTTTGCACACATAAAATCTTGATTTGTTTAGCCAAATGTCAGAAATATCCTTATATTGTTTATGTGATGTTCATATTGTTCTCATAAACAAAACATATGCGCTGATCATTTTCACCTAATTCGTTCTAGTGCTTGGCATAGGCGTAAAAGCAGCAAGCACTGGAAATACATAGCGGTTTTAAATTTGAGGAAAACCATGAAAAAAATTATTGCCCTGAGCCTGATGCTTCTTTCCGCCTTTACCCTGCCGTCGCAGGCGATGAGCCTGACAGTTAACGACACAATGGAAGGCACGCTGGCTTTGCTTTCAACTAACGGCGGGGCCATGCAAGACGGCGTCAGCTCCGCATCAATTCTGTGGAAATATGAAATTGCGTTGAACGACACAGAAGACGCAACACAAAAAGCGCTGCCAGTTCAGCGTTCTACTAAAGCAGAGTATCTGGTCAACTGTGCCAACCAGACCATCGCTCTGAATAAGTGGCAAATGTTCAGCGATGCTGATGGCATGGGCAATGTGATCTGGGCAGATCAGGTGAACGACAGTGCTGATTTTTACCTGCCAGTTCGTAAAGCTGAGCGCAGCCTGGTAGGTGTGGCGTGTGAAGTTAAAACAGCATTGCAGTAATTAATTTGCCCGGAGATAACAGCGATGGAAAATGAAGAGCCTGGCTATACCATCGGTGTTGTCGCAAGGCGTACCAATATCCATCCAGAGACTTTGCGGGTTTGGGAACGACGCTATCAAATGGTCGTGCCGCAGCGTAACCTCACGGGTCGTCGTCTTTATTCTGAAGACGACATTCTTAAGCTTTCGCTGGTAAAAAAACTGACTGAAGTTGGCCACCCAGTCAGCGGGCTGGCCGAACTTTCGGTTGATACCCTTCGACGCAGGTTGGATGCAAGCGCGCATGCCGCTCAACATACTAAGCAGCCTGCGCTGCAGATTTGCCGCGTGATCTTTTGCGGTGAGTCGCTCGGCCTGCGAATGAAGCGCGAAAAACAGTTAGTTGCGGAAATCGATATTGTGGCTTGCCTGCGCCACGATGAAGATCTGGCTGCAGCTGCAAAAGCTAGCCCTGCAGACGTGCTTGTCACTGAATTAACAACGATTAACCACGAGACGCTGACTACAGTGCGCCGCCAGCTGGCGCAGAGTCACTGTATTGGCGCAGTTGTAGTATTCAGCTTCGGTACGCGCTCAGTCATTGGTCAACTTGAGCAGGCCGGCATATTGTGCATGAAGGCATCCGTTACGGCAGCCGAACTGCGGCGAGCCTGCCTGTCCCTACGACCCGCGCCACAAGAAGCTTTAGTAATCTCTGCAACGCCCGCGCCGCGTCGCTTCAATGCACAGCAATTAGCACAGATTGCTTCTTTGGCTGGCAGTGTCGCCTGTGAATGTCCGAATCATCTGGCCGAACTCGTTGCCAGCCTGAATGCATTCGAGCAGTACAGCAGCGAATGCGCGAACCGCAATGCCAGCGACAGGGAACTGCATGGCCATTTGAATCAGTCTGCCGGCTTTGCCAGAGCCATTCTCGAAGATTGTCTGGTCAAGGTGATGGAAATCGAAGGCATCAAGATTTAAGGTGCTGTCAACATGACGCGTGCTGAAGTGCTTTGTGTTTGTCGTTATATGACATTCAAAATCAAGTCATACAGAAAACTATGTATTACGGTCTTGCTCTGCATGTCGTCCTTGCAATCAAGCGCATGGGCGCAAGCTCTGCCAGCTGCAGTTTACGGTCGTGTCACGGCCAGTAGCGGTGGAAGCGGCAAAGTCTTCGCAGGTCGTGAAATTGCAGCTGTCATGAGCTGGCATGGTGCCAGTTGGCTGGAACGCAACGAACGCAAAATGGAAGAGCGACCAGACCTCTTGCTCGAAGCCCTACAACTCAAGCCCGGCATGACGATTGCCGATATCGGCGCAGGCAGCGGTTATTACACACGCCAGCTCGCCGCCAAAACAGGCTCTGCAGGTAAAGTATTTGCTGTCGATGTCCAGCCCGAGATGCTGGAAATTTTAAAGAAACAGAATCAGGCTCTCGGCATAAAAAATGTCGTAACTGTACTGGCCACAGAGCAGCAAGTGCAGCTAAGCGAAGGCAGTGTTGATCTGGCGGTGCTGGTAGATGTTTATCACGAACTGCAGTATCCGGTTGAAGTCATGACTAGTCTGGCCAGAGCACTCAAGTCAGGCGGCCAGATAGCACTTGTGGAGTTCCGTGCCGAAGATGCGAACGTGCCTATCCTGCCGCTTCACAAAATGAGTGAAGCGCAAATAAAAAAAGAAGCGGCTTTGCTGGGACTAACCTGGGTCAGGACAATTACAACTTTGCCCTGGCAGCATGTGATCGTGCTGACTAAATAAATTTAGAGCGTCTATCAATGACGCTGACTACGTTTTTCTGACTTAAACGGTTTTGACAAAGCGGCCTGCGTGATACACCAGCGGCGCTTTGGCATCGACTGCGCAGCGTTCAACTTCACCAACAAAAATCACATGATCGCCTTCGGGATAGCGGCTGCGGTTATGGCATTCGAACCACGCAGTCGCGCCGCGCAAAATAGGCAAGCCGGTTTCCGATAAATCAAATTCAACGCCATTGAAACGGTCTTCCACACGGCTGGCAAAGCGCTCGGCCAGCGCAGCCTGATCGGCGGCCAGCACATTGATGACGTAGTGAGAATTTTCAGAAAACAGCGGCATGCTGCGCGCGTTCTGCGACAGGCTCCACAACACCAGCGGCGGCGTCAGTGACACCGAGTTGAAAGAACTGGCAGTCAGGCCAAAGAAGCTGCCTTGCTCGTCGCGTGTCGTGATGATAGTCACGCCGGTAGCGAACTGGGAAAGAGCCGTGCGGAACTCACGCTCTTCAAATGCTGGCTCGGCGGCACGGGGAGATAGGGTGGGCATGAGTGATAACTTACTTATTGAAATTTATGAAATTAGCTTAATTATGCCGAAAATGAAGTTTCAATGCGGAAACGAGTCTGATTTTTCCGTAGAATTAGCACACACATGACCGCAAACTTCAGTTTCCATTCTTTATTACAGTCGCATGCTGATCAGCGTGGAGATTCACTCGTCCATTTTTTGCCTGACCGTGATATCACTTACCGCCGGCTTTGGTCGCGCATAGAGCGGGCTTCAGCGCGTCTGCAAGGCGAGTGGAATGTGCAGCAAGGGGATGTAGTTGCCTACTGCGGCAATGCGCATCCGGACGCCATTGTGCTGTACTTTGCGTTATTGCGTATCGGCGCTCATCTGTTGGCGCTGGAAGACACGCAGGGCAAGGACATCCAGCATTGGTTGCTAATCGCCAGCGCGCGGCTGGTAGTGCATGATGATGGCTTCGATGTTGAGCACGCGTTCACTCAGCCTTTATCGATGCTGCTGGCAGACTGGTGCCATTTTGATCCGATCCTGGTCAAAGAAGATCCGGACTTGCCTTCACTATTGGTGCCGCAGCATGATAGTTCGGACTTGCAGACGTATAGCCTGCAACAATTAATGATGCTAATGGCGCCTGCGCCAACTGCGCCAATTGCGCCAACTGCACCATCTGTCGACCAGATTATTTTTGACCGGCAGACCCTGACGAATCTGGTCTTGCCCTTGTTGCGGGACGCAAAAGCGATCCGGTTCTCTGTCGTTGAAAAAATGCTGGATGCTGCGCCCAAGGTACGTAGAGCAAGTAGCAGCGGAGTACGATAAATTAAATTTTTAATACAAACGGAATCACCATGACAACAGATATTGCCACGCTCGGAGGCGGTTGCTTCTGGTGCCTCGAAGCGGTTTATCAAGAATTGCAGGGCGTAGAAAAAATCGAATCCGGTTATAGCGGCGGCGAACTAATAGACCCTAGCTATGAGCAAATTTGTGAAGGCGATACCGGTCACGCTGAAGTTGTGCGCATTTATTTTGATCCTGCCATCGTCAGCTATCGCGAAATTCTGGAGGTGTTTTTTACCATTCATGATCCGACCACGCCTAACCGTCAGGGCAATGACGTCGGTAGCCAATACCGTTCGGTGATCTACACGCACAATAACGAGCAAATGGACACTGCGCGACGCGTGATACTGGAGATGGCTAATGTATGGGATGCACCTATTGTTACCGAACTGGCTGAAGCGCCTATTTTTTTCAAGGCGGAAGACTATCATCAAGACTATTTCATCAATCACCCGTTGCAATCGTATTGCGCGTTTGTGGTCGCGCCCAAAGTCGCCAAGTTTCGCAAGGTTTTTACGAATAAATTACGTCGGTAATCATTGATACATATAGTCACGCGACCATCCCAGTCGCTCGGCTTGGCGGCCGGCTTTGCCGCATACAATCTGATTGATGGCAATCCAGTCATGCGTAAAGGCGTGCGCGCAACCGGCCAGATAAATGCGCCAGATTCGGTAGCGCCGTTCATCTACCAGCGTCTTGATCAGGGCAGTATTGTTCTCGAAATTTTCTGCCCAGAGTGCGCAGGTGTTTGCATAGTGACGCCGCAGGTTTTCCACATCCAGCGCTTCCAGACCGCCGTCCTGCATCGCGCACAACACACGTCCTATATGGGGCAGCTCACCATGTGGAAATACATATTTCCCTATGAATTCGCCGCTGCCATAGCGTGCGCCGCTATGGTCGGTGTTGGTCGTGGTGATGCCGTGATTCATCGCCAGACCATCGTCAGTCAGTAGCGTATTGATTTTTTTAAAATATAACGGCAAATTTTTCAGGCCGACATGCTCGAACATGCCGACGCTGGTAATGCGATCGAAGCAGCCTTCCACATCACGATAATCTTGCAGCCTGATACAGATGCGGTCAGACAGGCCGGCTTCAGCGACGCGCTCGCTTGCCAGTTCATACTGATTGCGCGACAGCGTTATGCCAACACAACGCGCATCAAATTTTTCTGCAGCACGCATAACAAGTGCACCCCAGCCGCAGCCAATATCAAGCAGTGAGTCCCCTGCCTTGAGTCGGATCTTGGTGAGTATGTGATCTATTTTTTTTAGCTGCGCAGTCGCCAGATCTTCGTTGCCCTCTTCGAAATACGCGCAGGAATACACCATGCGCGGATCGAGAAAGGCTTGATAAAACGCATTCGATACGTCGTAGTGATATTCAATGGCAGCAGCGTCTTTTTTTCTGGTGTGGGAAAAAGGCAGCGTTAGTTGTCCAAGCTTGCTGCCAGATCGCAGCGTGCGTTCGGCCAGCTTGTTGGCAACATCAATGATGGCACTGAGACGGCCTTCGACTTCAAGCTTGCCTTCCACATAGGCTAGCCCCAAATTATCGAGCGAGGGATTTAGCAGATAGGCTAGTGCGGACGCTCGCGGGATTTTGACCGTTACCTGTGGGGCATTCTGGCCAAAGTCAAATTGCTGGCCATTCCACAATTGCAGTCGCAATGGCAAAGCTGACTGCGAGCGCAGCGATTCAATCCAGTTAGTGAGTTTTTTCTCCCAGAACATGGCACCTCCATAAAACCACTATGGAGTGCCAGCTGGATTGGCGTCTTGATAAGCCTCTAAGGTTGCAGCCTTTGCCGTTGCCAGCTTCCGTCCTCAGCAAGTGTATATAACACCCGGTCATGCAGACGTGAACTGCGCCCCTGCCAGAATTCAATGACTTCCGGCGTCAGTCTATAGCCACCCCAGTGCGGCGGGCGTGGCGGGTTGTCGCCAAACTGCTGCTCGGCATTGTCGAATTTTTCCTCCAGCAGCTCGCGGCTGGCAATGCTCTGGCTCTGGTCGGAAGCAATCGCACCGAGCCGGCTTTTCAGGGGCCGTATCGCAAAGTAAGCATCGCTTTCTAATGCCGGCACACGTTCCACCTTGCCTTCAATGCGCACCTGCCGCTCCAGCTCCACCCAGTGAAAAATCAATGCCGCATAAGGATTGTGCTGCAGGTCTTGCGCTTTGCGGCTGGTGTAATTGGTGTACCAGGTGAACCCGTGCGCATCCACATCTTTGAGCAACAAGATACGTGAAGAAGGCCGGCCGTTGCTGCCGACGGTGGCTACACTCATCGCATTTGGCTCGGGCACTTGCGCTGCCAGCGCTTCATCAAACCACTTTGTAAATTGCCTGATAGGGTCTGAGTCAACCTCGTGTTCAGACAGGGTGGCGTGGCTGTAATCGCGACGCAGGTCAGCTATGGACATCGTTTTATTTTCCATTTTATTTGTCAATGCAGTTCAGTTTTTTGCAGTGCTTGTTACAGGGATTGTTGCTGTGATTGTTTCAGCGCCAGCGGCACGCCAATAGCGATCAGCAAGGCCAGCGTCCAGAATACAACATACAGTCCCAGTGCGGAGCCTGCAGCGCCGAACGCCAGCGGCAGCAATACCGCGCTCGCATTGCCTATGGTAGCGCGAATGCCGATGGCTTCGGCACCGCGTCCTGCCGGTGCCCATTGGTGCAGCAATGCCAGCACATTCGGCTGACCGGTACCCAACGCCAGCCCCAGTCCGGCTGCCACCGCTGCCATTGCCAGCGGATGCTGCATGAAAGGCATCGCCACGTAGCACAGCGCCGCAGCGGCGAGTGCACCGGACAAGATTTGCCACTCGTGATATCGACGCGTGATCTGCGGCATGGCCAGTCTGACGGTGAAAGTGGCGGCTGAAAATGTCGCGAGGATCATGCCTATGGTGGACGCTGAAAATCCCAATTGCGAGCCACGTACCGGCGTTACGAAGGTGAACAGATCCCACGCAGCAGCCAGCAGGATGCCGACAATATAAATGCGCCGTAAATCTGCATTGCGCAATAACTCCAGCGGACCGCCCGAACCGGCTGCGCGCGCTTTATGCTGCAGCGGTATGGCCGCGAGCGCACCGCTGGCTGCAATGCAAAAGGCCGCCAGCGTAAAGCCGGCGCAGACCCAGTAGGCGACCGAATAGTGGCTGTGGTCGATGACGAATCCTGCAATCAGCGGGCCGGTAAAGGACGACACAGAAAACCCCAGCGAGAGCTTGCTGAAACTGGCTGCACGCTGGTTTGGCAGAGCAAGCGAGCCGACGGCATGTTGCGCGCTGATGAAAATCGTCATGAAACCGGTGCCGATCAGGATCGCAGACAGATACAGAATACTCAGCCCTTGCACCAGTGCGGCCAGCATTACGCCGGTAGACGCCAGCAGGCACCCACCCATCATTGGTTTGCGTACGCCGATGCGGTCGATCAAGCGGCCCATAGGCACGGCCAGCAGCATAGGGAACAGTGCGAACAAGGCAATCAGCGAGCCGACTGTAAATGTCGACGCCTGCAGCGAGATCGCGTAAAGCGCAGTCGTCACACGCGCCGCGCCAAGGGCGACATGCGCAGTCACGGCTACGGCAATCAGGCCAAATAAGGGGGAAAAGAGCGGCACGGTGGCGCGGGGTTTGCCAAAATTTTTAAAGAATCTTTAGTTTAGAGGAATTGCTGCATTGCCGTCCGTTAAAATGCCGGTATGGCTGATGCACTCTCTACTTTATTGAATGATCAAATTGACAGCGCCGATATCGATTTCGAGCGGCGCTTTGGCGGTATCGCGCGCCTGTACGGCGACGCTGCGCTGGTGCGTTTCCGCCGTGCGCATGTTTGTGTGATTGGTGTTGGCGGCGTCGGTTCCTGGGCCGTCGAAGGACTCGCTCGCAGCGCCATCGGGCAGATCACGATGATTGACCTCGACAATCTGGCTGAATCCAATATTAATCGCCAGATTCACGCGTTGTCCGAAACGCTAGGTCAGGCCAAAGTCACCGCGCTGGCCGAACGCATCGCGCAGATCAACCCGACTTGCGTGGTGACCGAGATAGAAGAATTTATCGACGCCGACAATCTGGAACAGATGCTGCCGGCCGGTCGTTTTGATTATGTCATTGATGCGATAGACAACGTGCGCGCCAAGACCGCCGTGATTGCGTATTGTCGTGACAAGAAAATACCGCTGGTGACCATAGGCAGTGCAGGCGGGCAGATCGACCCGACGCGCATTGCCATTTGTGATCTGTGCCGCACTGAGCAAGAGCCCTTGCTTGCCAAAGTGCGCAAGCGCTTGCGTGCTTTGCACGGCTTCCCGCGCGGAACCAAAAATAAATTCGGTATTGATGCCGTGTACTCAACCGAGCCCTTGCGCTTTCCCGAATTATGCGCAACGGACGAAGAAGCGTCCGGCATCACTGGTTTGAATTGTGCCGGCTTTGGTTCGGCCATTGTCGTCACCGCCAGCTTTGGACTGGTGGCAGCTGGCCACGTGCTGCAAAAACTAGCACAGGCCGCTACGGCAGAGTCCTCTGCGCCACAACATGATATTGCGGTCCCTGTGGCGAGCTGACTGACTGCAGCAGCGCCATCTCTGTTGCTTCCCACCTGATAGTTGGTATCTCTGCCGCCAGTGGTGGCGGTGCGTCGCGCGTGAGTGTAATGTGCGGTCTGAAACCTGCAACGGGCTTCAGAGTGATTTGCGCTTTTTCCAGCGCAAGCATTAAATTGCTCTGCAAAGTAAACAGCGCTGCCGGTGCCGCTTGGGGGCCGGCCCATGCAATGCGCGGCTTGCTGAAATAATCAAGACTATCAATATTAATCTGCATGCGCTGCGACGGTAACTGATGCAAAATTTCTTCCAGCGTTGGCAATAACGTATGCGGTTGATTACCCAAAAACGCCAGCGTCAGATGCAGATTTTGCGCACTCATTTTGCGGCCGCTGACTTGCTGCTGTAATGCAGCCAGTTTCATGCGCGTGAACTCATCGGGCCACAACGCATAAAACAGGCGCAGCTTGTCAGCGCCGGCAATCATGCTAGAACTTGATGCTACGCAGTCGCAGTGCGTTCGCAATCACCGACACCGACGACAAACTCATTGCCGCGCTCGCGATCATTGGCGACAACAGAATGCCGAACCATGGAAACAAAATACCAGCTGCAACCGGCACGCCGACGAAGTTGTAAACGAAAGCGAAGAACAAATTTTGTCGTATGTTTTTCATGGTCGAGCGTGACAACTGGCGCGCTTTGACAATGCCGCGCAGATCACCTTTGACCAGCACAATGCGCGCACTGTTCATTGCAATGTCAGTGCCGGTACCCATGGCAATGCCGACACTGGCTTCGACCAGCGCAGGCGCATCATTAATGCCGTCGCCTGCCATGGCCACAATCCGTCCTTGTTGCTGCAACAGTTGCACGTGACGATGCTTGTCTGCCGGCAGTACCTCGGCATGCACTTCATCAATGCCTAGTCTGCGCGCTACGGCATTGGCCGTAATCGCATTGTCGCCAGTGAGCATCACAACCCTTACGCCTGCAGCCTGCAGTGCTTGTATCGCAGCAGCGCTGCCTTCCTTGACAGGATCGGCAACGCTGATCAAGCCTGCAAGCTTTGCTCCTATGGCGACAAACATGACCGTCTTGCCTTCGGCGCGCAAGCTATCTGCTTGTTCCTTCAGCACGTCGGTGGCGATGCCGGATTCCTGCAGCAGCAATGCATTTCCTAACAGCACAGGATGACCATCAATCTCGCCGCGCACGCCCTTGCCAGTGACGGATGTGAATTTTTCAACAGGCGGCACCGACAAGCCTTGCGCACGAACATGCGCAAGAATCGCTTGCGCCAGCGGATGCTCGCTCATCTTTTCCAGTGACGCTGCCAGCACCAACACATCGGCGCGCGCGAATCCTTCAGTGGCAATAATTTGCTGCACTTGCGGAGCACCTTCGGTGATGGTGCCGGTCTTGTCGATGACCAGCGTATCAACTTTCTCCATCAGCTCCAGCGCTTCAGCGTCCTTGATCAGCACGCCTTCATGCGCGCCACGTCCTATGCCGACCATGATAGAGATGGGAGTAGCCAGACCGAGTGCGCAAGGGCACGCAATAATCAGCACCGAGACTGCGGCCAGCATGCCGTTGGCCAGCGCCGGTGACGGACCAAATGCAGCCCATGCCACAAAGGCCAGCACGGCAATGCCGATGACGGCAGGCACAAACCATCCCGACACTTTGTCGGCCAGTTTTTGTATCGGCGCACGCGAGCGGCCGGCCTGATTGACGAGTTGTACGATTTGCGCCAACAGCGTATCGCCGCCGATTTTTTCAGCGCGCAAAATAAATGAACCCGTCTGGTTCACCGTACCGGCAACGGCCTTGCTGCCGGCCTGCTTTTGCGCCGGCATCGGTTCGCCGGTAATCATTGATTCATCAACAGTCGAATGTCCTTCGCTGACGACGCCATCGACTGGAATATTCGCGCCGGGTTTTACGCGCAACAGGTCGCCGATGCGCACCTTGTCGAGTGAGATTTCTTCTTCACCGCCGTCGGCCTTGATGCGCAGTGCCGTGGCCGGCGTCAGCGCCAGTAAGTCTTTGACTGCTGCATTAGTGCGCGAGCGCGCGCGCAATTCCAGCACTTGTCCCAGCAGCACCAGCGTGACGATCACGGCTGCCGCTTCAAAGTAAAGCGGCGCCATACCGTCCATTTTGAAAGCCGCCGGCAGCATGTCGGGTAACAGCAGGCTGACCGCACTCAACAGCCACGCCGCCATCACGCCTATGCCGATGAGGCTGAACATATTCAGGTTGCGGGTCTTGAATGACTGCACCGCGCGCTGCAAAAACGGCAGGCCGAACCAGAGCACGACCGGCGTTGCGAGAGCACCCTGCAGCCAGGCATTGGTTTGATGACCCAACCATGCGCTCGTATGGATGCCGATCAACTCTCCCATGGACAGAAACAGCATGGGCAATGACAGCACCAGACTCATCCAGAAGCGGCGCGTCATATCGTCGAGTTCGGTGGTGTCTTCTTCTGCCGTCGCGTGCAGCGGTTCGAGCGCCATGCCGCAGATCGGGCAAGTCCCGGGGCCGACTTGTTGAATCTCCGGATGCATAGGGCAGGTATAGACCGCATCGGCTGCAACCGGCGGCGCTATGTAGCTAGACGGGTCCAGATAGCGCTGAGGATCAGCGGTGAATTTGGCAACGCAGCCTTTGCTGCAGAAGTAGTAATCCGTGCCGTCATGCGTCGCCATTTTTTCCGAATTGGCTGCTGCTTTCATGCCGCAGACCGGATCCGTGTAGGGCTTGTCTTCCGGCTTCTTTTCCGCGTTCGCATGCTCATGCGGATGGGCATTGTCGCAGCAACTTGAGGCGGCAGGTTTCGATACGGGGCGACGCAGCTCTTGCGATTTCATACGGTAGTCCTGTTTGTAAGTCGGTCAGTGTCGGGTTCTAGCTCACAGGATAAACCTTGCCTGAAGCGACTGCTTGTCTACTTTGCTAGCAATCGATCTGTTCAAGGATTAATCAGGCCGATAAACGCCTTTCGGAATTGAGGTTTCAGTACGTGAATTATTTAACAAAATGCAAGTTGGCTTATCAAATTAGACATTCAAATGACATTTTAGTTAGTGTTCACTATCAAAATTGTTCTTCTTTAACCTAATGGTGTTGTTGTAAATACAATTTCAATTAGTGCATTTGTACTATTTCGTTTGGCAACTGTGCTCCCTACACTACAACCAATGACAAAGAAACAACATTTGTCAGGAGGTCGGGGTAGGTAGCTAGCAGTTTTGTCCCGATCAGCTGAGCGTCTTGATTACGACTCAGCCCTTTTAAAAAGGGCAAAAGCGTGAAAAGACATAAATATTTTCTTATTTTATGTGGAGCTTACAAATGAAATATCTAGCTAACAAAGTACAACAATTTTTTGCTAATGAGCAAGGCGCCACGGCAGTGGAATACGGCTTGATGGTGGCGCTTATCGCAGCAGTCATTGTTGCCATCGTCGGAACAATCGGCACCCAGCTGAGAACAGCATTCACTACTTTGAGTGGAGCACTCACTACCGCAGCGGGTTAATCGGCTAGGCAGGCATTCCGGGAACGAATTCCGGAATGCTTTTTTTTCGTAGCCCATCACATTTAAGCAAGTCGAAATTTCTGGAGCCAGCATGCATTTATTCTCAACCACAGCCGCTTCACTCACCACGATGACAGGTCTTGTCATTACGGTTCTGCTGGCTGCATGGTGTGACTTGTCTTCCTGGCGCATTCCCAATCGTCTGCTGGCAGCCAGTGCATCCGCTGCCATCATGCTGGCACTGTTCGCACCCGATGGCATAGGCATCACTGCCTGTCTGGCCGGAGGACTTACCGGGCTGTTCTTGTTTATTCCAATTTATATAGCTGGCGGCACTGCCGCTGGTGACGTCAAGTTGATGGCGACTCTTGGCATGTTTGCCGGTCCCCTGCTTGCGATTGATCTCGCACTGATGATCTTTCTTGTCGGCGGTGTCTGGTCGCTTGGCTTCCTTCTTCTGCAAACGCAGCAGTTTCAGTTGTTATTTCTGTCAATGAAGCAACTGTCCAGTTCTAAAAAAATTCAAATGATGAACACACCATCGCCAATCGTGACAGCCGATGGAAAAAGCAGGGCAATGATTCCGTACGGGCCAGTCATCGCGATAGGAACAATCGGGACACTGCTGCTGACTTCACTCTAATTATAAAAAGAAGAGGGCAACGCCCTCACGTTGAAACATCACACCGCAGTTGGAGGCGACATGAAAAATACCCGAACAATACTGGTGCTGGCAATCGCTATTCTTTCAGGGCTGGCGGCTGTGCTGCTGGCATCACGTTGGCTCACGCAGCAATCGAATAATGGTGTCGCCCATGTCGTCGTTGCGAATACCGACATCAGTCTTGGCCAGCGCCTGACGCCGGAATTGTTCAAGCTGGTTGACTGGCCCGCCAGCAGCACACCGCCCGGCGCATTCACTGAAATTGCCATGCTTGACGGCCGTGTCGTCAAAACCAGCCTGATGCGCGGTGAGCCTGTACTCGAAGGCAAGCTGGCGCCGCTCGGCACTAAGGGGGGACTGTCGGCCGTGATCGGCGAGGGACGCCGCGCCATCACCGTGCGCGTCAATGATGTGATTGGCGTTGCCGGCTTCGCCTTGCCCGGAAATTTTGTCGACATCATCGTCAACACGCAAAGAGAAGGCGAACGCAACGGCAGCACTGACCAGAATATTTCCAAGATCGTACTCGAACGCATTCTGGTGCTGGCTGTTGCGCAAGAGGCCGGACGCGATGAAACCAAGCCACGCGTCGTCAACGCCGTAACCCTTGAAGTCACACCTGAGCAGGCAGAAAAACTCGATCTTGCCCGCAGCGTCGGTACCTTGTCGCTGGCACTGCGTAACCAGATTGATCCGCAGCCGGGTACGACACTGGGTGCGACCAAAACCACGCTGCTCAATGAAAAAAGTGGGCTGATGAAAGTCGCGACTGTTGCCCCTGTTCCTGTCAAGCCGGTCGCTGCCAAAAGAACCGTCAAGCCCGTAAAGAGCATGCCTGCGACGGGCAGCAGTGAAGTCGCCAGCGCCACCACCACATCGAAGAAACCTGTGCCGGCCAACGCTGCATGTATCGGCGTAATCACCGGCGTGCACAACTCGCAAGAATGCTACTGATAGCCCGCCATGATCATCATAAAAAGGGAAGCTGCGATGAGATCAAAAACTATAAATCGTTCACTACTGACTGTAGGTCTGTGCCTGATATCCGGCCTGAGCTTTGCACAAGGTGCGCCAGTATCTGCAGCGGCCAAGTCGCCACGCCCGCTAGCCAGCAGACCAGATTCCTCTCAAGCCACGAGCCTGCCTGGGCTTACCTGTAATGGTGAAGTTGCGTCGCCGGGCAAGCTGTCGCTCGCCATAGGTAAATCTACCTTGTTGCGTTTGCCAGAAGCGGTGACCAATCGCACGCTCGGCAATCCATCGGTTGCGCAGGCCATGCTGGTCTCGCCGGAGACGCTGTATCTGCTCGGCGTGGAAGTTGGTACCACCAACATGATCTTGCAAGGCAAGAGCGGCAAGTGCAGTGCAGTTGACGTGGTCGTCACGATGGACCCCGGCGCCTTACAGGCGACCTACAAGGAACTGATGCCGGAAGAAACCGATATCCGTGTCAGTGCCGCAGCCGATAGCCTGGTCTTGTCCGGCTCGGTCACCGATTCCGTCGCAGTCATGCGGGCAGTCGATTTGGCTACCGCCTTCGTACGGAGACCCGCTGTAATGAACAGCGCAGCTCAACAACAAAACGTACAAGGTGCAACTGGTGGCAATCAGATGCAGATGACTGGCGCCGCTACTGGTAACAACGCGCCGCAGTCGCGCATTGTGAATCTGCTGGTTGTCAGCGCCGCGCAGCAAGTGATTTTGGAAGTGAAGATTGCCGAAGTCTCCAAAACCTTACTCGACAAGCTAGGCGTTGGTATCAACGGTGGTGCCAGATCTGGTCCGTGGTCGCTGAATCTGGCATCACAATTCCTCACTGGCACACTGGCAGGCAAACTCACTCTTGCTAACGGTAGTAAATCGATCGCACTCGAGGCCGAGAAAAAAGATGGTCTCATCAAGATACTGGCCGAGCCATCCGTGATGGCTATCAGCGGGCAAGAGGGTAGTTTTCTTGCAGGCGGCAAGATACTGATTCCAGTCTCCCAGACCTCCGCAGCGGGCGGTATTCAAGTCACGCTGGAAGAAAAAGAGTTTGGCGTCGGCCTGAAATTCACACCCACCGTTCTCGCTGGCGGCCGTATCAACCTGCGGGTTGCACCAGAAGTCTCCGAGCTCTCGCGTGAAGGTGTTGGCATCACTACAGCCGGCGCCAACAATCCGGCGATCCTGCCGCTCATCACAACGCGGCGGGCTTCTACCACGGTGCAGTTAGTGGACGGACAGAGCTTTGCGATCGGTGGCCTGATCAAGAACAACACAACAGCCAACATCAAGGCATTTCCGATTCTGGGTGAGCTGCCAATCATTGGTGCGCTATTCCGTAGCACCGACTTCCAGCAAGACCGTACCGAACTGCTGTTCGTCGTCACCCCACATCTGGTCAAGCCACTGCCGGTTGGTTACAAGCTACCGACGGATAACTACAACCAACCTGACCGCGGCGAGTTATTCCTTGGCGGGCAGCTTGAGGGCGGCAAGGACAGCAAAGATAGCGGCAAGCAGCAAGACGGTGCCGCCGGTTTCGAACTCAAGTAAGGGGAACAGCATGAACACATCATTAAAGTATTTGATGGTCTGCGCGATCAGCTTGCTGCTGACAGCTTGCGTGGCCAATACGCCGGAGTGGGACAAACATTTTGGCGAATCCGTACGCACGGCAATTGCCCAACAGACCATCAACCCCGAAGCCGGGAAAAATACCGACCCGGTAGCAGGTATCGATGGCAAGGCAGCCAATGACGCGATGGGTCGTTACCAGGCCACGTTCAAAGAGCCACCGCCGGCAGCCAATAGCTTCACCATCGGCGTGGGTAGATAAGTTCGGCACTTCACGCATAAGACGTTACGAATAAGAGCAAAGACAAATGGGAGACAAGATGCGCAGAGGCTATCTGTCACGTCGTATGACCCTGCTGCGGCGCAAGCAGCAGGGAGCCGTAGCGATACTGGTCGGCCTTTGCATTACCGTGCTGGTGGGCTTCGCCGGCCTCGCCCTTGATCTTGGCAAGCTGTATGTCGTCAAAACCGAACTGCAGAATAGTGCCGATGCCTGTGCATTGGCAGCCTCGCAGGCGCTGACCGGCGCCAACAATCAGCAGCTGGCGATAGGTGAAGCTGCCGGCATGACAACTGGATTGCGGCACAAGGTACTGTTCCAGAAAGATCCAGTCGTGATGACGACCAACAGCACGGTTGAGTTCAGCGCCAGCGGTGCAGCGAATTCTTTTGTTACCAAGGCCGGCCTGAGCAACACCGAGGCGCTTACGATGCGCTTTGTACGCTGCACCATCAACAAACCAAACATCGATACCTGGTTCATTCAAGTATTGAACGTGCTGCCGGGCGTGGCGATCGGTCAGCAAAATGTCGTTGCCAGTGCAGTGGCGACGCTGCAGGCTTCGCAAGTCACCTGCGGCCTGCCGGTGGCAATCTGCAGTAACGATCTGCCGGCCAGCACGCCGGTCGGCACCTGGCTGATTGGTGCGTTGGGTTCTTCCAATGATCAGTCCCTCACCGGCAGTTTCAAGTGGGTGGACTTCTCGCCGCCGAATGGCGGAGCAACTGAACTGGCAAATATACTGACGGGTGACGGTGCCTGCGATTTACCAGCGGTCGGTACACCAGTCGGCCAGCCTGGCGCCATTTCATCGCTGGCCAATGAATGGAACAGCCGCTTCGGTATCTATCAAGGCAATGTCAAACCTGCAGATGCAACCCCCGATCAAAGCGGTTATGCGTATACCGACTTCGCCGGCAGCTGGCCATCAAAATTCAATGCCTTCGATGATTTCATAAGCAAACGCAGCGGCAATGTCGCGTATCAGGGCGATGCAACAACAGGACTCAATACGAAGGGCACAATCAAAGATCGCAATTATCTGATTGCGAATGGGCATGACAGGCGGTTGATGACGGCTCCTGTTGTCAACTGCGGCGCCTATGCCAAAAGCCAGACCGCACCCATCGTTTCCTGGGCTTGCATATTCTTGCTACACCCGATCAACAACAGCGCTGGCGGCGCTAATGCAACCGGTGATACCCGCATGTATCTCGAATATCGCGGCAAAGCCGATGATCCATCCAGCCCCTGCGCTTCAAACGGATTACCTGGCGGGCCGGGCAGCACAGGGCCGCTGGTTGCCGTCTTGGTGAGGTGAGCAATATGCGACCTCTATCTGTTTGCCTGTTAAAGAAAAAGCTTCTGCCAAGGCAGCGTGGCGCAGCGATTGTGGAATTCGCGTTGCTGTTAGTACCCATGCTGATAGTGGGTTTTGGTGTGGCTGAATATGGCCGTGCTATCTATCACTACAACACGATCGCCAAGTCTGTGCGCAGCGCCGTGCGTGTGGTGGCCCAGCACAACCCGAGCGACGCCAGCTATGGCAGCAGAGTCACGCAAGCAAAATGCCTTGCGGTCTTTGGGAATAATGAATGCACTGGCACGCCGCTCGCTCCCGGACTCGACGTCAGCAACGTCAAAGTTTGCGACCGCGTCGCCTGGGGCGGCTGTACTGGTGCAGTGCAGAGCGACTACGACAATGTATCGACAGGACTGGGCACGATCAATCTTGTTGAAGTTCGTATCACTGACTATCAATTTACTTTCATAGGACTACCGCTAATTAGTATCCCCATCGGTAACGCGATGACCTTTGGCGCAATTCAGGCCATCATGAGGCAAACAGGATGAAGCCATTTCTTAAGCGTTATCGCCAGCGTCAGGGCGGATCGACTGCTGTTGAGTTCGCACTCGTATCTGCTTTTGGCGGACTGTTCGTTGCCCTGATCGGCGCGATGGAGTTAGGGCGTGTGCTGTTTTATCTGAATACGGCCAACGAAGCAACACGGCTCGGCGCGCGCATTGCAGTAGTGTGCGATGCCAATGACTCAACGATCAAAAGCCGGATGACAACCCTGTTGCCGGTGCTGCAGCCAGACAAAATCAGCGTCAGCTACTCGCCTGGTGGCTGCGCATCGAGTGCAGAAAATGCGCGCAACACCTGTCAGTCCGTGACGGTTGCCATTACCGGACTTCAGATTGATACCGTCATTCCATTTGTCCCCTTCAGCGTGACGATGCCGTCATTCAGCACGACCTTGTCGCGTGAAGCGATGAACAGTGCCAGCTGTGTTTAAAGCCGAGTGAAAAATTGACAAATACATTGACTTTTGAATCGGGCACTCCATGAAAGCACTAGTCATTTCATCTGACATTGAATTAAAGACCAGAATCGGCAAGATTCTTGCGATGCGCAACCCGCCCATCGTCATGCTTTCCGAAGTGCCCAGCATGCTGCAGAACGGTGGCGTGACAGCGATCATGAAACCCGATCTGGTCCTTGTCGATGCGACCGATCATGAGCAGCACAAGCTGGCCATGCTGGAAAAACTGGCGCTGCAATATCCGCAGGCTTCGCTGGTGCTGCTGACCACGCACCAATCATCTGAATTGCTGATTGCCGCCATGCGCGCGGGGGTTCGCGAAGTACTGACACTGCCACTGGCGCACGAGCAATTTGAAGAAGCACTTGATCGCATTACACACAAACTCGAAGGATCGATTCCTAAAGAAGGCAAGGTGCTCTCTTTCATCTCCTGCAAGGGTGGTAGCGGCACGACTTTTCTGGCTTCCAATCTAGCCTACGCGTTAGCTTCTCTGGCTCACAAGAAGGTCTTGCTGATCGATTTGAATCTGCAATTTGGCGATGCTGCGCTCTACCTGTCAGATGCTACACCGACCATGACACTAGCTGATCTGTGTGGACAGATGAACCGGCTTGATGCGGGCCTGCTTGAAGCTAGCCTGATTCGGATTGCCCCCAACTTTGGTGTGCTGGCCGCTTCGGATAACGCCGATCCGGCGGTAGAAATCCGGCCCGACCATATCGAAATCATTTTGCAGTTGGCACGCAAGCACTACGACTTTGTGCTGCTTGACATTGGTCGTCAGATTAATGGTGTCTCGATTCGTGCACTGGATGGCTCTGATGGCATCTATCCGATTTTGCAGCAGTCATTGCCCTACATGCGCGACGGCCGACGTTTGCTCGATATTTTTTCTTCGCTGGGCTATCGCAAGGAAAAAATTCACCTGATCGTCAACCGCTATGACAGTTCCGACAAACTGCGCACTGCCGAGATGGAGCGAACGCTGGGTAATACGTTGAGCCACTTCATTCCCAATAATTATGACGTCGTGAATGAATCCATCAATCAGGGCGTACCTGCATTGAAACTGGCTCGCAGCAGCAGCATCGGTAAAGCGCTGGCCGAATTTGTCAACAAGCTCACAGAAACCGCAGCGCCAACAGGGCTGGGAATGATCCGGCGTCTGTTTGTACGTAATCCCGCCAATGGCGGCAATGCAGGAAACCAGACAACCTAATGACCACATCCGACAAGGAAAACAACATGAGCTTCAGAGACAGATTGTCACTGGTTTCCAGCGCAAGTCAGGCAACAGGCAATGAGGTAGATATTTCCAGTACGGCGTATCAGTCCCTGCGAAAAAGCATGCACCGCATCTTGTTAGAGCGGATAGATCTGGAGCGTTTGCAGCAATTGAATGTCGAGCAATTCAAACGCGAACTGTCGCTGCTGGTCGAGCATATCGTCGAAGACGAAAACATGGTCGTCAACACAGCAGAGCGGCGGCGGCTTGTGCTGGATATGCAATATGAAATGCTTGGATTCGGTCCGCTCGAACCCTTGCTGAATGACCCAACTGTCTCCGATATTCTGGTCAATACCTCTGCGCAGATTTATGTTGAGCGCTTCGGTAAGCTGGAGCTCACGTCGATTACCTTTCATGACAATGCCCATCTACTGAAGATCATTGAAAAGATCGTCTCGCGGATTGGACGTCGGGTTGATGAATCCAGCCCTATGGTTGACGCCCGCCTGCCAGACGGTTCGCGCGTGAATGCGATCATTCCACCTCTCGCGCTTGACGGTCCTATCTTGTCGATCCGGCGTTTTTCGGTGCAGCCTCTGACCATGGTTGACCTGCTGTCGTACAAGAGTCTGACGCCGCAAATGGCACAAGTGCTGGAGTCGCTCGCCAAAGCTAAAGTCAATATCCTTATCTCTGGTGGCACCGGCAGCGGCAAGACGACGCTGCTGAATGTGATGTCCGGTTTCATTCCAGCGAATGAACGCATTCTTACCATTGAGGATGCTGCTGAATTGCAAATGCAGCAGCCGCACGTCGTCAGGCTTGAAACCCGCCCACCGAATATTGAAGGCAATGGCGAAGTGTCGCAGCGCGCACTGGTGCGTAACGCACTGCGCATGCGCCCCGACCGCATCATTCTGGGCGAAGTGCGTGGCGCTGAAGCGCTTGACATGCTGCAAGCGATGAACACCGGGCATGAAGGTTCGCTCGCCACCATTCACTCCAACAGCCCGCGCGATGCACTGGCCCGACTGGAAAATATGGTCGGCATGGCAGGTGCCAACCTGTCACCGCGTGCGACACGACAGCAGATTGCTTCTGCCATTACCGTTGTGGTTCAGGTGATGCGTCTTTCAGATGGCGGACGACGAATCGTCAGTCTGCAAGAGATCAACGGCATGGAGAGCGACACCATCACGATGCAGGAAATATTCGGCTTCCGCCGCACCGGTGTCGCCTCGGATGGCAAGGTGCTCGGCCACTACTTTGCGACGGGTGTGTTTCCGCAATTTGACCAGCGTCTGAAAGAGTACGGCGTCGCCGTGCCGGATTCCACCTATGACCCCAGCAAGATCTTTGAATAACGACTGAAACGACCGGGAACTCATCATGGATATTGTTTATTACAGCGCCTTCGTCCTGATCTTTATTGCGGTAGCGCTCGGCGTTGAAGTGGCATGGCAGTGGTGGTTTTCTTCGCAGAGCGGGGCAGCCCGTCGCACCAAACAACGCCTGAAATCTGTCGAAACCGGTGGCAAAGAGAATGCGACCACCAAGTCCTTGCTGAAGCGTCGCCGTCTGGCTGAATCTGCCTCTACCGAAGCTTTCTTGCGGCGCCTGCGCGGCATCGATTTCATCGACAACACTTTGCAGCAGGCAGGTTGCAACTGGACTGTTGCAGGACTGTTAGTCAATACCGCGCTTTGTTTCCTGTTTGGCTTGTTGATAGCCTTGATGCTACAGCCGCAGATGCTAATGGCAATCGCTGCCGGCATAGTTTGCAGCCTCGCGCCGATCATGTATGTGTTCCGAAAACGCAGCAAGAGGCTGGAAAAGATAGAGCGGCAACTGCCCGAAGTGGCGGACCTGATCGCACGTAGTCTGCGGGCAGGGCATGCGTTTCCTTCAACGGTGCAGATGGTGGCTGATGAAATGCCGGAGCCTATCGCCGGTGAGTTTCGCATCGTCGCTGACGAAGTTAATTTCGGCATCGCCATGAGTGAAGCCTTGCAGCGTCTGGCAGCACGCATTCCGCTGACCGATTTGCGCTATCTGGTCGTTGCCGTACTCATACAGCGTGAATCTGGCGGCAATCTGGCTGATCTGATGACCAGCATCAGTTTTTTAATCCGCGAACGACTCAAGCTGCTCGGGCAAATCAGCACGCTGTCTGCCGAAGGAAGATTGTCAGCCTGGATTCTGTTCATGTTGCCGGTAGCGATATGCCTGGTATTGGGATTCACTTCTCCGAATTATTTCAATGCGCTGATTGAAGATCCCGATGGAATGACACTGATTATGGTGGCCGCCGGGATGATGGTGATGGGGGCGCTGTGGATGCGCAAGATTATTCATATTCACATTTGACAGGATCGCATCATGAGCAACCAGCCGGTTTTATTTTTTTCTGTCGTATTTTTAGTCTGGGCAGTCATTGCCGGTGTGGTGGTCTGGCTGATGTTCCCGGATCGCTTCAAGCAGCGGCTTGCCGGTTTGCAGGATGACGGTGCTCTCGTTGGCGCTGAGCCGACCAATCCTTGGGTAGAACGGATTGTGCAAGCTGCCAATCCATTCATCAAGTTGTCTTTGCCGTCTGAAGGCTGGGACAATTCGCCTATCCGGATTCGTTTCATCAATGCTGGTTGGCGTAATCCTTCGACCATACCCATCTATTTTTCTGCAAAGACCGTGCTGGCAATAATTTTTCCCTTGATGCTGATGCTGTTCGGCGGGGAAAATTTTCTTAACACGGGTGCCAGCGTCATCATGCTAATGCTGGTGTTGTCTGCCTCCACTGGCTATTACCTGCCCAATGTTTATTTAAGCGTGGCCGTAACGAGAAGGCAGCGTGAAATTTTCGATAATTTCCCCGATGCTCTGGATTTGCTGACCATCTGTATTGAAGCGGGCCTCGCACTCGACCAGGCAATTATGAAAGTCGCGTCCGAAATTCACATCAGCAGCAAAACACTGGCGCAGGAGCTGCAACTGGTTCTGATGGAATTGCGTACAGGATTTTCAAAAGAACAGGCGCTGCGTCATCTGGCATTGCGCACCGGCGTAGAAGAAATCGAAATGCTGGCGACCATGCTGATTCAGTCAGACCGGTTCGGTACCAGCATGGCTGATTCGCTGCGTGTGCATTCGGATAATTTGCGCAGCAAGCGCCGCCAGAAGGCAGAAGAAACCGCCACCAAGATTGCGCTCAAACTCCTCTTTCCGCTGATCTTTTTTATTTTTCCGACTCTGTTGCTGGTTTTGTTGGGCCCGTCAATGATGCAAATTTACCGTGTTTTGCTACCGGCAATGACCGGAGGTCAGTGATCCCGTCTCGTTAGGCCGCTGGCGGCGTTGGCAATGTCTTGTCGTACGTAAGTACTGTCTGCGACACCGCCGTCTTGCCACCGACCTAACGAGACAGGCTCTAAATTTCAAGGAGAAAAAAATGAAAAAATCCGCAAGCATTCTGATGGCGCTGTGTGGCAGTACGGTGTTGCTTGGCTGCGCCAGTAACAACAGCAATTCAGCCTTCGGTTCTACTGATCCTATCTCGTCGACATTGCAGGCCTTCATCGATACTGCGCAATCGCTGTATAACCGAGGACGTGAGCTGCATAAAGCAAGCCGTCTGGCTGAAGCTGATCAGTACTATCAACAAGTGTTGAGGATTGATCCCTCCAATATGGATGCGCAAAATGCGCTGGCTGCGCTCGATGCAAGCCGTGGCGACGTGGACCGTGCAATAAGGCTGCTCGAGAGTCTGGCAGAAGCGCACCCCGATGCTGCGCATGTCCATGCCAATCTCGGCTATGCGTACTATCTAAAAGGGCAGTACACATTGGCACAGGAGACCTTGGAACGCGCCACCATGCTGGATCCATCGAATGAAAATTCCTGGAAAAAACTCAATATGGTAAATACAGAAATCTATCGCAAGGAAATGCTTGCGCACAGAGACGCAGTCAATAAACAAATTGTGCTGGCCGGCGAGGGCGTGGAAATCAATCAGGTCACGCCTGGCGTGTATGCGCTACGCTATCCAGTTATTAATGAGCAGCCGCTGCAGACAATTCAGGCGCAGCCCACCCAGCCAGTGCAAGTGGCAAAGGTCAAAGAACTTGTATCGCCGGCAGTGGCTGAGCATCCGGCTGCATCAACGCCAGTTGCCAACTCGACCAGCCGCGTCGAGCTAGTCAACGGCAACGGTGTAACGGGACTAGCGCGCACATTGCGCGGGCTGATCGCAGAGCAGCAATGGAAGGTGGTACGCACCCGCAATAACGAGCAGTACACCGTGAGGTCGACGCGTATCGAATATGCGTACAGCTACTATCCTGCTGCGCGACAGCTCGCTGAAACCATGGGTGTGAGCGCAGTGCTGCGTCCTAACAACCAACAAGAAGGCAGCAACCTGCGCGTGGTGTTGGGTCGTGACTACACGAGCGTTGATGCCATGCGTCAGCGTGTCGCAGGTTTGCCTTTTACGAATGTGAATTAATTGCCGCTGGCCTGGGGTGAAGGCACACTGCTTTTTTCGCTCCAGACCACATCCTTATCGACGGCATACAACTGACAGGCAGCGCCGCTTGATTGCTGGCACGCAGCCAACACTCGCTCAACCGGATCGTCACCTTCTTCAGCCCAGCTCCATTCACCCGAGTTAGACAACGCAAAGGCGCGCGGCGTCGAGCGGGCTAAAAAGTTTCGATACGCTGCGCGTCCTGCCTCCGATAAATAAGGCACTGCCGAGACATTATCAATCGCAGCAAAATTCGTCGCCAGCAGCTTCGGCCGCGTCGGCAGCGTAAAGACTTCAGCAGTCGGCATACCTACACTTTGCAGGAAGCGCTCAGTCTCTGGCCACCATACTGCCACGCCATCGCGGCTGCCTGCCAGACCATGCGCATCGGATTTGAAATTGCCGAATGCGACCAGTTGCGCACGACCGCCTGCTGATTGATAGGCTTGCGCCAGTTTGCCGGCCAGGCCGGAATTGAAATAGCTGTCGTTGGCGCCATAGAACCACAGACTAGGCAGCGAAGTCTTGCCTGCATAGCTGGCAAACGCTGTCACCAGACTGGCACGCCAGTCGCAGCTGCCGCCATCAATGCGCAAGCCGCCGGCAAAATTCAACAGGCCACGCACGCCAGGAAAATGACGCGTGCCAAATGCCATTGTCGCCAGCCCACCATAGGATTGGCCAGCGACGACGATATGTTGCGGGTCGACCCAGCTTTCACGTACCAGCACTGACAGCGCCGCCTGAATATCATCTGCTTGCAGCTGACCGTTGTCTTTCATGTTGCAGCCATAGTCGCTGTAATAGCCGGTTGATTTAGAAAAGCCTTTGCGCATAGGGATGGCCACCGCATAGCCGCGTTTGACAAATTCGCGGCTCATCGCCAGGAAGCGGTCTCTTCTTTGCAAATTAGGGTTGCCACGATCTTTACCGTGATTCATCAGCAGCAAAGGGAAGGGACCTTCGCCTGCCGGTTTGTAAATCGTGGTTTCGAATTGCTGATGACTGCCATTGGCGCTCACGACCGGCAACATCACGATTTGTTCGTTGATGCTGATGTCGAGTGCGTTGGCATGTGCAAGGCTCGCGCATCCCAAGCCTAAACAGGCGAGGGCAAGACCAAGTCGGCGGGATAGTGTGGCTAGAGAAGGAAAGTGCATAGCGGTATAACGATGAGCAAGATTGCCCATTCTAAATACCGCGTTTCCATGCTTCAATGCCTAATCAGACAAGAACACGGATTAAATGTGAAAATTGAGTTTGTATCAATCGCTAGTTACGATTGCTTAAAATTTAAGCATGCCGCCATGTCTGACTATGACAAACGCATCAGACGCAAGGCCCGCCTTGCTAACGGCTTCTGCGAGTGCGCGCGGCGGTTCATCCAGTGATTCGTCCGTCAGTTCGAACGTGCCCCAGTGAATGCCGAGCGACTGCTTCGCATGCAGGTCTTGATGAATCTGCACTGCTTCAGACGGATTCACATGTTGACGCTGCATGAACCAGCGCGGCTCGTAGGCGCCAATTGGAAGCAAGGCCAGATCAACAGCGCCGAAACGGCGGTGGATATCGGCGAAGTCTTTTGAGTAGCCAGTGTCGCCACTGAAAAACAGTGTGAAAGGCTGGCCACTTTTTTTGTCAGCTCGTGCAATCCAGCCGCCCCACAATGTCTCGAAGCGATCCGTGATGCTGCGGGCCGACCAGTGCTGCACCGGCACCAGACTGAGCTCGACGCCGCCAACATTTTCGCTCTGCCACCAGTCGAGTTCGCGTACGTTTTTTATGCCTTGCGCCTGCATCCATGGTTTGACACCAAGCGGCACCATGAACAGCGGCGCGCCACCGCTTTGTGCATTCAGTGCCAGCACCGAATCAAGATCCAGATGGTCGTAATGATTATGCGAGATCAGCACCACATCTATATGCGGGAGTTCAGAGAGCGCAACAGCGGGCGGCACAAAGCGTTTCGGGCCGGCCCATTGGACAGGTGACGCGCGTTCTGAAAAAATCGGATCAGTCAGCAGATTGACGCCATTGATCTGCACCAGCACGCTGGCATGGCCAATCCATGTCGCAGTCGTCTGACTACGATTATTTTGCAGCCATGCTGTGTCTGGTTTTTCGACCGGAAAACTATAGCCGTTTTGCGGCGCTTTCGGCAACCCATCGCGCCAGCGTTCCCATTGCCAGCGCCACAGCGAGCTGACCATTTCACCCTGCTGATAATTATTCTTGAAGCCCTGCGCAGTGTGATGTGGCTTGGCCGAATCATAGTAAGGGTTGATGCTGCTGCAGGCCACGCACACCAGCATGGCTAGCAAAACGACGGATGCAGACTTACGCATTAGCCTAGCGCTTCCAGCTGCGAAGCTTTCATGCGTGACGCCAGCAACTTGCCTTTGCGCGCGCGCTTGCCAATATGAATTGCAAGCGAAGCAGCGGAGAGATTAAGTTCTTGCGGCTTGGAGGCACGACTGCTGATGCCGATGACGCGCACACCTTTCTGGCTTACAGGTTGGGCGGCGACCAGTTTTTCTTTAGCGTCGAGTTCCATCAGGGTCACGCCGCGTCCACCGCCCGGTTGCATCTTGATTTCATCAAGTCCAAACACCAGCAGACGACCATTTTCAGACAGGCAGGCAATGGCGCTGGCATTCTTGCCCATTACGCGCGGCATCAACGGCTCATCGCCGGCCTCCATCGTCATGAATGACTTGCCGCCTTTTTGACGGCTGATCATGTCACCGGCTTTCGATGCAAAACCATAGCCTGCTGTCGATGCCAGCATCAGTGGCGTGTCGGCGCTGCCGGCAAAGTAATGCACCAGACGCGTGCCGTCTTCGAGTTCAAGCAGGGTCGTCAGCGGTACGCCATCGCCGCGCGCGCCCGGCAGCAGCGACACTGATACCGAGTACACACGGCCGTTGGAGCCGAACGCCAGCACAGAGTCGATGGTGCGGCATTCAAAGGCGGCATACAGCGCGTCACCTGCCTTGAAGCTGAACTGTTGCGCATCATGACCGTGACCACCGCGTGCGCGTACCCAGCCGCGCTGCGAGATCACCACCGTCACAGGTTCATCAATCAGCTTTTGTTCAGCGACGGCTTTTTCGGCTTCTTCCATCAGCGTGCGGCGTTCGTCGCCATATTGCTTGCTGTCGGCTTCAACTTCCTTGATGAGCAGCTTTTTCATGGACGACGGATTGTCGAGCAACTCTTGCAGTCCAGCTTTTTCCGAGCGAAGACCGGCGAGTTCCTGCTGTACTTTGATGGCTTCGAGACGCGCCAACTGACGCAGGCGAATTTCAAGAATATCTTCAGCTTGTCTTTCCGATAGCTTGAACGCTTCCATCAGCGCCGGCTTCGGTTCGTCCGACTCGCGAATGATCTTGATGACCTTGTCGATATTCAGCAGTACCGCTTCGCGGCCTTCGAGAATATGAATGCGATCATCCACTTTCGCCAGCCTGTGCTGCGTGCGGCGGGTAACGGTGTCGAAACGGAAGCTGATCCATTCACGCAAAATATCGCCAAGCGCTTTCTGGCGCGGCCGACCATCGCCGCCTATCATCACCAGATTGACGCCGACACTATTTTCCAGCGACGTATGCGCAAGCAGCAGCGTGCTGAATTCCTGCTGGTCGAGATTTTTTGTTTTTGGCTCAAACACCAGTCGCACCGGCGCTTCGCGTCCGGACTCGTCGCGCACGGTGTCGAGCACTGCAAGCAAGGTTTGCTTGTTGGCGAGCTGGTCGGGTGACAGGCTTTTCTTGCCGAGCTTGATCTTGGGGTTAGTCAGCTCTTCGATTTCTTCAAGAATTTTTTGCGACGACGTACCCGGCGGCAGTTCCGTGACAACCAGCTGCCATTGTCCGCGCGCCATCTCTTCAATCTTCCAGCGCGCACGTACCTTGATACTGCCGCGGCCACTCTGATAAATTTCGCGGATCACGCTGGCCGGCGTGATGATCTGGCCACCACCCGGGAAGTCCGGTCCCGGAATGATGTCCGTCAATTCTTCATGCGTCAGCTTGGGATTGCGAATCATCGCCACCGCAGCTTTGCCGATTTCAGTCAGATTATGCGAAGGTATTTCGGTCGCCATGCCAACCGCAATGCCTGACGCACCATTCAACAACACGAAAGGGAGACGCGCCGGCAGTAGCTTGGGCTCTACCGTGGAGCCGTCGTAGTTGGGCTGGAAGTCGACTGTGCCCATGTCGATTTCATCGAGCAGCAGACGCGAGATCGGCGTCAGGCGCGCTTCGGTATAACGCATCGCTGCGGCGCCGTCACCATCGCGCGAACCGAAATTACCGTGACCATCAACCAACGGATAGCGCAGCGAGAAATCTTGCGCCATGCGCACCATCGCGTCATATACCGACTGGTCGCCGTGCGGATGCAATTTGCCCAATACGTCACCGACCACTGCAGCAGACTTGCGCGGCTTGGCGCCCGAGTCCAGCTTCAACTGATCCATCGCGTACAGAATGCGGCGTTGCACTGGCTTCTGGCCGTCGGCCACGTCCGGCAGTGCGCGTCCCTTGACGACCGAGATCGCATAGTCGAGGTAAGCACGCTCGGCGAAGGTCGCCAGTGTGAGGGCGTCTGCGTCGTCGCTGCCTGCTGCTTCAAACAGATTGGTTTGTTCAGTCATGTTGTAGCGCTAAAAAGGTGAGTGAAAGTCGCCGGATCCTGACTTTCGTCAGGATGACGGTAGTTAAATAACCGTCGTCCCAGCGAATGCTGGAACCCAGTGACTTTAAGTTTTAAATGTCGGCTTCAACTTCATTGCCGTGGTCTTCAAGCCAGTTGCGACGCGCAGCAGCTTCGCCTTTACCCATCAACATGGTAAAGCGCGCTTCGGACGCAGCCTGATCGAACAGTCCCAGCGCCACTGGCAAGAGCCGGCGTGTATCCGGATTCATCGTCGTCTCCCACAGCTGGCCGGCGTTCATCTCACCCAGACCCTTGAAGCGCGCAATGCTCCAGCCGCCTTCCTTGACGCCGTCCTTGCGCAGTTTGTCCTCAATGGCAGTGAGTTCGCCATCGTCGAGCGCATAAATTTTTTGCGCTGGTTTTTTGCCGCGTGCTGGCGCATCAACGCGATACAGCGGCGGACGCGCAATATGGATGTGGCCGTTTGCAATGAGCTTGGGGAAATGACGGAAGAACAGCGTCAGCAACAGCACCTGAATATGCGAGCCGTCTACGTCAGCATCAGACAAGATGCAGATGCGGCCGTAACGCAAGCCGGATAAATCGGGATCGTCATGTAGACCATGCGGGTCCACGCCAACAGCGACGGCGATATCGTGAATCTCGTTATTGGCAAACAAGCGGTCGCGCTCGGTCTCCCATGTGTTGAGCACTTTGCCGCGCAGCGGCAGGATCGCCTGAAATTCCTTGTCGCGGCCCATCTTTGCAGAGCCACCAGCGGAGTCACCCTCGACCAGAAATATTTCGTTACGCGTGATGTCGGTCGATTCGCAATCCGTCAGCTTGCCCGGCAAAACAGCCACGCCGGACGATTTGCGCTTCTCGACTTTTTGCGCTGAACGCAGACGGCTTTGCGCTTGTTTAATCACCAGTTCGGCAAGTTTCTTGCCGTAGTCAACGTGTTGATTCAGCCAGAGCTCCAGCGCCGAACGCGAGTAACCGGCAACGAGCCGCACTGCATCGCGTGAGTTGAGTTTTTCTTTGATCTGCCCTTGAAACTGCGGGTCCAGCACCTTGGCCGACAAGACAAACGACACGCGCGCAAAGACGTCTTCTGCCAATAGCTTGACGCCTTTCGGCAGTAGCGAATGCATCTCCACAAAACTTTTGACTGCGCCAAACAAGCCTTCGCGCAAACCGGCTTCATGCGTGCCACCCGCTGGCGTTGGTATCAGGTTTACATACGACTCGCGCACTACATTACCGTCTTCCGTCCATGCGACGACCCACGCTGCGCCTTCACCTTCGGCAAAGCCGTCGGCATCAGCGGCGGCATATTGTTCGCCTTCAAACAGCGGTATCAATGTTGGCGCGTCAGTGTTTTGCGCCAGCGCTTCGGTCAGGTAACCACGCAGGCCTTGTTCATATTGCCACGTCTGGGTCTCACCGCTTTTGGCTTGAATGAACGTGACTTTCACGCCCGGCAGCAGCACTGCCTTTGAGCGCAGCAGTCGTTGCAACTCGCTCATCGGAATAACAGACGAATCGAAATACTTGGCGTCGGGCCAGACTGTCACGCGGGTACCGGATTTTTTGTCGTCACGCGCCGCAGCGCGTGACTGCAGCGGCGAGATCACATCGCCGCCAGAGAAGGTCATCTGGTGCACGCCATTGCCGCGCTCATCTTTGCGCCAGACGGTAATTTCCAGCTTGCTCGACAAGGCATTGGTGACGGACACGCCCACGCCATGTAAGCCGCCCGAAAATGCGTACGCGCCGCCTGAGCCTTTGTCGAACTTGCCGCCGGCATGCAAACGGGTAAAGACAATTTCCACCGTTGGCACTTTTTCTTCCGGATGCAAGCCGACCGGAATGCCGCGGCCGTCGTCTTCAACGCTGACGCTGCCGTCGGCATTGATGGTGACAACGATATTTTTGCAATAGCCACCGAGCGCTTCATCGGACGCGTTGTCGATGACTTCCTGAATGATATGCAGCGGATTTTCGGTGCGGGTATACATGCCCGGCCGTTGTTTTACCGGCTCCAGTCCTTTAAGGACACGGATGGAGGCTTCGCTGTAGTCTGATTTTTTGGTTGCCATGCGCTGAAGATGAATACCTTGTTGCTAAGATTTTTTTGCCCGGTACGGGCAAAATCCAGTGCATTCTAATGAAAAATGTAAGGGTGGGGGGCTTTGAATTACTTGCTCAGCATGCGCATGGCCCGCTCTAACCCTTCTAGCGTAACGGGAAACATGCGATTGCTCATCAGTTGACGAACAACGTCAATCGACTGCCGGTATTGCCACAAACCTTCCGGTTCGGGGTTGAGCCAGACAAATTTCGGGAAGGTATGGGTAAAGCGCTGCAGCCAGACGGCACCGGCTTCTTCGTTGTTGTATTCAACCGAGCCGCCGGGCTGCAGGATTTCATACGGGCTCATCGTGGCGTCGCCGATGAAAATCAGCTTGGTATCAGCCGGATATTTGCGCAAGACATCCCAGGTTGCGAAGCGTTCGGCATGGCGGCGGCGATTATTTTTCCATAAGGTCTCATAGACACAGTTGTGGAAATAGAAGAACTCCATATTCTTGAACTCAGCTTTCGCCGCTGAAAACAATTCTTCTGCGCGAGCTATATGGTCGTCCATGGTGCCGCCCACATCCATCAGCATCAAGACCTTGGTTTTGTTGCGCCGCTCCGGCCGCATTTTCAAGTCCAGCCAGCCGGCATTGCTAGCGGTGGCGCGGATGGTGTCGTCGAGCGCCAATTCGTCTTCGGCGCCTTCGCGCGCGAAACGACGCAGCCGGCGCAAAGCGACCTTGATATTGCGCGTACCGAGTTCGCGTTCGCTGTCGTAGTCACGGAAAGCGCGCGCTTCCCAGACCTTGACTGCGCTGCGCTTGCCGCCTTCGCCGCCGATGCGTATGCCTTCGGGATTAGTGCCGCCATGGCCGAACGGTGACGTGCCGCCAGTGCCTATCCATTTGTTGCCGCCTTCGTGACGCTCTTTCTGCTCTTGCAGTAATTCCTTGAGACGGTCCATCAGCTTGTCATAGCCGAATTTTTCGAGCTGGGCTTTTTGCTCGGGCGTCAGTTCGCGCTCCATGCGCTTCATCAGCCAGTCGAGCGGAATGTCGGGTAATTTCTCGAACAAGGCCTCAATGCCATGAAAATACTGGCCGAAGGCTTTGTCGAATTTATCGTAATGCGCTTCGTCTTTAACCAGCGTGGCGCGCGACAAAAAATAAAAGTCGTCGAGCGAGTTGTCGATGACCTGTTTTTGCAACGCCTCCAGCAGAACCAGAAACTCCTTGATGGAGACAGGAACCTTGGCGTCTTTGAGCGTGAAAAAAAAGTCGATCAGCATGTTGGTACAGCTTAGCGGTTAGCGCGCGACATGAAGACAAGACGCTCGAACAGATGCACGTCCTGCTCGTTTTTTAACAGTGCACCATGCAGCGGCGGCACGATGCTTTTGTTGTCGGCGCTGCGCAGTGCTTCCGGTGGAATGTCTTCAGCCAGCAGCAGCTTCAACCAGTCCAGCAGTTCGGAGGTTGATGGTTTCTTCTTCAGGCCGGCAACTTCGCGCACTTCATAAAAAGTCTGCAGCGCCTGCGCCAGCAATTCTTTTTTCAGATTCGGGAAATGCACGTCTACGATCTGCTGCATCGTTTCTTTTTCCGGGAATTTTATGTAATGGAAAAAACAGCGGCGCAGGAACGCGTCCGGCAATTCTTTTTCATTGTTCGACGTGATGATCACCAGTGGCCGATGCACGGCGCGCACCATTTCGCGGGTTTCGTAGACATAGAATTCCATGCGGTCCAGCTCGCGCAGCAAGTCGTTCGGGAATTCAATGTCGGCCTTGTCGATCTCGTCAATCAGCAGCACCACCGGCTGCTCGGCCGTGAATGCCTGCCACAGCACGCCGCGCACGATGTAGTTGTGAATATCCTTGACCCGCTCGTCGCCGAGTTGCGAATCGCGCAGCCGCGACACGGCGTCATATTCGTACAGGCCTTGCTGCGCTTTGGTGGTCGACTTGATATGCCACTGCATCAGCGGCATGCCCAACGCGGCAGCGACTTCTTCGGCCAGCATGGTCTTGCCGGTGCCGGGCTCGCCCTTAATTAATAACGGGCGTTGCAAGGTGAGGGCGGCATTGACTGCCAATTTCAAGTCATGGGTGGCAACGTAACTGTCTGAACCTTCAAAACGCTGGGATGGTCGCATGGGAGCTGGTCGGTAATTGGAAAATAGAACCGAGTATAAACGACGTCCAGTTAGTAAGTTGGGACTGGTATCACTCGTACTTAAGGCCTGTTTTTACTTGTCGAAAATAGACGGCGTGTTCTTATTGAGTTAAAATTAGGCCCTTTTGGTGCGGCAGAGCAACATTTAAATACTATGTTGGCAATTTTTCTGGTCGCCATTAATCAGTTTCGAATCAACTACCCAGCTATCATGAAAAAACTCTTTGCACTTCTCGCGCTGGCGGGTGTGGCCCAGATTTCCGCAGCAGCGGACATCAAGGGAGACGCCAAAGCCGCTGAAAACAAGGTTGCCATGTGTATCGGCTGCCACGGCATCGTAGGCTACAAGGCTTCATTCCCAGAGGTTTACCGCGTTCCCATGCTCGGCGGCCAGTCTGAAAAATATCTCGCGTCGGCATTGAATGCCTACAAAAAAGGCGAGCGCAATCATCCAACCATGCGCGGCATCGCTGCTGGCCTGTCCGATCAGGACATCGCTGACGTCTCAGCGTATTACGCGCAGCAGAAATAACAGGAGCCCACCATGAAAAAAATCATTGCAATGCTGGTGACCCTGATTGCCTGCGGAACCTCTTTCAACGCCGTCGCCGGCAACGTGGCAGCCGGTAAGGCTGCAGCCCAGAAGTACAACTGCGCAGCTTGCCATGGCGCCGATTACAACAGCCCGGTTGACCCGAGCTATCCAAAGCTGGCAGGTCAGCACGCTGATTACCTTGCTCATGCACTGGTTGCTTACCAGCGCGGCGCGAATGCCGGCAACAGCCGCGCTAACGCGATCATGGGTGGAATGGCCAAGCCGTTGACACCTGTGGAAGTCAAAGACATTGCTGCTTACCTCGCCAGCCTGCCTGGCTCGCTGGTGCTGCGTAAGTAAGCTTGTTTCGCAAAATTAAATACCACGGCCTGTGAACTGCACCCCAAAAGTTGGACACCCGTCCATTCTTTTGGGGTGTTTTCATG
>JBBARG010000011.1:0-85494 GCA_040399905.1 Burkholderiaceae bacterium
GGACTGCATGCAGTCCGAATTCCCCACTACGCTCCCAGCGCAGGGTGAGGCAGGGGTTTCGTAACGCATGCGTTACGCCTGTCGAAGCGGTCTGGCTTACAAGCCAGACAGTGGCCCAAAGGGGGATCCAGTGGCTTTCATCGCACAACAAAAAATCGTTCGAAGAGCACAGCCATGCTTCACATCGCACAAAAAATTCAGGTATTTTTCAACAAGCACTCATCACCGCATCTAGCTGTCAGCCCCTCGCAAGAGGTACATTATCTACAGAGGCAAACCAAGCTTTTTTCAATCAATTTAATGTAGAAATTACGCCATAATTGAATAACAATTGAAGCAAAATTGTTGAGCCAGACTGGAGGATGAATGTTTGAAACTCATGACAATGAGTCCGGTAAATTGCTACGGCTGGCAAAGGTAGTGCAGCGTGCAGTTGAAGTCTTTGAAGAAGAGTCTGCAGCGCTTGACTGGATCAAAACCTCCAACGCCAGCCTTGGAGGCGTCACGCCTTTGTCGCTGCTTGATACGGATAAAAGCGCGAGTTCAGTCATGCAGTCGCTGGGACGGATAGAGCAAGGTATCTTCGCCTGACTCGTACCATCTAGCGAAGATCGTATTAGATGCCTTAGATGTAGATAGCAGGCAAAAAAAATCCCCACCGAAGCAGGGATTTTTTAGAACCGGTAAAAGCTTACAGCGGCTGGATGTTCGAAGCCTGCTTGCCTTTAGGACCAGTGGTCACGTCGAACTGCACGCGCTGGTTTTCCTGAAGCGATTTGAAGCCGCTTGATTGAATCGCTGAGAAGTGAGCGAACAGATCTTCGCCGCCTTCGTCAGGTGTGATAAAGCCAAAACCTTTGGAGTCATTGAACCACTTAACAGTACCTGTTGCCATTGCATTTCCTATCTTAGTAAGTTGTGCGGAATAGTCCCGCGTAAAGATCGTCTCAACCAAGTAAGGAATTACAGACTGATACTGCACCACTGCTACTCGAATCTCAACGTCAGCGGATTATACTGGATAAGTTGTCTATTACGCTTGAAGTGCTAAAAAAATTTGACCTCGGTCGTTTTTGCTGCATATAGGTTTGCAATCGCCCATCTTTTTACCCTTAAGAAAGCCTTTGTACTGCGAACAGTGCCCAAATCGCATATAGTCACAGCAATACTACAAACTGATTACAGAAATCCATGAAATTTGATGTCGCCATCGTCGGTAGTGGCTTAGCCGGCCTGTCCGTAGCTCTGCATTTAGCTGAAAACCGCAAAATTGCCATAATCTCCAAGCGTGCTCTACGCGATGGTGCCAGCGACTGGGCCCAGGGCGGGATTGCCGCCGTACTTGATTCAACCGACAGCCACGCTCAGCATATAGACGACACACTGGTAGCCGGCGCCGGACTGTGCGACGAGGGCGCGACCCGCTTCATCGTCGAACATGGACGCGAGGCGATTGACTGGCTGATCGAGCAGGGTGTGCCCTTTACCCGCGACGAGCAGGCCGAGCTTGGTTTTCACCTCACCCGCGAAGGCGGCCACAGCCAGCGCCGCATTATTCATGCCGCCGATGCGACCGGCCATGCAGTGCAGCTGACTTTGGAGCAGAAAGTCCGCAATCATCCGAATATCACGCTGCTGGAAAACCACTGCGCGATTGACCTCATCACTTCGAGCAAGCTCAAGATCAAAAACGGCGCGACGCATTGCTATGGCCTCTACGTACAGGACGTACAGACCGGCAAAGTACATACCATTCAAGCGAGCCAGACTGTGCTGGCCACGGGCGGCGCTGGCAAGGTCTATTTGTATACGACGAACCCCGACACTGCGACCGGCGACGGCATTGCGATGGCATGGCGCGCTGGTTGCCGGGTCTCGAACATGGAATTCATTCAGTTTCACCCGACCTGCCTGTATCACCCGTATGCAAAGTCCTTCCTCATAACTGAAGCCGTGCGCGGTGAAGGCGGCATACTAAAACTGCCAGCCACCGCCGGCAATGCCGCCGGCCAACGCTTCATGCCTGCACATGATGAACGCGCCGAACTAGCGCCGCGCGATGTGGTCGCGCGTGCAATCGACTTCGAGATGAAAAAGCGTGGCCTTGATTATGTCGATCTCGACATCAGCCACCAGCCTCCTGCTTTTCTGAAAGAGCACTTCCCGACCATTTACGCCCGCTGCCTCGAGCTTGGCATCGACATTACGCGGCAACCTATTCCGATTGTGCCCGCCACGCATTACACCTGTGGCGGCATCGTCACTGACTTGCACGGCCGCACAGATGTGCAAGGTTTGTATGCCGTTGGTGAGACTGCCTATACCGGATTACATGGTGCGAACCGCTTGGCAAGTAACTCTTTGCTGGAATGTGTGGTGCTGGGCCGCGCTGCCGCGATGGATATTGGCCAGCAAGCCATTCCGAAGTCGCCTGCCCTGCCCGCCTGGGATGAAAGCCGCGTCACCGATGCCGACGAAGAAGTCGTCATTACACAAAACTGGGATGAACTGCGGCGCTGCATGTGGAGTTTTGTCGGCATCGTGCGCACGACCAAACGCCTGGAACGTGCGCAGCACCGTATTGCATTGCTTAAAGAAGAGATCGACGAGTACTACACCAACTTCCGCATAACGCGTGACTTGCTGGAGTTGCGCAATCTGGTAGAAGTCGCGTCACTCATCGTCAGCAGCGCCTTGTCGCGCCGTGAAAGCCGCGGGCTGCATTACAGTCTTGATTATCCGGACACCTTGCCAAAAGCTTTACCGACGGTGTTGACACCGGAACGTAAAATTATCCCTGGCAAGCAAACTGGTCTGCACAAAAACTAGGGTCAGCCAGTCACCCGCAGTGAATAGTCGGTTGCCTTGATGTCTTTCGTCAGGCTGCCGATGGAAATGCGGTCCACGCCTGTTTCTGCAATGGCGCGCACGGTCTCGCTATTGATGCCGCCCGATGCTTCCAGCAGCGCCCTGCCAGCATTGATCGCTACTGCACTACGCATCTGGTCGGTACTGAAATTGTCAAGCAAGACGGAAGTCGCGCCGGCGTCAAGCGCCTGCTGGAATTCATCCATGTTTTCAACTTCGATCTGTATCGATACCCCTGCATGCAATGCATGGGCCGCGTCCATCGCCTGCTTGATGCCACCGGCGGCGGCAATATGGTTTTCCTTGATCAGGATCCCATCGTACAAAGCCAGCCGCTGGTTCTTGCCGCCACCCACACGCACGGCATATTTTTGCGCAAGCCGCAGCCCCGGCATAGTCTTGCGAGTGTCGAGTATTGCTGCGCGCGTGCCTTGAATCAGGTCTACATAGTTTCTGGTTGCAGTCGCAACGCCGGACAGCAGCTGCAAAAAGTTGAGTGCCGCACGTTCCGCTGTGAGCAGGGCGCGCGCCGGTGCCGTGATGGCACAGACTTCGGTGTCGGCCGTCATCAACGCGCCTTCAGCATAGCGCCACTCTAGCTTGATACGCGCATCGCATTGCTTCATCACCGCTTCAAACCACGGCGCGCCACACAGTACCGCAGCTTCACGCACAACGACGCTAGCGCGAACAAGTTCATGCTCCGGCACCAGCAGCGCAGTCCAGTCGCCGCTGCCTACATCTTCGGCAAGCGCAGTACGAATATTGTCTTCAAACGCTGCACTCAAGCCTGCGTCAAACGGAGCAAAAGGATTGTTGAGCGTGCTCATGCAGGACCAATGCCGGAAAAAAGTTTTTGTTCATGCGCCAGATCGGCAGACGGACGCACGTTGGCTTTGCGCTCAGCAGCAAATTGCAGCATGCGGTCTATGCAGACCACGGCTTGCTTGCCGATGACGGGGTCGACCTGAATCTCATTGCGTCCGGATTCGAGCACATCCGCCAGATTCTGCAAGCCGTTCATGGCCATCCACGGGCAATGTGCGCAGCTCTTGCAGGTGGCGCTGTTGCCAGCTGTCGGCGCTTCAATAAAATGCTTGCCCGGTGCGGCCATGCGCATCTTGTGCAAGATACCGTTGTCGGTGGCGACGATAAATTCAGTCGCATCCAGCGTCTGGGCTGCAGCGATCATTTGCGAAGTCGAACCCACCACATCGGCCATGGCCACGACAGCAGCTGGCGACTCCGGATGCACGAGTACTTTTGCATGCGGATGCTCGCGCTTGAGCAATTCAAGTTCAACGCCCTTGAATTCATCATGCACGAGGCAGGAGCCCTGCCACAGCAACATATCAGCGCCTGTCTGTTTCTGGATATAGCCACCCAGATGACGGTCTGGCGCCCACAGGATTTTTTTGCCCTGCGCATGCAGGTGGGCGACGATGTCTAGCCCGATCGAAGATGTCACCATCCAGTCGGCGCGTGCTTTGACGGCGGCGCTGGTGTTGGCATAGACAACGACGGTGCGATCCGGATGCGCATCGCAGAACGCTGCGAACTCGTCGGCAGGACAACCGAGATCAAGCGAGCAAGTTGCGTCCAGATCCGGCATCAGCACGGTTTTTTCCGGCGACAAAATTTTGGCGGTCTCGCCCATGAAACGCACACCGGCAACCACCAGCGTTTGCGCGGCATGGTCGCGACCGAAGCGCGCCATTTCCAATGAATCCGATACGCACCCGCCTGTCTCTTCAGCCAGGTCCTGCAGATCGGCATCAACGTAGTAATGCGCAACCAACACCGCGCCGCGCTCTTTGAGCAATGCACGAATACGATTTTTCAAAGCGGCTTTCTGATCCGGCGACAACGGAGCCGGCACACTCGCCCACGCCGATGCCGTGCAACTGGCACCGGTTGCCATCTGTGGATGGTCGAATTCTATGGTTTTGATTTCCATGGTTTGCAGCGTTATTCAATGCCCTGCGTTGACAAGTAATCTTCGTAATTGCCGAGGAAATCAGTGATGCCGTCTTCTTTAATTTCCAAAATACGCGTAGCCAGCGACGACACGAATTCACGGTCATGTGACACGAATATCAGGGTGCCGGCGTATTTATCAAGCGCGATGTTGAGCGACTCAATCGATTCCATGTCCATGTGATTGGTAGGCTCGTCCATCAGCAGCACGTTGTGACGGCCCAGCATCAGCTTGCCATACATCATGCGACCTTTTTCGCCGCCGGACAGCACCTTGACTGATTTTTTCACGTCGTCACCAGAGAACAGCAAGCGGCCCAGAATGGAGCGCACGGCCTGGTCGTCGTCACCCTCTTGTGTCCACTGCCCCATCCAGTCGGTCAGGGTTTTATCGGACGCGAATTCTTCGGTCGGGTCTTGCGGCATGTAGCCGGGGTTGGCATTCTCGGCCCACTTCACCAAGCCACTGTCAGCATGCAAGCCGCACAGGTCACCACCTATGCAGCGCAGCAGCGTGGTCTTGCCGACGCCATTGGCGCCAATGATGGCAATGCGCTCGCCGGCTTCGACTGCGAAGCTAAAATTCTTGAACAAGGTATGGTCGTAGGCCTTGGTAATGCTTTGCGTTTCAACGGCCAGACGGTGCAGTTTTTTCTCGCCATCAAAACGCATGAATGGATTCTGGCGTGAGGACGGTTTGAAGTCTTCAACCTTGATTTTATCGATCTGCTTGGCACGCGACGTCGCCTGACGCGCTTTCGATTTATTGGCGGAGAAGCGACGCACGAATTCCTGCAGCTCGGCGACTTTCTCTTTGGCTTTTGTATTGACCGACAGTTGCTGCGCACGCGCCTGCGTCGACGCCAGCATGTATTCGTCGTAGTTGCCAGGATAAACCTTCAGCGTGCCGTAGTCCATGTCGGCCATGTGCGTGCAGACCTGGTTCAGGAAGTGACGATCATGCGAAATGATGATCATGGTCGAGTTGCGCTCGTTGAGCACGTCTTCCAGCCAGCGAATGGTGTTGATGTCGAGGTTGTTGGTCGGCTCGTCGAGCAGCAAAATATCCGGATTCGAAAACAGCGCCTGCGCCAACAGCACGCGCAGCTTGAAGCCGGGTGCAATGGTGCTCATGGCGCCGGCATGCTGCGCATTCGGAATGCCTACGCCGGAGAGCAATTCACCGGCGCGCGCCTCGGCTGTGTAGCCGTCGTACTCGGCGAACTTGGCTTCGAGGTCGGCCGCCTTCATGTAGTCGTCGTCGGTGGCGTCCGGGTTCGCATAGATCGCGTCGCGCTCGGCCATCGCAGCCCACATTTCGGTGTGGCCCATCATCACCACATCAAGCACGCGCATGTCTTCATAAGCGAACTGGTCCTGGCGCAGTTTGCCGAGCCGCTCGTTTGTATCCAGCATCACATTGCCTGCCGACGGATCAAGGTCGCCGCCGAGGATTTTCATGAAAGTGGATTTGCCGCAGCCGTTGGCGCCAATCAGGCCATAACGGTTACCGTCGCCGAACTTGACGGAAATGTTTTCAAACAAGGGCTTAGGCCCGAACTGCATCGTGATATTAGCTGTGGAAAGCACTGCGGAAACCTTTACGGATACGGGTGAAATTAACCCATGATTTTACCATTGTGCGGCGCAATGAAGCTCAGCGTGGCAAGGACGGATAGCCGGAAAGCGACAGCGTAAAGCCTTGGGAGTCAGATGACAGCTGCGCAGCGGCGCCAACGGGTAGTGTGAGCTTGTCGCGTATGTGGCCAAACGGCAGACCCGTCAGCAGCGGCACGTCGGTACGCTTGCGCATGCCAGCGAGCATGATGTCGAAATCGTAACCATTGTCGTAGTCGCTCAAGCGGTAACCTGAAAAGTCACCGAACAGCAAGGCTTTTTGCCTGCCCAGCACGCCGGCATACAGAAGTTGCAGCAGCATACGTTCTACGCGGTATGGATGTTCATTGATATCTTCAATGAATAAAATGCCGCCATCAATTGCTGGCATCCATGGCGTGCCAAGCAGGTGCACCAGCATGCTCAGATTGCCACCCCAGAGGACGCCGTTGGCGTCAAGCTGTGGATTGGCAGCGGCCTCGACGCGTACCCGCAGTTCCGGCTCGGCGATGCATTGCCAGAAATGATGATGCGTAAATTCACTGGGTTCAGCGCGACTGAAATCGTCGCATATCATGGGACCGGCGAAGCTGACTGCGCCGGTTTGCGCCAGCAAACCCATCTGCAAGGCCGTGAAATCACTATGACCAACGAACAGCTTGCCACTTTCAGCGAGCAAGCCGAAATCAATCTCCGGCAGCAATCGCGACAGCCCATAGCCGCCGCGCAGCGCAATAACGACTTCCACTTGCAGATCGCGGGCGGCCGCATGCAGTTGTGCGACGCGTGCCGCATCCGTACCGCCAAAGCGCAAGTCTTTGGCTAGCGGGTCATAGTAGTCAAGCACCGTGTGACCTTGCGCACGCAAGCCATCCACAGCACGCAAGTAAGCAGCGAGGTCAGGCGGATAACCGCTGGGGGCGACTATGGCAATGTGGGCTGGTCTGGACATGGAATTAATTAAGCGCGCGCCGCTCTTCTCTCCGCAAAAAAAGATTTCAACAGTGTCCCGCACTCGTCAGCCATGACACCACCAAGCAGCTCGGTGTGATGATTCAATTTTTCTTCTGCAAACAGGTTCACGACAGAACCGCAGGCGCCCGTTTTCGGATCAGTGGCGCCATACACAACGCGAGCCAGTCTTGCATGCATCATCGCGCCGGCACACATTACGCAAGGTTCCAGCGTGACGAACAATTCACAGCCCGGCAGCCGGTAATTTCCCAGCACACTTGCTGCTGCGCGCAATGCTGCGATTTCGGCATGTGCCGTCGGATCATGGCGGGCTATGGGCTGATTGTAGCCGGTCGCAATCACTTCGCCGTTTTTCACCACTACTGCGCCGACCGGCACTTCACCGAGCTCCCACGCTTTTTGCGCGGCGGCGATGGCTTGCTGCATGTAGTACGTGTCGTCCATTAGTTATTTTTCAGTCGGCAGTAATCTCGGCCCAGCAGTTCGGCGTCTCGTGCAGCACCAGCTTGTGCAGTTTCAGACCGGTGCCATAGTGATCCTTGAACACGGCCTGCAGGATGCCGAATGCGGTTCGCGCCAAATTCTCTACCGTAGGAATCTGATCGATGATGACCGTCTTGTGGCCGGGAATCGCTGCAAGAAAATCGCGCACTGGCGCATCTTTGGCGTAGACCAGAAAGGCGTGGTCCCAGACGTCGACCAAGTGCTGTTTGGCCAGCATTTTCACATCAGAGAAATCCATGATCATGCCGTTATCGGAGCTGCCCTCTTCTTCAATGACTTGACCGACGAGTGTAATTTCCAGCGTATAGCGATGCCCGTGCAGATTGCGGCACTGGCTCTTGTGGTCAGGGATGCGATGACCAGCATCGAATTCGAGCTTGCGGGTAATGGTGAGCATGGTTATCTAAGGTATTTGCAGCAACTTGTGGGTCTGCACTGACAGCCGCCATTGCGGCTGGTTCTTGCAAGTGGCAATCGCCAGCTTGGTATTGTCGGCCAATGCAGGGCCGTCCATCGGCTGCAGAAAAAAATAATCAAAGGCGAGTGCAGCATAGTCCTGCAACTGCTGTTGAGCCTGCGGAATCACGACTTTCAATTCATTACCGCGAGTGACGACGAGTGGCGCGCCCATTTTCGGACTCACGCAAATCCAGTCAACGCCTTCCGGCACCGGCAAAGTACCGTTGGTCTCGATGGCGATTTCGAAACCCTGCTCGTGCATGGCAGCGATCAGCGCGGCATCCATCTGCAACAGCGGCTCGCCGCCGGTGAACACGACATATTTATGATGCGGCTGATCAGCCGGCCATTGCGCATTGATCAGGCTTGCCAACGCGAAGGTATCTGCGAATTTACCGCCAAGGACACCATCGGTGCCAACGAAGTCGGTATCGCAGAACCGGCACACGGCAGAGGCGCGATCCGCTTCGCGGCCGGACCACAAATTGCAGCCGGCAAAACGGCAGAATACCGCCGGCCGGCCGGCTTGCGCCCCTTCGCCCTGCAAAGTATAGAAAATCTCTTTAACGCTGTAAGCCAAACCGCATCTCGCTTCTGTCAGTCGCAATGCCGGCATTATCCATGAAAAAGTCGCGCAGGACGCTATCTATGGATGGGGGGCTGTTGTGCTGGCTGATTTTTATAGGCGCACTACGGAAGACGCTGGATTCCGACTTTCGTCGGAATGACGGTAGTGGGGAAGGCGACATCTAAACTTCCACCGTCATCCCGACGAAAGTCGGGATCCAGTGTCTTTTCTCGCAAACTTCTGCTGATCATTAACTCAAGGCAGGAAACAACACGGTAAACACCGTACCCTTTCCATCCGGTCCGGATTCAACATTGATAACAGCTTCATGGTCTTGCGCGATATCACGCACGATTGCCAGACCCAGCCCGCTCCCGGACTGAGTCTGGTCCAGCCGGTAAAAACGGCTGAAGATTTTCTCTTTGTCCGAATCAGGAATGCCGGGACCGGCATCCTCAACCTTGAGTACGCCAGAGTTTCCATGCATTTGGCAGCTGACTGTGACGGCGCTATCTTCTGGCGAATAGCGGATCGCGTTATCGACCAGATTGTCGATCAGGTCGCGCAACAGGAAACGGTCGCCAGCTACCTGTGTGGGGCGAAGATGAAAGCCAATGTCGATATTTTTCTTCAGTGCTTCTTCAACAAAGTGCTGCACAGATTCAGCCACAAGCTGGTCAAGCGCAAATTGTTCAAGACGATTGCGTTCGAAGTCTCCTGGCTCCGAACGCGCCAGTACCAATAGTTGATTGGCCTTGCGCGCCATACGTTCAGTTGACGCCACCATCAGGGCAGCAGAGCGCGCGGTATCGGGATCATTTTTGTAATGTGACTGCAACCATTCAAGCTGTGCCTTGAAGCCGGCCAGCGGCGTACGCATTTGATGCGCGACATTTGCCAGAAAATCTTGCTTCGCGCGCGAACTGGCCTGCACCCGCTCCAACAACGCATTGATAGCGCGAATGAATGGTACGACCTCGGTCGGCGCATTCACAATGGGCAAGGCCGACAAATCATCCGGCCGCCGCTGCTCAAGGTTGCGCTGCATGGCGCGCAGGGGTAGCAAACCCTTTTCAAGCGCAAACCAGACAACGACAGGAATCAGCAACACCAGCAAAATCTCGAGCATTAACAAAGAAAAGAAAATGCGCAGGCGTATCTGCTGTCGCTTTACGCGCGTTTCGGCAGCGCCGATCAATACTATTTCGCCGCCAACCGTGGTCTTGAGTGAAATGACGCGCACATCTTCGCCCCGCATGCGGGCGCCGTAAGCCAACGAGGTATTGAATTTCTCCGGTACTTGCAAAGCCGGGAAATCCAGGTCGCCGGCGATGGTATTGCCATTTTCATGACGCACCACGAAAAAAATTTCATCGAAGCGGTCTACGCGCAGAACCTGCTCGGCCTGTTGCGACAGCTGTAATTCAATCGAAGAATCTGTTTCCTGAACATGCGGCACCAGCGCCCAGGCGGCATCGGCCAAGCCTTGGTCAAGCGCGGCCTGAGCGGGTATCCAGGCAAGCCAGTAAATCGCCGTTGCACCTGCCAAATTGACAACCAGCAGCGGCACTACCAGCCAGCGCAGCAGCTTGGTACGTAAACTCATTAGCTATCGAGCTCGAGCATGTAACCAAAGCCGCGTATGGTCTTGATGTTGATACTGGCGGCTACAATCTTGGCGCGAATGCGCGAGATATAGACCTCCACCGCATTAAGCGTGACTTCTTCACCCCATGGCAAAATCGCATCAATGATCTGCTGCTTGGAGACCACCCGGGACGCATGCTGAATCATATATTCGAGCACGGCCCATTCACGTGCCGACAATTCTATAGTCTGGCCAGCGATGCTGGCGCGTCGGGTAAACGGATCAAGCTGCAAACTGCCAAGCTGAATTTCAACCGGACGCGGATTGCTGCGCCGGACCAGCGCTTTCAGGCGCGCGACCAGTTCGGGAGCGGCAAAGGGTTTAACCAGATAGTCGTCCGCGCCCAGCTCCAGCCCGCGCACCCTGTCCTGCACGTCGTCGCGTGCTGTCAATAGCAGTACCGGCACTGTGTCGCCACGTGAGCGCATGCGACGCACGACTTCAAAGCCGTCAATGCCTGGCAAGCCGATATCGAGCACCACCACGGCCACTGACCGCATTTGCAATACACGGTCGGCATCGAGCCCGTTCTGCACCACATCGACCACCATGCCTTGACCAGTCAATATCCGCGAGATGCCATCGGCCAGCACCACATCATCTTCCACCAACAACACATGCATATCTGTTCCCGACATTGTTCAATCCTTCGCTATTTTGCCAGAGGGTGCCGACTTGCTGTAATTCCGGCCTTACTGAGGCGGTGTAACAGGTGCAGGTGACTCATGGAAAAACGGATACGCCAGTGGCAGTAACAACAAGGTAAAGAAGGTCGCCGACACGATGCCGCCGACGATGACGACAGCAAACGGACGCTGCGTTTCCGAGCCTATGCCGTGCGAAAGCGCGGCGGGCAGCAAGCCCAGACCGGCCATGAGTGCCGTCATCAGAATCGGACGCAAACGCGCGACTGCGCCGGCAATCGAGGCCGACAATGCAGATTTTTCCCGATGCGCAAGTTCAATGATTTGCTCGACCATGATCACGCCGTTCTGTACCGAGATGCCAGCTACAGCAATGAAGCCGACCGCTGCAGAGACGGAGAAATGCAGGCCGGCTATTGCCAAACCGATGATGCCGCCTATCATGGAAAACGGCACAATCATCAAGATCAGCGATGCTTTTTTGACGGAGCCGAAGGCCCAGAACAGCAGAGAAAAAATTAGCAGACTAGTAATGGGCACAATCACCGACAGCCGTTTCACAGCACGTTGCTGGTTCTCGAACTGCCCGCCCCATTTCAACGTATAGCCCGCTGGCAGCACTAGTTGTTCTTTCACCTTCTTCTGTGCTTCCTTGACGAAGCTGCCTTGATCACGCCCCAGCAGATTGGCCTTGACGGCAGCATTGCGTCCGCCTGCTTCGCGACTGATGCGCGCAGCGCCCTGCCGGATATCTATCTTCGCCAGTTCGCCCAGCCCTACGGTACCGGCGCCGTTCGGGAGATTGACTTGAATCAGCGCGATATCGTCGACTGCATTACGATAATTCTCCTGCAAGCGTATCGTCACATCGAAGCGCTTGTCGCCTTCATAAAACGTGTTCACGGCAGTACCTGCCAGAGCAGCCTGGATTGCTATGTTGACGTCCGCGACATTGATGCCAAGACGCGCAATCTTTGCGCGATCAACTGCAATGTCGAGCTCGCTCTGGCCACTGATCTTGATGGCCGCCACATCGGCGGCGCCAGCGATGCTGTTGAGAATAGAGGCGACCTGCTCACTTTTCTCCGACAAAATAGCCAGGTCGGGACCGTAGATCTTGACTGAAATTTCACCCTTTACGCCAGACAGCGCTTCTTCAACGTTATCTTGAATCACTTGCGAAAAATTCGTCGGCACACCCGGTATGGTGCGAATTTTTTTACTCATGTCCGCCACCAGCGCTTCCTTGCTATGAAAATGCGGCCACTCGTCAACCGGCTTCAGATCGGCCAGCACTTCGATATTGTTGGGGCCTTTCGGATCGGTGCCGTCATCAGGACGCCCGACATGCGTGATCAGGTTATGAACTTCGCCATAACTGCGCATGATCTGCCGCACACTGCGCTCGACATTTTTTGACGTATCGAGCGAGGTGGACGGTGGCAGCGTGATGGTCAGCCAGATATTGCCTTCATCCAGTTTCGGCACGAATTCGCTGCCAAGCAAAGGCGACAGCAAGAACACGACTACTAGCGAACCAATCGAGGCAGCAATCACCACGAAGCGCCGCACACTGCACCAGCGCAGCAGGCGTCGGTAGGACTCCTGCAGCCTGTGCATCCATTCGACATGCTTTTCTTCCAGCGTATGACGGCGCATGGTCAGGGCCAGCAAAGTCGGCACCAGCGTCAGGGTCAGGATCAGCGCACCCAGCATCGCAAACGATAAGGTCAGCGCAACCGGGGAAAAGATTTTTCCCTCAACCCGCTGGAACGTGAAGATAGGAATGAAGGCGATGATGATGATGGCCTTCGCAAATAAGATCGGATGTCCCATCTCGACTACCGTGCGGCGCAAGGCCGCCAGCCGCAGCATGGAGCCGGTTTCGCTAGTCGATGGCAACTCGATAGGGTTCAGCGCCAGACGCACCATCAGAGCTTCGACCAGCACCACCGCACCGTCAATGATAATGCCGAAGTCGACTGCACCGAGCGAGATTAAGTTAGCCGGAATGCCGCGAGCATCCAGCATGATGAAAGCGCAAAACAAGGACAGCGGTATGACCGTTGCTACGATCAAAGCCGCACGCCAGTTACGCAGGAACAGCATCAAAATGGCAATGACCAGCGCCGCGCCCAGCAACAAATTTTCTGCAACGGTGTTAACCGTATGATTAATCAGTTGAGTCCGGTCGTAGATGGCGTGGATTTTTACGCCCTTGGGCAGCTTGGCATTGATCTCGTCGATCTTCTCTTTGACTTCAGTGACCACCTTGGTGGCATTGCGCCCCTTGGTCATTTGCACAATACCTTCAACGACGGAGTCACGGTCATTGTAAGCGACCACGCCGGACCGATTGCGCGCGCCGATGACGACTTCGGCCAGATCAGACACCAGCACAGTCTTGCCATCTTTGGCGCTAACGACGACATGCGAGATATCTTCCAGTTTGGTAAAGATACCCATGCCGCGAATGATCAATGCTTCATCGCCGCGCCGCACAAAGCCACCACCTATGTTGGCGGAGTTGTTGGCCAGCGCCGTGCTGACCTGATCTATCGACATGCCGTAGCGCTTTAACGCATACGGATCAATACGCACCTGATATTCCTTGATCGTGCCGCCAAAGCTGACCACATCGGCCACGCCGGAAACAATCCGCAGGTTCGGGCGTATGGTCCAGTCTTGTATGGCGCGGATGTCGCTGGGCGACATGTCCGCCGGTGCTTCCACAACATAGCGATACACTTCGCCGACAGCAGTCGTCAACGGCGCCAGTGAAGGTTGTATGCCTGCCGGCAGCGTTACGGTCTGCAGTTTTTCGATGACTTGCTGGCGAGCGAAATAGTCATCGGTGCCATCTTCAAATGTGAGCGTGACCACCGACAAGCCCGAGATGGTCACCGAGCGCAGTTGAGTCTGGCGCGGCACGCCGGACATTTCGCGCTCTATCGGCAAAGTGACGTTGCGTTCGACTTCTTCCGGTGCCTGTCCCGGGTACTGGGTGACAATCAGAACCTGCACATCCTGCACGTCAGGGAAAGCTTCAATTGGCAAGTTGCTGACTGCGCGGTAGCCAAAGGCGCACAGGGCAGCCGTCATCACCAGCACGAAAACGCGCTGGGTCAGGACAAATTCAATCAGTTTATTTAGCATCCGCTGCAGCCTCGGAATTAAGCAACAACGCGCCCTCTGTCACCACGCGCTCGCCCTCGGCCAAGCCGCCTTCAACAAATGAATGCTCGGTACCACGACCAACCAGCGTGACCTTGCGCTTCTCGAATACACCAGCAGACTTCTCGACAAACACCCAGTTGTAGATGCCGTCAATGACCAGACTGGTGTTGTGAACTTGCAGGCCCTTGCGTTCGCCATCAGCCAGAAATGACACGCGCGTGAACATCTCCGGCTTGAGCCGCAAGTCACTGTTGTTGACGGTGCAGCGAACCTGCACGCGACGGGTGCCGGGGTCAACCATCACGCCTATGCGTTCAACTTTTGCGCTGAAGTGCTGGTCCGGATAGGCGTCAGTTTCAAGACTGACGATCTGCCCGACATGCACATTGGCCAGATTTTTTTCCGGCACATCAGCAGACACCCACAAGCGGCTGATATCGGTAATCAGAAACAATGGGTTCTGCAGGTCAGGCCGGACTTCCTGTCCTGTATTAATCTGGCGCTCAACCACCACGCCTGCGACTGGCGCGCGCAACAGAAAGCGGCCGTTTTCATGGCCCGACGCATTCAGATTTCGAAGACGCAGCGCCACACGCTGGCTGTCGGCTTTCGCCTGCTGATAATCCGCATCGGCGGCTTCAAAATCTTTGCGTGCGATGACTTCATTGTCATGCAGGTTACGCGCACGTTCGTAGGCCAGCTTCTTGCGCAATTCATCGCTTTTTGCTTTGGCCAGATCCGCTTCTGCAGCAGCCAGATCCGGCGCATCAATCTCAACCAGGACCGCGCCTTTGGCGACGCGCTCACCCACTTCAGCGTGAAGCTTGATGACTCTGCCTGTCAGCGGCGAGCTGACCCTTGAGGTTAAGTTTTCATCAAACACAAAGCGTCCGTTGACGGGGTCGGCGGTCGGCATGGGCATGGCCTTGACTGCTTCGGCGCGAATCGACGCCAGCTGCGGCGCGCCGGCTGCAAAGCGAATGATGCCGGGCTCTTGTACTTTTTTCGGCTGGTTTTCCAGCGCCGCTTCTTTTTTAGAAGACACAGTTTGCACCAGCATGACGATACCGGCGGAGAGTGCCAGTATGCTCACCAGCGAGACTATTTTAGTAATGGGTTTCATCAATGTTCCTGCTGCAGAGCCGCTGTGTTTTCGGTAGTGGTAGCAGCACGCCAGACGGCGAGTGCCTTGCTGTATTCCGCCAGCGCTGTGAGTGCATCAAGCCGTGTGGCACGCAGTGTGCGGCGCGCATCGAGCACGTCCATCACGCCGGCTGCGCCGTTTTGATACGCAAATTCAGCGGCCTTTGCCGCCTTAGCCGCAGCGACCAGCAATTCATCGCGGTTACGCCGCACACGGGCTGCTGTACTGGTTACTGCTGAGGCCGCGCTGTAGATTTCACTGACGGCTGCTTCACGTGTCTTGTCCAGATTTTCATTGGCCGCGTCGAGTGCAGACTCGGCCGCCAGTATTTCGCCCTTGTAGTAATGCCGAACGAACAAGGGAATCTGGACTGATACGCCATAGCTGTTTGCGCTACCCGACTGACTGTCGCCAGGCTGCGGATAATGTTCATACTGAAGACCGACTGTCACATCACGCGTGCGCAACGCTTGCGCAAACTGCGAGCCGGCCTTTGCTGCATCGACGCGTGCGGCAGCGGCAAGCACATCGGCGCGCCGCGCAACGATCTGCTGCAGCGCCTGCTCCTGAATTGCCCTGTCTGCATCCGGGTCTGTGTTTTGCAGCGTCGGCCAGGGATCGACTGCTTCGAGCTGACTAGCGCGGCTACCCTGCCCGATTAATAAGGCCAGTGCATGCCGAGCACGCGACAATTCGCCATCGGCGGCATCAATATCATTGTTGGCACGCAGCGCATCGACCTTGACTCGCTCTACGTCAGCGCCAGCGATATCACCCGCGTTCTTGCGCTTTTGTGCTGCGGCCAGCATCGCGTCGAACAATTGCGCAGCATCTTGCGCGGCGTTGCGCCGGTCTTGCGCTGCAAGCAAATCTGCATAGGCTTGCGCAACCAGCACATCAAGCTGCCGCATCGTGTCACTGCTGTCGGCCTGTGCCGCCTGGGCCAGCTTGCGGGCATTTTCTGTGCGTAGTTCGCGCTTGCCGCCGCGCTCTATCAGTTGATCAACGCGCAGCGTGGTGTCAATGGATTTTCTCCATAAAGGGCCGCTACCTAGCCCTGCTCCCGGATGGAAGCTGGAACTCTGCATGGTCAGTGTCGGGTTGGGTGCTGCGCCAGCTGTCTCGACGTTGGCACGCGCGCCTGCGGCTGCAAAGCGTGATAATTTCAAGTCGTGATTGTGTTCGCGCGCTATTGCCAGCGCTTGTTCAAGCGTCAAGCTACCTGCACTGCTTTCAGCGCTTGACGCAATGGGGTGCAATAACGAGAGTAAGGCTAAGAGAACGGAAAAGCTAACACGGCGCATCTAAAGACTCTCGGCGATATTCTGAATGACGAAGTGAATTCAGAATCCGAGAGTAAATGTTCAAGCTGTCAGGCTTCTGAGTTTTGCCTGACAAAGCACTGACAATTGTAATGAAACATAGTCAAGCTTCTTGCAGCGCCCTCAATTCAAGGTTGGTATGTCGTAGCCTGTCTGCCATGGCGCTGGCCAGCGATGCATACAGATGCATGGCCATCATCGGGTCGGACTTGGCCAGCACATCAAAGTCTGACCGCGGCAATATCAGCAGTTCTGTATCGGCCGCTGCCATCACATTGGCCGAATGCGGATGCGGCTCCAGAAAGGACATCTCGCCAAAAAACTGGCCACGCCCGAAAGTGGCGATATGCGATTTACGCCCGTTCGACAGCGTCAGGTCTATGCGTACTGCGCCGCGTGCTATCAACATCAAAGCATCACCGGGGGTGCCGGATGAGAAAATGATTTCGCCCTCGGTGTAATAACGTCGCTGCACACCCTGTTGCAACGCCTTCAAGGTGGATGGCTGCAGGCCTTCGAATAATTCAAACTGCTCAAGCCGCATGTCGGTGGAATGGTCGGCGTCGATGCCGGCTTCCAGCAAGCTCTGGTCTTCTACCCATTCGAGCGCATCGCTGAGATCATCAAAAATACGAGTGGCATGTTCACCGCTGGTGATGCCGAGCTGCTCTATGTAATTGCGCAGGTCGCGACCGCTGGGCAAGCTCGCCGGCAAGCGAGACAGAATCAGCGTGGCATCATGGTCATAGAGCATATTGCGCAAGCGCTCTATCATGTGTGCCGCTGTCATATCGATAGACTGCACGCGCTGAAAATCAAGCACGACATGGCGCGCCATTTCCAGTTCGGGTTCAATAGCGGAATACAGCTGGTCGGTGGTGCCAAAAAACAGGCTTCCCTGCAATTCATAGACGACATTTTGCTTACCCAACTCAAGCAATGCTTCACGCTCTGCCACTGGACGCACCCGTTTGGAAAACAGTGTGTTGCCGTAGGATTTGCTGCGAATGGTGGAGCTGTGTATCTGTTCGCGAATGAACATCAGAATAGCCAACGCTACGCCGAGCCCGGAGGCCGCAATCAGGCTGACTGTTTTGGCGACAATAACGACGGCGACAATCACGCCGAAGTCGAGCACCGTTGCGCGCGAACGTGCCAGTTGCAGCGAATGCCAGTCAATCATGCGCACGCCAATCACAATCAACAAGCCAGCCAGTGCCGCCACCGGTACCCAGCTTATTAATGGCGTCAGCAGCAGAAATGCAAGCAGCGACCAAATGCCTTGAAACATGCCCGACAATCTGGTCACGCCGCCACTGGCCTTGTTAACCAGCGAAGCACCCATGGTGCCAGCGCCAGGCGTGCCGCCAAACAGTGTCGCTGTCAGGTTGCCGATGCCCTGTCCTATCAGTTCTCGGTTGGAGTTGTGGCGCGTGCCAGAGATGGCATCGAGAATCAGACAAGTCTTGAGGGTGTCGATCGACAGCAGCACGGACAAGGTCAGCGCCGGAATCAGGATTTGCTGCAAATGTGGCAATGCCGCCAGCGTCAGTCCTTGCCATGGGCCGGTAATGCTGTCCCATAAGCCGTCGCCGGCAGTCGAGATTGCGCCGATCACGAATGGATTGTCTTCAAGGCTGGCCAGCGCAGGAAAGGCAGACCATGCGAGCAGCCAGTAGACCACGATGCCGGCAGCCAGACCTTGTATGACGGCTGGCACGCGTGACGGGAAACGCATCGCCAGCAGCATGACGGCGCCCGTAGCGCAGCCGACCAGCAGGCTGACCGGTTGCCACATAGTTGGCGAGCTAATGGCGGCGAACCATTCAATACCTTTGGCTGCACCTAGCAACTTAGGCAGCTGGCTAAAGACGATGATAAGACCCACGCCGCTCAAATAACCGCTCACTACCGGAAATGGCATATAGCGAATCAACTGACCAAAGCGCAATGCGCCAAAAAGAATTTGAATCGCACTGCTCATGATCGCAACCAGAAAGAGCGTGAGCAGAATCGCTGAAGGCTGTGAACCTTGGTGGCTCATCTGTATTGTTAGCGCTGAGAGTACTGCTGCAGCTGGCGCGCAGGGAGCGGAGATTAATCGTTGCGTGCCACCGAACAAAGCGGCAATGAAGCCCAGTAAGGTCACGCCGAGTATGCCGGCAATGGCACCTTGCGCGGTGAAGTGCGAGCCTAGCGGCGCCAGTATCGTCACACCGAAGGCAATGGCAGATGGGAGCGCTACTAACATCGCTGCAAAACCACCCCACATATCGCCGCTCAGATGACGTGTGCTCAGACTCGTTGAGTTCATGCTGTCTCCTGTTTTTATTATCTGGCAGTATAGGGCCTGTTTACGGTAATTATATTAACTTTACCGCTCAGAAGATCAACTCAATAAAAGCCTATGCCAAACCAACTCGACATTCTGACGCTCTCTGGTCATCTGGCGCTCGGTGTGCTGCTGCTGGTGTTCACGCTGCGTCTGCGCCGCTGGCCTGCGCTTTATGCGGTGCTGACGTGGCCCGGTACGCTTGCTCACGAGCTGCTGCACTACCTGGCAGGACTCATGGCCGGCGCGCGTCCGGTTTCATTGACGATCATTCCGCGCAAAGAGACTGGCGGCATATGGGTGCTTGGTGAAGTCGCGTTTGCGCGTCTGCGTTGGTGGAATAGCGTGCCGGTTGGTCTTGCGCCGCTGGCGTTGTTCCCGTTGGCTGCATGGCTCGCAGCTCATTCGCTTGCGCTGCCGCTGCTTGATTGGTCGGGTGCAGGACTCAAGCAGTTGACGGTGTTGTGTGTGCTAGCTGCATGGCCTAGCAGGCAGGATTGGGCGCACGCGTCTTTGGGATTGTTTGTTTGGTTGCTGCTTGCTGCGCTAGGATTTGCTGCTTGGCGCTTTGGGGTTTTGTTGGCGGTTTAAGAGTTTGTTTAAAAAATTTTGTTGATTGATAAAAGACGCTGGATCCCAGCATGCGCTGGGATGACGGTGGGAATTTTGAGGTCGCCTCAACCACTACCGTCGCCCCAGCGTAGGCTGGGGCCCAGTGTCTTTCGTTGAGCTGACCAACATTCAAAGCGATTTAAGATACTGCGCAATATCATTCACTTCCTGCGCGGTTAATCCTAGTGACTGCTTTTGATTGTAGGTCTGCACTGCATCCTCGGCTGTCGCTGCGGTACCGTTATGAAAATACGGCGCGTGCTGCCAGAGCCCGCGCAACGGTGTGGTCCGATACATCTTCGTTGCGCTTCTCGATGCATAGCTTGGCGCTCCATTAGGCTCCGGCTCGCTGACCACCTCACTGGGGAAATGCAATCGCGTGTTCGCATCGGTGAACAGTTCACCGCTATGGCAGGACGCACAGTTCGCAGCACCAAAAAAGAGTGCACGGCCTCGCTCTGCCGAAGTGGAATCAAAACTGCCAGCCGGTGGCGCTGGAGACAATAGGCTAAGTTGGTAAGCTTGCAGCGCGGGTAGCTTCGAACTGATTTGGTCATCAGTGCCGTTCGTCACACTCAGATTCAATCGCGGCTCTGTGAACGTACCATGGCCACCCATCTGCGTAACGCCCACATATCGATTCCAATAGGCGACTTCATCACCGTCGCCAGTGACGGTGATCTTGTGCACGCCAGCCAAGCCGTAGGCGGGTGGAATCACAACTGGTCCATTTTTTCCATCCAGATTAAAACGAGGATCGTACTTACCCTTACCCCAAGAGTTGTAGACGTCTTTCTTCGCTTGTGTGACCGCAGGAGAAAGCGCAATGATGGCGCCGGGGTTCAAGTCACGATTAGGCCACCCGTCCAGCCTTTTTCCCATGCCAGGAGCGAGTGAATTGTCGACGGTAGAGTGACAAAGTGCGCATGTCACTCCCACGCTTGTTAACGTGTCCTTGCCGTTGACGGCTTCCACCTTTCCTTGCAGTCCCACGACCGCATTCAGCTTGAGCAGCGTTACGGTAGTGTCCGGACTTTTAAGGTCAATTTTCCCGGCAAGAATGGCATCTTTCACTTCTTGCGGCAGCGCGTCGGCATCGACCTTCAAGCCCACTGATAGAGCGGTCTCGGGATCAACAGAACTTCTGATGACTTCATGTATGCGAAGCTGATCCGTCCATTGCGTCTCATCGCCAAAAGTGTCGAACCTGAAGATTTGTTTTCCCTGCTCGAGCAAGGCTATCTGTGAAGGACTTAAAGCAGTGGAGGATAATTTTCCAGCGCCCTGAGAGTTGGCAGAGCTTTGGGTCGAACTATCGATTCCACCGCAATTTCCCAGTAGTGCCATAGCAGTACCGACGGCGATTACGGCAGCAAGCTTGCGTGTTGCAATTCGTCTTTCAAGTCGCTGCGATGCAATGCGATGCTCATCAATAGGTTCAATATCGTCGTCCGGCATGATGCTCTCCGTTCAGCCCTTATGCATCTCCCTTTGCATTTTGGAGTTGACGGATTCACAGCCCGTTCCGGCTTGGCTGAATTGAGATTTGACTTGAAGTAAAGGAGAGCAATCGAGATGCGGGAATATGCTGGCGCTGCATGAAAGCAGATTGAGTATGCTGAAGAAAATATGAGTAAACAGGGCCTTCAAGGTTCAGATGATTTGCCAGCGCCTTCTTGCGAAGATATCTGATTTTAATGTCGATTCCTGACTAACGGCCACTGACGCGAGGTATGAATCAAAGCCAAAATCCAAACAGTCTCGCCGTTAATTTCGTAAACTAAGCGATAGCTTTCGTGTGGGATAAGTTCGCGTGTACCTTGAGTTTTTCCCTGCTTTCCCAAATTCGGATGATCCGAAAGTCGAGCCGCAGCGTTATTAAAAAGCTCATCCACTCTAGCTGCAGCAGCTGCATTTTTTGTCGCTATGTAGTCCCAAATATCTGTACGATCTTGAAGTGCTTCTGGCGCCCAAAGAACCCTCATGCCTGTTTTGCCGCAACGGCACGCCGCGCAGCAAATATGGCTTCAACTTCTTCATTCGAATGGCCTACTCCAGCATGCAAAGACGCACGGGCAGCTTCGACTTTCCTACTCACGAATTCATCATATTCGCGAGCTTCTCGCTGACGCTGGACAAATTCGCGCATGAGATCTCGAACTATCTGCGATGCTGGTCGGTGCACTGCTTCAGCTTCAGCCATGAAATCGGCGCGCAACTCTGGCTCTAATTTCATTGTAAAAACGGACTCTTTTATCATAGTGAAATCCTTTTTCGAGGTATGAATAAAGTATATACGTCGTCATCACATACAACAACTACTAATTTAGCGTCCAATCTATTAAAGAGAATGGAGGGGCCAGAACCTGAAGCAATGCATTTACCAATGACGTGTAATCCTAATTAGCGGCAGCCAAGTCAGCCCGCGCTTTATGCAATTTCTTGTAGCTGTCGATCAGACGATGGTGCCTATCGAGCCCCTCCAGTTTCATGCTCGTTGGCGTTAAGCCGAAAAAGCGTACGCTGCCATCGACTGATCCCAGAACTGCATCCATCCGGGCATTGCCAAACAGTCGACGGAAGTTAACCACGTAGTCATCCAGTTCCAAGTCGTTATCGAGCAGCACCTCCAGTACTACATTCAAGGCTTGGTAAAACAATCCGCGCTCAACCGAGTTGTCGTTGTACTGCAAGAAGGCCCCCACAAGTTCTTGAGCCGCCTCAAAATCCTTCAAGGCGAGATGAATCAGCAGTTTCAATTCCAGAACGGTCAGCTGCCCCCATTCCGTGTTCTCGTCAAATTCGATGCCAATCAACGTGGCAATATCAGAGTGCTCATCCAGTTCATTGTTTTCTAAACGATACAACAATGCCGCAAGCTGTACATCGTCCAGTCTGTGCAAGTTCAGAATATCGGCGCGAAACAGCAGTGCCTTGTTGGTGTTATCCCAGATCAAATCCTCAACAGGATAAATTTCAGAATAACCGGGCACTAAAATACGGCAAGCGATGGCACCCAACTGGTCATAGACCGCCATGTAGACCTGTTTGCCCATGCCGTCGAGAATGCCGAACAAGCTTGCAGCTTCCTCTTCATTGGAGTTTTGGCCTTTGCTGGTGAAATCCCACTCAACGAATTCATAATTCGCTTTGGCGCTGAAAAAGCGCCACGACACGATGCCGCTGGAATCGATGAAGTGTTCCACAAAGTTGTTTGGCTCAGTGACCGCATTGCTTTCAAAGGTAGGCTGGGGCAAATCGTTCAGACCTTCAAAGCTGCGTCCTTGCAGCAGTTCTGTCAGACTGCGTTCTAAAGCCACTTCAAAGCTTGGATGCGCGCCGAACGAGGCAAAGACACCACCGGTTCGCGGGTTCATCAAGGTGACGCACATAACCGGGTAAGTACCGCCCAGCGACGCATCCTTTACCAGTACCGGAAAGCCCTGCTCTTCCAGGCCCTGAATGCCAGCGAGGATGCCGGGGTACTTAGCCAACACGACGTGCGGCACATCCGGCAAAGTGATTTCACCTTCCAGAATTTCACGCTTAACTGCACGCTCAAAAATTTCAGACAGACACTGCACCTGCGCCTCGGCCAGCGTATTACCGGCGCTCATGCCGTTACTGACAAATAAATTTTCGATCAGATTAGACGGAAAATAAACCACCTCGCCGTCAGATTGCCGCACGTATGGCAGCGAGCAGATTCCGCGCTCCACATTGCCGGAGTTGGTGTCGACCAGATGCCAGCCATACAACTCGCCATCAGAATTGTAAATTTCCAGGCAATACTCATCCAGAATTTCGGCAGGCAATGTATCACCAGCGCCTGGCTTGAACCAGCGTTCGTTCGGGTAATGCACAAACGCGGAGTTGGCGATGTCTTCGCCCCAAAAAACGCCAGCGTAGAAATGGTTGTTATTGAGGCGCTCGATATATTCGCCTAAGGCCGATGCCAGCGCGCTTTCCTTGGTCGCTCCCTTGCCGTTGGTAAAACACATAGGCGAATGTGCATCGCGGATATGCAACGACCACACATTGGGAATGATATTGCGCCATGAAGCAATTTCAATCTTGATGCCCAAGCCCGCCAAAATGCCCGACATATTGGCGATCGTTTGCTCCAGCGGCAAGTCCTTGCCAACAATGTAGGTGCTGCTGTCAGAAGACGGTTTCAATGTCAGCAAGGCCTGCGCATCGGCATCCAGATTTTCGACTTCCTCGATGACAAACTCGGGGCCTTCTTGCACCACTTTTTTAACTGAGCAGCGCTCAATCGCGCGCAAGATGCCTCGACGGTCTACTTCTGGTATGTCCGATGGCAACTCAACCTGAATCTTGAAAATCTGCTTGTAACGGTTTTCTGGGTCAACAATATTATTTTGTGACAGGCGAATATTTTCAGTAGAAATATTGCGTGTGTCGCAGTACAGCTTTACAAAATAAGCGGCGCACAAGGCCGATGACGCCAGAAAGTAATCAAAGGGACCAGGTGCCGAGCCATCGCCTTTGTAACGAATAGGCTGGTCGGCGATGACGGTGAAGTCATCGAACTTGGCTTCCAGACGAAACTTGTCGAGAAAGTTAACTTTAATTTCCATGGGAGACTTTTAAAAATGGTTCTCAAAATGAGTTGATCGCAACTGTTCCCTACAACGTTAAAGCCCTGTCTAAACAGGGCTTTAATGGTTAATCAAAAGCGAACAATGTACGTCGAAGAAAATATCATTCCCACTCAATCGTCGCCGGCGGCTTTCCCGAAATGTCATACACGACACGATTAATCCCGCGTACTTCATTAATAATCCGATTCGACACCTTGCCCAACAACTCATAAGGCAAATGCGCCCAATGCGCCGTCATGAAATCCTGCGTTTGCACGGCACGCAAGGCCACGACCCATTCGTAGGTACGGCCGTCACCCATGACGCCAACTGACTTCACTGGCAAGAACACGGCGAAGGCCTGGCTGGTCGCTTCATACCAATTCTTGTGGAAGTGTCCAACCGGATGGCCTTCGGCCAGTTCCTGCGGCAGCGGTATTGCAGTGTTGCGCAATTCTTCGATGAAGATGGCGTCGGCTCTACGCAGCAGGTCGGCAAATTCCATCTTCACTTCGCCCAGTATGCGCACGCCCAGACCAGGGCCTGGGAACGGATGACGGTAGACCATGTCATGCGGCAGGCCGAGTGCGACGCCAAGCTTTCTGACTTCGTCTTTGAACAGGTCGCGCAATGGTTCAAGCAGCTTCAGGTTCAGGGTATCTGGCAGGCCACCGACGTTGTGATGGCTCTTGATGGTATGCGCGCCCTTCTTGCCCTTGCCGGCGCTCTCGATCACGTCAGGATAAATGGTGCCTTGCGCGAGCCATTTTGCATCTTTCAGTTTGGCTGACTCTGCCTGAAACACCTCAACGAACTCGCGACCGATGATCTTGCGTTTTGCTTCTGGGTCGGTCACGCCAGCGAGCTTGCTCATGAACTGCTCGGTGGCGTCAACACGGATGACTTTAACGCCAAGATTTTTTGCGAACATGTCCATCACCATGTCGCCTTCGTTCAAGCGCAGCAGACCGTGGTCTACAAAAACGCACGTCAGTTGTTCACCGATGGCGCGATGAATCAGTGCTGCCGCCACGCTGCTGTCAACGCCGCCTGACAGACCAAGGATGACGTGGTCAGTACCGACTTGCGCACGAATGGATGCAACGGCTTCGCTCACGTAATCAGGCATGTTCCAGTCGCCTTTGCAGCCGCAGATTTCGTGTACGAAGCGGTCCAGCATGGCGGTGCCTTGCAGCGTGTGCGTGACTTCAGGATGAAACTGCACGGCATACAGCTTGCGCTCTTCGTCTGCCATGCCGGCGACGGGGCAGCTGTCGGTCGATGCCATGAGTTTGAAGCCGGGCGGCATATCAATCACTTTGTCGCCATGGCTCATCCAGACTTTGAGCATGCCGTGGCCTTCGGACGTGACGAAGTCGTTGATGCCATTGAGCAGAGCGGTATGGCCACGCGCTCTGACTTCGGCGTAACCGAATTCACGTACTTTGCCATTTTCTACTTTGCCACCAAGCTGCGCAGCCATGGTCTGCATGCCGTAGCAAATGCCGAGCACTGGCACACCAAGTTCGAATACAGCTTGCGGCGCGCGCGGCGTATCACCTTCGGTAACGGAACTAGGGCCGCCCGACAATATGATGCCGGCAGCGCCGGATGCGCGAATGAATTCGTCGCTGACGTCATACGGATGGACTTCGGAAAATACACCGGCTTCGCGCACGCGACGTGCAATCAGTTGCGTGACCTGTGAGCCGAAATCGAGAATCAGAATCTTGGAGTGCATGGAATAACTTTATAAAAAAATTCAGGCGGCATCACTGCCGCCTGAGATTGCTGCCGGTTTAATTAGTCAGCGCGATAGTTCGGCGCTTCCTTGGTGATCTGCACATCGTGCACGTGCGACTCGCGCATGCCGGCCGAAGTGATCTCGACGAACTCTGCCTTATTGCGCAGCTCTTCGATGCTGGCGCAACCGCAGTAGCCCATCGACGAGCGCACGCCACCGACGAGCTGATACAGAATGGCGAGCACGCTGCCTTTGTAAGGCACGCGACCTTCAATACCTTCCGGTACCAGCTTGTCGGTGTTGTTGGCGGCATCCTGAAAATAGCGGTCAGCCGAACCGTCGGCCATCGCACCCAGACTGCCCATGCCGCGATATGACTTGTAGCTGCGGCCCTGGAATAGGATGACTTCGCCCGGCGCTTCTTCAGTACCGGCAAACATGCTGCCCATCATGACGCTCGACGCGCCGGCTGCCAACGCTTTGGAAACATCACCAGAGAAACGGATACCGCCGTCGGCGATACAAGGAACGCCTGTGCCTTCGAGTGCTTTGGCGACGTTCGAGATAGCGCTGATCTGTGGCACGCCAACGCCAGCGACGATACGGGTGGTGCAAATGGAACCGGGACCAATACCGACTTTAACGCCGTCAGCGCCATGCTCAACCAGCGCCAGCGCTGCAGCTGCCGTGGCGATGTTGCCGCCTATGACTTCGACCTGCGGGAAGCGGGTCTTGACCCATTTCACGCGCTCCAGCACACCTTGCGAGTGGCCGTGCGCGGTATCGACAACCAGCACATCAACGCCGGCCGCGACCAGCAGCTCGATGCGTTCATCATTGTCCGGGCCGACACCGACTGCGGCGCCAACGCGCAACTTGCCCTGCTCGTCTTTTGACGCATCAGGGTGGGTGGTGGATTTGAAAATGTCTTTAACAGTAATAAGGCCGCGCAATTCGAATGCGTCGTTAACTACCAGCACGCGCTCAAGGCGGTGCTTGTTCATCAGGCGCTTGGCTTCGGAAGGATCAGCGCCTTCTTTGACGAAAACCAGTTTGTCGCGCGGAGTCATTTTGGCGCGCGCTTCAGCGTCTAGCTCTTCTTCAAAACGCAAATCACGATTGGTAATGATGCCGACGACGACCTTGCCTTCCACGACAGGGAAACCGCTGATGCCATGCTGGTGCGACAGTGCGATGACGTCGCGGATTTTCATGGTCGGCGGAATCGTGATCGGGTCGCGCACGACACCGGCTTCAAAGCGCTTGACCTTGGCGACTTCACGCGCCTGTTCTTTCGGGGTCAGGTTCTTGTGAATGATGCCAATGCCGCCCTCTTGCGCCATGGCGATCGCCAGTCGCGCTTCGGTGACGGTATCCATAGCTGCAGACACCAACGGAATGGCCAATGAAATTTTGCGCGTCAGACGTGTGTGAAGCGACGTGTCTTTGGGAAGGATGGCCGAGTAAGCCGGGACGAGCAGCACATCATCGAAAGTGAGTGCTTTCTGGAGTAAACGCATAGCAATTCCTATAGGCGCAAAAGCGAATTATACAGAAATCGCCTGCTTCAGTCCCTGAAAGCAAGCTCTGCGCTGCCAATCAGAAGCAATGTCAGCCTTTATGCTTGGCACGCCGGCGGCGCGACTCCATAGGATCGGCCTTCAGGGCGCGGTAGATTTCAATGCGGTCGCCTTCATGCAGGACAGCGTCCAAGGTCTTGAGCTTGCCGAACACGCCGACTTTCTGAACGCTTAAGTCAATATCCGGAAAGCGTGTCAGTACACCACTGCCGTCTATGGCTTGCTTGATCGTGCTGCCAGCAGGCAGCTGGGTTTCCAACAGCACTGTCGTGTCCGGCAACGCATAACAGACGTGAACGTTTATCGTAGCCTCGGTGTTAGCTTTAGTGTCAGCCATAAATCGTCTCGGCTCGCTGGCAAAAAGATTCGACAAAGTTGTTAGTGATTTTGCTGAAAACCGGTCCGATCAGCTTTTCCAGCAGCTTGCTAGAAAACTCATAGTGCAGTTCAAACTCGACCTTGCAGGCATCGTCACGCAAGGGCACGAAATGCCATTTCCCGTCCAGATGCCTGAACGGTCCTTCGACCAGCTTCATCTGCATTGATGTCGGCGGCGTGTTGGTGTTTTCGGTGGTGAAGCTTTGCTTGACGCCGTGATAGTTGATATTGATAGCGGCGACCAGCCTATCGCCTGTACGTTCTTTGATCTCGACCCCGCCACACCAGGGCAAAAACTGCGGATAGTCTTCGACTTTCTCGACCAGAGCGAATATTTGTGCGGCGCTGTAACCGAGGATAACGGATTTATGAACGACTGCCATGGTGCTGTTTGATAGAATACGAAGCCTTGATTCTAACCGACCGAGCCTTGCGCTCTCCTCCAGCCGACTAAATGAGCATCATCGACAATAAAAAAGCGTTCCATGACTACTTCATCGAGGAGCGCTTTGAGGCGGGCATGGTACTCGAGGGCTGGGAAGTCAAATCCATTCGAGCCGGTCGTGCACAGATCAAGGAAGGCTATGTCGTCATCCGCAATGGCGAGCTGTTCCTGTTCGGCGCCCACATCAGCGCGCTGCAAACGGCGTCCACCCACGTCAACCCGGACCCGGTTCGTACCCGCAAGCTGCTGTTGAAGGGCGAGGAAATCAAACGTCTGATCGGCAAGGTCGAACGCGCCGGCTATACGCTGGTGCCCATCAACCTGCATTACAAGGGTGGCCGCATCAAATGCGAGATTGGTCTTGCCAAGGGTAAAAAGCAGCATGACAAGCGCGATACCGAGCGCGAGCGTGATGGTCGGCGCGAGATTGCCAAGGTCATGAAGCAGAACCGGCGCTAAACAAGGCACTACAAAAAACAAAACCCCCGAACCTTTCAGCGCGGGGGTTGAATACTGCACAACTACCTATTGTTGCTTGTTATTTCAATTCAGATAGGCCTGATTTTAGTCAAATATTTCTCTGTGTCAACCAAAATTTGCCCATTGACCCGGGAAAATCACACCTTCCCCGCCAGCTTTTGCCAAGTATCCACGACCGAGTCCGGGTTCAGCGAAATCGACGCAATTCCTTCTTTCATCAGCCATTCCGCAAAATCAGGATGGTCGGACGGGCCCTGACCGCAAATGCCGATGTATTTGCCTTGCTTGAGGCAGGCAGCAATCGCTTGCGACAGCAACGCACGCACAGCAGGGTCGCGCTCGTCAAAGTCGGCTGCCAGCAGCTCCATGCCTGAATCACGATCCAGACCAAGCGTCAGCTGGGTCAGGTCGTTGGAGCCGATGGAGAAGCCGTCGAAGTACTCGAGGAACTGCTCAGCCAGAATCGCATTCGACGGTACTTCGCACATCATGATCAGTCGCAGACCGTGATCGCCGCGCTTCAAGCCATTCTTGGCCAGCAGGTTGACGACTTTTTCTGCCTGACCCAGCGTGCGCACGAACGGCACCATGATCTCGACATTTGTCAGGCCCATTTCTTCACGTACCCGCTTCATCGCGATGCATTCCATCTGGAAGGCTTCCGCAAAATCCGCCGACAGATAACGGGCCGCCCCGCGGAAACCCAGCATCGGGTTTTCTTCGTCTGGCTCGTAGCGCGAACCACCGATGAGCTTCTTGTACTCGTTGGACTTGAAGTCAGACAGGCGCACGATGACTGGCTTGGGCCAGAAAGCCGCGGCGATGGTAGCGATGCCTTCGGCCAGTTTGTCGACGTAAAAAGCCCGTGGCGATGCATGGCCGCGTGCGACTGACTCAACCGCTTTCTTCAAATCTGGCTCGACATTTGGATAGTCGAGAATGGCTTTCGGGTGCACGCCAATGTTGTTGTTGATGATGAATTCGAGACGCGCCAGGCCAACGCCGTCGTTTGGTATCGACTGAAAGTCGAAAGCCAGCTGCGGGTTACCGACGTTCATCATGATCTTCAAAGGCAGCTTGGCAAGCGTGCCGCGTGCCACTTCCGTGACTTCGGTATCAAGCAGGCCATCGTAAATCTTGCCTTCGTCACCCTCAGCGCAAGAAACTGTGACCAGCGCGCCGTCCTTCAGCACCTCGGTCGCGTCGCCGCACCCGACTACGGCCGGCACGCCCAGCTCACGCGCAATGATCGCCGCATGGCAGGTACGGCCGCCACGGTTGGTCACAATGGCGGAAGCGCGTTTCATTACCGGCTCCCAGTTCGGGTCGGTCATGTCGGCGACCAGCACGTCGCCCGGTTGTACGCGTTCCATTTCTTCGGCGTTTTTGATAACCCGCACTCGTCCGGCGCCAATCTTCTGGCCGATTGCACGACCATGGGTCAGCACCACGCCGCTGCCTTTGAGCTTGTAGCGATGCTGCGCATCGCCAGCTTTTTGCTGTGACTTTACGGTCTCTGGTCGCGCCTGCAAAATGTAAAGCTTGCCGTCGCGGCCGTCCTTGCCCCACTCGATGTCCATAGGACGACCGTAGTGCTTTTCGATGGTGACTGCGTAGGTAGCCAGTTCGGCGATCTCGGTATCGCTCAGCGAATAGCGATTGCGCAGTTCGATAGGCACATCAACGGTGCGAACCGAACGACCAGCCTTGGCTTCGCCGGTAAATTCCATTTTGATCAGTTTGGAGCCGATATTGCGGCGGATGATAGGCAGCTTGCCCTGTGCAAGCATAGGCTTGTGAACGTAGAACTCGTCGGGATTGACCGCGCCCTGCACCACTGTTTCGCCCAAGCCGTAGCTGGAGGTGATAAAAACGACGTCGTTAAAACCGGACTCGGTATCGATGGTGAACATGACGCCGGCAGCGCCCAGGTCAGAGCGAACCATGCGTTGCACGCCGGCCGACAGCGCGACTTCAGCATGCGTGAAACCCTTGTGCACACGGTAAGAAATGGCGCGGTCGTTGTAAAGCGACGCGAACACATGCTTCATCGCTTCGAGCACATTGTCGATGCCGACGACGTTCAGGAAGGTTTCCTGTTGACCGGCAAACGACGCATCGGGCAGATCTTCGGCAGTGGCGGACGAGCGCACCGCAAACGACATTTCGCTTGAAGAATCATCGACAAGCTTATGATAAAAAACAGAAATTTCTTCCTGCAGGCGCGGCTGGAATGGGGTGTCCATGATCCATTGACGAATCTCGGCGCCGGCCACAGCCAATGCACGGACGTCGTCAATATCGAGCGTTTCAAGGCGCGTGGCAATGCGATCAGCCAACGATGCGCCGCCGTTCGTGCTGTATGACAGAAAGTCACGGAAAGCATGCGCAGTGGTAGCAAAACCGCCTGGCACACGAACATCCATGTGCGCGAGCTGGCTGATCATTTCACCCAGCGATGCGTTCTTGCCGCCGACGGATTCAACATCCGTCATGCGCAGATTTTCAAAGGAAATGACGTAAGGAGTCCCCACGTCAGGGGTGCGTTGCGCTCCCTGCGATGATACGTTGGACATAACAACCTCTTTGATGATGGGAAATCTTCGCAGGGAAAAGTCTGATTGGGCTGATTGGGCTGATTGGTGCCGCCATATGGAGCACGCCCGGGGGCACGCCAAGGGGCACGCCAAGGGACACGCAATTACGCGTCATACGGCGCAAAGCTTTATCAATCAAGGGCTTAAAAGACATTGTTAAGCTCACACATTTCCTGATGCAGGTATTCGGTACTGCTTCTTAACAGTGCGCAGATTTTGTATCGATTGTTTTTTTATACTGCGCTGCAAGGTAATACAATTGGACGTCATTTTACAGTGCGCAATTGAATTTTTCAGCAAACAAGCATACTTTTTACATTCTATTTTTGCCAATACAACATGCCCAATTCTTACTCAGGCGGCCCCGCCGACTCCGATCGCACCGTATTTTTCGTCTCTGACGGCACCGGCATTACCGCTGAAACCTTTGGTCATTCGGTATTGACGCAGTTTGAACTACGCTTCAAACAAATTCGTATGCCTTTTATTGACACGCTCGATAAAGCACACGATGCCGTTCGTAAAATCAATGATAGCTGCTCGGCTGACGGCAAACGCCCTATCGTGTTTTCGACGCTGGTGAAGGCCGAACTGTCGACCATTGTGCGGCAGTCAAACGGCATGCATATGGATTTAATCCAGACTTTTGTCGAGCCACTGGAACAGGAGTTGGGTATCAAGTCCACCCACACCATAGGACGCAGCCACAATATTGCGGATTCTGATGAATATAAGAACCGTATAGAAGCGATCAATTTCTCGCTTGCGCATGACGATGGGCAGTCCCACAAGAACTTGGCATCGGCCGACGTGATTCTGGTTGGCGTTTCTCGCTCGGGCAAGACACCGACGAGCTTGTATCTGGCCATGCAGTACGGAATCAAAGCAGCCAATTACCCGCTGATTCCGGAAGACTTCGAGCGCGAACAACTGCCGAGTGGGCTGTTGCCCTTCAAAACCAAGATTTTTGGCTTGTCCATCGCACCAGACCGCCTGACGGAAGTGCGCAATGAGCGCCGCCCCGGCAGCAAGTACGCGTCTCTCGAAAACTGCCGCTATGAAGTCAATGAAGCGGAAAAGATGATGCGTCGCGAAGGCATACGCTGGATGTCGTCAACGGTAAAGTCGATCGAAGAAATCGCCACGATGATCCTGCAGGAAATCCGCTCGGACAAGCGCGGATATTATTGATGAGTAGTGATCTTCATTCATGCTCCCATAGACAACTACTGATCTTGCGCAAATAAAAAGCAGGAACGCTGGTGCCGCAGTCCGGACTCACTAGTATTACTATTGTGTCATCGCTCTGCGGAGGGCCATCATGAGTTTCGCTACCATCGAACTGATACTTTGGGGCTGTTTTGCACTACTGATCTGGGGGCTGCGCGACAGCATCCGGCAGGTCGAGTCGGAGATAACCGAGCAGGACGCATTGGTGCAGGCGCATCGTCTTCCCAAGCAGCCACGCTTTAGCGCACCGCAAAACCTGATCGAACCTATCGGTAGCTACATGGATAGCCAGATTTATCATTACGCCGTGATTGAAGGTAAACACTACCGCTTCGATCATGTCTGTCCAGCCGGTATGCGCGAGCGAATCGGCGTCAACGCACGTTGCGTTGCGCCCGGGCTGGTCTATGTGGAATGCGCGCTGCCCAGCAGTTAAGCTACGCAATTAAGCTACGCAATTAAGCCACGCAATTAAGTCCCGCAGTTAAGCCCCGCAGTTAAGCTATTAATGGCAGACGTTGACGCATCTGCTCAAACAGACAAACAGCCGCGCAGGCTGCGACATTGAGTGATTCAATCTGCCCCAGATGCGGAATCGCGACCCTTAGACGGGCTAATGCGAGCAAATCCTGCGACACCCCCTGCCCTTCATGCCCGAATAGCCAGGCCAATGATTGAGACAGGTCTGCCGCATAGATAGACGACTGCGCATGCGAGCTGGTCGCCAGTACCGGTATAGCACTGTCGGCAATCAAAGTATGCAGGTCAACATTTTCGGCGATGTCGAGTACGAAATGCGCGCCCATGCCGGCGCGAAGTACTTTAGGCGACCAGGCCAGCACGGTGCCGCTACTACAAAAAACCTGAGTGATGCCGGCCGCTGCGGCGCTGCGCAAGATGGAGCCGAGGTTGCCCGGGTCTTGCAGCTGATCCAGCAGCACCGCGTTCTGGGTCAGGCTAGCCTTTGCTGCCGTCTGCGGCATGTCAATCAGGAACAGCAGCGCAACGCCATTATCTACCTGGCTCAACGACGCGAACAGGGAGTCCGGCAATAGCAGGCAGGGTGTCTGGCGCGCTTCGCATTCGGCCACGATGGCGGCGACTTCGGGGTGCGGCAGCGCGCTCTCGCCGACCACGCACAAAGTCGGCGCGCCGCGGTGCCGCAGCCATGCCTGACAGAGGTGAATGCCATCGAGCAGGGTCTGGCGGTTTTTCTTGCGCGCCTGCGCACTGTCGGCCAGTTGCCGCAGCAATTTGAACTGCGGATTATCGCGCGAGCTGACAGGCTTGATGGTCATGCGAGCAAGGCGCGCACCGGCGCATAAGATTTGCGATGTACCGGCGAGACGCCATGCAGACGCAAGCGCTCCAGATGCAAGGCTGTCGGATAGCCTTTGTGCTGGTCAAATGCATAATCTGGATACTGCTCGTGCATGATCATCAGCGCGGCGTCACGCGCGGTTTTGGCAAGAATGGATGCAGCTGAAATCTCGGCGACTTTGTCGTCCCCTTTGACAATCGCTTCTGCACGCATCAGGCATGGTGGGCAGCGGTTGCCATCAATTAAAGCCAGCGTCGGTGTAACCGACAAACCCTCTATCGCGCGACGCATCGCCAGCATGGTCGCCTGCAAAATATTCAATGCATCGATCTCGGCTTCCGAGCATTGCGCTATCGACCAGGCCAGTGAATCGCGCTTGATCAGGATCGCCAGCTCATCACGTCGCGCCGCTGTCAGTTTTTTGGAGTCGCGCAGGCCTTCTATTGGTCTGAACGGATCAAAGATAACTGCTGCGGCAAAGACAGGCCCAGCCAGCGGACCACGACCGGCTTCATCGACGCCGCAAACTAATTCGCCGCTGATATCAAATAAAGCCAGCGCTGCCTGCGGACCTGCTGCAACTGACCGTTTGCTCAAAGACGCCCGCCTTGCGAAACTAGCTGCATGACCGCGTGTGCGCTCTCTGCGGCCGTGTTGCGCATGAGGTCGTGATGCAGATCAACGAAGCGGCGACGCAAACGCTGCCGGTTCTGATCGTTCGAGATTTGCGCCCACAGCGCGCTGGCCAGCGCCTGTGGCGAAGCGCGATCTTGCAACAACTCAGGCACAAGAAATTCGCGCGACATAATGTTGGGCAAGCCGACCCATGGTTGATACCGCATCCAGCGCAGTATCTGCCAGCTGGCAGGATTCATGCGGTAGGCAATGACCATCGGCTTCTTGAACAGCGCGACTTCCAGTGTAGCGGTACCACTGGCCACCAGCACGGCATCGGCCGCAGCGATGGCGGCATGCGACTGCCCGTTGATGATGGTGATCGGTATATTTTTGAGATCAGGATGGCTAATGAGCTGCTCGAAATAAGCGCGCTGCACAGCGCCCGCCATCGGCACAATAAAGCGCAGCTTAGCGTCGCGCTTTGCCAGCAAACCTGCCGCCTCGACAAATGCACGCGCATTGTATTTAAGCTCGGACATGCGACTGCCGGGCAAGATGGCGACGATTCGTTCAGCGTCTGTCATGCCTAGCGAAGCACGTGCGCCATCCTGATCCGGATCCATAGGAATGATTTCAGCCAAAGGATGACCGACATAGGTCGCCGGTATGCCTGCCTTGCGATAGATCGCTTCTTCAAACGGAAAAATTACCAGCATGTGCGATACCGCTTTGGCGATTTTCTTGATGCGTCCGCGTCGCCATGCCCAGATCGACGGGCTGATGTAATGCAGCGTCGGGATACCGGCATTTTTCAGGCGAATCTCGAGATCAAGATTGAAGTCGGGTGCATCAACGCCAATGAAAGCCGCCGGCCGTTCAGCCAGCAATTGCTTTTGCAATGCATCGCGAATGCCCTTGATCTCGCGGTAATGCGCAAGCACTTCAAACAGGCCGCGCACAGCGAGTTTTTCCATTGGATAGTCGGAGACGAATCCATACTCGGCCATCTCGCGCCCGCCTATGCCATGCAATCGTGCGTCAGGCAGCATGGGACGCAGACCGGAGAGCAAGCGAGCTGCCAGCATGTCGCCGGAGGTCTCGCCGGCGACTAGCGCAATGGAGAGGTCGGCGGAGAGGTCGGTAGAAAAATCAGCGGACAATGCCACGGCTCGTGTTCTGCAGGAATTCGCGCATCAGCAAGAAATGCGGCGCAAACTCAGGCTTGGCCTGTTCTTCTTGTGCGAGTGCCGCCTTTGCTTCTTCGAGCGTCAGACCAGCTTTATAGATCAGCTTGTACGCATGCCGTATGGCAGCAATCGCGTCGCGAGAAAATCCGCGCCGCTTCAAGCCTTCGGTATTGATGCCGTGCGCAGCGGCAGGATTGCCGGACAAAATCACGAACGGCGGCACGTCTTGCGTCAGGCTGGTGCTCATGCCAACCATCGCATGCGGGCCGACTTTGCAGAATTGATGGACGTTCGAAAATCCGCCCATGATGGCCCAGTCACCAACAATGACATGGCCGGCCAATTGTGCATTGTTCGCGAAGATAGTGTTATTGCCGATCTGGCAGTCGTGCGCCAGATGAACATAGGCCATCATCCAGTTGTCGTTGCCCAGTCTGGTCACGCCGCCGTCTTGTTCTGTGCCGCGATTGAAAGTACAAAATTCACGCACCGTATTGCGGTCGCCAATTTCCAGACGGGTCGGTTCGTTATTGTATTTTTTATCCTGCGGCGCAGCGCCTATCGACGAAAACTGGAAGAAGGTATTGTTCTGACCAATTGTCGTGTGCCCATCAATGACGACATGCGGACCGACACGCGTGCCGGCGCCGATGACAACATTGGGACCGATGATGCTGTAGGCACCAATCTCTACCGTCGAATCCAGTTGCGCATTGGGATCTACCAACGCAGTGGGGTGTATCGTCGCCATCTTTAAGCCGCCACAACAGGTTCTGCAATACTGCGCATCGTACACATCAGTTCGGCTTCAACTGCAGTCTGGCCGTCAACCGTCGCCAGCGCCTTGAATTTCCAGACACCGCGAGCCTGACGGGTCACTTCGACATGCATCTTGATCTGGTCGCCCGGCTCGACTGGCCGCTTGAAGCGGGCACCGTCAATGCCGAGGAAATACACGACTGCATTGTCGTCCGGCTTTTGTCCCAGCGTCAGGAAGGCGAGCAAGGCTGCAGTCTGCGCCAGTGCCTCAATCATCAGTACGCCGGGCATGACTGGCTTGTAAGGAAAATGACCGTTGAAGAATTCTTCATTGATAGTCACATTCTTGATTGCCGTGATGCTTTTGCCTGAATCCCAGTCCAGTACACGATCGACCAGCAACATCGGGTAACGATGCGGCAGGTATTCCTTAATTTGATTGATATCCAGAGTTTTCATTTTTGCTTATAGGGTCGCTTGATAGCGGGTTTTTATAATGTTTAATTTTTCTTGTCTGTCTTGTCAGTTTTGTCTGAGAGTGCCTTGATGGTCTTTTCCATCGCACGCAGCTTGTCCCGCATGGTATCGAGATTACGCACAATCACTGCCGTCTTTTCCCAGTCTGCATTTTTGGCCAGCGGATAAAAGCCAGTGTACACACCGGGTTCCAGAATCGAGCGCGAGACCAGGCTGCCAGAGGAAATATGAACATTGTCAGCAATTTGCAAATGGCCAGCGACCATTGCGGCGCCGCCGAAAGTACAATGTCTTCCTATTTTTGCACTACCGGCAACGCCCACACATCCTGCCATTGCAGTATGAGCGCCGACGACGACGTTGTGTGCAATTTGTATCTGATTATCGAGCTTCACGCCGTCTTCAATCACGGTGTCGTCCAGCGCGCCACGATCAACCGTCGTGTTGGCGCCGATTTCAACATCCTCACCAATGCGCACACCGCCTGTTTGCGGAATTTTTATCCATTTTCCGTGCTCGTTGGCAAAGCCGAACCCATCGCCGCCAATCACGGCACCGGACTGAATGATGCCGCGCGCGCCGATATGGCATTGCGACAAAAATGTCACGTTCGGATGGAGCAATGTATCCGGACCGATACTTGCATTACGTCCTATAAAACTGCCAGCGCCTATCACGCAGCCTTCACCAATATCAGCGCCGGCTTCAATGGTCACGTGCGGACCAATGGAAGCAGTCGCAGCAATACGTGCAGCTGGGTCAACGAAAGCGGTCGGATGAACGCCGGGCAAAACCGGTAGCGCAGCAAGCCGCACGAAATATTGCGCAGCGCGCGCGTAATACACGTAAGGATTAGGCGTGATGACGCAGGCACCGACAAAGGTACTTGCGATATTGGCATGATCGTCGGCAGACAGAATCAGCGCAGCTGCCTGTGTCTGACCTGCTTGTTTGCGAAACTTGGAATTGGACAGAAAAGTAATGTGCGACGCACCTGCAGCGTCCAGCGGGGCGATGCCGGCAATGTCAATTGCCGGATTACCTATCAACTGCCCGCCCAAGGCTTCGACTAATTGTCCCAGTCGAGTACTCATGGCGGTCAACTCCGTTGTTTACTTGTTGAGTGCCTTAAGCACTTTGTCGGTGATATCAATACGAGGGCTGGAATAAACAGCTTCCTGAAACACGATGTCATACTTTTCGGCCTCGGCGATCTGCTTGATCACCTTGTTGGCACGCTCCAGCACGACCGCCAGTTCTTCGTTGCGGCGCTGGTTCAAGTCTTCGCGGAATTCGCGCTGACGGCGCTGAAAATCCTTGTCCATCTCGGTCAGCTCGCGTTGACGCTTCATCTTGTCGCCGTCAGTCAGCACCGGCGCGTCTTTGTCGAGCTTCTCGGCAGAAGCCTTTACGCGGGACGCCAACTCTTGCAGGTCTTTTTCGCGCTTGGAAAACTCTTGTTCGAGCTTCGCAGTGGCGGCTTTTGCAGGCGCAGCATCACGGAAAATGCGTTCCGTGCTGACGAAGCCGATTTTCACTTCCTGGCCCTGTGCAAGCAGCGGCAGACTAACCGCCATCATCAAAGCGAGAAAAAGTTTAGAACTATTTTTAAGTACAGAATTCAAGATCATTCTCCGTAAAGCGATTTCTTATTATGCCATTACCAATTAAAAACCCGTTCCCAACTGGAACTGGAAACGTTGTATGCGATCGATATTGGCTTTCGCGTTTATCGGATAGCCGAGCGAAAGTTTCAATGGACCGACCGGTGAAATCCAGCTAATGCCAAGGCCGGTACTGTAGCGCAGGTCGGCCAGCGCAAGGCGCTCACCGTCCTGCGGATTGAATACCTGGCCAGCATCAAAAAAGGTAAACCAGCGCAAACTGCGGTCTACACCACTACCTGGAAACGGCAACTGCAATTCGGCGTTCATGATGACACGTGCCGAGCCGCCGATTGGCGGGTTGAAAATACCGTTTGAGTTGACTACACCAGAGTTGTTACCAGCTACCGACAGAGAACCTGCCATAAAGCCGCGCACCGAACCGATGCCGCCTGCATAAAAGTTTTTAAAGATTGGATAGGGCGTGCCGTTTAGTCCGCCGCCGTAATTGATTTCGCCGTTCAGAGCTAGTGTAACGCTGCTGAAGTAAGGCAGCGGCATAAAGTACTGATCTTGATAAGTTGTACGGTAATAGCTGGCACCAGCTGGCGAGAATTCCAGATTGGCGCGCTGGAAGCGACCTTTCGTCGGTATCAATGCGCTGTCGCGATTGTCGCGTTGCCATGCTGCCGTCAATGGAAAAGACGTCGTTGTTGCATTGCCTACGCCTGAATTGATATTTGATGAGTCAAATACTTCATCATTATTGTCGGCCACGAATTTACGATAGCGGTCTGGGCTGTTAGTAAAGGTCTGCACAGTCGTGTTCTCGATACCGGCACCGAAAAACACGCGGTCATATTCCGAGAACGGCACGCCGAAACGTACGTTGGCACCGCGCGTGAGTACGCGATAGTCAGTCGTCCTCAGATACAGCGGAGGACGTGTGGTACGAAGAAAGGCTTCAACGGTGCGGCTAACGCCGTCTTCAGTGAAATACGGATTGGTATGCGACAAAGCGAGTGTGCGGTACACCTTGCTGGTGTTGACGTCGATACCGATATTGTTGCCGCTGCCGAAAGCATTGGCCTGATTGATCGAACCAGTCAACGTAATTTTCTCGCTGCTTGAAAAGCCTGCACCCAACATGATATTACCAGTCGGTTTCTCAACCACGCCGACATTCAAATCAACCTGATCCGGTGTGCCCTGCACTTCAGGCGTATCAATCTTGGTATCAGTGAAAAATCCCAGACGTCCGAGACGGTCACGCGACAGGCGGATTTTATCGCCGTCATACCATGAGCTTTCATACTGGCGGAATTCACGGCGAATAACTTCATCGCGCGTGCGATCGTTACCGGCTACATTAATGCGGCGAACATAAATGCGTTTGCCGGGATCGACAAAAATCGTGAAGCTGACTTCATTTTTTTCGCGATTGATTTCCGGGCTGGCATTGACGTTGGCAAACGCATAGCCGAATACACCCATGCGCTCGCTGATTTTCTTGGTGCTCGCGGTCATGAGTTCGCCGGAGTAGTCGTCGCCCTTTTTCAGGTCGACCAGCGCAGCAAATTCACTTTCGCGGCCCAGCATTTCACCTTCGAGTTTGATGTCGGCGATTTTGTATTTTTCACCTTCATTGATATTCACGGTAACGTAAATATCTTTTTTATCAGGTGTGATCGACACCTGCGTCGATTCGATCTGCATTTCCAGATAACCGCGGTTCAGGTAAAACGAACGCAGCGTTTCAATATCGCCAGCCAGTTTCTGCTTCGAATATTGGTCGGCCTTGCTGTACCAGGTAAACCAGCCTGACGTCGACAACTTCAACTGTTGCTGCAATTCTTTTTCGGTAAAAGCTTTGTGACCGAGAATATTGATCTGCTTGATGCGGGCGACTTCGCCTTCGTCCACCGCAAAAGTAACGTTGACGCGGTTGCGCTCGATTGGCGTAATCGTGGTGGTGATTTGCACACCATACAGACCGCGCGACAGATACTGGCGCTTCAATTCTTGTTCTGCGCGGTCAACAAGTGACTTGTCGAGAATGCGGGATTCACCGAGTCCTATGTCTTTCATGGACTTGGTCAGCTGCACCTTGTCGAATTCTTTAGTACCGGAAAAATCAACACTAGCGATCGCTGGCCGCTCTTCCACCATGACGACCAGCACGTCGCCATCGGCTTCGATGCGCACGTCCTTGAAAAATCCGGTTGCGTACAAAGCCTTGATGGCCGTAGCGGCTTTCTCGTCATTGAACGTGTCGCCTACCCGCACCGGCAAATAACTGAACACGGTGCCGGCTTCGGTACGCTGAATGCCTTCGACACGAATGTCTTTAACGGTAAACGGATCAACAGCCAATGCCTGGCCTGAACATAAAGCAAAGGCAGCAATGGCAATCAGTCGACGGGAGAAAAACGGCAGCGCATTGCGCTCGGAATTAAATTTCATCAGCTAGGAATAAAGATATTTTCGGCCACCCCCGGCTAACCAGGGTTATGGCGGTTACCACACCAAGCGTACGATATCGTTAAATACCGCAACGCCCATCAAGGCCATCAGTATGCCGAGACCGGCTCGCTGGGCAATTGCACCTACGCGCTCCGGTACTGGACGACCAGTCAAAACTTCCAGCGAATAATACAACAAATGCCCTCCGTCCAGCACTGGAATTGGGAGGAGATTCATGATACCCAGACTAATGCTGATGAACGCAATGAAGGACATAAAACTGATCACACCCAAGCGAGCGGTCTGGCCTGCATAATCAGCGATCGTAATCGGGCCGGTTATATTCTTGAGTGATGCTTCGCCGGTTATCATCTTGCCAAGCATCTTCAGCGTCATGCTGCATGTTTCCCATGTGCGGGACAGTGCCTTTTTTACGGCATCAACCGGACCAGCGCTGACGATAGCCATGTCGGCTGACATATCGACTTGCGCCATGATGCGGCCGACAGTTTGTCCTTTGACCTGCTCTGGTTGCGGCACGATGCTGGCGGTGAAAGCTTCACCCCGACCGCCTTTACCCAAATTGCGTAGACCTGCCAACTGCAGGGTCTGTCCGGCAGACGACTGCAGCCGCTGAATCAGCGCCACTCCATCGGCAACGGCTTCACCATTAATTGTCAAAATCAAATCACCTGTTTGCAGACCAGCTTTTTGCGCCGGACCATTTGGCATGATCGTGCCCAATTGCGCACGAGGACGAGCCAGATCCAGACCCAGCTTTTCCATGAAATTTTCATCAAGCTCATTGGCGCCTATCGAGTCCAGCGGCAAATTGATAGTGAGAATTTGGCGCGAGTTGTCGGCAGCAGTACGCGTGACTTCAAGTCGGGCCGGCGTGTGTTCAATTGCCGACTGTAGCAATGACCAACGTAATTCAGACCAAACCTGCACAGTCTCGCCGTTGACCGATGTAACTAAGTCGCCTGACTGCAGGCCTGCATCGCGCGACAGCGCGCCGTTGACATCCAGACGTGGAACCGGTTCGGGAATGCCGTAGCTGTAGAGCCCGGTAAAAATCACGATAGCCAGCAAAAAATTGGCGATGGGTCCGGCTGCGACTATGGCAATACGTTTGCCTACAGGCTGCTGTGTAAATTCACGGCGCTTGTCTGCTTCCGATAATTCGCCCAAATCTTCTTCGCGCGCGTCGAGCATTTTTACGTAACCGCCCAAAGGCAAAATCGACAGCGCCCATTCAGTCTGGTCAGGACCAAAACGACGCGACCAGACGACCTTGCCCATACCGATTGAGAATCGTAAAACCTTGACGCCGCACCAGCGCGCAATCAGATAATGGCCAAGTTCATGCACGACAATTAGCGTGCCAAGAACAACAGCAAATGCCAGCAGAGTTTGTAAAAAGGCCATGATGTGGCTCCTGATTAAATTTTATGCAGCAGCGAGTTTATGCAGCAGCGAACGGGCTAGCTGACGCGCACGCTGATCTTGCTCGAGTAGCGCTGGCAAGTCATGTACTGCCGTCACTGGTACGAGGTCCATGACTTGCGCTATCAATTGATTGATTTGGCGAAACCCTATTTGTCGTTCAAGAAAGGCATCGACTGCAATTTCATTGGCAGCGTTCATCAATGCCGCCGCGCTGCCGCCAGCATTCAATGCATCAAAGGCCAACTGCAGGCAGGGAAATTGTGCGGTATCAGGACGGCGGAAATTCAACTGACCGATGGCAAACAGATCAATGGCGTCGACGCCGGATTCAATGCGATCCGGATAAGCCAGTGCGTGCGCAATCGGCGTGCGCATGTCAGGGTTGCCCAATTGCGCCAGCACCGAACCATCTGCATACGACACCATGGAGTGAATCACGCTTTGCGGATGAATCACCACCTCGATCTGGTCGGCAGCCACACCAAATAACCAGTGCGCTTCAATGACTTCGAGACCCTTGTTCATCATGGTGGCCGAATCGACAGAAATTTTTCGTCCCATGCTCCACTTGGGATGCGCGACTGCCTGCTCTGGCGTCACATCGTCAAGCGACTCGACTGCGCGGTCAAGAAATGGACCACCGGAAGCCGTCAGTAAAATTTTGCGTATGCCATGCTGCGCAGGCTTGCGTTGGTATTCAAGCGGCAGACACTGAAAAATCGCATTGTGCTCACTGTCGATAGGCAGCAAACTCGCGCCACTGTACGCAATCGCATCCATGAATAATTGGCCAGACATGACCAGCGCTTCTTTATTCGCGAGCAGAACTTTTTTTCCTGCATGGGCTGCTGCCAGCGTTGGTGCAAGTCCGGCTGCGCCGACAATGGCCGCCATCACCGTGCTGCACGCGTCCGCACTGGCGATATCACACAACGCCGCTTCGCCAAACGCCACTTCCGTTTTCAGGCCACTGGCACGCAGCAGTTTCTCGAGCTGTAATGCCGCTTCAGCCGACCCCACGACAGCGACTTGCGGCGCGAAGCGAGCACATTGCTCGGCCAGTTGCTCGACCTTGCTGTGCGCACTGAGTGCGTAAACGCGATAGCGATCAGGATGACGAGCAATGACGTCCAGCGTCGAGACGCCGATGGAACCGGTTGCACCTAAGATGGTTATAGCTTGCATGTAAAAATCTAGAGACGCGCGCTAAGCAGCAAAGCCAGCGGCATGACTGGAATCAACGCATCAATGCGGTCGAGCACGCCGCCATGTCCCGGCAAAAGATTGCTGCTGTCCTTGATGCCGGCGCGGCGTTTCATTAAGGACTCGAACAAGTCCCCCACTACACTGGCAGCCACCAGCACACTCATCAGCAATACCCATAGCGGCCAGCCGCTATGCTGTTGCAAGCGCACGGCAAACGTATCGGCAAACACGGGGTGAAGGCTGGACGCAGCAGCCAGCAGCAACACGGCAACCCAGCCACCGGCAGCACCTTCCCAGCTCTTGCCCGGCGATATATGCAGCGCGAGCTTGTGCTTGCCAAATGCGCGACCGGCGAAATAAGCGCCGATATCCGCAATCCAGACTATCGACATTACCGACACCAGATAAATTGCGGAACGCTGATACAGCGCTGCAATCGCAATGAAACAGCCGAGCAATGCAATTAAAAACACGAGCGTGAAAAGCAGACCACGCGCACCACCCGCTTCCGGCAAACCAACTTTTAACGCCGGCATGAAACGCATGCCCCAGATCAGTACGCACAACAAGGCCAATGGCGTCCAGTTGGTGTCAGGGCCGCTGTACAACAGCACAAGTAAAACCAGCGCAGCAACCATTGCCAGCGGCAGCGGATAGCGCACGTTAAACAGTTTCAATGCTTCCCAGCAGGCCGCACCAAAAAATAAAGCCAGCGTCAATTGAAAGGCCAGCAGCGAGCCGGAGCCAAGTACGGCAGCCAGCGCGAGCAGAAGAATGACTGCAGTGATGATCCGTTGTTTCAGCATCAGGATGCTTTCCTGTTTTCTTGTAATTGTGCGCTGGTACGGCCGAAGCGCCGTTCGCGTTGTTGAAACGAGCTTATGGCCAGATCAAGTGCCGCAGCATCAAAATCAGGCCAGAAGGTTTCGGTGAAATACAGCTCTGCATAGGCAAGTTGCCAGAGCAGGAAATTGGAAATGCGTTGCTCGCCGCCAGTACGTATGAACAAGTCCGGCTCAGGTGCGTAAGACATGGACAGATAAGGCGCGAAATCGTCTTCCGAAAATTTCGTCATGCCAGGATTAGCTGCCACCATTTTTTCCATTGCCTGCAGCATGTCCCAGCGACCGCCGTAGTTGGCACAGACGGTGACAGTCAGGCCAGAATTACGGGCGGTCTTATTTTCTGCCGTCGCAATCATTTTTTGCAGAGCGCTATCAAAGCGAGACAAGTCGCCGACGACTTTAAGGCGTATACCGTTGGCGTGCATCTTGCCGACTTCGCGCTCCAGCGCGCTCATGAAAAGACGCATCAGCAGCGAGACTTCTTCGGCAGGGCGACGCCAATTCTCCGAACTGAAGGCAAACAACGTCAGATAAGAAATCCCGCGCTGCATGCAGGCTTCGACAATCCCGCGCACCGCTTCCACACCTTTGGCATGGCCGGTGAAGCGCGGCAGAAAGCGTTTGGTCGCCCAGCGTCCGTTGCCGTCCATGATGATGGCAACATGGCGTGGCAAGCCGGACGCTTCGGGTAAATCCTGAGTCGAGCTGGTGAGTGTCATGGTAAGCGGTTCCAGTAAAAAGTCGGCAGGTCACTGCCGCAGCAGCACCAGTCGCCTACACGGTCAACACTTCCTTTTCTTTTTCGACGACGAGCTTGTCGATTTCAATCACGAATTTGTCAGTCAGCTTTTGTATTTCGTCTTGCGAACGACGCTCTTCATCTTCCGAAATCGCTTTATCTTTGAGCAGTTTTTTCAGTGTGTCATTGGCGTCGCGACGGATGTTACGCACGGCGATTTTCGCGTCTTCAGCTTCGCTCTTGACGAGCTTTACCATTTCCTTGCGACGCTCTTCCGTCAGTGCCGGAGTCGGCACGCGAATCATCTCGCCCTGGCTCGATGGATTCAGACCAAGGTCAGAATCACGAATCGCTTTTTCTATCGTCGCCAGCATCTTCTTTTCGAAAGGCTGCACACCAATGGTTCGCGCATCCACCAGCGTTACATTGGCCACTTGCGACAGATTCGTCGGCGATCCGTAGTACTCAACCATAATATGATCGAGTATGCCGGTGTGGGCACGACCGGTACGCACTTTGGCCAGATCAGCCTTGAGCGTATCGATAGACTTGTGCATTTTTTGTTCGGTATTTTTTTTGACGTCAGCCGTAGTCATGCTGCACTCCTATTAATCAAATGAATTCGGTTTTTATACGTGGACCAGGGTGCCTTCGTCCTCGCCCATGATGACGCGCTTGAGCGAACCAGGCTTGACGATGGAGAATACCTTGATCGGCAGTTTCTGGTCGCGGCACAGCGCAAAGGCGGTCGCGTCCATCACTTGCAAATGCTTGGCGATAGCCTCATCAAACGTGATGGTCGAGTAACGGGTCGCTGCCGGGTCTTTCTTTGGATCGGCGCTGTAGACACCATCGACTTTGGTCGCTTTCAGCACGACTTGCGCGCCGATTTCCGCGCCGCGCAATGCAGCTGCCGTATCCGTTGTGAAGAACGGGTTGCCAGTGCCGGCCGCAAAAATCACGATCTTGCCTTCTTCCAGATATTGCAAGGCTTTCGGGCGAACATACGGCTCGACGACTTGCTCGATGCCGATGGCCGACATCACGCGTGCGACCATGCCGGCCTGACGCATTGCATCAGCCAGCGCCAGTGAATTCATGACCGTGGCCAGCATGCCCATGTAGTCGGCGGTGGCGCGATCCATGCCTTGCGCACCGGGCGCAACACCACGGAAGATATTGCCGCCACCGATGACGATGGCCAGTTCGACGCCGAGCTGGGCCACTTCGGATACGTCGGCGACCATGCGCTCGATGGTGGCGCGATTAATGCCATAAGGGTCGTCACCCATCAGGGCTTCACCGGAGAGTTTCAGGAGGACGCGCTTGTATGCGGGGGTTGTCATTTACCGGCTCCTTGTGTTTGCGATTACTTGAAATTCGATACTGCTTTGCCGTTGCCATGCTGTTGCCACAGTAGCTATTATTGCTATTGTAGCGTTTGGCGGCAGTCCAAAAAAACGGGCCTCGCGGCCCGTTTGGTCTTGCCTGATACTTAAGCCTGTTTCGCCGCAGCGACCTGCGCCGCCACCTCGGCAGCAAAGTCGTCCTGCTTTTTCTCAATGCCTTCACCGACGATGAACATCGTGAATGCCTTGACTGAAGTGTTAACGCCTTTGAGCATTTGCTCAACAGTCTGCTTGTCATTTTTGACAAACGGCTGATTGAACAGCGAGACTTCTTTCAGGAATTTCTGAACAGAACCTTCGACCATCTTGGTAGCGATATCAGCAGGCTTGCCCGATTCAACTGCCTTCAGATGTGCAACCGAACGCTCTTTTTCGATCAGTTCAGCCGGCACCTGGTCTGCTGACAACGAAACTGGCTTCATTGCAGCAATGTGCATTGCGACGTCTTTACCCACTTGCTCGTCCGCGCCTTCGTATTCGACCATCACGCCGATACGGGTACCGTGCAGGTACGAAGTCAGCTTGGCAGGGGTAGCAAAACGCTGGAAGCGGCGAATCGACATGTTCTCGCCAACGCGGCCAATCAGGGCTGCGCGCTGCTCTTCGACAGTCTTGCCGTCGAGCGGCAAGGCGCCCAATGCAGCCAGATCAGCCGGGTTATGTTCGGCGATCAGCTTGGCTATGGTGTTGGCCAGTGCCAGGAAGTCGTCATTCTTGGTCACGAAGTCGGTTTCGCAATTGACTTCAACCAGTGCGCCTACGCCATTGGCGATGTAGGTAGCGACCACGCCTTCGGCGGTAATGCGCGATGCTGCTTTGGATGCCTTGCTACCCAGTTTCACGCGCAGGATTTCTTCAGCACGCTCCATGTCGCCTTCAGCTTCGGTCAGCGCCTTTTTGCACTCCATCATTGGAGCGTCGGTCTTCGCGCGCAGTTCACCTACCATTGCTGCAGTAATTGCCGCCATTTTCTTCTCCTAAACAATTCAATTAATTCAGAACAAATAATTTCGCTCGAAAAAAAGGGGCGAACTGCGGTTGCCCCAATTTTTCCACTTACCGAAGGCTGCAAAACGCTGTATTAGCGCTGCGCCATCGGCAAGTTATCCAAACAGGAAAGCTTAAGCCTGCTCGCTGACCTCGACGAATTCGTCGGCGTTGCCTTTGACAGCTTCGACCAGATCATGTGCCGAGTTGGCACGACCTTCGAGGATCGCATCAGCCACACCGCGTGCATACAGGGTGATAGCTTTGGACGAGTCGTCGTTGCCCGGGATGATGTAGGTGACGCCTTCTGGCGAGTGGTTGGTATCAACCACGCCGATGACAGGGATACCGAGCTTAGCAGCTTCGGTGATCGCGCCTTTGTGGTAACCGACGTCGATGACGAAAATTGCGTCAGGTACGCCGCCCATGTCCTTGATGCCGCCGATAGCTTTTTGCAGCTTGATCATTTCGCGGCTGAACATCAGGCCTTCTTTTTTCGACAGCTTTTCAACGGAACCATCAGCAATCGACGCTTCCATTTCTTTCAGGCGCTTGATCGAGGTCTTGATGGTCTTGAAGTTGGTCAGCATGCCGCCCAGCCAACGCTGGTCAACGAAAGGCACGCCGGCGCGCTGCGCTTCAGCGGCGATGATGTCACGCGCCTGACGCTTGGTACCAACCATCAGGATGGTGCCGCGGTTCGACGACAGTTGACGAATGTACTTCATCGCCTCCTGGTACATGCCCAGGGTCTTTTCAAGGTTGACGATATGAATTTTGTTGCGGTGACCGAAGATGAACGGAGCCATCTTTGGATTCCAGAAACGGGTTTGGTGACCGAAATGGACGCCGGCTTCCAGCATTTCACGCATTGTGACTGACATTGTATTTCTCCAGGGTTGGGTCTGGAACCTGCCCAGTGACCTGCGCTGTTTTAATTCAGTGCAGGCACCCTTGTCGGGTCAGGTTCGCGATTTACTAAAAAATAACTTTTTTGTTAACTCAAAAACGTCTTTTTAAAAGCTGCTTTCAAGTCAGCCCGAGATTCTAACCGATAAACATGCTTTTTTCCAGTTGCGGCTTCACGCGGGAGCGCAGCCACCTTGGCTCGACTATAATTTCGTATTAATTCACATTTGCGCCGACCACCGGCTGCCAGCATCACTATGAGCTCCATTTCCATCAAAACTGCCGAAGATATCGCCGGCATGCGCATTGCCGGCCGGCTTGCCGCTGAAGTCCTTGATTTTATCGAGCCGCACGTCAAGGCTGGCGTCACCACCGGCGAACTGGATCGCCTATGCCATGAATACATGGTCAACGTGCAAGACACGATACCGGCCCCGCTGAATTACTGCCCACCCGGCTACACGCCTTACCCAAAAGCGATCTGCACCTCCGTTAACGATGTGATCTGCCACGGAATTCCGGGCGACAAGGTCTTGAAAAACGGCGACGTGGTCAATCTCGATATTACTGTCATCAAGAACGGCTACCACGGCGACACCAGCCGCATGTTTTACGTGGGCGCACCGTCGATTCTGGCTAAGCGACTTGGCGACATCACTTTCGAGTGCATGTGGCTCGGCATTGCTAAAATTCGTCCCGGCGCGCATTTGGGCGACATTGGCCATGTGATTCAACAGCACGCTGAAAAAGCCGGCTATAGCGTGGTGCGCGAATTTTGCGGCCACGGCATTGGCAAGATATTCCATGAAGAACCGCAAGTGCTGCACTACGGTCGCCCCGGCACACTCGAGAAACTGGTGTCCGGCATGATCTTCACTGTCGAGCCGATGATCAATGCTGGCCGCCGCGACATCCGTGAAATGGGTGACGGCTGGACCATCAAGACCAAAGATCGCAGCTTGTCCGCGCAATGGGAACATACGGTACTGGTCACCGAGACTGGCTATGAAGTCTTGACCGTATCGGCCGGTATGCCACCGCCACCTGCATTTATTACGGAGCAACATGCCGGCAATCCGGCAGCCATTGCCTAGTATGGCTTCATCAGCACTTAGCTTGCGCGACCAACTGAAAAGCGGTCGCGAAGTCATCATTGCGGACTACGAAACTGACCGCAAGCCCGAGCGCTTATTAAAACGCTTGCGGCAGCACGCCGACGTGATTTTGACGCAAGCCTGGAAAAGCTATGCCTTCCCTGCCAACACCACATTGGTCGCCGTCGGTGGTTACGGTCGTGGCGAATTATTCCCCTACTCCGATATTGATCTGCTGATCCTGCTGGGCAGCGAGCCGGACGAGGTCACCCGCGGCAAACTTGAACAACTGGTTCAGCAGCTATGGGACCTGGGTCTTGAAATAGGCCACAGCATTCGCACGGTCGATGAATGCCTGAGCGAATCGGCCGCCGACATCACCGTGCAGACCAGTTTGCTGGAAGCGCGCTTTGTCACGGGCAGCCGCGCGCTGCTGCGCACCCTGCAAGAACGCTTTACACAAGCAATGGATGCGGGCGCTTTTTTTCAGGCCAAAATACTCGAGCTACGCCAGCGCCATGTGAAGTATGAAGATACACCGTACAGCCTGGAGCCGAACTGCAAGGAAAGCCCCGGCGGACTGCGCGACTTGCAAGTTATCTTGTGGGTAGCAAAAGCTGCGCAGCTGGGCAATTCATGGCGCGAACTGGCAGAGCACGATTTGATTACCGCCACTGAAGCGCGCCAGCTAAATGAAAAAGAGCGCGCATTCAAAGACATTCGCATACGGCTGCATCTGCTTACAAAACGTCGTGAAGACAGGCTGGTATTTGACGTGCAGAACGCCATCGCCGAGTCGTTTGGCTTTACGACCAACGAAGCCCGCCGCGCTTCCGAAGTGCTGATGCAGCGCTATTACTGGGCAGCGAAAGCCGTAACGCAGCTCAATGTGATCTTGCTGCAAAATATAGAAGCGCAGCTGTTCCCGCAAGACAGTGTGCAGCACCGTATCAATGACTGGTTCAGCGAAGTCAACGGCATGGTTGATATCAACCACGACAAAGTGTTTGAAGAAACCCCGTCTGCGATGCTGGAAATTTTCCTGCTGCTTCAACAGCACGGCGAGTTCAAGGGCATCACGGCGCGCACGCAACGCGCGCTATGGCATGCCCGCTTCAGAATTGACGCGACCTTCCGGCGCGACCCGGCCAACCGCGCACTGTTTCTCGCGATATTGCAGTCGCCGCAGGGCGTCACGCACGCGCTGCGACAGATGAACCAGTTATCTATCCTTGGCCGCTACCTGCCGAATTTTCGCCGCATCATCGGGCAGATGCAGCATGACCTGTTCCATGTCTATACCGTCGACCAGCACATCCTGATGGTGGTGCGCAATGTGCGCCGCTTCACGATGACCGAGCATGCGCACGAATACCCATTCTGCAGTCAGTTGATGGCCAACTTTGCGCAACCGTGGTTGCTCTACATTGCCGCTCTATTTCATGACATTGCCAAAGGTCGCGGCGGTGATCACTCCAAACTCGGCATGCAAGACGCCCGAAGATTTTGCCGCGAACATGGCCTGAGCAAGTCCGATGCCGAACTCATTGTGTTTCTGGTCGAACAGCATCTGACCATGTCGCAGGTTGCGCAAAAACAGGACTTGTCCGATCCAGACGTCGTGCGCGCCTTCGTCAAACTCGTTAAAGATGAACGTCACCTGACGGCGCTCTATCTGCTAACCGTTTGCGATATTCGCGGCACCAGCCCTAAAGTCTGGAATGCCTGGAAAGGCAAGCTGCTTGAAGATTTATACCGCATGAGTTTGCGCGTGCTCGGTGGTGAAGCACCATCGGCTGATCGCGAACTGCAAAACCGCCAGCGTGAAGCGATTGCAACACTGCGCCTGTTTGGTTTGTCGGAACATGAGCACGAAGCCTTATGGAAAAATCTGGACGTTGCTTATTTCCTGCGCCATGACGCGTCCACAATTGCCTGGCAAACGCGCGTGCTGGTCGAGCACTTGCACAGCGAGATTCCCATCGTACGCTGCCGCATGGCACCGATAGGCGAAGGCTTGCAAGTCACCGTCTACTTGCCTGACCAGCCCGATTTGTTTGCCCGCATCTGCAGTTATTTCGACCGGAAGAATTTCGGCATTCTTGATGCAAAGATTCACACCACGCGCGATAACTATGCACTCGATACGTTTCTGGTCACCGAGCCGAATTTTGCCGACAACTATCGCGAATTGATTAGCCAGATCGAGCACGACTTGCCTAAATGGCTGCAGACGCAGACCGAGTTGCCGGCACCTGCCAAGCCGCGACTGTCACGGCTGTCGCGTACATTCCCGATCACACCGACCGTACACTTGCGGCCCGATGAACGCGGGCAGTACTATCTCCTGTCGATTTCAGCGAGTGACCGTACCGGCTTGCTGTATTCGATTGCGAATGTACTGGCGCGCTACAAGGTCAACCTGCACACAGCCAAGATCATGACACTGGGCGAGCGCGTCGAAGACGTGTTTCTGGTGGATGGTCCAGTACTGTCGCACGCGCGTAGCCAGATCGCGCTGGAATCTGATTTGATGGATGCGTTGCGTATCTAAATTGTGTTTTGTTGATTGATGAAAGACGCTGGATCCCAGCCTGCGCTGGGATGACGGTAGTAGTGTGAATAGCACTCCATCATCAAAGGTCGTCCCAGCGCAGGCTGGGACCCAGTGTCTTACGTAGCAATGCGACGACGACAAAACTCACCCTAACACTGACATTTAATTTATATATCTGTACCCAATGACTGAACCCCTACGCCTCTCCAAACGCATGTCCGAACTAGGACTTTGTTCCCGCCGCGAAGCCGACGACTGGATCGCCAAAGGCTGGGTGCGCGTCGATGGCAAAGTCATCTCCGAACTCGGCAGCAAAGTGCTACCACATCAGAAAGTCACGATAGAACGGCAGGCACAAGCACAGCAAGCCCGGCAAGTGACGGTGCTGATTAACAAGCCCATGGCCTATGTCAGCGGTCAGGCAGAAGACGGCTACAAACCGGCCGTGGTGCTGGTGCGTCCGGAAAATCGCTGGGCGGAAGACCAGGCGCCGATTCAATTTTCACCGGCGCAATTGAAAAGTCTGGTGCCAGCCGGTAGGCTGGATATTGATTCAACTGGTTTGCTCGTACTGACGCAGGACGGCCGTGTAGCCAAACATTTGATTGGTGCCGATACCAGCGTTGAAAAAGAATATCTGGTGCGCGTGAAATACGGCAAAGGCGGCACGCTACCCGAATCAGATCTGAGACGACTCAATCACGGCCTGTCGCTTGACGGCAAAGCACTGCTGCCTGCCAAAGTGCGCTGGATGAACGAAGACCAGCTCTGCTTCATCCTACGGGAAGGGAAAAAGCGCCAGATCCGCCGCATGTGTGAAATGGTAGGCTTGCAGGTGCTGGGCTTGAAGCGCGTACGGATAGGGAAAGTTAAGCTGGGCAATTTGCCGGTTGGGCAATGGCGCTATCTGCTTGAAGAGGAAGTGTTTTAAGAACTTGTTTCGCTATGGAAGAGCACTTTGAATTTGCGAACGCAAGTCAGGAAAAGACATCGTTAGCGTGACCCACACCACGTCAAGATCAATATCGAAATAACCATGGGCTAGCCGATTGCGCATGCCTCGCATTTGTTCCCAAGGGATCTGTTTTCGCGCTTGGACGAACTCGGGAAAATCGGCGACGATCTTGTTGGCAGCCTCGCCTATGTGCAAAATATTCAGTATTACTGCCTGCTGTGTTCGCTTATCTTCAAGAAATTCTTCTTTTGATAATCCATCAACATAGGATAAAGCAAGGTCAATGCTGTCGATAATGAATCGGACATGCAAGAAACAAGCTGTGAGTTGATCACCGCTCATAATGGCAAGGCAGAGGCAATCAACGCTTCACGAAAACTTTCTGGCAGATCTTTAGGAGTAAGAAGGTCAACCCGCACACCAAGCAATTTTTCAAGCTCTATCTGAATCCCCCCCAAATCCAGCAGTGTGGTCTCAGGTAAGGGATCAACCAGAATATCAATGTCGCTGTTTACCGTCTCTTCACCGCGAGCTACAGAGCCAAAAAGCCGAGCGTTAGCAGCGTGGTTTCGCTCCACGATATTGAGGACTTCTTGACGGTTCAGCTGGATGGTGTTTAGCAGACTCATAAGCGGATTCTAGTACTAGGACGAAATGCGGTCAAAGGTTTATGGCCGCCACCTGAATCATTCAACGTGGGTCCGTATAAAGCACCGTAATGCTGATACGACGATTACGCGGGTCCGACGGGTCTTTGTCATTGAACGGCGCAGTAGCTGCCACCCCTTCTATGCGTGCAAAACGTGATGCCGGCATGCCGCCCTGCTCCATGATGCGGCGTGTTGCCTCGGCCCGCTCTATCGACAGCGACCAGTTCGAGCGCTCGCTGCCATCCGTAAACGGCACGCTGTCAGTATGCCCTTTGATGGAGAGTTTGTTGGGCATGTTGGCCACCGACTTCGCGACTTCCTTAATCAAACCCTGTGCGCGTCCTTGCATGGATGCCGTGCCGCTGCCGAACATGGAGAAGTTAGCCTTGTCGATGATCTCGATACGCAAGCCTTCTTTTTCTCGAATGAAGTTGACCTGACTTTTCAAGTCGCTCAGTTGCGCATTTTCTGACAAGCGCTGCTGGACTTCCTTCTCCAGCTTGTCGAGGTTTTCTTTTTCCGCTTCCTCGGCAATCTTGCGCTTTTGTTCTTCGCTCAGGTTCTTCGCATCCTTGCTGACCTTGCTCTTATCGCCAGGCGATGAGCCCTGATCACTGTCGGGGCCCGCTTCAGACTGTGGAGTGATGCGTTCCATCAGGGCGCGCTGCATGGCAGGAGCCGGTATGCCTTCGGGATCAATAATGGAGCGACCGCCAAACATACCGTTCGAGCCAGCCGTTTGGCCCTTGCCAGAGATTTTCTCATTCGACGGCTGAAAATAATCGGCAATGCCTTGCCGTTGAGATTCTGGCGTCGCGCCGAGCAGCCACATGAGCAGGAAGAACGCCATCATCGCCGTCATCATGTCAGCTAGCGCAATCTTCCACGCGCCACCATGCGCACCGGCATGCCCATCCTGAATCTTCTTTTTGATAATGACAGGCGCTTTGGCCGGCACTTCATCATCCGGAACTTCAGGATCAAATTCCGAGCTAACTTGCGATGACTCGGCCATTAGTTAGCGTGCATTGCAAAAAATACCAAATCGATAAAGTTGCAGAGAGTTTTCATCAGTTTTTACATAAGAAATAATTTTTTAAATGTAGAACAAAAAATTCTGACTGTGGAGCAGCAATAAGCATCATTACGGATTGGTAATATTTATCAGCCTTATGTTTTTGCTAGGATTTTCGATAGATAATCTAAAGATGAACATATTGCTGGTCGAAGACGAAGCGAAAATTGCTGATTTTGTGATCGCTGGATTTGCAGCTGCCGGATTCAACACGCACCATGCCAGCGATGGTCCTGCCGGACTCGAAGCAGCGATAGCTTCGTCATGGGATGTGATCGTGCTCGACATCATGCTGCCAGGCTTGAATGGCATTGAACTGCTGGCGACGTTAAGAAAGCGCGGCCTGCTCACTCCCGTCATTTTATTGACTGCCAAAAGTGAACTGCAAGACAAGCTGCTCGGCTTTGCAACCGGCGCTGATGATTATTTACCCAAACCCTTCTTTATCGAAGAACTGATTGCACGAATACGCATACTCGTTGCACGACAATCCGGACAAACCCAAACCGTCATCACGGTCAATAATTTTCAACTCAATCGCGTAACCAGGCAGGCGACATGGGCCGGCTATCAGGCCACATTAAGCCAGCGCGAATTTACGCTGATGGAGTATCTGATGCGTACGCCAGGTCACATCTTTTCCCGCAGCCAGATTCTCAAGCATGTATGGGGTTTTGACTTTGACCCCAAGACGAATGTTGTCGACGTCTGCATTCAACGCATCAGAAAAAAACTCAGTCATCCAAAACCTGAAGACCAGCTTGAATTGCCGGTTGAATCCGTGCGCGGTATAGGTTACCGATTCAATGAAAACTAAAATACTGCGGATGCGCCGCTCGTTTCGTTTGCGCATTTTCCTGATGTTTGTTGGATTCATCTTAGTTGTCTTCCTAACCAACCAGATCGCATCCCGCTATTTTGCGCAGAGTGAAATTCAGTCGCAATTTACAAGCAAGCTGATTCAAGAGCATTTACGTTGGCAATCCACGCCTGATGCAAGCTTGATTCCGCAGCAGTTAAAAGAACGGCTGATGCATGTAGTCCACACGGACGATTCCGATAACGTGCTGATTTTTATGCCTGATCTGGCCGTAACCGACGCACGCAACGCTGTATTCCCAAGCGCATTTATGGATGCCGAAATCATTGAGCGTATCCCTGCTGATAGTACCAATCCAATGCTGGAGCAGGTGATCGTCAAGTTCAAAGACGAGCTGTGGACAATGACGCGGTTGAACATGCCGACAACGCTTGTCGTGACAGCAGTCAGTCACGCAGCAGTAGCGCAACAGCTTCATGAAATATCGCTGCTGCGATTTGAAACTTTGAAGCGCACCGCGCCTGTCATTTTAATCATCGTGATTCTCGGTGCAATGTTCCTGACGCGGAAAATGCTGCAGCCGATTTTTAAAATACAGGCTTCGCTACAGAAATTGAATTCACGCGACTTGGCTGTACGCATCCCGACATCCAATGAAGACAAAGAATTTGTAGAGTTCATAAACGTGTTCAATGCCATGCTGGAGAGGCTGGAGAAAAATTTCATGCAGGCTTCCCGCTTCTCCAGCGATGCCGCGCATGAATTGAGAACACCACTCACCATCATTCAGGGACAGGTAGAGCGTGCCATTAATGAATCAGCACCTGAATCAACAATACAGATTCAATTAACCCTGATTGCGGATGAAATACAGCGGCTCAATACCATCACACAAAAATTACTGCTCTTGTCGCAAGCTGATGCAGGTCGTTTATATCTGGATCTGCAGCCCATCAATATCAGCGACATGCTCGATGAACTGGTCAGTGATGCAGCCATGTTCGGGCAGCAGTTGAAAATAAAGAGCAGCGTCCAGAAAAAGATTCTATTCAAAACAGATCTAAATCTATTTCAACAATTATTGAATAATCTATTGACGAATGCGCTCAAGTACAACTTGCCGGATGGCTGGATAGAAGTGATCGCCCTTACAAAGAACGATCAACTTCATTTAAGTTTTTCGAATCCATCTACAGGACTGTCTGCGCAATCAACTGCGCAATTATTTGAACGTTTCTATCGTGGCGATTCAGCGCACAACAGAAAAATTGATGGAACCGGCCTCGGTTTGAGTATCTGCAGGGAGATTGCTATTGCCAATAACGGTTCACTGTCTTTCGATATCGATGCAAAAAATATCGTAACGGTAAAGTTTGTCGCACCACTGGCTTGATGGACTAATCGTCGGTATCGACCATGCCGGGAAACAGTACCTCGGTAAAGCCGAACTGCGAAAAATCTTCAATCCGCATCGGATACAGCACGCCGATCAAATGGTCACACTCATGCTGTACAACACGTGCATGAAAACCATCGACCTCGCGCACGATTTCATTTCCAAACTGATCGACACCGCTGTAACGCAGGCTCGTATAACGCGGCACCACACCACGCAGGCCTGGCACGGACAAGCACCCTTCCCAACCGTTTTCCATCTCATCCGACAGCGGCTGCAAGACCGGATTCAGCAACACGGTCTCGGGCACGGGCGGCGCATCAGGGTAACGCGGACTTTGACGGAAGCCAAAAATCACTAACTGCAAATTGACACCAATCTGTGGCGCGGCTAATCCTGCACCATCGGCCGCATGCATGGTATCGAACATATCGGTAATCAATGCCTGCAATTCAGGTGTGTTGAATTCAGTAACGGGCTCGGCCTGTTGTAGCAGACGCGGGTCGCCCATTTTCAGTATTTCACGGACTGCCATATTTGTTTTCCGCTGTGGGCTTTAGTTTATTTTAATTTAGTGGGTATTTTACGAAAGACGCTGGGTCCCGATTTTCATCGGGACGACAGTAGATAAACTAACGTCGTCCCAGCGAAAGCTGGGACCCAGCGACTTTCGTTGTTCAACATCACAATCATTTCAAAACCAACTCTTACTGCTCGCGCTGCGCCAGCCACTCAGCAAACGCCGCACCCGTCTCCGCATGCTGCAAACCCATCTCGACTGAAGCCTGTAAGTAGCCGAGCTTGGAACCGCAGTCAAAGCGCCGTCCGTGATAGCGATAAGCAAGCACGGTTTCGTAATCCATCAATGCAGCAATGCCATCGGTGAGTTGAATTTCGCCACCGGCGCCCTTGCCCAGTTTTTCCAGACAAGAAAAAATCCGGTTGGTCAAAACATAACGACCAACGACAGCCAGCGTCGACGGCGCCACATCAGGCTGCGGTTTTTCTACGATGCCGCGAACTTTCTCCAGCCGTTCACCAAAGGCTTCCGCACTAACGATGCCGTACTGACGGGTCTGTGCGCGCGGCACATCCTGCACGGCCAGCAGGCTGGCTTGCTCACGTTCAAATTGCGCTGTCATTTGTGCCATCACGCCCTGTTGGCCGGCGGCGCTCTGCATGAAGTCGTCTGCCAGAATGACGGCGAACGGATCATTACCGACGATAGGACGTGCGCACAGCACGGCATGGCCGAGCCCCAGCGCTTCCGATTGGCGGATATACATGCAATTGATATTTTTCGGAATGACGTTTCTTACCAGCTCAAGCAATTGCGCCTTGCCTGCGGCTTCGAGCTCAGCCTCGAGTTCATAGGCTTTGTCGAAATGGTCTTCGATGGCGCGCTTGTTGCGGCCGGTGATGAAGATCATTTCGGTAATGCCGGCTTCGACTGCTTCTTCTACCGCGTATTGAATGAGTGGCTTGTCGACGATGGGCAGCATTTCTTTCGGCTGCGCCTTGGTGGCCGGCAAAAACCGGCTACCGAGTCCTGCAACGGGAAATACTGCTTTACGGATGATGCTCATGCTTGCTGCTCCAGTAAGTTCAATAGTGCTGCTTCGTCCAGAATTGTTACACCGAGCTCTTCTGCTTTGGCCAGCTTGCTGCCGGCGTCGGCTCCGGCGACAACGTAACTGGTTTTTTTCGACACCGACCCGGCCACTTTACCGCCAGCAGCTTCAATCATGGCGGCAGCTTCTTCGCGTTTGAGCTTCGGCAGCGTGCCGGTTAGTACAAAGGTCTTGCCGGCCTGCGGCTGCGGCTGATGGCCGGGCGCGCTTTCATCCCAATGGATGCCGGCTGCGCGTAATTGTTCAATCAGTTCACGGTTCAGCGGGTCGCCAAGAAAACTCAGAATGGCATGCGCGACTACAGGGCCGATATCATCCACTTCGAGAATCTGTTCTTCAGTCGCTGCCAGCAGCGCATCAAGGCTGCCGAAATGACGCGCCAATTCTTTTGCAGTCGATTCACCGACGTGCCGGATGCCGAGCGCATAAATGAAACGCGCCAGCGTTGTTGATTTGGATTTCTGTAAAGCGTCCAGCACATTCTGTGCAGATTTTTGCGCCATGCGATCAAGCTCGGCCAAGGCCATCAGACCGAGCTTGTAAAAATCGGCAGCAGTTGTCACCACATAACGGTCAACCAGTTGCTCAACCAACTGCTCGCCCAAGCCTTCAATATTCATCGCCCTGCGCGACACAAAATGCAGCAGCCCGCCTTTACGCTGCGCGGCGCATTTTACCCAGCCGCCTGAACAGCGCGCGATGGTTTCTTCTTCCAGCCGCACGATTTCCGAGCCGCATACCGGGCAGCTGACTGGCATCATAAATTCACGCGCATCAAGTGGACGCCGCTCGGGCACGATGGCGACCACTTCGGGAATCACATCCCCTGCGCGGCGCACGATGACGCTGTCGCCTATGCGTATGTCCTTGCGTCGTACTTCATCTTCGTTGTGCAGCGTCGCATTGGTGACGGTGACGCCGCCAACCGATACCGGCACCAATCGCGCCACCGGCGTGATAGCACCCGTGCGTCCGACTTGAACGGTAATGTCTTGCACCAGCGTGATGGCTTCTTCAGCCGGAAATTTATGCGCCAATGCAAAGCGCGGTGCGCGCGATACAAAACCTAATTTCTGCTGCTCTTCAACACGGTTGACCTTGTAGACAACACCGTCAATTTCATATGGAAGCTGAGCACGCTTGTCAGCGATGCCGGCATAAAAACCCAGCAGGCCGGTTGCGCCTCGCACCACGGCGCGCTCGGTGCAGACCGGCACGCCCAGTTGCTGGTACCAGTCGAGCAAGGCGCTGTGCGTAGAAGGAAGTTCAACACCTTCGAGCAAGCCAATGCCATAAGCAAAAAAGCGCAAATTGCGCTGAGCGGTAACACGCGAGTCAAGTTGGCGCAGGCTGCCTGCAGCGGCATTGCGCGGATTGGCGAATTCTTTTTGCCCGGCTTCGCGCTGGCGTTCATTGAGTCGCGTAAAATCAGCCTTGAACATCAGGACTTCACCGCGAATATCAATCACGGACGGAGGGCTATTGGTGTGTAGTTTCAGAGGCAGCGAGCGGACTGTACGAATGTTGACAGTAACGTCTTCACCAGTGGCGCCATCGCCGCGTGTTGCGGCTTGCACCAGCACGCCGTTTTCATAACGAAGATTAATCGCCAGTCCGTCGAATTTTAATTCGCACGCGTAGTCGATATCGGTTTCGCTTTTAAGACCATCGCGCACGCGACGGTCGAAAGCAATAATGTCTTCACCGCTAAAGCCGTTATTAATCGACAGCATAGGCACCGCATGGCGCACCTGATCGAATTGCGGCAGCGGTACGCCACCTACACGCTGTGTCGGTGACTCTGCTGAAATCAGTTCGGGATGCGCTTCTTCAATGGCCTGTAGTTCTCGGAACAGCTTGTCGTACTCTGCGTCTGGAATGCTCGGATTGTCGAGCACATAGTAGGCGTGTGCATGACGATTGAGTTCATCACAAAGCCAGCTGCTTCTGGCGCGCCAGTCAGCAGGGTCAGGCGCAGTGGGCAATGGCTGTCCGAACAAATTGTGCTGCTGCTGATCTGTCATTCGTCAAATCAGCCAAACAGCCGTTGCGCGCGCACTGAGCCGGCTTCGACGCCTGCCTGTTCCATCGCCTGATAGAAAGACTGCACTTGTGCCGCGATCTCGGCCATCGCCTGCTCTGATAAAGGCTGACCAGAATCATCAACAACCACACCGGACAAGCGCGTTGCCATTGCTTTGGCAAACGCCGTCATGGCAGCAAAGCCGTTGCGCTCGGGTGCCACTATTGGCACCGGCAACAGGAAGGTCATGAGCTTGCTGGTGTCATCGGACTGACTTGCATTGGTGAGTAATGAAAACAGCATGCCGCCATCGCCATCCGGCATCACTAGCCGGCCATCAGGACGCAATTCCAGACCCTGCCGCTGCAGCGCGGGACGCAAAGTAGAGACCATCCATGGCGCACTCTTGGCTTGTACATTGACAGACAACTGCGCATCGAATTCAAGGATCAGTTGATGCAAACGGCGCGCATCTGCCATCACTTGCGGCATGTCCGGCAATTCCGGCTGCGAACCAATTTCATCAGCGAGTTGGTTCAGGCCTGTTACCAGCTCTGAATACTCCAACTCGGTAAGGGGGCCGCTACGCGTAGCTAATTGAACACCGATCTGCAGCTCGTGATAAGCGCCGCCGTGGGCAACCGTTTCCCAATGACCGGTCTCACTTTGTCCAATGAGTTGCACCGATTTATTTCCAACCAGCCGCAAACCCTGAAACAGCGTGCTGAGTTTCTCGCCGCGCTGCGGCGTATCGAGATAAACGGTAATGATGCAATCAATACTGGCATCAAGCGGCGAAGGCTTGACTACTGCCTCAATAAATTGCGGCGTCACTGGCTGGGTCACTGGCTGAGCAATGTCGGCAAACTCTGAGTCGTCGGCATCTGGCGTTTCGCCATGCGCATCGTTATCTGTTTGCCCTGCTAAATCTTCATCTTCCGATGTGGACGGCTCTTCGTCGTTTGTCAGAACAGGTTCCAGGCGGCGTGCGCCGGTTCCCATTAGTACATCTTCCTGCAACGAAGAAAAGGCACTTTCTACCGATTTTTTGGCGCGCCATTCTTGCCACTTGTTGTAAGAAATAACGCCGACAACGATGACACTGCCGATTGCTATCAGGCTGGTCTGCAGTTCGGTCATACGTTCGCTCCGTACAAAGCAAATGCAACTGAATGCACAGCACCTGATTCAGGCATTTCAATCATAGGATCAATCCAGAAGGTATTCATGTTCAGTAACTTTGTACATTGAAGCAAAATTTTAAAGGATGCGAGCGCTAATCTGGCGAAAACCCTTACCAATCCTGCGTTTTAAGAATGTTTTAACTCAATGGAACTTCTTGTTCCGCAGCACTTTGTTTGTCATGTTGACATTAATCAAGACTATTCAGTCAGCCGCCACTAAGATAACAAAACAATAACAAACTTAATGCGAAGGAAGATCATGGCTGAAATCACCGACATCAAATTTCAAGCACTCACCATGCTTAGCCTTAAACCCATGTTCCGTAACTTGCGCCAATGGTGGCTTCGTCGATCTGAAGAGCATTTTCTGATTTGCGCTGCCGTCGAACATGAGCGTGCTCGCGAAGCAGAAGAAAACGAAGCCTATTATCAGAAGCGCGCCGCCATGGCGCGCTCTTTGCAATATTGGAATTAATGGAAAACTGAAATCAAGCCCGTTAAGCAGCCTGAGCCTCCGCAGTAAGATTGGCAGCAGACTCCATATCAACCGCCACGATACGCGACACGCCCTGCTCCTGCATGGTCACGCCTATCAATTGCTGCGCCATTTCCATGGCGATCTTGTTATGCGAAATAAACAGGAACTGCGTATGGGCTGACATGCGCTTGACCATATTGCAGAAACGTTCGGTGTTGGCGTCATCCAGCGGCGCATCAACCTCATCGAGCAAACAGAACGGGGCCGGATTCAACTGGAACATCGAGAACACCAAGGCAGTCGCTGTCAGTGCTTTTTCACCACCAGACAGCAAGTGAATCGTCGCATTTTTCTTACCCGGTGGCTGTGCCATCACCTGCACGCCCGAATCCAGAATCTCTTCGCCCGTCATCACCAGCTTGGCATTACCACCGCCAAACAAGATAGGGAACAGTTCGCCGAAATGATGGTTGACCTTGTCGAAGGTATCTTGCAACAGGTCGCGCGTTTCTATGTCGATCTTGCTGATCGCGTCTTGCAGCGTCGTGATGGCTTCGTTCAGATCGGCATTTTGCGCATCAAGGAAATTCTTGCGTTCCGAAGCCTGCGCCAGTTCATCCAGCGCCGCAAGGTTGACCGCGCCCAAAGACGCAATCATGTTGGTCAGGCGCGTGACTTCGCCCTGCAGGTAAGAAGGACGCACATCGTCACTCAGCTTCTCTGCCAGCGCGGCTTCGTCCGCCTGTGCTTCAGCCAGCTGATTTGAGTACTGCTCCTGATTCAATCGTGCCGCCTGCTCTTTGAGTTGTAGTTCAACGATGCGGTCACGCATCGGTTGCAGGCTGCGGTCGACTGCCATCTTCGCTTCATCCTGACCGCGCATGTGCTGCGTCAACTGATCCAGCTCGTGACGTGCATTGGCCAGCGCGACTTCCTGCTCGCTGCGCCGCTCCAGCAAGGACTGCAAACCCGCCTGCGCGGTCTGGTCGTCCAGCGTTTCCAGTTCCAGCGTGCCCTGCTCCATGCTGGCAAACAGCTGCGCTGATTGCTCCAGTGCCGTTGCAATGCTGCGCTTAAGCTCTTCTATCCGATTCGCATGCGATTTTTGCGCAAATTCTGCTTGCTGTGCAGCGCGCTCGAATTCACGTAATTGCTCGCGCGCCTGATTCAGCGCCTGCTCGCGTTCCAGATAAACCGTTTGTCCGTCTTCATGCTGTTCCTGCATTGTCGCCAGTTCGACATCCAGCTGCTCGAAACTAGCTTCCGATTCGGCCTTGATATGCTGCTGCTCGGCTTCCTGCGCAGCGATTTCAGCCAGATCGGTAGCGATCTGCGTGCTGCGCTGACTGAAGCGCTCCTGCACTTCGGACAGCTTGACGATCTCGATCTGCAGGCTGTGTACAGTCTGCGTCAGCAATGACACTTGCTGGGTCAGCTCTTGCAGTCGCTGAGTCGCTTGCGTGAGCGTGCTATCGGCACGAACCGAACGCTGCTTGGCTTCGTCAGCAAGCATTTGCTGGGCGCGCAACTGGCGACTCAGATTATCAATTTCCTGCTGGCGCGCCAGCATACCGTCCTGTTCGGAATCAGCAGCATAGAAACGCACCGACAGCTTGCCCACCACATGCCCCTGACGCGTCACCAGACAGGCACCAGCCGGCAATTTGGCACGGTCGGCAAACGCAGCGGCAGCATCGTCAGCGATGTAAACGTTGTGCAGCCAGTCCTGCATCAATGCACGCAGGCCCGGGTCATTCAACTGCAACAGCGACAGCAGAGACTTCATACCGGCGGGCGCTGCTTCGGCAGGGGTCGCCGCACCATTGCCGGAGAACAGCGAGAGTTTGGACGGTGGTGAATCGCTGAAAAAAGCCTTAGCCCAATCCAGATTCGAGACTTCTAGTGCACCGGTGCGCTCGCGCAGCACCGACTCCAATGCCGTTTCCCAGCCCGGTTCGATATGCAGTTTTTGCCACAGACGCGGCAGGCTGCCGAGTTCGTGCTTGTTGAGCCATGGTGCGACCTTGCCTTCGGTCTGCACACTTTCCTGCAATTGTTTTAGTGCCGACAGACGGGCTTCGAATTGCGCGTGGTTGGCGCTCTCGGTATTCGACAGTTCCTGCGCATCGCGCCGCTCTTGCTCCAGCACAGGCTGGCGTTCGCGGGCTTCATCAAGCTGGGCACTGGCTTCTTCGAGCTGCGCCTGCTTTTCTTCCATCTGCATTTTCAGATTCGACAGATGCGCGGTATCGGGCAGTGACAAACCGCTCTGCTCCTGTACCAGCCGTTCGCGCCGCTGCACCAGGCCAGACAGAATATTCGAAGCATTACGCTGATGCGCAGATTCGAGTTCGATCTTTTGCTGCGCCTGCATGATGCGTGAGCGTGATTCCGTGCTGGAGAGCTGCGCAGCGCGCCAGCTTTCTTCCAGCGCCGGCAAGCTTTCCTGCTTGCGCTGCACCAGTTCCTGCGCCTGCTCGACGCGCACACCATGTTCTTCAAGTTCTTGCTCGGATTGCGCGAGCTCTTCCTGAAATTGCGTGCCCTGACGTTGCCACTGGTCGCGCTGCGCCTTGAGTGAATTCAACTGCGTTTGCAATCGGGAGCGCGATTCAATGACGAACTTAATCTGTGCTTCGAGGCTGCCGATTTCGGAATTGGTTTGGTAGAGCGCGCCCTGCGCTGTATGCATGCGGTCGCCGGCAGCATAGTGCGCCTGGCGTTGATGCTCGAGTTCGCTTTCTATATGACGCAGTTTTGCGTTTTGCTCTTCGAGATCGGTCTGCGATTTTTCTATGTCACGCGTAAACTTTTCCTGCTCGGTTTTTGCTTCGTTCTTGCGCAACAACCACAACAGCTTTTGCTTTTCTTCCTGATCGGATTGCAGCGAATGGAATTTCTGCGCGACTTCAGCCTGCGCCTGCAGCTTTTCCAGATTTGCGTTCAATTCACGCAGGATGTCATCGACCCGCGTCAGGTTTTCCCGCGTGTCATGCAAACGGTTTTCAGTTTCCCGACGACGTTCCTTGTACTTGGAAACGCCGGCTGCCTCTTCAAGGAAGATGCGCAGCTCTTCAGGACGCGCTTCAATAATGCGCGAGATCATGCCCTGCCCAATGATCGCGTAAGCGCGCGGGCCGAGGCCGGTGCCTAGAAAAATATCTTGAATATCGCGGCGGCGCACCGCCTGATTGTTGATGTAGTAAGTCGAAGTGCCGTCACGCGTCAGCGTTCGCTTGACCGCGATCTCGGCGTAAGTGCTCCACTGTCCGGAAGCCTTGCCGTCGGCGTTATCAAACACCAGTTCAACGGACGAGCGGCCAGCCGGTTTGCGTGTGGTCGTGCCGTTGAAAATGACGTCCTGCATCGATTCGCCGCGCAGCTCGGACGCCTTGGATTCGCCCAGCACCCAACGCACCGCGTCGATAATATTGGATTTGCCGCAGCCGTTGGGGCCGACAACGCCCACCAGCTGGCCTGGCACCTGAAAGTTTGTGGGGTCGACGAACGACTTGAATCCCGATAATTTTAGTGAAGTTAACCGCACGTTATCGACTTTTCAAAGCTTATAAAAAGAGAAACCGGACAATGAAAGCTGCCCGGGATGAATACAATTTGTCCAATCATATCATTTGAAATGACCCGTTCCCGATATCTGGCGGGGCCTATTACTGCCTTTGCTTGGCTTTGGTTCAGCCAACCAGCGGCATGAGCGAACAGCGGGCGGTATAATCGCGCAGCCTGAGCTACTCCGATTCCTTGATCTTTCATAACATACGGCCCCTATTCCTGTGAATCCGCTACTCGACAAGCTGCAGCCCTATCCCTTCGAAAAATTGCGCCGCCTGTTTGCAGACGTGAGCCCGGACCGTTCGTACTCACCGATCAGTCTCGGTATCGGCGAGCCCAAACATCCGACGCCGCCTTTCATTCAAAAGGCATTGGCCGACAATCTGGGGGGGCTGGCCAGCTATCCGACCACCGCAGGCATTGATGCGCTGCGTGCGGCGATCTGCAACTGGCTCGAGCAGCGCTATCGCTTGCCTAGCCTTGATGCGGCGAGTCAGGTATTACCAGTGAATGGTTCGCGTGAGGCCTTGTTCGCACTGGCACAAGCCGTGGTTGACCCGTACGCCAAGTCCGTCGTGGTGTGCCCGAACCCGTTTTACCAAATTTATGAAGGCGCGGCTTTTCTGGCTGGTGCCGAACCGTTCTTTGTCAATTCCGACCCTGCGCGCAATTTCGCACCGGACTTCAGCACCGTACCGGCAGATATCTGGCCGCGCGTGCAATTGCTCTACATCTGCTCGCCCGGCAATCCGACCGGCGCTGTGCTGACCTTGGAAGACTGGCGCGAGCTGTTTGCACTTTCAGACCGTTACGGCTTTGTGATTGCCGCTGACGAATGCTATTCCGAGATTTACTTTGGCAGCGAGCGGCCGCTAGGGTCAATGGAAGCCGCGCACAAGCTAGGTCGCAACCGCTATGAGCGGCTGATTACTTTTTCCAGCCTGTCAAAGCGCTCCAATGTACCGGGCATGCGCTCGGGCTTTGTCGCCGGCGACGCCAGCATTTTGCAAAAATTCCTGCTATACCGCACCTACCACGGCAGCGCGATGAGCCCGTCGATTCAGGCTGCCTCCATCGCCGCCTGGAAAGACGAGACGCATGTCGCAGAAAACCGCGCCAAGTATCTTCAAAAATTCCAGCAAGTCACGCCGATGCTGGCCGAAGTCATGGACGTTGCTTTGCCCGACGCCGGTTTTTACCTTTGGGCCAAAGTCGATAAGCTATCGAACATTTCCGACACTGACTTCGCCCGCCGGCTCTACGCCGAATATAATGTTACGGTTTTACCGGGCAGTTATGTGGCGCGTGACGCGCACGGCATCAATCCCGGCGCCAACCGCATCCGAATGGCGCTGGTGGCCGAAGTCGACGAATGCGTAGCAGCCGCACGCCGCATTGTGGAATTTACCCGCAAGCTCGCCGCCTCCTGAATTTTTATATCAACTGAAAAATAAATCGCCATGACTCAACAACTGCAAACCATCATCGACAACGCGTGGGAAGAACGCACCAGCTTTTCGCCTAAATCGGCTCCTGCCGAATTACGTGATGCGGTCGCACACGTGCTCGAACATCTCGATAAGGGCACGCTGCGCGTGGCACAAAAAGACAGCGGCAGCTGGGTCGTCAATCAGTGGGTCAAGAAAGCCGTGCTGTTGTCATTCCGTCTGGAAGACAATATCGTCATGCCATCCGGCGACCACATGCAGTTCTATGACAAAGTGCCGACCAAGTTCGCCAACTACACCGCTGACGATTTCGCAAAAGGCGGCTTCCGTGTCGTGCCGCCAGCCGTTGCGCGCAGAGGCAGCTTCATCGGCAAGAACGTGGTGCTGATGCCCTCGTACGTCAACATCGGCGCGTATGTCGATGAAGGCGCCATGGTTGATACCTGGGCTACCGTGGGCTCATGCGCCCAGATCGGCAAGAACGTTCACCTGTCCGGCGGCGTCGGCATCGGTGGCGTGCTCGAACCTATGCAAGCGAACCCGACCATCATCGAAGACAACTGCTTCATCGGCGCGCGCTCCGAAGTCGTTGAAGGTGTGATCGTCGAAGAAAACTCTGTCATCTCGATGGGCGTCTACATCGGCCAGTCCACCAAGATTTACGACCGCGCCACCGGCGAAGTCACCTACGGCCGCATTCCTGCGGGTTCCGTTGTGGTGTCAGGCAATCTGCCTTCGGCTGATGGCAAATACAGCTTGTATTGCGCTGTCATCGTCAAGCGTGTAGATGCACAGACACGTGCGAAGACCGCGATCAACGAACTGCTGCGTGACTGATTAATACCCCGTCGCCCCGGCGAAAGCCGGAGTCCAGTGTCTTTTGTTGAACGACCAACGACGCTGGATTCCAGCGTTCGCTGGAATGACGGTTCTAAAAAGATTTGAAGGCTTCTGATGACCATGACCCTCTACGGCATCCCCAACTGCGACACCGTCAAAAAAGCACGCGACTGGCTGGCCGAACATGGTTGCGCCTACCAGTTTCACGACTTCAAAAAAGACGGCCTCACACAGGCACACATCGCACTCTGGTTAAAGGCCGTGCCATGGGAAGTTTTGCTCAACAAAAAAGGTATGACCTGGCGCAATCTGCCAGAGGCGACCAAGGCCGGCGTCGTTGACGCCGCCAGCGCCACTGCCGTCATGCTGGCCTCACCCAGCGTTATCAAGCGGCCGGTGCTGTGTCATGCAAAGGCTGTACTGGTCGGCTTCACTGCCGATCTCTATCAACAAGAACTGGAAGTCGCTGAATGAGTAACTCAGTTAGCAAAACCTTGGCACTTACGGAAGAACTGATCACGCTGTCCTCTGTCACGCCTGAAGACAAAGGCTGCCAGGAACGCATGGCCGAACTGCTCGCGCCGCTGGGCTTTGCGTGCGAAACCATGCAGTCCGGCGCCGTCACCAATCTATGGGCACGTCGCGGCACTGCGCAACCCTTGCTCGTGTTTGCTGGCCACACCGACGTCGTGCCAACCGGCCCGCTGGACAAGTGGACATCGAATCCGTTCAAGCCTACACATCGTGACGGCAAGCTGTACGGCCGCGGCGCCGCCGACATGAAGACGTCGCTGGCGGCGATGGTGGTCGCAGTCGAAGAATTTGTCGCAGCACATCCGGACCACAAAGGCTCCATCGGATTCCTGATTACAAGCGATGAAGAAGGCCCGGCCACTGATGGCACCGTAGTAGTCTGCGAACAGTTGAAAGCACGCGGCGAACAGCTCGACTATTGCATCGTCGGCGAACCAACTTCAGTAACGCACTTGGGCGACATGATCAAGAACGGTCGCCGTGGCACCATGTCCGGCAAGCTGGTCATCAAAGGCATACAAGGCCACATCGCCTATCCGCACATGGCGAAAAACCCGATTCATCTGGCCATGCCTGCGCTGGCGGCGCTCGCGTCTGAAAAATGGGATGAAGGCAACGACTATTACGCACCGACTTCGTGGCAGATGTCGAACATCCATGCCGGCACCGGTGCATCGAACGTGATTCCCGGCGAATGCGTTGTTGATTTCAACTTACGTTTTTCAACCGCCAGCACCGTTGAAGGTTTGCAGCAGCGCGTCATCACCCTGCTCGACAGTTACGGCCTTGAGTATGATTTGCGCTGGACCGTTGGTGGCCTGCCTTTCCTGACGCCGCGCGGCGCACTCAGCAGCGCTCTTTCAGACGCGATCCTGAGCGAGACCGGCATCACTACCGAACTGTCCACCGCTGGCGGTACATCGGATGGCCGCTTCATTGCGCAGATCTGCCCGCAAGTCATCGAGTTTGGGCCAACCAATGCGAGCATTCATCAGATTGATGAAAATATCGTCATTGCCGATATCGACCCACTGAAAAACATTTACCGGCGCACCATGGAAAATCTGTTGTTGTCATGAGCACGCCTTACACTACTTTGCGCGACTTGCTGCGCCACGCCGTTACCCGTTTCAATACCGAAGGTTTGTTCTTCGGGCACGGCAGCAATAACGCTTATGACGAAGCGGCTTACCTGCTGTTGCATACGCTGAAACTGCCACTCGAACAACTTGATCCTTTTCTCGATGCGAAATTGCTGCCGGAAGAAATCAAGACATTGCTGGCACTGATACAGAAGCGTGCAGTCGAGCGCATGCCGGTGGCTTACCTGACGCATGAAGCCTGGCTAGGCGAGTATAAGTTTTATGTCGATGAGCGCGTCATTGTGCCGCGCTCGTTCATAGCCGAACTCATCCCGGAACAGTTCGCACCGTGGGTGCAGGACCCTGAAGAAGTCACGCATATTCTGGAGTTGTGTACCGGCTCCGGCTGTCTGGCTATTTTGCTGGCAGACGCTTTTCCGAACGCGCAGATCGATGCAATCGATATCTCGTCCGATGCGCTCGCTGTGGCGCGTCGCAATGTTGATGACTATGCACTGCAGGATCGCATTACGCTGATTGAATCGGATTTGTATGCGCAGCTGCCGAAGAAAAAATACGATCTCATCATCAGCAACCCACCGTATGTGAACAGTGCGTCGATGAGCAAGCTGCCCACTGAGTATCAGCGTGAGCCGCAACTGGCCTTGGCTGGTGGTACTGATGGCATGGATCTGGTGCGCACGATAGTCGCTGGCGCCAAAGAGCGGCTGACGCAACACGGCGTGCTGGTGGTTGAAATCGGCAATGAATTTGATTATGCCGAAGCTGCCTTTGCAGCGCATGAACTGACCTGGCTGTCGACCAGCGCGGGTGATGAAGCGGTGTTCTTGCTTACGGCTGAACAGCTTTAATTTTTTTCTTTTATTGTTACTAACGACGCTGGGTCCCGATTTTCATCGGGACGACGGTAATCGAAGGTCATACCAGCGTCGTTGATTTCCCATCTTATTCAAAGTATCTATGATCCGCCTGCAACAACTCAGCCTCATGCGTGGCACCAAGCCGCTGTTTGAAAACGTCGACCTGACACTCAACCCCGGCGATAAAATCGGCCTGATCGGCGCCAATGGCGCAGGCAAATCTACCCTGTTCGGCATGCTACGCGATGAACTGCATCCGGATCAGGGCAGCATCGACTTCCCACCAAACTGGCGCATGGCCTATGTCGCGCAAGAGACGCCAGCGCTGGATCGCGATGCGATTGAATACGCCATCGATGGCGACGTCACCTTGCGCAAGCTGGAAGCAGAGCTGGCAGAAGTCGAAGCGCATCACGATCTGGATGTATCAGGAAATCGTATCGGCGAATTGTATGGACTGCTGGCCGATGCCGACGCCTATACAGTGCGCTCGCGCGGCGAGCAATTGCTGGCTGGTCTGGGCTTTACGCAAGAGCAGATGACGCAACCGGTATCGAGCTTTTCCGGCGGCTGGCGTATGCGCCTGAATTTGGCGCAGGCGCTGATGTGCCCATCTGACTTGCTGCTGCTCGACGAACCAACTAACCACTTGGACCTCGACGCCATCATCTGGCTGGAGGACTGGCTCAAGCGTTATGCCGGCACACTGATCGTGATTTCGCATGACCGCGATTTTCTGGACGGCGTCGTCAACGTCATCGTGCATATCGACGAACGCAAACTGAAACGCTATACCGGCAACTACTCGTCGTTCGAACGCCAGCGCGCTGCGCAAATGATCCTCGCGCAGGGCGTGATGGAAAAGCAGCAGCGCAAGCAGGAACATCTGCAGTCCTACATCAACCGCTTCAAGGCGCAAGCTTCAAAGGCCAAGCAGGCGCAGAGCCGGATCAAGGCTTTGGCCAAGATGGAAGAACTCGCCCCGCTGCGTGCCGCTGCCGAGTTCTCGTTTGAATTCCGCGAACCGCTGCGCGCACCGAATCCCTTGCTGACATTGGATGATGTCTCTATTGGTTACCGCAGCGAAAACGGCGTCGAAAAACAGATCGCTTCCGCGATCAACTTTTCCTTGCAGACTGAGCAGCGCATTGGTCTTCTGGGTGTGAACGGCGCCGGCAAATCGACGTTCATCAAAACCATCGCGGGTGAGTTGCAGGCGCTGCATGGCGACGCCAATTTCGGCAAGGGTCTGGTCATTGGTTACTTTGCGCAGCACCAGCTTGAAATGCTGCGTCATGATGAATCGCCGCTCTGGCATCTGGCGCGCATTGCGCCAACCGTGCGCGAGCAGGAACTGCGTAACTTCCTTGGCAGCTTCAACTTCCCCGGCAATATGGTCACCAGCCCGATCCGGCCTTTTTCCGGTGGCGAGAAAGCGCGATTGGCATTGGCGCTGATTGTCTGGCAGCGCCCTAACCTGCTGCTGCTGGATGAACCGACCAACCATCTGGATCTCGAAACGCGTGAAGCATTAACCGACGCGCTGGCTCAGTTCGAAGGCACGTTGATGCTGGTCTCGCACGACAGGCATTTGCTGCGCGCGACCACGGACCAGTTCCTGATCGTGGCCGATGGCGCGTTGACGCCTTTTGATGGCGACCTCGACGACTACAAAGACTGGCTCTTCAAAACCAAGCTGGCCGCAAAAAATCTGGCTGCTGCTACACCAGTTGTTGCTGCGCCCGTACCCGTCCAGTCCGCAGCACCAACTGTGTCTTCAGGCAAGTCGTCCGGCAAGCGCAAGAATATAGAGACGCGCATCAAGCGACTGGAAGAGCAGATGGCAAAGCTGCAGGAAGAGAAATCTGTCATCGATATAAAATTGGCCGAGCCAGGCATCTATGAGGCGAGCCGCAAGGCAGCGCTAAAGACGCTTCAGGAAGAGCAAGCCGTCTGCAGCAAAGCCCTTGGCGAACTGGAAGCCGAATGGATGGAACAACAAGAAGCGCTGGAACACGCTACCGCCTGACCTGATGTACACAGAACCATGAAAACCAATCTTGCCGACAGCCCGCTTGCGGGCATTACCATTCTTGACCTGACGCGCTTGCTGCCGGGTCCGTTTGCGACGATGCAGTTGGCCGATATGGGCGCGACGGTGATCAAGATTGAAGACAAGGGTGTCGGCGACTATGCGCGCACGATGAGCCATGTGCGCAACGAACTGTCGCAACTGTTCATTGCGGTCAATCGCGGCAAGACCTTGCTGCAACTGGATTTGAAAGGCGCCGACGACCATGCGCATTTTTTAAAACTAGTCGAGACAGCTGATGTCGTCGTTGAAGGTTTCAGACCCGGTGTGATGGACAGGCTGGGTCTGGGCTGGGAAGTCCTGAAAAAAATTAATCCGCGTCTGGTCATGTGCGCCATCAGCGGCTATGGTCAGGATGGACCACTTGCACTGCAGGCCGGTCACGACATCAATTACATCGCGTATGCCGGCATGCTGGCGCAAAATTGCGACGCAGATGGCAGACCGGTGCTTCCAAATCTGCAAATCGGCGACTTGCTCGGCGGCGCGCAGTCTGCAGTACAAGGGATACTTGCAGCGCTGTTGGCCGCGAAGATGAACGGACAAGGACGTTTTGTGGATGTCAGCATGACGGACGCCGTCTTTGCGCACAACCTCATGCCGCTTTTGGCAGTCAATCAAACCGGTAAAACAGCAGCGCCTTCGCGTGATTTCCTGACAGGTGGCCTCCCCTGCTACAACGTGTACCGTACCATTGACGACCGCTATATGGCCGTTGGCGCACTCGAACTCAAGTTCTGGCAGATCTGCTGCGACTGCCTGCAACGCGCAGACCTGAAAGACCGGCACTGGTCGTTGGGGCAAGTGATTGGCAGTGCTGATGCAATGGCAGTCAAAGCAGAACTTGATTCTATTTTTTCGCGGAAGACGCTTGAAGAATGGACGGCAGTCTTTGCAGAAGCAGACTGCTGCGTAACACCCATCCTTACTACTGAAGAAGCGATTCATCATCCGCACTTCTTCGCCAGAGAAATGGCGCAGCAAGCCTCGCATGCTACCGAGGGTGATTACTGGAAGACGGGTTGCCCGGTCAAATTCAAAAAATAAAAAGACGCGCGATGCACACGACCATCTTTACCACACCCATCGTCAACACCCTGCTGCGGCATTTTTCCGTTTTTTTCCTGCGTGCCAATGGCTGGAAAATTGAAGGCAGTTTGCCCGCAGGCGCGAGCAAGTGCGTCTTCATCGCAGCGCCGCATACCAGCAACTGGGACTTGCCTTATACCCTGATGGTCGCGTTTGCATTGCGCTTGAATATTTACTGGATGGGCAAGCAGAGTATTTTCTCTTTTCCGTTTGGTGGCCTGATGCGCTGGCTAGGCGGAATCGCCGTCGATCGTGCCGCGTCAAACAATCTGGTGAGCGCATCGGCGCAAGCACTGGTCAATGCCGAAGGGTCGGTAATATTGGTCATACCGCCAGAAGGCACGCGCAGTAAAACCCGTTACTGGAAAACCGGTTTTTACTATATCGCGCTCGAAGCCCAAGTACCTATCCTGATGGCCTACATGGATTACCACAGCAAAATCAGCGGCATAGGCCCGATGCTGCACCCAACTGGCGATATTGAAAAAGATATGGAAATCGTCAAGGCATTCTATGCGCCTTTCAAAGGCAAGAATGCAGAGCAGTTTGAAACAGAAAATCGATAAGCAAACCTCCGCAACAAAGATGAACGGCTAAGCGATTACGACCTTAGTCTTCCGCATGCTTCCTGCAGATTTTTTCTGCTGTGGGAACGCTTCTCACATCTCCGACACCCATCGTCGATTCAATTTAAATCGCGTACGCATACATTTGTATACGTTCATCCACAACGACCTGTAGGAGCATTCCATGTTTCCATTCAGACCAAACACCGCACCACAATTCAATGTTGTTTACCCCGCAACGAATAATCCTGCCCAAGCAAATAGGGATATGTTCAATGCAATTGAATACGCGCGCGATGAAGACTTTTTAAAGCTCTTGGAAACGGTCTTGTCGCAAGGCGCATCTATCAATGCACGCAACCACATGGGACTCGATGTACTGACTGTTGCCGTTAACGCTAACCAGCCGCATAAAGTTCAAACTTTATTAGCCAAAGGCGCAGACCTGCCCGACGTTTCAGCGGATGGAAAAGATTTGCTCATGGTCGCTGCTGAAAATGGCAGCGCAGAACTTGTTTCCGTATTGATTAATATAGCCCGGCTGGACATTAACGCGTGCGATTGTCACAGGCAGACTGCGTTGCACTATGCGGTCATTTCAGGGAGCAAGGAAACAGCAGAAACCTTATTGGAGAATAATGCGGACGTAAACGCGTGCAGCAACGATCTTCAAGCCGCTGGGATGCATAGATATTTAGCGGCCAATCTGGAAATTAGCGATGTTCGTGTAACACCATTGATGATCGCCTCATTTCAAGGTGACAGCGACATGGTCGAACTGCTATTCGAATACGATCCAGATCCACATATTGGAATATGCTTTCCACTGACAATCGCCATGCATAATGATGATGCAGAGACTATGTTTGCATTGATAAAAAACGATGCAGATCCTTTTCATGCAAGGGATGCGAACGGCAATAGTTTGTTGAAAAATGCCTTGATTCACAAATGCAGCATCGAATGCTTGCGCCTGATAGTTCAATGCATGCCAACCAGACTCGTAATCGGCGACTGCAACTCTTCTCTTGGAATTGCTGTACAAAACGGCGACGAACAGGCTGTCGCTTTGCTGCTTTCCAAAGGTTATTCACCACAAAATCAGGAACACACAAATGGAACAATCTGGGATATTGCGTTCGATCTCGGCAATGGACCGAAAATACTGGCGATTCTGGCTGCATCACGGCGTGTGAATTTGGAAGGCGCCGACGTCATGTTGATGGAACAGCTATTGCCTAACATACCCCAGCTGGCATTGTGCTCCGCAGATCTTGCGAGCGAAGGATTTTTTCCCGAAATTTTTACCAAGGTTTTGCCGCAATTAAGTGCGCCTATGAGAATTGAAGCTGGCGCTAAAATTCCTCCAGATGCACAGCTAGCCTTGCATGCTGCCTATATCCTTTTTCATTTTTCGGAACTGGAAAAAGTTTCTGATAAGCCCGTCCATCCTGCCATTAAAGATGTGCCACCTGATGTGCACTGGATCGCAGAAATTCCAGCCAAACAAGCAAGGCAAGCCAGATTGATGCTCACTGCGGCCAGCAAACTTGTCGCAGACTTGCCAGGAAAACTGCAGAAGGTTTTGTCGCTGGATTTTTTTCTACAGAGTAAAGAGGCCTGCTCTGAAGGGACCTACCTTTCAACAGTCATCACGCAAAAGCTGCGCGAAGAAGAAGGATTTCCTGATGCGCTCGCGAAAGCGATTGGGTCTGCATGGGGTAAGGCAGGCAATAAAACTGTCTTATGGGGTGTTGCTCCGAACTCGCTTGAAGAAGCCAATCGTTTCGTTGCACACATCGCTGCCAGCCTGCTGGAAATTGAGCTGGAAAAAATAGATGCGAATGGCAATCCCCTGCTCGACGAATGCAAGTCGTATCTACAGCAAAAACTGCATGAGCAAGCACGTCCTCTGGCAAGTTTCTGTAGCAATCCAGTGGCCTGGCTGCGCAATCAGGAAAATCGCCACAACCTCCAAGCAGTTAACGAGACTGCAATGACAAAGACCACGCAAATCGAACTGGGCTTGTCTCCGGCACTGTGCGAAAGAATAGTCGAAGGATGGTCGCAAGCTATACGACATGCTCAACAGTCGAAGACCTGGCGCAATTCCATGGAATTGCAACGTCTGCTGTCAAGCTCATTGGCGCATGTGTTGAACGACATACTGCAAGCGGGAGCCAACAACCAATTTCGTGCCGAGCTTACTATTCCCGCATCCCGTCGTTTGCAATTGCTGGCATGGTGCGAGGAAGCTGAAGCGCCTGTTGAAATTGCACCGACAAACGCCAGGGGAAACCAGCCTGCCAACAATGCTTTGCGCAGGCCTGCTGAAGGTGAAGCACCCGGTGCACCGCCTGAAAAAAGGCAGCGCACCGAATAAGAAGAAGCGATCAGTCGTTCTTGATCACGATAGTAGGAAACTTGATCGACATATCCTTCGCCTTCTCTGCCACCTTGACGGCCACCTTGCGCGCGATCTGTTTGTAGATTTGTGCTTCGGTGCCGTCCGGGTCGGCAATCACGGTCGGCGTCCCAGAATCAGTTTGCTTGCGAATTGCCATCGCCAAAGGCAGTGAACCCAGAAAGTCTACGCCAAAGTCAGCGCACATCTTTGCACCGCCACCTTCACCAAAAATCGCTTCAGCGTGGCCGCAATTGCTGCAGACATGCATACTCATGTTCTCGACCACACCCAGAATCGGAATGCCGACCTTCTCGAACATCTTCAAACCCTTGCGCGCATCAAGCAAGGCAATGTCCTGCGGCGTGGTGACAATTACCGCGCCTGTGACCGGCACTTTTTGCGACAGCGTCAATTGAATATCGCCGGTACCCGGCGGCATATCAACCACCAGATAATCCAGGTCGCGCCAGTTCGTCTGCTCCAGCAATTGCTGCAACGCCTGCGTCACCATAGGGCCGCGCCAGACCATAGGGTCATCCGGGTTGACCATGAAACCTATCGACGAGACTTGCAGGCCATGGTTTTCCATCGGCTCCATGGTCTTGCCGTCATTGGATTTCGGACGGCCTGTGATACCCATCATCATCGGCTGTGACGGACCATAAATATCCGCGTCCAGCAGACCGACGCTTGCACCTTCAGCCGACAAGGCCAGCGCCAGATTCACCGCCGTAGTCGATTTGCCAACACCACCCTTGCCCGATGCAATGGCGATGATGTTGCGCACATTCGGCAGCAACTTCACGCCACGCTGCGCCGAGTGCGCAACGATCTTCGAGTAAACATGCACATGCACCTTTGCCACGCCTTCAACCTTGAGCAAGGCTGCCGTAATGGCTGCGCGTATAGGATCTATCTGGCTTTTGGCCGGATAGCCTAGCTCAACGTCGAGAGCGACATGGTCAGCGTCGACTTCAATATTCCTGGCGGATTTAGTGCTGATGAAATCCTTGCCGGTGTTAGGGTCAACAACCAGTGAAAGTGCTGCCTTGACTGCTTCAATCGTGGTGCTCATTGCATCTCCTGTGATCTGAGCCGGCAGTCTAAACCAATCGACAGACTACTGCTTGATAAAAGAGCACTAATATATGAAATATTAAGCCTATACATTTTCTGGTCACATACGCTGCCAAACAAGCAAACACTTGCAGCCAATTCGATACCTTGAGGTAAAATATCCATTGCTAGTTTTAAACGATCAACCCAACAAATATATGTTTTACAAAGCATATATTTAATCAAAGATGGCCATTCAGATGAACGCTTCATTTGACCTACAAAAAATTCATCCGATCCTGGATGAACTCGGCGCGCTCCCTGGCGCGCTGCTGCCTATTTTGCATGCGGTTCAGGCTCAGGCAGGCTATGTGCCTGCTGAAGCCGTGCCGCTGATTGCTGAACGACTGAATTTGTCGCGCGCCGAAGTGCATGGGGTGATCAGCTACTACCATCACTTCCACCAGCATCCGCTTGGAAAAACTGTCGTGCAAATTTGTCGCGCAGAAGCGTGCCAGTCTGTCGGCGGCGACGCACTTGCAGCGCATGCAGCAAAAGAAATCGGTTGTGATTTTCACGAAACAAATGCAGACGGCAGCGTCTCACTAGAGCCAGTGTATTGCCTTGGCCAGTGCGCATGCGGTCCGGCCGTGATGATTAATGATGACGTCTATGCACGCGTAACCCCGGCACGCCTGAGCTCGCTGCTGCAAAAAGCAAGGAGCAAAGCATGAGCGAAATAATTGTTTACGTCCCGCGTGACTCCACCGCGATTGCTCTCGGCGCCAATGAAGTCGCCACTGCCATCTTGGCAGAAGCAGCCAAACGCAAGCTCGACATCAAGCTCGTGCGCAACGGCTCGCGCGGCATTTTCTGGCTTGAGCCTTTAGTTGAAGTCGCTACCGCTGCCGGCCGCATCGCCTACGGCCCGGTCATGCCGGAAGATGTTGCTTCGCTGTTCGATGCCGACTTCTTGCATGGGGGCGCGCATGCGCTGGCACAGGGCCTGACCGAAGAAATTCCGTATCTGAAAAATCAGGAACGTTTAACGTTTGCCCGTGTCGGCATTACCGATCCGGTGTCGATTGAAGACTACATTGCGCATGAAGGCTTTGCCGGCTTGCGTAATGCGTTAAAGCTCAACCAGGAGCAGATCGTCAAGCAAGTGACCGACTCCGGTCTGCGCGGTCGTGGCGGCGCGGCTTTCCCGACCGGCATCAAGTGGAACACGGTACGCAACACCCAATCCGCGATCAAGTACATCGTCTGCAATGCCGACGAGGGCGATTCGGGTACCTTCTCCGACCGCATGGTGATGGAAGACGACCCGTTCATGCTGATCGAAGGCATGACCATCGCCGGTCTGGCAGTGGGTGCGACCATGGGTTACATCTATGTGCGCTCCGAATATCCGCATGCCATCGCTGCGCTGAACGAAGCAGTGGCAACGGCGCATGCGCACCACTACCTCGGCAGCGACATTTTGAATTCCGGTCACGCGTTCGAACTCGAAGTACGCGTCGGCGCAGGCTCGTATGTGTGCGGCGAAGAAACCGCGCTGCTCGAAAGCCTCGAAGGCAAACGCGGCATCGTGCGCGCCAAGCCGCCACTGCCGGCCATCTCCGGTTTGTTCGGCAAACCTACCGTCATCAACAACGTCATTTCGCTCGCCAGCGTGCCCATCATTCTGGCGCGCGGTGCTGAGTTCTATCGTGACTACGGCATGGGTCGTTCACGTGGCACCTTGCCTATTCAGATCGCCGGCAACATCAAGCGCGGTGGGCTGGTTGAGAAAGCCTTTGGCGTCACGTTGCGCGAAATGCTGACCACCTTTGGCGGTGGCACCGCTTCAGGCCGCCCTATCAAAGCTGTGCAAGTTGGCGGTCCGCTTGGGGCATACCTGCCAGAATCGCAGTTCGATACGCCGCTTGATTACGAAGCCATGACTGCGCTGGGCGGCACGCTCGGCCATGGTGGCATTGTGGTGTTTGATGACACCGCCGACATGTTGAAGATGGCGCGCTATGCAATGGAATTCTGCGCCGTTGAATCCTGCGGTAAATGCACGCCCTGCCGCATCGGCTCTACGCGCGGCAAGGAAGCGCTCGACAAGGTCATCAAGGGTGAAGACACCGCAAAGCAGATTCATCTGGTGCGCGACCTGTGCGATGTGATGCTTAACGGCTCACTATGCGCTATGGGTGGCATGACACCATTCCCGGTACTGTCCGCACTCAATCATTTTCCGCAAGATTTCCAAGCAAAGGAAACCAAATGAACAAGCTTAACGACACCGACTACGGCACCCCTGCCAGCCTCGCCGCCACCACCGTCACGCTGGAAATTGACGGCGTCAACGTCACCGTTCCGGCTGGCACATCAGTCATGCGTGCTGGCGTCGAAGCCGGCATCAACGTACCGAAGCTGTGCGCCACCGACAGCCTTGAAGCATTCGGCTCCTGCCGTATCTGCCTGGTAGAAATCGAAGGCCGCAAAGGCTATCCGGCTTCCTGCACCACGCCGGTTGAAAACGGCATGAAGGTCAAGACTCAAACACAGAAACTTGCCGACATCCGCAAGGGCGTGATGGAGTTGTATATCTCCGACCATCCGCTCGACTGCCTGACCTGCCCAACCAACGGCAATTGCGAACTGCAAGATGTCGCCGGCATCGTCGGCCTGCGCGAAGTACGTTACGGCTACGACGGTGAAAACCATCTCGACCTGAAAAAAGACGAGTCGAATCCATACTTTACCTACGACGCATCGAAGTGCATCGTCTGTAATCGTTGCGTGCGCGCCTGTGAAGAAACCCAGGGCACCTTCGCACTGACCATTGATGGCCGCGGCTTTGATTCGCGCGTGTCAGCTGGCCAGAAAGAAGATTTCATGGCCTCCGAGTGCGTGTCCTGCGGCGCTTGCGTGCAAGCCTGCCCGACCGCAACGCTGACAGAAAAATCTATTGTCATGATGGGCCAGGCAGACCACAGCGCCATTACCACTTGCGCCTACTGCGGCGTCGGCTGTTCGTTCAAGGCCGAGATGAAGGGCAATGAAGTCGTACGCATGATTCCGTACAAGGACGGAAAAGCGAACCATGGTCACTCCTGCGTAAAAGGTCGTTTCGCGTGGGGCTATGCAACCCATCAGGACCGCATGTTGAAACCAATGATCCGTAAAAAGATCACTGATCCATGGCAGGAAGTATCGTGGGACGAAGCGCTCGGCTATGCCGCCAGCGAATTCCGCCGCATTCAGGCCAAGCACGGCAAGGATTCTATCGGTGGTATCACGTCGTCACGCTGCACGAATGAAGAAGTCTATCTGGTGCAAAAGCTGGTGCGCGCTGCATTCGGCAACAACAACGTCGACACCTGCGCACGCGTCTGCCATTCGCCGACTGGCTATGGCTTGAAGCAAACGCTGGGCGAATCCGCTGGCACGCAGACTTTTGATTCCGTCATGGAGTCAGACGTGATCATGGTCATCGGCGCTAATCCTGTCGTTGCGCATCCGGTGTTCGCTTCGCAAATGAAGCGCCGCCTGCGTCAGGGTGCAAAACTGATCGTCGTTGACCCGCGCACGACCGAGATGGTCAAGGGTCCGCACTACGAAGCCGACTACCACTTGAAACTGCGTCCGGGTACCAACGTTGCACTGGTGTCGTCCATGGCGCACGTGATCGTCACCGAAGGCCTGTGCAAGGATGAGTACATTGCCGAACGCTGCGACACACAGTCGTTCAAGGAATGGAAAGAGTTTGTATCGCGTCCGGAAAATTCTCCAGAAGCGATGGCCGATGTCACCGGCGTGCCAGCTGACGTACTGCGCAGCGCAGCACGCCTGTATGCAACCGGCGGCAATGCAGCAATCTATTACGGCTTGGGCGTGACGGAACATGCGCAAGGCTCGACCGCCGTGATGGGTATCGCCAATCTGGCTATGGCTACCGGTAACGTCGGCCGTGAAGGCGTGGGCGTCAATCCACTGCGCGGCCAGAACAATGTGCAGGGTTCGTGCGACATGGGTTCGTTCCCGCATGAACTGCCAGGCTATCGTCACATCTCCGACAGCATCGCACGCGCCGAATTCGAAGCGAACTGGGGCGTGAAGCTCAATCCGGAACCGGGACTGCGCATTCCGAATATGTTTGATGCTGCTGTCGACGGCAGCTTCATGGGCCTGTACTGTCAGGGCGAAGATATCGTGCAATCCGATCCGGATACCCAGCACGTATCGAAAGCGCTGTCGTCCATGGAATGTATCGTGGTGCAGGATATTTTCCTCAACGAGACCGCAAAATTTGCGCATGTCTTCCTACCGGGTTCGTCCTTCCTTGAAAAAGACGGCACCTTCACCAATGCCGAGCGCCGCATTTCGCGCGTGCGCAAAGTGATGCCGGCCAAAGCTGGTTTCTCGGACTGGGAAGTTACGATGGCGCTGTCGAACGCACTCGGTTATCCGATGAACTACAAGCATCCATCTGAAATCATGGATGAGATTTCAGCGCTGACGCCGACTTTCAAAGGCGTCTCGTTTGAAAAGATCGACAAGCTCGGCAGCATTCAGTGGCCATGCGATGACAAAGCGCCGAACGGCACACCGATCATGCACATCGACACCTTCGTGCGCGGCAAAGGTAACTTCGTCATCACGCAATACGTCGCCACCGATGAAAAAGTCACGCGCAAGTTCCCGCTGATTTTGACCACCGGCCGTATCCTGTCGCAATACAACGTCGGCGCGCAAACACGTCGTACCGAAAACGTGCAGTGGCATGCTGAAGACCGTCTGGAAATTCATCCGCATGACGCAGAAGAGCGCGGCATCAAGCACGATGACTGGGTTGGTATTGAATCACGCTCCGGTCAGACTGTATTGCGCGCAACGGTTACCGATAACGTGCAGCCAGGTGTGGTTTACACGACTTTCCACTATCCGGAGTCGGGTGCCAACGTGATCACGACCGACAATTCGGACTGGGCCACTAACTGTCCGGAATATAAAGTCACAGCCGTACAAGTAATGCCGGTTAGTCAGCCTTCCGAGTGGCAGCAAGAGTACAGCCGCTTTAACAAGGAACAGCTGGAACTGGCTAAAGCATAAAGTTTGCAAACGTGATGAAACACGATCTGCTCACGCCAATGCAAGTGGCCGGCGCAGCGCTGCTGCAACCGGTATCTGTTCAGCGCTGGCGTGAGCAGAAGCTGACGCAGTCGGAAGATGTGGTGGCTGTTGAAGTGCCGGTTGCGCTGGAATACAACGGCATTTCGCATGTGGTCATGCTGGCTTCACCCGGCGCGCTGGAAGATTTTGCACTCGGCTTTTCTTTGTCCGAAGGCATATTGAAAAACGCCAGTGAACTGTATGACTGCGATGTAGAAATGCAGGCAGATGGCATTCTGGTCAAGCTGCAAGTTGCGGCGGAACGTTTTGTGGCACTGAAAGAAAAGCGCCGCAACATGACAGGCCGAACCGGTTGCGGCTTGTGTGGTGCAGAGACTTTGCAGCAAGTGTTTCACCACCCTGCTACTGTGTTGCACTCACATGCAGTACCGGCGCAGCATCTGCTCGAAGGCATGCGCTCTATGCAAGCCTTGCAGCCCATGCAGCAGCAAAGTGGCGCCACACATGCCGCAGCGTGGATGAATGAACATGGTGAAGTCGTTTGCGTGCGTGAAGATGTAGGTCGTCACAACGCGCTCGACAAACTGATTGGTGCGCTGGCTTCTGCCGGTGAAGATTTTTCGCAAGGCTCGCTGCTCATTACGAGCCGCGCCAGCTACGAGATGGTGCAGAAGTCCGCGATGATGGGCATCGGCGTGGTCGCAGCAATTTCAGCGCCGACCAGCCTCGCGGTACAACTGGCGCAAGACACCGGGGTAACACTTGCCGGTTTCATGCGCGACCAAAGTTATGTGGTGTATGCGCATCCTGAACGCATACAGCAACAATGATGTTTTTGAGGTGAAATATGGACGCAAACAACCTAATTAGAATGGCCAACAAGATTGGCACTTTTTTCGAGAGCATGCCGAATCGTAAGCAAGCTATTGAAGATATAGCCACGCATTTGAAACGTTTCTGGGACCCGCGCATGCGTCGCGCCATCATTAAAAGCATGGACGACAAAGAAGATGGAGCCATGACCGACATCGTGCGCGAAGCCATCAACACGCATCGCAATCTGCTGGCCTGACTGTTGACCTGATGAACGCAACCCCTGCCGCCCTGCAAGCGCTTCTACAGCGCTATTCGCTAGGCGGCAAGGATCTGGCCGAGCCCGGCCCCTCTGCCGACGAACTGCAACTGATTGCGGCCACTGCGCTGCGCGCACCGGACCACGGCGAGTTAATGCCGTTCCGCCTGATCGTAGTTAAAGAGAAGGCACGCAGCCGGCTAGCTGATCTGTTTGAAGACTATGCGCGGCGCGCCGGCAAGTCGGAGGAAAGTGTCGCCATCGAGCGTTCGCGCGCCTTGCAAGTTCCCGTCACCATCGCCGTTGTAGCCCGTATCGATTTATCCCACCCTATCGTTCCTGCGCATGAACAGTGGGCTTGTGTGGGCGGCGCGATTGCCAACATCCTCAATGCACTGCATCTGCTTGGCTACGCAGGGAAAATGCTCAGCGGCGGCAAAGTTCGCGATCAACAAATCGTCAACGCCTTTTGCCAGCCCGGTGAGACGCTGGTTGGATGGATCGTCGCAGGCACGCCATTGCGTGCACTGCGCGACAAGAGTAACAAACCAGTTACTGCAGTGCTGTCGAACTTCTGAACAGTCGCTATACGTTTTTGACTTGTGCGTTAATGTTTAAGCTTAAGTTTTAGGCTTGATCAATTTGCCTAATTCGATGATCTCGTCATGCAAACCTAAATTAATCATCTGATCAACGATTTGATCCATGGCGTCGCGCGTATATACCAAGGAATCACCTCCCTGAACTGTGCTGAGTAGCTCAAGCCCTGCTTTTGCTGCATCTTTTTCTTTTTCAATCTTTAAAATTCTGTTTTTATCTATACCGGACGCAATATCCTTAAATGCAGATAAATAATAACTATCTAGAGAGGAAATATGAAGTGTGGTCAGGCACGAGTTGATTTTCAATGCCTCAGCTAGTGCTTTAGCCCCCGGGTAATCCCCCCACAAAAGAACAGTCTTCAAAGGTAGAATTTTCTCGTAATGCAA
>JBBARG010000012.1:0-56404 GCA_040399905.1 Burkholderiaceae bacterium
CGCCCCTTTAAAGTCCATGTGCCCCCCCCCATTAGGCACAAAAAAAGCCCGCTAGGCGCGAACCTAGCGGGCTAAGTACTTGATATTAAACGATTATTTATCGACCTAGGCGCGCTTTATTGACGGTTGCCTTGGCTTTGATGCCGTCTTTTCCGGTGATTTTAATCACTGGTGCCATAAATCCGCCGTTTTTGCCGCGACGTTTAACAGCGATAAGTTCGACATCATTGCCAGTCGCGAGCTTCTTTAGAGCGGCACCGGTGTATGTATCGGCTTGTTTATGGTCGATACCGTCAATCCATAGGGACCATTTCGAAACGGGTAGTTTGCACTCTAACAAGTCTCCCATTAAATCCTTTATTTCACTTGCAAGGTATCCGCCACTTGAAACACGGCGGATTTCAGCCGAACCGTTACGCTCGAAAATCGAAACTAAACCTTCAAATACTGCCATAAATAAATCCTTCATATATTCCAGAAACCCAAAAGCGGAATGCGTTTGGTCTCCCCATTATGCCGATTTCGGGGAAAGTGTCAAGTTTGTTTTTTGTGTAAAGTGCAACTAAACCTTACATGTTTATGTATGTGTGTCAAGTATCGACATATCAGAGGGTGCCTGTCAAGTGACGACATATCAGAGGACGCAAACAATCTAAATAATCTATAAAAAATCCACGGAATACCGCCATGTGTCAAGTTACTAACCTTAAACATAGATTTTTCCTCATTTGCTAACCTTACATACCTTACATGTAAAGTTAGTTAAAAACCACGGAAAACCAAGGGTCTCCAGCATATCTGTAAAATCTATATAATCAAAAGAGTCAAATAATATAGGTTTTTTTCACTAAAGCGGTTCACATGCGAGGTTTTTTCAAACTTTACATGTAAGGTATGTATATGAAACTATACCCTAGGTAGCGACATTATTCCAAAAAACCTACCTTTTTTGATTATTTGTTGTTTTTCAATGGGTTGCCTAGTGTCAAGTTTACCCCCTTTTTGATTATTTGTTATATTTCAGACACTTAGAAACTACCTTTTTTGATTATTCCTTATAAAACAATCACATACCACTACAGCAAAACTCTAACTATACATATAATCATTAGTAGCAACGTGGCGGTTGACGGCTCGGCCCGATTCCGGCAAAAACAAGGGGCTGGGGCAAGCTGCATCCAGTATCTTAAACTTTACACAACTCTAGGAGTGATGAGCATGTCTCGGACCAATAACACTAACTATACACCCTCTAATGCTATCTTTGTGGTGCCTCGTCGTCGCCACTATCTGTCAGCTTCCGATGCTGTCTATGATTTCTCTGTAGGCCACGACTTTCTAGTGAGAGACCCTAGCAGTCCCTTTGATGGTTGCTTTGTGTCAACTTTAGACATCAGCGTATTAAAGCGCCACGGTTACACAGCCATCGACATTACATACAACAACGGTCTCAATGTAGAGGTGACACTGTGAGCGTCTATATACCAACCTTACAGAACGTCGCCGCTCTACTGAGCCCCTTCTCTGACTTCATTACATCGATCTCATGGAGAGACGGTGAGCTTGTTGACGTTCTCATTAGTGAGACCGCTCTGCGGCACTTCGGTGCTGACTGGTATCCTAACCATCCTGTCTGGGTATTGTTTGATGCCCTCGACCTCTTTGCAATCACTTATGGCTATGAAATGGAGACAGTAGCATGAGCCGTGCTGTATTGCTCAACATTGAGCCTGACACTTTCGAGGCTGTCACTAACATCACCAACTATATGCCGTTCCATCAAGCCATTGGCTATCTGTCAAATTGGGCTCTGGGTTCTGGTAAGTACGACCAAGTCGTCATCACAGCATGTTCTGACGGTGACATGACAGCTGTCTACAGCTCACAGACTGGAGACTGTCGCTATATCCTCAGTGGTATCTGGCGTCCTGACGAAGGCCGCTATTCGTTTCATTCATAAGGAGACTGACATGTCTGAGAAATCAACTCGATTAGCTGGCCAAGATTGCCGTTCGTTTGTCAAAGAGCTCAAGCTGTTTCATAACAGTGGGTTCAACACTCGCCATCCAAAGGGCTCCACACTGTGGAGTGAGAAGCGGGGCGATACCTATGTAGTCTATAGCTACGGTAACCACTGGCCTCTGTTCATCAACTGGAATGGTATCTGGTTCGCCAACAAGGATAAGTCACCAAGTCAGACGACAACAAGACACACTAGCCAGACAAATCCCTATGTACCAGCAGTCCCACTGTCCTCGATGGAGATGTGTCGGATGGCATCATACAGCAAGCCAGAACCAGAGATGCTTGTCAAAGCAGCAGCACTCAAACTCATTCCAGACCATCTCATCCCCAAAGTAGTATCCATCAGAGTAGGAGCAGCAGCATGAAGAGTAAGAGCATTTTCCGTACAGTCAGAGAGCTACTTGTGAACCGTGACGAGGTTCTGATTAGCAACGCCGTCGATACTGAGGGTAAACTATACGCTGACAGCGTTGTGAACCTCCATGCACTGGACATGCTAGAGCCGTCACTGATTGGCCTAGTAGAGCAGTGTGTAGCAGCGGGGATTGAGTGGCCCGAACTCTATGAAGTTATCGAACTGTTGGAGGCAGCAGCATGACTGACAAGCAAGCAAAATTGATCGAGAAGTATAGAGACTGCAACGTCGACTATTTCGACTGGTGGGAAGGTGTCTATGAGATGTTCAGAGGGGACATGTCAGGCAAGGGTATATATGTCAGTGATATCAGGTTCTCAGGGTTCTGGTCTCAAGGTGATGGTGCGTCCTTCACTGGCCGTATCGATGACATCAAACTGTTTCTCGAGGAGCATAAGCTCGAGCAAGATTACCCTTGGGTAACCAAACTCATCTCTTTGGGTGGTGGGTTTGACCTGCGTATCAGCAGAACTTCAAGCCATTATGTCCATGAGAACACCGTAGCAGCATCGCTCGAGGATACTGACATGTTTAACAACGTGCTGAACGTCGGTGATGATGGCCTCAGAGAGCACATTGTAGCTCATTGGGACGTACAACTCGACCAAGAGTATACCAGCATCGAGACTGATGTGACTGCTATCATCCGCAGTTACTGTCAGGATTTATACACCAGTCTGGAGGAAGAGCATGAGCATCTGACCAGTGATGAGTCAGTGTGGGAAGCCATTGTCGCCAATGAGTGGGAGACAACCCTTGAAGCAGAAGAGGAGGATATGTGTCTAGCTTGAAACTATATGGGTTGCGGCGTTATCGCAAAGGGCCACTGGTCACTGACCAGTTCGGTGACGCCGTGTATTTCGACAATAAGATACTGGCCAAGATACAAAGAAACCGGATCAGTCCAAGAGCTGTTGTGACGCTTGGTCCTGACCACAAATCGTTTATCAAAGGAGAATAGATATGCGTGCAGAGTTACTCAAGGCGACACTCAAGTCGCTCTACCCCATCCAACGTACCGTTGCTATCGAGGGACCTCCCGGTGGTGGTAAGACATCCATCGTCCATGAGGTGGCAGAAGAGCTAGGTATACCGTGCATCGAGAAGCACATGCCGACTATGCTAGTAGAAGATTTCGGTACACCAGACATGCTCACTCCCGGTGAGTCGTTCCGTTACAAGCTGCCTGACTGGTTCCCATACCAAGGCAAAGAGGGCACAGAGAACGGTGGCATACTGTTGTTCGATGACCGTAACCAAGCTGGCCCTGACCTGCAAAAGGTACTGGCTAACATCTGTCAAGCTCGGACATTACACGGTGTTCGTCTCGCTGATGGCTGGCAAGTGGTGTCAACAGGTAACCGTCAGTCTGACCGTGCCGGAGCCAACAGGATACTCTCACATCTCAGGAACCGTGAGACGGTGTTCGAGTTAGACACTGACCTGAATGACTCAACCAAATGGATGCTAGATAACAACGTCAAGCCAGAAGTTGTCAGCTTTCTGCGGTTCCGTCCCGGTCTGTTGCATGACTGTGACCCACAGCGTGATGCTAATCCTACCCCAAGGTCTTGGGTTGAGGGTGTGTCGGCAGTGCTTGGTGTTGTGCCATCAGAGGCAGAGTATGAGTCGTTCAAGGGTGCAGTCGGTGAGGGTGCAGCGGCAGAGTTCGTAGGATTTATGCGGATATTCCGTAAGCTACCTAACCCTGATGCTATCCTGATGAACCCACTGACAGCCGACGTTCCGTCTGATCCTGCTACATTATACGCTCTGTCAGGTGCGCTGGCTCATCGAGCAACGGACGGTAACTTTGAACGGGTCTGTCAGTACAGCGAGAGAATGCCTGCTGAGTTCTCTGTGCTTACTATCTCGACTGCGGTGCGTAAGAACACCGACCTGACCAGCACCCAAGCGTTCACCAAGTGGGCCATCGAGCATCAAGACGTACTGTTCTAAACCTTAATCATCAATCTAAGTGGAGTTTATACTATGAACCTTAATGACCGTGCACTTCTCGTATCCCTGTCAATCTCACAGTGGACTGCCCGTAAACTAGACAAGAAAGCTACCAAGGATGTCGCTACAGCCAACCGTGCCAGCACTAGTGCTGGTCGGTACAACAAGTCACTGCTTCCCCTCAACGATCTGTTGGCCCACGTACACCAGAAGACTGGTATTATCCGTGATAAGTTTGCCAAGAACACACTGCCATGGGGCATTGACGGCACTCGCATCCTACCCAGTGCTAACTACCTTCAGTTCATGACAGAGTTCCGTCGTGAGAAGGGTGAGTGGAACTCACTGGTCGGTATGTTTACCGATAGCTATGATGACCTAGTCGATGAGGCACAGCGGTGGCTCGGTGACCTGTACAATGAGGCTGACTATCCTAGTAAGGATAAGATCATCGAGAAGTTTAGCGTTGACATGGCAGTGATGCCTATACCGACCAATGATTTCCGTGTGTCACTAGCTAATGATGAGCTTGCCCGATTACAGGAAGACCTCGAGCAGCGTATGACATCAGTGCAGCAAGAGGCAATGTCAGATTGCTGGCATCGGTTACACAAACACGTTCAGCACATGGTCGACAAGCTCTCTGACCCCAAGAGTATCTTCAGGGATAGCATGTTGGATAACGCACAAGAGACCTGTGACTTGTTGTCACGACTTAACATCTCTGATGATCCGAATCTCGAGGCGATGCGCCGTGCAGTAGAGGACAAGCTAATCAACCACCACCCTGACAGTCTGCGTAACGATCCTGACTTACGTAGGGACACAGCTGATGAGGCACGCAAAATCATGGACGCAATGTCCGTATTCATGGGAGCATAAGTATGACTGACACAGCTACACTTACACGCCGCCTTTCCAAGGCCAAGACAGGGTTGATACTCGAGCATCCGTTCATTGGATCAATAGCTATCAACATGCCGTTCATTCTCAGCGAGGACATTCCGACTGCTGCTACCAATGGTAAGTACGTCAAGTTCAACCCTGACTTTATCGCTGGCCAGACTGACGAGGAGCTCAAGTTTCTTGTGGCTCATGAGGTTATGCACCCTATGCTGGACCATAACTTCCGGCGGGGTGGTCGTAACCAACGCAAGTGGAACCGTGCTGGTGACTATGTAATCAATGAGTTGTTGGTACAAGATAACGTAGGCAAGATGCCCCAAGGTGGGCTGCAAAACACCAGCATCTACAACGCTGGTGGTGGTAGCAGTGACGGTATCTATAACATCCTCGAGGATGAGCCCGAAGGTGGTGACGGTGGCTATGCCGATGGCACTGGACCGTTTGACGATTGTGAGGACGCAGAGGGTAGCCCCGCTGAACAGGCACAAGCACAGGCCGAGATGAAAATCCAAGTAGCTCAGGCTGCACAGGCTGCTAAGATGATGGGCAAGATGACAGGTGGTATGGCTAGGCTTGTCGATCAGGTGCTGTCACCCAAGGTAGACTGGCGTGATGTGCTGCGTCAGTTCATTGTCAAGGCTCAGACTGATGAGCGGACATGGGCACGACCTAACAGACGGTTCATCTCACAAGGTATGTACATGCCAAGCAAGTCAGGTGAGGCAATGGGTGAGCTACTGTTCGCAGTCGATTGCTCAGGCTCTGTCGACCAACCCATACTCAACCAGTTTGCTGCCGAGATCAGGACTGTCAAGGATGACTGTCTACCGACACGTATACACGTAGTGTACTTCGACAGCGAGGTCTCACACAGCGAGAGCTACGCACCAGAGGATGAGCTTGACATCAAGCCTCATGGCGGTGGTGGTACTGCGTTTAGTCCAGTGTTTCGCTATGCAGAGGAGCATGGCATCGAGCCTGTTGCCTGTGTGTTTCTCACTGACCTGTACTGCAATGATTTCGGTGACGCACCAGACTATCCGGTGTTGTGGGTTTCTAACGGTGACAACAAGGCACCGTTCGGCGAAGTGGTAATGATGTAATAAAGGAGAAGAAGTATGGATGAGTTAGACGATGAAGGTAAGCAGCGGCTCGAGCTTTTCTTTCGGGTTGCACCGATAGTAGCAGAGTACCCCATAGGTACAGCGATGGACATACTCTTGATGATCCTCGCTGACATAGGGGTACAGGTCGGCACTTCGAAGCAGGAGTTTCTCGCCGCAGTAATCGAAGAACTAACTGATTTATTCACACAAATTACGGAGACAGACAATGGCAACAGTACGCATCACTAAAGACCTCATCGCTGAGACACTAGTCAGGGCAGAGCGACAGTTCAAACCGTTGGTAGATAAGGCAGAGGCATCACGACCTGACCCAGTGAAGTGGGGCATGGTAATTTACGATGCCATATACGGTAAGTACAAGGATACCATGGCTGCACTACCAAGTAGCTACATAAACCACGAGGAAAAAATCTACGTCAACACTGTCAACGGGGAGAACTGCGATCTCTACTTCGAACTCGGAGGTTCCCGTCCTGCGCCAACTTCGAGTGATGTACCGGGTATCGAGGCTCTCTATAGAGGCTTTGGTCTGGGTACTACATCGGATACCCAAGACCAGTGGATCGAGCTGGCTGAAGAGCTACGTTTATGGAGGGCCCGTATCAGCGACGCTAGGCAGCGGCGCACTGAGTTTGTCAACGGTGTGAAGATGGTGCTAAACAATCACTCGACGCTGGCACCAGCACTCAGAGAGTGGGCACCCTTATGGGACCTGCTACCCGAGCACTACCGTGACAGGCATAAAGAAGTTAAGGAGCGGGTGGTAGCAGAGAAGACAGCGGTGAGCAGCGATGTTCTGGGTAAGCTGACAGGTGCAATCACTGCCGCAAAACTTGGCGGTATGTAATGGAGCTACCTAAGAAGTGGCCCGGTCGTACGGTGGTGAGGCAAGCCCTCACCATCATGCGTCTCACTGGGCATTGGAATAGTTGGGTTCAGATTTATGAGGCAGCCAGTAAAAAGATACAGATGCGGGACTACTCGAGGTTCAGGTCGCGATATTACTGGGAGGTATACCGCATCGACCCTGACCATAACAGGATAGGCAGATAGGTATGCCGCGTAAACGGCCAGTGCCAGACAACCTCAAAGAACTCTATGCTTCGCACTCGATACCCGAGTTGCGGCAGATACTCAGCTGTTCACAAAGAACTCTATACAGGTGGCTGGATGAGGCTGAGATTAAACGTCGCCGCGCTGGGAACCAACGCCGGAGACTTGACACTACTATACATGTAGGTAAACTAAGCACAGGAGAAACGACATGAAGATGTTACAAGCAGCACCGAAGAACCAACCAAGACGAGTGTCCTCGGACAGTGCATGGCCACTGCGGGGGGTAGATGGTCTTACATTTGCAGAGCGTAAGGCTAAGGAGCAGGAGCAGGAGAAGGGTAATGACTGACGACATCGAAGGCAGGATTGAAGAGGTTATCGATGAGCTTGCCGGTAAGGCTATGTACTGGAAGCGGCTAGGCTGGAGGGCCATTGATGAACTCAAACGTCTCAGGGCGAGTGAAGCAGCTCTGGTCCACCAGATCAACGGACTGAAGGACGCACTAGCACAGGCTGAGGGTACCATCGAAGAGCTACGCACTGCGGAGCCAGAGGATTGGTTCGGATAAGATAGAAAGTAATTAGTGATGGACATATATACGATAGACTTCGAGACGTACTACAGCAGGACGTTCAGCCTCTCGAAGATGACAACAGAAGCATACGTCAGGTCGCCAGAGTTCGAGGCGATCCTCGTGGGTATCAAGAAGAACAATGGCAAGACCATGTGGGTACCTCGTGCCCTAATCGCTGGGGTCTTGAAGGCTATCGACTTCAGCAATGCTGCGATCTTATGCCACCACACTGCCTTCGATGGGGCTATCCTGTCATGGCGATACGGCGTACGCCCAAAGCTCTGGCTTGATACACTGTCAATGGCACGGCCACTGCACAACGTGTCTGTGGGAGGTAGCCTCAAGGCACTCGCGCAGTACTATAAGCTGGGTGCCAAGGGTGACGAGGTGGTCAATGCCTTGGGTAAACGATATAAAGACTTCTCATCAGAAGAACTGGCACGGTACGCAGACTACTGCGTCAATGATGTGGAGCTGACATACAAACTGTTCTGTAAGATGAAGGCGGTGTTCCCGCAAGAGGAACTGTTGGTTATCGATCAGACCCTACGTATGTATATCGAACCAAAGATTGAACTCGACGAGCCCCTGCTGCTCCAGCACTTGACTGAAGTGCGGACATCCAAGAACAAGCTACTCCAGATGGTAGCTGAGGTGCTGGACATGGGCCCGAACGCAAACATGGAAACACTAAAGCCTGTACTGATGAGCAACCCGCAGATGGCGGAGCTACTGGGTAGGCTAGGCGTAGACGCACCGATGAAGACCAGCATCAAGACAGGTAAGGAAGCGTTCGCCTTTAGTAAGACTGACAAAGAGTTCACTGATCTGTTAGAACATCCGGACGAACGTGTCCGCGCAGCGGTTGAAGCACGGCTCGGTGTCAAGTCAACGCTCGAAGAGACCCGGACACAAGCGTTCATTGGTATCTCTGAGCGTGGTGCGCTGCCTATCATGCTGAATTACTATGGTGCACACACAGGTAGGTTCTCAGGTGGGGACAAGGTAAACCTACAGAACCTGCCAAGCAGGGGTAACACCACCATCCGCCGCGCACTGCGTGCGCCAGAGGGGCATGAGATTATCGCGTGTGACTCATCGCAGATCGAAGCGCGTACTGTAGCATGGCTGGCAGGGCAGGAGGATTTGCTTGAAGCGTTCCGTGAGGGGCGCGATGTGTACTCCGAGTTCGCCACTGATGTATATGGCAGGACCATAACTAGCGCCAACTACACAGAGAGATTTGTGGGTAAGACCTGCATCCTCGGGCTGGGCTACGGCATGGGGGCAGAGAAGTTCCAGCGTACACTAGCCCTTGCCAAGATCGAGATCGATGAGTTCGAAGCGCAGCGTATCGTGCGGCTGTACCGCCAGAAGTACCATAAGATTGTAGCATTGTGGCAGCTATGTGGCCACGCGCTAACAAACATGGCAGCCGGAAGGCAGGGTACAATCAACGACATCCTAGACTATGATGGCACTGGGATAACTCTACCTAACAAGATGAAGATTACCTACCCCGCACTGCGGCAGAACGGTAGGGATTTCCAGTACATCAACGACGCGAGGACATTCCGGAAGTACCTCAAAGACAAGGTGCTTGGGCTACCACTCGATGACCTACCATGGACAAAGATATATGGTGGTAAGGTGGTAGAGAACCTAGTGCAAGCACTGGCTGGTATCATTGTGCGTAAGCAGATGGTTGACATGGGTCTAGCCGGATACTTCGTAGCGTTTCAGGTTCACGATGAGAACGTAGCTGTGGTACCAACTGAGATAGCCGATGCTGCGGAAGAACATATCGTTAGGATAATGTCGACGCCACCAGTGTGGGCACCCGAACTACCCGTGGCTTGCGAAGTTGGCCGCGCTCTTAACTACGGAGACTGCTAACATGACACAGAACGTACGCCTCTCTCACTCGTACTCAGCACTCAAGCTGTTCGAGAACTGTCCGCAGCGGTACTACCGCCAGCGTATCATCAAGGATATCAAGGACCAAGGGGGTGAGGCCAGCCAGTATGGTGAGCGTATCCATGAGATGCTCGAGCATCGCCTTCGGGAGAACACTCAGCTACCCACTGACTATGGACGGTACGAAGTACTGTGTCAGGGCGTCGAGAAGCTGGCCGAGAAGGGTGAGTTGCACGTAGAGAAGGAACTCGTACTCACCGACAATCTTACACCGACAGGTTGGTGGGCGTCTGACGCATGGCTGCGATCCAAGTTGGACATACTCGTTATCATGGGCGACACGGCAGTGGTCATGGATTGGAAGACAGGCAAGCGCAAGATGGACTTCTTTCAGATGGAAATCTTTGCGGGTCAGGTGTTCAAACATTACCCTGATGTACAGCGCGTGAAGACCACGCTGGTCTGGCTCAAGGATATGAAGCTGGACAGTGAGACGTACACTCGCCTCGATATGCCGGGCATCTGGGGTGGCATCACATCCGCTACAACCCGCATAGAACAGGCACTTCAGCATGACAACTGGCCAGCCAGACCAAGCGGTCTATGTGGCTGGTGCCCAGCACAATCGTCATGTGCGTCAGCCCGTCGTTAATTTAATACTTGACACTAGTGTATCGTTAGAATACCTACAGGTTCAGGAGACAACATGGCAGCTAGTACACCAGAGGGGCGCGTCAAGCGCCGCCTTACAGACAGACTGAAGCACCACAAGATATGGTACTTCTACCCCGGCAACAACGGGTTCGGTAAGTCTGGCTTGCCTGACATCGTCGCCATTGTACGGGGACGGTTCGTCGGGATCGAAGTGAAAGCCGACAAGACAAAGAAGCCGACTGCCCTTCAGTGGAGGGCAGGCCGGGAGATTAGAGACGCAGGTGGGTTGTGGTTCCTTGTCTATGATGACGAGACCATCGCTAAGGTAGAGGAATATATTTGTGCTTGTGATTGAGAAGGCCAAGGCGCTGGCGCTGAAGCTGAAGAACCCGAACAAGGTACTCGATACCATACCAACTGCACGGACGTTGTCCGTCAGGGGTACCGATGTGGTCATAGTTCCTCACCGCCTCGATGAGGTGCGTGTCCTCAATAACTTGGGTATCAAAGCCCCTTCTCCCATCATGCACTACTACGACTGGTCCGGTAGGTTCACGCCATTCGATCACCAGAAGGAGACAGCTGCGTTCCTGACCATGAACCCTAAAGGTCTGGTCCTTAACGACATCGGCACTGGCAAAACCCAGAGCGCACTGTGGGCAGCTGACTATCTGATGACCACCAAGGTGGTAAAGAAGGTACTGATTATCTCCCCGCTCTCCACACTGGAACGTGTCTGGGGTGATGGTATATTCATGGGCTTCCCGCATCGCAAGTTCGTAGTGCTGCATGGCACAGCGGAGCGCAGACGTAGGCTGCTGACGCAGGACGTAGACTTCTATATCGTGAACCATGATGGGTTCGGGGTAATTGCTGATGACGTACATGGTATGTTTGATCTTGTCATCGTCGATGAAGCTGCCATACTCCGCAACCCCAGCACCCGTAGGTTCAAACACTTCCGCAAGTGGACTTCTGCTAACCCAGAGACACGTTTGTGGTTGATGACCGGAACTCCGACTCCAAATGATCCGACTGACGCATGGGCGTTGGCTAAGTTGGTCGACAGTCCGTACTGCACCAACACCTATACCGCGTTCAAGGATCAGGTCATGGTCAAGATGGGACAGTGGAAGTTCTCTCCACGCCCTGATGCTATGGCTACAGTTAGCCACATCCTACAACCGTCGGTTCGTTTCACCAGAGATGAATGCTTCGACCTACCTGAGACCATCATTCAGACACGTAAGGTGGAGCTAACAGCTGAACAGACCAAGTACTATAAGGCCATGCTCAAGGATTTGATAGCCGAAGTGTCCGGCGCAGTGGCATCGTCGGGTACAATCAGCGCAGTCAACGAGGCAGTAAAGGTACAGAAACTTGTACAGATAGCTTGCGGTGTAGCATACGGTGATGAAGGACAGAACATTGAACTCGACGCATCACCAAGGGTGAAGCTAGTCAAGGAACTCATCGAGGAAGTTGGCGAGAAGGTCATCATCTTCGTGCCACTGACAGGTACGCTGCACATGTTGGAGCGTGAGTTGTCTAAGCACTGGTCGGTAGCCGTGGTGAATGGCCAAGTGTCAGCCTCCAAGCGTGACGTAATCTTCAAGGACTTTCAGGACAGTAAAGAACCACACGTTCTGATAGCCCACCCCGGCACCATGGCGCACGGGCTCACACTTACTACGGCCTCGACCATCATATGGTACGGCCCAGTCAATAGCAACGAGACATATGTACAGGCGAACGGACGCATCGAACGGATCGGTAAGAACAAGACATCGAACCTTATCCACATCGAGTCCACTGCCCTCGAACACAAGATGTACGAGCGGCTGCGCGGTAAGCAGAGCCTTCAAGGCTTGCTGTTAGATTTAATTCAAGAGCAGACAAGGAGATAACAATGACTGCTATTACAGTAGACGCAGCGATAGGTGCTTACATGGCGCTGCGCAAACAGAAGGAGCAAGCCGAGGCTGCGGTCAAGACGCAAGTCGATGATATCAAAGCAAAGATGGCGAAGCTCGAAGCATGGATCAAGATACAGGCAGACACTCAAGGTGTCACCTCGTTCAAGACTAACCATGGCACAGCATTTCTAACCACCACCGACTATGCAAACGTAGCAGACTGGGATGCTGTGCTGACACACATCCGTGAGACTGGGGCGTACGACATGCTCGAGAAGCGGATCAGTAAGATGGCCGTGCGTGGATACATCGAGGAGAATAAAATCGTACCGCCGGGTGTGAACTATGGCACGAAGCTGGAGCTAAACATCCGTAAACCCACAACAAAGATAGAGGATTAAGCTATGAGAAGATGGCTACGTGACTGGCTGCTACGTGAAGACAGCGGAGGTAAATCAAAGGCAGCAATTAACCAACTTGACACATCTGTAAGTCCCGATATTAGTGCGTATAAGATAGCGAACGGCTACCTTGTTAGGACATCATCGCGGGACTATCGAATTGGCGAGGTGAGGAAGGATGATCTGGTGTTTTGTAAGGACCATAAGGAAATCGCTGACCACCTCGTCACCAAAATAACTCGAGACAAACTGGATGGTATAAACCAGCAGCTCGAACTTCCGCTTGGCGGAACCATAACAGGAAACACGAGCCTAATCCGCTCCGGCAAACTCTAATAGACTAAACACAGGAGAATTTATGAGCACTGCAATTACACTAGCTAACACTCAGGTACCAGCACACATCGCTGCGCGTATCGGACAGGTATCATCCTTAGCATCATCCATTGCCAGCGGTCTGGCTACTGGTGAGTCGTTCCCACGTATCAGCCTCAAGGGTTCACGCTTCCGCATCGTCGAAGGCAAGACCGAGACTGTACTTGAGCAGACGAAGCTCAACGTCGTGGTCGTTGGCGCTAACCCGCGCCTATCGAAGACCTTCTATGCAAAGCAGTGGGACCCAAATGACGAAGCGACAGGACCTGACTGCTTCTCGCTCGATGGTATTGGCCCTGATGCCAGCGTCAGCAAGCCTGAGAACCACACATGTGCAGGTTGTCCTAAGAATGCTTGGGGTTCCAAGATCAGCGCCACTGGCCAAGAGGTCAAGGCTTGCTCAGACCAGAAGCGTCTGGCCATCGTTGCTGCCGAAGACCCAGAGGGTCCAGTCTATCTGCTTCAGGTCACACCTGCTGCACTCAAGGGGCTGAACCAGTACCAGAAAGAACTCTCTGTGCGTGGTATCCCGCCAGAAGTAGTGAAGACTACGTTGTCGTTTGATACAGGCGCGTCGTACCCTAAGCTACAGTTCTCGTTCGGTGGTTTCCTCGAAGCCAATGAGCAATCAGTTGTCGACCGTCTGTTCGGCAGCGACCAAGTCCAAGAGATAACGGGTGAGAAGGTGGTCACTTCGCAAGCCGTTGAAGTCGCGGCTCCTGTAGCTGCGCCAGTTGCACCGAGACCCGCTCCGGTTACTGTTGTTGAAGAGCCAGTCGCCCCTGCGCCCGAAGCAGCAAGTACACCTAAGCGTGGTTTCGGTGCAGCCAAGGCTGTCCCTGCCGCACCTGCGGTAGTTGTTGATACACCTGTAGTAACTGTTGCTCCGGCTGCTGACACAGCGACCATGTCACTGGCTGATGAGATCGCTTCACTAATCGGAGGCTTAGACACCGATGACTAATCCGCTAGACTTCACGAAAGTGGAGGCGCTGCGGAAGCATATGCTCCTGACAACTCGCGACATGTCCGAGTTGTTGGGGGTGAGCCGGATGACATACTATGGTTGGATAGCTGGGAAACCAATCCGCAAAGGCAACCATGATAACGTCCGACTTATGCTGAAGAAGCTGCTTGCTGTTATGACCGACCACCAATGGCCTATGCCTGAAGTGATTGCCTCTGGACAGAAGCAACGGAAAGAGCGTCTCATAGAATTATTGACTCAAGACTGATATGGTGGGAGTTTACCTCCCACCAAAAGCAGGGGCACCATGGACACACTTACATTTCTTAAACGGGTTCTCCCCGAACACGGAGTCTTCACCAGCGCCAATCTCACTGACCAAGGGATGCGCCATGGGTTCTTCGAAACGGTAGAGGAACTAGCACAAGCAGTTACTGGCATAAGCCAGCGCGGTGGCAATGCGTACTACGCAGTCGCCGCCTTCCAAGAGAAGGGTAAACGTACGCAGGAGAACGCTCGAGTTCTCAAGTCGTTGATCCTCGACATCGACTGCGGCGCTGACAAACCGTACCCATCGTGGCGTGAAGGTCTCGCTGCCTTGGGTGCATTCATCACTGCGCTCAGTCTACCTAAACCTATGATCGTGTTCTCCGGCAACGGACTGCATGTGTATTGGGTACTCACTGAAGAGCTGGCACCAGCCGACTGGAAACCATTTGGTCAAGCACTGAAGGAAGCAGCCACGGCACTGGGTCTGGAGATGGACCCCGTTGTTCCTGCGGATAGTGCGCGGGTCTTGCGTGCTGTTGGTACCATCAACCGTAAGGGTGGGAACGAAGTCAGGCTGCTGCTCGATGCTGCTCCGGTAACTCCGGACCAGATGCGTCAGGCATTGGGTCGATACATAGCTAGCCCGGTCCCGGCGGCACGACACACAACCACAAGTAAGTTAGCACAAGCTCTAGTCATCGAGCAGGACTACCCCGAGGCTAACCCAGAGGCTTTGCTTACCAAGTGTGCGCAGCTTCGCTGGGGTGTAGATAATCAGAAGGACGCGAGTGAGCCGTTCTGGTACGCCATGATAGGTGTGGCTGCGTACTGCCTAGATGCAGAGGCTACCGCTGTTGCGTGGTCGAACCAACATCCGGATTACGACTACTCCAAAACGATTCAGAAGATGGAGAACTGGAAGCGTGCAGCTTCAGGCCCAACAACGTGTAAGAAGTTTAAGGAAGAGCGGCCATCGGGCTGCGACAAGTGCAAGTTCTCCGGTAAGATCACCACACCCGCCAGCATAGGTGCGCAGTTTGTAGAGGTCGAGACCGTAGTAGGTGCACCCGATACACGGGCAGCAGAGACACCAGTACCAAAAGGTTTTAAGCGCACAGCCTCTGGCATCAAGCAAGTCATCGATGGTACTGACATCGACATATGCCCGTTCGATGTGTACCCCACTGGGTACGGTAGGGATGAGGCTCTCGGCTACGAGACAGTTCGATACCACTGGAACCGACAGCATGTTGGCTGGCAAGAGCTTACGTTACGTCAAGCATACCTCACGGACTCACGTATCCGCGAGTTCACCACCGCCATTGCGGATCAGGGTATCGTCCTGAAGACACTCAAACAGACAGAGACGTTTCAGTTTATGATGCGATCATACATGGATAAGCTACGCGAGATGCGTACAATGACCAACCTCCACAACAGCATGGGGTGGAAGGAAGACTTCAAACAGTTCGTCCATGGCGATGACCTATACCGACGCAACGATGATGGCACAGTAACCAAAGAAGTTATTGCGCTGGCCAGCGGCACTCAGCGTTTGGGTAACGACCTGTTCTGCACAGGCGGAGAGGCACAGACCAGCATCGACTTCACTAACCTACTGCAAACGGCAGACATGCCCGGCCATATGTTTGTGCTTGGTGTCAGCCTTGCTGCACCACTGCTTGCGTTCACTGGTCTTAACGGGGTGACTATATCCTTAGCTGGCCCATCAGGTACGGGTAAAACTCTCGGCCAGTTGTGGGCCCAGTCCCTATGGGGTGATCCGCAGAAGCTCCACTTTGCAGCCAAGTTCACACAGAACAGTTTGTACAGCCGCCTTGGGATGTACAGCAACCTACCTATGACCATCGATGAAGCCACGATAACTTCAGAGAAAGAGATCGGTGACTTCCTATACATGGTGACGCAGGGTAGGGACAAAGCTCGGCTCGACCGCAATGCTGAGGAACGCAAGACAAAATCATGGGCGCTTCCGGTTATCGTCTCGACCAACATACCACTGACAGTGAAGCTGGCTGCATTGAGCGGCGCTACCAACGCACAGATGATGCGGTTGCTGGAGGTTTCGTTCGACCCGCACAAGATATTCACATCAAGCACAACGGCTGGCCGTAAGATATTTCAGATCATCACCAACAACTACGGTTGGGTGGGGCCAAAGTTTGTGCAGTATCTACTTGCGCTTGGACCAGATGCCGTCAAGGCCCTGATCGATGACGCGATGGCTAAGTTCGCTGCTAAGTACCACACAGATTTCAGCGGTGAAGAACGGTATTGGGAAATCATTATCGTGTTGGCAGACTTGGCATCACGCATTGCCACTGAGCAAGGCTGGTTTAAGTTTGACTACGAGCGCGGAACTCAGTGGGTATTGGAACAGACAGGTTCGATCCGGCGCAGCCTCACTGCCAACAAGATGGACTCATATGATATACTCTCTGAGTATCTCAACGAGAATGTCCGCACTGCGCTTACTGTAATGCACACTGTTGGGAGACCTGCTGTCCCGCTGCTGAACCGGATGCCACAAGGCGAAGTTCGTGTACGTTATGATGTGATGCGCAAGTCACACGCTGGTGTGTTTGACCATGGTACGGTAACGATTGATCGCACACATTTCCGCCAGTGGATGGCAGTCAACACAATAGACTATCGCCAAATCATGAAAGACTTCGAGGCCGAAGGTATCATCGTTCCGCTGAAGAGCGGCAAGGCTTATCTCGGCAAGGGTACTGATATCAAGATGGGTCAGGCGTACGCCATCTCATTGAACCTCAACCACCCACGCTTGCAGGGTATCTTGGAAGAGGCCGACCAAGCGTTCGACACGCAAACGCTTGGCCAGTTGAAAGTAGTGTAGACTAGCGGGTAGTACCCGCTAGTTCAGCGATCTGTTGAGCGCGACCCTTCGTGCCTTCGGTGAAGGGAACTCCACCTACAGTCTGGACGTTACGCTTGGCTTGCTCCCGTGGTGCTTTGATAAGATCGAGCATCGTCTGGGTTTTGTACCCACGCTCACGCCGTGCATCCTGAAGACCCTTCCACTCAAGGCGCAGCATGTTCATTCGGGCTGTGTCTTTGTCCTGACTTGCCTCAACGTAGACCCGTTTGATATCCGATGCACGTTCTTGGTAGAACCGTTGGTCCTTGTAGAATGTATTACGTGCGAACTGGCGGTTGACTCGTGCGATAGGTGCCAAGCCAAGTGTACCCCAGATCGTTTCGACTGCACCGATATCGATGGGTTGTGTCAGTGTGTCGCCGCGCATGGTGGTCTCACCAGTTGCGCCTTCACGTACTGTTCGGGACATAGCACCGATGCCCCGTGGTACTAGCTTCTCGAGCGCCTTGTAGTAGTTCCCGTCCGAGGTCAGGGCTACAGCGTCAGCGACATTACCACCGATACCACCGATGGCTGGGCCAGCCAATGAGAGAGCATACGTAGCGAATGTCTGACGATCCGATGGAAGCTCTGCGTATGGAGAGACCGACAACAGGTTGCCTTGCCCAAGAGTTCCAGACACATCCACACCGAACAGTGTTGGTGTACCACGCAGCAACAGGTTAGCGATTGTCTCGTTGTCTACGGCCTTGCGGATATCCCGCTCAAGATCACCACGCTCTTCGTCGTCACCCGACAACATGTTGTAGATAAGTATGAACGTGGCTGCCGCCGGGGAACCGATGAGTCCACCGAGGATAGCAGCATGTCCACTGACGTACATCAATGCCCGGCGGGCGATACGTTTCTCTTCTGCTGACAAGTCACTGTTCTGGAATGCGTTGTAGAAGTTGCGAACGTAGACCCCAGCCAACATGATCCGGAACTTCTGGAACTGACCAAGCACCCGGCCCAACGAACCACGCAGAAACTTCGGTGCGTTCGCCATGGAGTAATCACCATGGGTGATGTTGATTGTATCAAGCGCCTCGAGAGCAGCAGCGTACTGTGCCTTCGACATCGGTGACATATCAGGGTGGGCTTTGTTAAAGTCCTTGACGTACGCGCTATACTCTTTCGGGTCTAACTCTATTGGTTTGCCCCGACTACCAGAACGCGACAGGTCATACACTGCGATGCCAGCTGATAGGCGGTTGATCGCTTCGATCTTACGGGTCAACCCACGAACAAAGTCAGTAGCACGACCGAACGCATTGGAAGCAACGCCGCTGCTGTCCGCAGTACGCTGGCCCATCTCGCGTTCGATACCTACGTCCAGTGCACCGGATTCCGATAGGAACGTAGCGAACGCCTGATACTTGGGGTCAACCTTACCGATGTCCAGCTGCTCGGTTAAGCTGCTGTCTTCCCACGCCTTCATGACCTGACCATAGCCAGCTTGGAATGCTTTGGTTGTATCTCGGTAGCCGTAACGGGCAGCTACTTCAGGCATGGTGAGCGTCAGGTTCTGTAGCAACTGCTGGATGTAGTAGCTCGGTGCGAAGCCAAGCATCCACACTGAGGTGAACGAGGTTAGCTTGTCAGCTATCGTATCATCTGACCTGCTCTGGAGCCCATCGACATACCGCGCCACGACACTGTTGTAGATAGCTTGGCGGTCTTCACGACCACCGTCCATCACACGGGCTTCGGCGTTCATCTTCTGTAGCGACTCGAGGATTTCAGAGTTCTTACTGATAGCACCAAGGAAGTGAGCAGTTGCCCGTGCATGGGACAGAGATGTCTGCACCATGTCGATGTTACCACCGTAGATATTCCGGCGGCGTAGCTCACCCTTACGTGCGCTGCTGGTGGCCATCACCATCAGCTGAAGCTGAGTGGCTGCGGTGCGCAGCTGTTGTACAACCTTCGGGTCTCCGCCTTGCGACTCGAGCAGGGTATTGATACGTTGGAAAGCGTAGGTCATGTCGTGACCACCATAGAGTTGCTCGTTCGGATCGCTCTTCAGAAACTTCTCTGTGTTTCCCTTACCGTACAGAGCTTCCAGCTCACGCTCGATGCGTGCAGCTTCAGCGCGGGTGTCAGCAAACACAACAGCATGGTGTGCCTCGTCTTCTTCCAACTGACGGATCAGTTTGAAATCCTTGACATCTTGGGCTTCAGCTTTCCTCAACCTATCAGAGCGCCCAACCACAACCCAGTTACCGTCGCGGCGTAGCGATGCGTATGGCCGTGTTGGGTCCATGTCGAGTAGCGTGCGGAATTGCAGCAGACTGTTGGCCTTGTCAGCCTCGAGCTTTGCCTTGGCATCAGCGTCCTTTGTACCCTCGATGAGCGCATCGTATTCCGTGATGGTCATGTCGATCACAGTACGCTGGGTATCTTTAAGCATCTCATAGTTCAGCCGGAAGATATCACGCACTGACTTCTGCGCCGCAGGAGACAGGCGTTTGTATGCAGCTTCAAGCTCAGGGTTGAGCTTCACCTTCTCAGCGGCTGCGCGGTCTTCACCCTTGAAGTAGTCAGGGCGGAAGCCCCACTCTTCCTTCATGGTCATCTTCATCATGAGGTTACTGACAGTACCTTCGCCAGTGCCACGCTCGTTGGCAGGTAGACGCGAGTGATCCTCGGCCCACTTCAGGAACGGTGTCTGCTGGTCAGATACAATCCGGTCACGCGAACGCATCACAGAGTCGAACCGCCGAGCAGCCTTCATACCCTTACTGATTGCGAGGCGGACAAGCTGGTCCATCAAACCAAAGTTTGCCACTGCGCGTACACCTGAGCCGCCGAAGGTATCGGTGACGGTACGTACTGGGTTCTGAAGCGAGGATGGTAGTCCATCGACTAACTCATCTATACGCGCTGCGCGTTCCATGACGGTACCACTGGGATTGTTGTACTCATCAACAGGGATAACTTGGTTCGGGTCAAACGCTATGTAAATATCTGCACGCTTTGATGCCGTTTCATATGTCGCACCGTCGTTGATACCTTTGAGGATAAGCCCATCCGCCCGGCCCTCCCGGGCAAGCGGTATCATGACAGGGTTTATGGTGCTCCAGTTCCGCGACCCACCAAAGACGCCGCTATAGTCTTTAGTTGAGCCGTCAGGCATCGTGACAGTCCCAGTCTCTACGTCGAAAATAAGTGGGCGCTGTAAGTTTAGGTACACCTCACGGATGACTTCATATCCTTGAGCAGATTTACTTTTAGCGTAGCCTTCAGCGACCTCACGGTCGGCAGTAAACCATATAGCACCACGCTCGGATACCTTATTGCGCAACGACCTAGCTTCGGGAGAACCGCTATCCCCCAAGAGGGTAAGCATTATCTTGGCGATCTGTGTCATGATAGGTTTCTTTGGTCCTCGACCCTTGAACGTATCGAACACAGCGTTCGTCCCGTGGTATACTACCATGGGCTTACCGTCGGGACCGACAACTTTGGTTCCCTTCGAACCAGTACCCTCGATGACATAGTTGTGCGCCATAGCTAGGATGGTAGCGACATCAGCATTGTTGTAATCGACATTGAACCCTATGCGGCGACCGAACTCACGGACAAGATTAACCAGACGCTGCCAGAGTGAAGCCTTGAAACGGCCAGACTCGGACGCCATGGCGAGGACTTCCTCTACAGCAAAGGCTTTACGGTTTGCATCGCCTTCCCACTTGCCAGTCTTCGCTAGATATTCATCAGCTGCTTTCCGGACCTCAGCATTTGTCTGGTAGATTGCCTTGAGGATAGCTATTGCACGACTAGCAAAGCGGCCACGGAAACCTCGGTGCCCAAGAATTTCATGGTACACAGTAGCCAGCACATCGGAGTCAGACCTGTGGTTACCAGCGATGACATGGACAGTATTGTTCCTAGCTTCGTAGAAGCCCAAGACACCGGGACCAGATAGGCGCTTGCGTAAGTTCTCAGGTACTGAGTCGAAGTCTTTATGCACCACGGTCTTGGTCTGTGTCTTCCACGTACCAGTAGCCCGGTCAATCGCAGCCTCGGCGGCTGCCACTGAGATACCTACACCGGGAGCTACGTCTTCGGCCCGCTCCATAATCATATTCTTATATGACTCGAATGCCTTCTTGATAGCTGCCAGCGGCTTACGCTTGGCAATCATGTCCTGAAGGTCACGGGCTTGCAGCGATTGTATCTCACCAACGTCTCGCGCTTCGCTCACACTCTGGTTGAGGTCACGATAGTCTTCGTCGGTCGCAGTCAGGTCACCAGCTACCTCAGCTGGTCCTTCGTCACGGATAACTTCACGCTCCTTGGCCCGCAGCCCAGCCGCTTCACCAGCAGGGACACGTTTGATTGTGCCGCCCTTCTCCAAGTACGTAAGCTGTGCCTTGATGCGGTCAGGGTCAGAACTCTGGTTATCCACTGCCTTGATAAGAGTGTCGTACTGGTCCTGCGAGATGATGTCAGCATCGGCGCTTTCGATAATATCTTTACGGACAGATGCGTACGTCAGTGTGGGCTTACCCTTCTTCAGGGCCGCCGCTTTAGGGGCAGGTTTGGCCGCAGTCTTGGGCTTGGCAGCTTTCTTCGTGGCAGCAGCACGCTTCTGAGCTAGCGTGTCGGTAACCAACTCGAAGTCACCGTCTTCTCGTAGCTCGTTGAGTAGCTTCAACTGCTCTTTTGGGGTGATATCACCACGCTTGACGGCTGCATCGACGGCAGCAAGCGTTGGCTTGTACTGCGGGTCGGCCTTTACATCTTGAACATCGACGACAGTTTCTTGCCGTGGTTTTTGGGCTTTGAGGATGCTTGCTCTGGGAGCTGCTGGCCGGGCGCTAGGTTTTGCCCCAGCTTGCTGGCTAGTTCCGGCTTGTTTGCCTCGAGCCAACGCAACTGCTTTTGGCTTTTTAGCTGCACGGGGTGGCTCCTTCTTTACTGGGTTGGGTGAGATTGCGCCTGTTACCACGGTGCGCAGCGGTGCGCCTGTCAACTTGGCAGCTGACTGTGCAATGCTAAGGTCCCGCTTGATCTGTTTCAGATCGTTCGGTGCGTAGTTACCGTTGAGTGCGTCGGTCCACTGGTTCTTCGCGTCCTGCGAGAGTTGTCCCCAGTTGCGTGTACGTCCAGCTTTCGTGTCGGTCCATGCTTGCTGCGCTTCTTCAGGCGTAGTGCCGTACTGTGGCTCAGGAATAAAGCGGCCTTCGGTCCCCATAACATCGAGGAACGGCTGCGACTCAGCGAGACGCTGATCCATCGCGGTAACTTCTGGCGTAACCACGGGAGGTACATCAGCAAACTGTTGGTTCGTTGTCTGCCGCGCCAGCAAAGCAGCCTGTGCTTGGAGCAAAGCTGGGTTACCAGCTAGTGTTCCGGTGGGTGCTGGGGTCTCAAAGAAACGAGGAGCTAGACCCGTGTCGAGTGGCAGTACATCTTGGCTTGTGTCGGGGACACCAGCTGGTGCCTCTCCCGAAACGCCTTCAGGCTGTAGCAATATGGTAGCTGGGGCCGGAGTAGGCTCCATCATACCACGCAGTTCGCGTGCAGTTGTCTGTCCCTCGGGGAAGATGTTCAGAACACCCTGTGATCCGGGAGCATTAGCAGGGACATAACCACCAGAGATACCTACTACTGTATCCTCAGCAGTAGCTGGGCGGACGTTACCGTCCTCATCGACTACGAAGTCAGGCTGGCCCTCGACCTGAAGGACAGCGCCGGGGGGTGGCAGCTGAAGCTGCTGCTGTTGACCGATTGCACGCCCAGCTGTGTAGTAATACTGGGGCTCATTGCTAGGAACTACATCGGTACCGGGAACCATAAGCTCACGGCCTTGGGCTGGACCACCAAGCAGAGGAACCTGTCCGGGACCACCGAGTTGCGCCATATCCCCGGGAGTACCGGGTGCCAGTAGGTTAGCGGGCTTCTTACCGCGAAGGTTAGCAACCGCACCGATGGGTCCACCGATGGCAGCGCCAGCTGCGAAAGAGTTAATCAGACGCTCGATGTTCTCTGGCTTGCTGAAGTCTTGGTCTGATAGTGCAAGGAGGAGTGACTCCTGTGCAACTTCTGTGCCACCTTCGGCTACTGCACCGAGTGTACCACCAACAACACCGCGACGTAGAAGTTCAGCACCCTTGCGTGGTAGCGAAGTACCCGCAGCCATAGCACGAGGGGCAGCGATGCCACCGAAGATACGACCCGCAAGTAAGAACTCAGAAGCTGACTCAGCTAGTGCGTAAGGAAACGCCCCAGCAATCGCGGTCATCTTTGCCGATACGTCGTCAGGGTCTGCACCTTGGTCGCGTAGTTCACCATATATATCAGAGGCACCCATGGCCAGACTGTTGGTGTATGTGGCTGCCGCTGCACCCATAAGCGCACCTGCGCTACGCAGGACTTTCCGCTCGGCCATGTCTAGGATTTCGCCAGCGGCTTTCTTTTTAGCAGCAGCAAGTACTGCGGTCTTAAATGCAGACTTACCCATGAGGCCAGCCAGAGCGCCACCAACTGTACCGAAACCGGGACCACCAGTTGCTGTACCAGCAATAGCACCGCCAGCTGCAACCGCAGCGGACTCGAGTAGGTTAGGAACCTGCTCACCCAAGTTGGCAACAAACCACTCAAGCGCGTCACCGCTGCTCTTAACATCTGTGAACTGGCGTGTGAACGGCGCAGTCTTACGCAGGTCTTCGACCTGTTGGTTTACAATCCCAGCACCTGTCTCTTCAGCACCAGCAAGCTGGAGCCCACGACCTGCGAGAAGCTGCATCGAGTCGACGCCGCGACCAACACCCTTGGAGAATAGAGTGCCGAGGGTCGGCTGCTTTATACCTTGAAGGTATCCAGAGTATGCCTGTTGATCGAGTGAGACCCAGTCGCCACCTTGTGGTAACGCTGTACCCGGCTGGCCGAGCAGTGCCTCGGACTCCAACGCTGACTGCGCGTCGTCCTCTGCAAATGTCCTACCCTGCACAAAGAACTGCTTAGTCGACGGACTAAAGGCAATCGTTGGCGGTGGAGGCGGCGCTTCAGGTTCAACTCGTGGCGCACGCATAGGCACACTTGCGCGTGCTTGTTCCCCCAATGCAACCATATCAGTTAGGGAACTTTGAAGCGTACTGAGCCCCGTCTGCCCCTGTGGTTCGCGTGGGACGAGGGGATTGAGGTTAGACAGACCAGCACTTACCATAATTTAATTTCCTACACCGACAGCCCGTACAGTTGGAGCCGTCTTAACGGTTTGTCCATTTATTTCTATCTCCCCGCCGGGAGTAAACGTGGCGACTCGACCATCCTTGTATGAAAGTATCGCGCTACCCGTACCATCGCCAGTCATGGTAACTTTCGCTTCAGGGTTCTGAAGTTCTAGCTCACGCTTGAGATCGTTCTCAAGTTCCTTCAGTGCCGCAGCGTTTGCGCCTTTAAGTTTTTCCTGCTCTAGTGCGCTAGTAAGATCACCCAATGTCTTGGCTGCTTGCTCACCAATCTTCAGCCCGCTCTCGAACCGCTTCATAGACATAGCCGATGCGGACGCAGCCTGAGCATTGCGGTACTCGGAGTCGAACGATGACCGAGCTGCATCGATTATGGTGCCCGAGGTTACACCACGTTGAGTGACCTTCCCGTTGACCATGACATTGTATGTACCATCAGTCTGCGGCTGAAGCTGCACGGGTACGCCTGTGTACTGCGACCACACAGCAGCAAGTCTGCGCGGATCGTTAGCCAGTGCTAGTTCTTGGATACCCTGCATCCCTTGGAGGAACGTCAAGCTGTTGTCCAACTCCATTACCTTCAGGCGCATCTGTGTGAACTCGGCACCCATACCAGCACGCTGGTACATACCCGCCATACGGGCGAGTTCCTGACGGTTCTGAAGCGCGATCTGCATATCGCGGGGTATCGCAGCTTGGTCTGCAAGATAGAAGTTCGATGGGTCCATCCGCACTGGCACTGGTGTTTCCGCAGCAGAGCTTGCAAGTTGAACGCCACCAGTTGCGGGCGCACCACCCGCAGGAGCAACGCCACGTTGGCCTTGCATTTTACTGGCAGCCCAGTTGACAACCTGCGCTACGGTCCGACCTTCGAGTACGGCCTTGTTTGCATTTACCTGATCTGACTTGAGGATACCTGCTACTGGTGCGTTCGCATCAGACTTGAGCAACTTAACTGCCCCAGCTTTCCCAAGGAAGTGAGCCAGATATAACGTCGAATCGTTTATCGGCATACCAGCTTTGTTCAGATACTGAGCATTACCCTCAGTAAGTTTCAGAGCCATACGGTCCTGCTGTGCAGGGTCAGTACGCCGTGCCCAAATGGCAGCGTCAGATAGCGGGGTACCCGGGTTAGCCTTACGGTATGTGTCGATCCACGTACCCTTGGTAAACTGATACGCACCATATGCCGAGGATGCCCCAGCAAGGTTAGGTGTTTGGTACTGACCACCGGACTCGGCACCGCGCATCTTAGCAATGAACCCAGAAACATCTACTGGTTGGCCACCAACCTTTACAGTCTGCGCACCAGTCACAGGTGCGGCAGCGGCTTGTACGGCGGCAGCGGCAGCGGGTTTCTGTTTGGCTAGTGCATTAGCCTTAACCAGACCGTTGAAGAAACCAAGCGGGTTCTTGTCAGCAACCGCCAACATCTCAGGGTTGCGGCGGAAATAATCCCGAGCCTCTGTGGTACCATACCAGTCACTGGCATAGTCGCTCTTCTCGATGCGCTGCTTCTCTTCCTGCGAAACGAATGGTTTCCGGATGGTGCTGAGTGACTGCGCCAAACGCGCTTCCAACTTACCAAGGGTGGTATCTAGGCGCTGCTCGTTGATACCGCTGCGGTACTTCTTATCGAAGTCCGACATGTTAGGATCAATTTTTTGAAACCCTGCAACGCCTGACCCGAGGCGATCCGGTTTGTTCTTATCGATTGGCGCAATGACCTTACCATCGAGCTTCATCACACGGCCAGCGGTCGGCGCTGCTACCGGAGCCGGGGCCGCAGCCGGGGCTCCAGCGGGTATTTGTACACCAGCAACGGGTGGCGCAGTAGGTGCTTCCGGGGCAGTAAGCGTAACGCCAGCGCGTCCAGCGGGGACGAACGCAGGTTCGACTACCTCAGCCGGAGCCCCAAGCATAAGACCTTGCGGTGGTAAGTCTGGTGCCGTGACTGCCAGCTGCTCCTGCCGGAGTTTATCCTGACGGGACATCTCTGCGCGGGCACCAGCGGCTTGCTCTCGTTGAAGGCGGCGTAGTTCACTATCAGTCTGAGCTTGCTCAATACCTGTACCTATCCGGCCAGTACTAGCGAGAAACGAACCAATCGACATGGCGGTATCCTATCTTACGTTGTAGGTTTGAGGACTCGCCCGAACAATTCTGAAAGTCCCTTTTCCGTAGCAGCTTTCCTTGCATCCGCAGCGTTCTGTGCAGCGATAGCATCAGCCGGGCTTGTGGTTGGATAAGAAGTTGGAATAGACTGGATACCAGCTTGCCGTGTTGTGGTACGCGCTCCGACACCAGTGCCAAACCCTTGCTGATATGCTGTGCCCGCGTTGCGTGCAGTCCCAAGTTTGAAGCGGCGACGTTCTGCATCGAGGCGTGCACCTGTAAGACCCCGGGTCTCGTCTGCTGCTTGGATACCACCTTTAATCATGGCAGCTTCGGCTGCCTGACGGCCCATATAATCAGGATCGTAGTACGCAGCGTCACCGATTAGCTTATTGGCTTCGGACAAACGTGCCTGTGTGAGTGATGCGTTAGCCTGTTGTGCCCGAGCAAGTTCTTCTTGCTGTGCCTTGGCGAGGCCAGCGCCGGGATTACCTGCCAGTGCCGATGCAGCCAGCTGCGGGGCAACAGCCTTGAGGCCAGCTAGTCCTGCGTTACCGAGTTGCGTAGCAGCAGCTCCCAATCTTGCACCCAGAGTAACCGGAGCGGCAGCAGTCGTAACGCCAGCGGTACCCGCACCAGCGGCTGGAGCCGCACTAGCTGTACTTAAACCTGTACTGGAACCAATGGCTCCATTTGTCGAAGTAAGACCGGGTGATGTGATACCAGCTTGTGTCCCCGGTGTAAGCGAAGCCGTAGTAGCAGTGCCAGCAGTGTCAGCAGCAGCGGTAGTGCCCGCTCCTGCGGCGGGACCTCCACCGAATAGACCCGAGCTTTGCGCACCACCCATACCCCCAGCGAAAGCCCCGGCTTTCCACCCGACACCGACTGCCTCACCAGCTGCGGCACCGATAGCTGCGCTAGTAACCGTGGTGGCAAGAGCAGTAGCAGTCGTAGTGCCAGCTGCGGCCAGAAGCTGCGGCGCAAGTACTGGCGCAAAATAAGCGATAGCGGCAACCGCTGCAATTTTCAGAACTGTCTTAACTGTCTTGCCCATGTTAGTTTCCTAATGACATTCGTATGTGTGCGCAGGATTTATCAAATCCAAATTTGTTAATGTATAACATAGCCCGATCCATTGGAACATAGCTATCTAAAAACTTTACCTCATTAGCCCGTAGCCAGTCAAGTATAGGTCCCCAGCATAGACGTTTGAATGCTGTCATCCTGCGGCCAGCCATCACGATAATGTCTGCGCACTTGGTTCCGTTGTTATCTGTGAACTGAATACCAAGGACAGTGGCAATTTTACCACGGTCGAACCCAGCAAAGATGACAGCCTCGTCAGCGCAAACAGCATTGAACACGTACTGCGGGTCCATGGTATCAGCCGAGATTTCATTACCCATGGCTGACGCTTCGACGAGCGGGATGATCTGTGGCCACAACTCTATGGCCCGCTCCTGCGATAACAGTTCAATGGTTAGCTCACTCACGAGTTATCCTTATCGGATTCACCGGATTTATCCTTGTACTGCTCAACCAACTTATCGAAGAACTCACGACCCTTCATCTGGACCACGATCTTTGGGATAACATACTCACCTTCGTGTGCCATGATTGGTACAGGATCATCGTCGTCACCATTGACTGGACCGCCTTCTTTGAGCGACTGCATTTGCCCACCAGCCATCATGTTCTGGCCACCTTGCATCATCTGCTGCGCGGACTTGGCTACGGTCGAGAGCGCGATCATGACACCCTCGTTGTACTCCTCCGGCAGGTCTTCTTCTGTGGCAATCCCTTGCTGGATAGCAAATTTGCGAACGTATGGATACATGTCGGGGTTCTGTGCTGCCACCTGAACCAGCTGCACTATCATGTTCAGCTCTTGGGGTGTGATTTCACCAGACTGGATACCTTGCATCAAGGCAGCTTGGATTTCTTGTGCGATCTGTGGGTTCTGCGCCATCCCCTGTGAGATAAGCTGCTCACGTTCGGCAGGAGGTACAGGAGTAGGAGCTTGTGCTAGTCCGCCCATAGCGGGCATTCCTGCTTCACCCATGGGCGAGGCTGGCATACCACCGGGCCCAATCATACCACCCTGCTCGTACGCAGGAAGGCCACCGCTAGACATAGCAGCGCCAAGCCCCATCGGAGCTTGCTGCATTTCAGGTGCAGCGGGCATACCCATAGGCGCGGCCATAGGTGCGGCGGCACCAGAACCATCCATGGATAGAAGGGCAGCCAAAGCTGGTGGCAGGTCCAACGATGTGGTCGATGCCTCTGGTGGTTGAAGAGCTTGAATAACTGGGTTCATCGGATTAACCTCGCAGCTGAGAGATAAGTGTGTTCAGGGTATTACGTACAGCAGCTACGTCGTTAGCAAGCATCTGCACATTTTTAAGTAGCTCGGCATAGTCTGATATATCAGGGACGGTAGCACCGCTGATACTAACTGCATTACCTTGCGCTGTAATACTCGGGAGTGTCTGAGCGGGGGCTGGCTGTACTTTAATAGCACCAGTGGTAAGCGCCCGACTCGTACCATCCTTCTCACCGCGAGCGCCTGTCAACAGCTCGATATTTTCTTTCATAGCCGACAGAGTATTGTACTGCCAGTCACTCATCGAGGAAGTTGGGATTGCCGGGATCGGAGTAAACCTAGCCATTATGCGTCCTTCAAGCTCAGTGGGTTTTCACCTAAGTGGATTGCCCGTACACGTACATCGCCCTCGACTGCAACTTCAAACGTATCGCTGCGGTAGCCAGTGGGTAGGCGGAACACATCCATATCGGCAACGGTATGCGTAAACAATAGTTCTTTGTCCACCCAGAGGCTAAACGTAATGTTGTCCCTTGTGCTCCATGCAGATTGGTCTGCGTTCCAAAGCGCAGTGTTCTGGTTCCATGTCAGCGTCGATTCTTCGTAGTCGGCAATAACACGCGCAGCGCCGAGGTTCATGGGTGTCGTGGTCTTTATGACTTTGGACTTCCACTCCATGGGGACTGGTGGTTGCGCGAGGTTGTCCCACTCATAGATGTCGCCGTTAGTGCCAAAGGTATAGTAGAGCCGTCCCTCAGTGGGTGAGTACCACGACGAGGAGAATGTGTAATCGATAGTGGTGTACTGTCCACCGATACGCTCGACTGGCTCGAATACAAAACCCCCGGTGGAATGCGAAGCGAGGTAAGCATCACCATAGAACTCGCCTATGATAGTCGAGGGGTCGAGGGCTTCGGCCCATGTGTCGTTGTTGAAGTTCGTCTTGGTCGCAAGCTGCGGACCAGATGATGGCGAGAACACTGCCATCCCATCATGGGTTGGCCACACCACACCGTAGTTCATAGGGACGATGCCCTTACTATTCAGGCATGGGTACAGCGCATCGATCCGAACCGACGACAAGCCAGCGGCAGGGTCGTTACCAGAGATATAATAAGGGTACCCCTTGGTGAGTACGAGGATTGCCCCGTTGACCGAAGCAAGCCCGACAATGTCGTACTCGAAGGTAATAGCATAAGCCAGCGGCCAAGCATGTGGACGCGCTGGCTCTGAGAGATACAGCTTGTTGGCTGTAAACCCAGCGAGGATATTGTTCTGCGCTGCGATCAAACCCTTCAGGTCGCTAGGCGGTGCGTCGTACTCGTCGCTTGTAAGAACATCTGACAGGTTGAGCGGGTCGAAGTCATCAGTGAAAACATAGTTACCACCGTCACCCCAGTACCGCGCAGGGTCTAGCTCTTGGTTCTCAGACACATCTACGTACATCGTACCGCTTGTAAGAACTGTAGAGCTGACGTTGGGTTCGGTCTGTGCGTACCGGAAGGTGTAGTCATCTACGATAGCAGTGACGATACCATTATTTATATTGAAGGAAGTATCCGGAGCGCAGCCACTTATCTTGAAGCGGTCATCGATGCCCAGATTGTGTGGGGACTGGAGTTTAACCGTGGAGACGTTGGCCGTACGGCTGGCAGATGCCACCGTAGTTGGGAACCACAGGGTCTTGAGTCGGAAGTACTCGGTACCCGCAGATGTTGCGAGCGTGCGGTATAGGCGGATACCACGTACAAAGTTGTTACCCGTAGGCTTGGCAGTAGGAAGATCGCTGACCGTGATGGTCACACCTTCTTTGACGAAGACATCCGTCGTCGGGTCGGAACCGATTGATTCCTCTTCCCATGGCGTATACCATGTATAAACGTACGAGCGTGACTGTGTCGATCCGCCTAGATCGATCTGCCCACCAGTAAACGCAGTGGTCGAAACCTGTGGGCCGGGGGTGAAATACTCAAAGGTCTCTGCGTCGAGGACAGTTATCCGTACACCCGAGGCGTTGAACGACTCCATCGATAGGCGGACTGTACCCGTCGAAGTCGGTGCCACCCCTGCGATGATTGTGAAAGTGTTCGGCCCTGTGACTGTAGCTGTGTACGTACCATCGACCGCATTACCAGATGTGAAGTTCAGCGCGACCTGCGTATTATTAGCGAGGCCATGACTTGCAATCGTGCATGTCACTGTAGTACCGGAGTATGTGTACGATCCGGCGAGGAAAGTGAACCCAGTGATAGTGACGTACGCACCATCCTTCAGGCCGTGTGGGCCTGTGGTCGTTAAGACCCCAGTGTTATTTGCATCCCGCTCGTACGTCGCAGTTGACACAGTTGTGAATGGGACCACAGTGACGGTAGGTTTATCCTTGGGCAGCGGCAGCCCGAGATCGTAGTAATCAATCGGGTATGGTGCCGCTCCGTTAGTGGCCAGCGTGTAGTTGCTGACCTTGGGCACGCCGTCGCCTGTATAGTAGAACCGTTGGTCGTCGATATCCGACGAGGTTACCACAGCGATATCCACATCGGTGAGCCATGACAGCCACTGGTTCTGACCGAGATTATCCCTGAGCGCAAAGAGTGTACGGACTTCACCAGTCCTGCCAGTGTTACCAATTACCACTGGCGCGGGGTAAGGTATCAGGTCTCCAGAGTACAGTTTTGCGTTACGCGCAATCTGGCCCGCAGTCTCCGGCAATAACTCCGGAGATACTTTCGGTGCAATACCAAGGAAACTTGTGATCTTAACGCCGGGCATAGTATCATTGTACCTTATTTATTGTGCGGGTTCCAGCATTTCTGTTGTGACCATCACACGACCGACCGGACCGTACTTTTTATGGTACGTTATAGCCCAAGCTGCCCTGTCTGCTATCCATCCGCCGCGTGCAGCGTAGGCATCACGCGCTGCCAAGGTTGGGTGTTGTACCACAGTCACGCCGTTATATTCTTTCTCATCGCGGTGGTGGCGATGTCCGCAATGTATCTCTCGGCGGGTAGTCCTACCCCACTCTTGCGGGAACTGTGCCGCGAATAGCAGCGGCAGGTTTTCGTTCTTGACCTTGTGCCCGTGATGAACGCCAAGCATAAAAACGCCCCACTCGAACACATAGAAGGGTAGGACGCTGTCGTTGACAGTGACCCGAGGTTCTTCTTCGTAATGCACTGCGAACAGGTCGGCCAGCCAACCACTGCTCTCTTCGTCGTGGTTACCCTCGGCTATAATCAGATACACTTCTTGGTGGCGCTGCAAACAGATCGCCATCAGTGAGCGGATAATACGGATCGCGGCGCGGCGTATCTTGGGGAAGCGGCTGTCGGCGTCCAGAACGTGCTTCGATGCTGGCGTGACAGGTGTCTTGCCATCCGTATGCAAGAAGTCGCCTTGGATATTGAGTACCCCTGTGTGTGCATTAGGGCTTTGATTGACCATCTGTACCAGCGCAGCAATAATAGTTTGCTCTGCTTTAGATACGTTCCAATCGCTACCGCCTTCTTGATGCCATGCTAGCATACCAAGGTGATAGTCCGTAAAAGTGTAGAGGTTGCACAGATGCTCATCGGAAACTACCGGGGCGACGATAGATACCACGGGTGGTATCTCGTCCTTGAAGCCATCGACTGTCTCGCGCATAGCTGCAACGAGCGCCTCGTGGGTGAGCGATGCTTTGACCCACTGCGCAGGTTGGGTTTCCGTTGCCTTGTAATAGCTGGACACGCCCTTGGCGACAAAGCCCTCTGGCACTGGCCGAGTAAAATCGTGGTCAGGTGCGTAGCCACGCCTCACAGCTTTCTTTTTGACTGCGTTATAGGCATCGCTTGCCGCGCCATAATTCATGCCTAAAGCAATCGACGCAGCCCTAGCACCTCCGTGTAAGTTAATTGCTTCCAACACCTCACGTTGGCGCGGTGTGCAATACGCAAACAACGCCTCGTCAATTTGTAATGGTATGCCTGACATCTATTTGCCTTTCGGGCAGTCAGCCTCGCAGACACAAACAAAGACGCTGTTGTGCGCCTCCACTTCCTTGATGGTTTCCAAGGTGTCCTTTGTAGCATCATAAGAAATGGGTTTAGATATAGCGCAATAACTATTTACGGGAGCGGTCGAAACGGTTGCGCAGCCGCTCATCGCGAACAGGATCAGGAATAGTAATGGCAGCTTCACCAAGCTCCACCTGCCGATTGATCTCATCGTTCATCTCCTTGACGGTTTCCTCGCGTCCCTTCCGCTTCCAACGGTGTTCGGTCCAAGCCCCGAAGAGCTTATTCAAAATACCCAGTAGGGACGCGAGGAGCTTTATCACTCGGCTGGCTTCTCAACGAGGAACACGGCGACAACGCCAGCTACGGCAGCTACCGCAGTATAGACAGCACTCCACTCCTCGGTAGACATACCGAGCGCCAATGCGAGACCAGAGAAACCAGCGTAGGTGCTAGGTTCTTTCAGACGTTCTAACAACCAATGTACAGTATTCATACCTTTATCCTTTCACGCTTCATCGGTGGAGACTTTTCCACCCTTCATAAATACATACCCGCCAATGACGGGTTCGCCCTTGGGCCAGCGAGAAGCAACGAGGCGGGACTTGCCCAGCTTCATTACGTTTACCGCATTCCCTTGGTTACCACCGAGCACGTAATAATGTCCTGCGTCCTCACCGACGTAGAAACCAACATGACCCCCACCTGTACGGTCAAACACAAGTATGGCCCCCGGGGCCAGCCTATCACGACGCAGCAGCGAACCATAATCCGACCACGCCTTCGCACGCATATACATCTTAGGGTAGGGTAGCCCGGCTTCTTCCATGCAATGCGCAACAAAGACACCGCACCATGGTGTCTCGTCATTACGCCACCATGCACCTAACTTCGCAAGCCAACTAAGGATAGTCGTGTTGTGCTTGGGGCCAACAACTTCGCGCAACCCATCAAAGGATTTTGCTGTTCGCATCCAACGTGGTGTTGAGCTGTTCATACTACTACCTCAGAGGTTGTTCTTAAAACTACCGTAACCAGTGGTCACACCCTGCGAAAGTTGTTTACCCATTGTTAGAGGCTGGGTAGTCATGATGGGTGGTGCGCTTGGTGTAGTCGGTGTGGTTGACTTTACCGTACCAAGTGGGTTGCGTGTAGCAGCGGCGGTTGACATACTACCAGCGGCGTTGGCCGTTTCGGCTTTAGTCATGGCTTTGATGCGGTCACTCTTTTGTGCTGACGCTGCCATACGCGGGGCTATACCCGCCGCAGGACCAAGGATTTTATTCGCCGCAGCTAGTCCTTTACCGAACATACCTTTGCCAGTTATCATTCCTGCTACGGGTGAGATGTCACCTAATTTGAAACCCATGTTACTTACCTTCCCTATTTAGCATTTCGGTCTTCCTTCTTGTTGAGCTTGTCGAACAAGGAGTTGAGTGTATCGTCTACCTGCTTGAAACCAACTTTCATATCTGACCGCATATCCCGAAGGTCTTGCTTGATGTCAGAGACCGAGTCTTTGAAGTCATCCTTGCGGACGTACACTTCGGGTAGGTCTTTCTCAATCGTACGCAGATCGGTCTTCAGCTCTCTAATGGCATCCCACACAACCTTGAGTATCCAGCCTGATGCTGCACCGAAAGCTATAAACAACCAATTTATGAGTGACTGATCCACGACTAACCCCTGCTATTACGTGTATGAATTTCTTCCATAGCGTCGAGTAGACACTGGAAGGTTGCGCGTGCTGTGTCTGCAAGCTCACCTCTTAGACGAAGCTCTTTTACAAATAGCTCGGCAGTAGCAGGATCATGAAAACGGACATGACGTAGTGGGAGTGTGCGGCCAGCCTCAGCAAACCGTCGCTCCATGACTTGCCCGCCTCGGCGGTGGGCACCAATCAAAACATAAGCGGCACCACCGATCTTCTCGGCAGTGTCCAGAGTGGCAGCGAACCGCTTCGCTGCTTCCACAGGTGTGGGTGTAAGGGGTAGCATCTCGATCAGGTCGAGCGTCAGCGCACCCGTGACTTGGACATGTGGCGGAACCCATGGGTCGATAGCCATGTGCAGGACATGAAAGACACCGAGCCAATCGCACCAGTCTTGGTCCGTAACCGTTGCCTTGAACATCGTCTGCCCAAGTGGATGCTCTTCACAAGCGTGGTGGAGATCGCGGGTCGATTCCCAAAGGGGTTGGTCTCTCTTTATCATGGCGGACTGTTAGGGTCTGTCACTGCGGAGGTACTCATGCTGATAGTCGCCGAGTCAAGAATAGTAGTCAGGTCACTCGTAAGCGCAATCTCGAGCGTAAAGTCCATGGAGAAGGATACGCTTGTTTGCGATGTGCTGCTCTCAACATTTATTCCAAACTGCGGGGCTGTCGAGGCGGGCAACCAAACACCATAGCTGCCTTGACGGAACTTACCGCTGCTGACAACTCCACCGCTCGTTATGGTAGCGCGTACAGACCAGAGGCTCGGTGTCCCACCTTGCAGCCATTCGCCAGTGAGAGGTACTTCACCGGAAGAAGACCCAGCGAGTGTGTTAGTCCAATAATCGACGAGGTCGATAAAGATGCTGCCTTCAGCGACGAAGCTCGGATTATACCCAGTCGATCCGAGTGCCGTCAAAACACCGTCAGACCCAACAGTCAAACGTACCAGTGCTGAGGAACCACCGTTGTTATAGGCAGTGCGGCTGGCGAAAATACCGTGGTTGTTAATTACTGGCGTGCCTTCACCCGAGAAGAACTCGACCCATGCAGAACCATCCCATATCCTACCCGCCGTAGCTGGTGACCACGAAGAGCCGTTCCACACGTTGATACCAGCAGCATCAACCCATGTAGCTCCGTCCCAGATGCGTGCAGACATTAGATCACAATCCAGATATCGCCAGTGCTGACGGGAGTTGGTGGCGTAGCCCCAGTCGTCACATGAACTCGTCCACCCCCTGTATAACCTGTTGTCACATGCCGTAGGATCGGAGCCGCAGCAGCTGCTGTGCTACCCGTTGGACCTGTGGGTCCTGCGCCTGTTGGACCTGTCGTACCTGTCGGACCTACAGCTCCTGTCGGACCTGTCGGACCTGTCGGACCGGGCCCACCCGTTGGGCCTAAGTTTCCTGTCGGACCTGTCGGACCGCTTGCTGGGCCTGTCGGACCTGTATTACCTTGAGGACCAGTGGCACCAACTGTGCCTGTACCTGTTGCCCCCGTAGGACCTGTTGCACCCGTCGGACCTATCGGACCACCTGAGGGACCAGTTGGGCCAGCGACTGTGCTGGCAGGACCTGTCGGACCTGTCGGACCTGAACCACCAATCCCCGTAGGACCAGTTGGGCCGGGCGAACCGGGCATTGATATACCTTGTGGACCTGTCGGACCTGTCGGACCGCCGACTGTACTTGCTGCACCCTGTGGTCCGGTAGGTCCAGTTGTGCCTGTACCCGGGGTACCTTGAGGACCTGACGGGCCAGTTGGACCAGCTGAACCGGGAACTGAAATACCTTGTGGACCAGTAGGTCCAGTCGGACCAGCGACAGTGCTTGCTGCACCTGCAACACCAGTGGGACCTGTCGGACCTGCAACGGAACTTGCCGCACCGGATACGCCCTGCGGGCCAGTGGGTCCATTAGGACCTACGATCTGGCCAACATTCTGCCACACCGAACCATTCCAAACGTAGAGGTCACCGTCTGCCGTGACGATGTACGCATCGTTGACTGTGTTACCCGTGGATGGAAGAGCGCCGACAGTGGCGACTTCGCCCTTGAATGTAATCGATATACCCTGCGGGCCTACAGCCCCGGTTGGGCCAACGGCACCAGTGGGTCCAGTCGGACCACCAAAACCAGATGGCCCTGTCGGACCAACAGCCCCACCATATGGCAGGGCTGTATAAGTACTCACACCATCTCCGATTTTTAGTCGGCCAGTATCAGTCTCGAGCACAAGCTCACGGGCTGCAAGCACAGGATTGAATGACGCCCAGCGGGCGGCAGTATCACCACGGAGTGCAAACCCAATGACCGTTGAAGGTGTGGTACTCATATTGCTATGCCTCCGGGTGGGCTCGGTAGAAGTCAAGGTTAGTTGCTAGTCGCTCGTCATGTGGGTCCAGTTGACACGCAATTTCGCCATGCTCAATCGCCTCACTATACTCCCCAATGTGGTGTGCGGCAATAGCTAGATAGTCATGCGGCCTAGAACCCCAAACAGTTGGGTCCATTGTGTAGACTAGTTCTTTATCTGTGATCGCCAGAGCTTGCTTTGCAGAGCGGTAACACAGGTCCCAGTCAGCTTCGCGATACGCCAATTCAGCCAGCTCTACCCACGGTTCACGGGTCTGCGGAGCTTCGAGGCTTGCCTTAGTATACCACTCTTTTGCTGTGGCGTGCTGCCCGAGTTCAGCGTAGCTCTTACCCAATAAGCGCATTGCATAGCAGCGTTCGTTCGGCCAGTTAGCCTGTGGGTTGTCGAGATACTTGAGCAACGCGACGATAGCATCCACCCAGAGATTGTAGAACGTCAACTCACGGGCGTAATAGAACGCATTGCGTGGGCAGCGTGGGTCTTCATCGACAGACAGCTTCAGCAAGTCAAGGTACTGCCCCCGACTTTTGGTAGGATCAGGGTGGTGGCTGACCAGCAGCATGTCAGTGTGCGCGTAGACTTCTTTGGTACGGCCATCTGGGCGAGGATACTCGTGACACGGATGGTGCCAGTGATAGCCGTGACGATGGTGGATTTTCTCGTAGTAGAAGCTGATGCCGCTACCCCAGTCGAACTTGTACCGGAGGCGCGTGGTCTCTTCGTTCCAGACGCGCTCGATCTCTTCGCGCCAGCCGGGCTCCATAACTTCGTCGAGGTCAAGGCTGATGCACACATCGATGTCACGCGGCAGCAGCGCAAGCGCAGCATCGCGGGCTTTGTCAAAGCGCCAAGGGGATATGCAAATGTCGTGGACTACAGCTCCATGCTCCCAAGCCATGGCAACGGTGTTGTCTGTGCTGCCAGTGTCGGCAATCATTATAAGGTCGGCGTCTTTCGCAGACGCGCAGAAACGCTCGATAAATTCTTCTTCATTTTTGCTGATAGCATAGACTGCAATTTTCATAAGGTTTCTCCGGTTAAGCTAGTGCTACGCTAACTCACGCAGGTGCGTTTGGCCAGAGGATATTGAATGGGTCAGTTTGCAGAGTAACATCACGCAAACCTTGGCGGTATATGGCCCAGTCCGCAGTCTGTGTATTAGTTAACGCGACATCAGCAAGCTGGGTCCAATCGCAACTGGCCAGTAAGACGTTGCGTTCAGCACGGACCACTCCCCATTGTGCTTCGATCTTCGCCGCCGATAGTTCCGGGTCAAGCTCCGAGATGATGTAGTTCTGCACCCAGACACCATCGACCAGTAGCGCCGGGCCTTCTTCGCGCATCTGTGTGGCCGGATCAAAGTATGGTGGTGTGACTAGCTTTAGTTGGTGGACACCGTACTGCGCAACTTGCTCAGGCGTCAGCTTGACAACGCGGCAATAGTTATCCTCGTCCCAGCGCGTAGGCTCAACATCATGGATGTGTCGGACGAATGTGTCGCCTTCGGCTTGGACGTAGAATAGGTTCATCCCTCAGTTTCCTTCTCTTTCCGCTTGGCGGTGACGCGCTCTACTGCTGCTGCGTATTCTGCTTCGTTGTCGATCTGTGATCGCAGCGCGTCCATTACGAGTTTGACATTACCCATTTGTTTGCAGGTAGCATCAAGCCGCTCAGACACGTTGGCCGCAAACTCATTGTCTGTAGCGTTGGCCAGCAGATGCTCGAAGTTGACGCGGTCGAAGTCGTAGTGGAAATACTCCACCTCCCGGGCATACATTGCCTCTGCGAGTGTGTCATACTTGTACTCAGTTGGAAGTTGTTCGTACTGCATTGTTATTTCCTATTATGGGTTGATTGTAAAAGCTATACCGTTAGCAGCTCCACCGAGCCCAGTGGTAGGATTGGCAAACTTAGTCCCGAACCCAGTGGTGCTATCCCATAGGTAGGCTGCAACAAACCCGGGAGCGCCGTCACCCCCCGTAAAAATGACAACATTACCAGCTGCGTTGAATGTTGCGCCCCGCGTAGTTCCGGGTAGTGCAGTAGCCGGATTGGCGTACTTGGTTCCAAAACCTGCTGCGCTCCATGCATAAGCTGACGCTAGAGGGCTGTTACCACCTGACAAGAATACAGCATCACCTTTAGGGCTGAAGCATACATTGTCCATCTGGGGAGCTTGAGGCGTCACTGCCGGATTAGCATACTTGGTGCCGAAGCCAGTAGCGGAACTCCACGGATAAGCCGCCACGTAAGGGGTTGTATACGACACCCCCACCACAATAGCGTCACCCGCCGGACTGAACGCTACAGCTCCACCGCTTCCGGCTGGTAGTGAAGCTGGATTAGCATACTTAGTCCCAAACCCAGTGGTGCTATTCCATGGGAAAGCATGGATGAACGGTGTTGAATCACTTACTGAGGCAATAGCGTCTCCTGAAGGGGAGAAGGTTACACCAAACGGAGCCCCCAAATATTCTGCTGGATCAGCATACTTTGTCCCAAACCCTGCTCTGGACCATGCGTACACATTGACACCACCGTAGTTCGCTACTGCAAGAGCATCACCTTTAGGGCTAAAAGCAATACCTGTCCCGATGGCACCCGCCGGTAGCGTTGCTGGATTAGCATACTTAGCCCCGAAACCAGAGATAGTCCAAGGGTACGCATGGACCCATGGAGTACTTTGACTCACCACCGCAATAGCGTCACCCGCCGGACTGAACGCTACACCTCTACCAGTAGACCCGGGCGTCGTAGTCGGAGTAGTATACTTTATCCCAAATCCGGAATCACTCCACGGATAGGCACTAACAAATGGGGATACCTCGTGCGCGATAGCGACTGACTGCGAGGCCATCTGAAAATCAAGATTAGCCATCCACTTTGTCGCTGTAACCTTGATCGCCATTAGTGTGTTATTTGATGGGACAGCGATTGATCCTGTACGACCGCTGCCCGACACAAGCGTATCGGAGTTACCAATCGCTACGGTTACAGGTTGCCCACCGTTCTCGACCGTGAACAAGACCACCGTCCCAATCGGAAAGGCTACGCTGCTGTTTGCAGGGATTGTGTATGTGCGAGGAGCTGTATCACTAGCCCGGTGGAATATCTGCTTGCCCGCATCACCCAGTACCAGAGTGTAGTCCGCTGACTTAATGTTCTGTGCATAGCTGACTGCACCACCACCGGAAGCAGCTGCGCTCGACACCCATGCCGTGCCATTGCTGGTTAGGACGTTGCCCGCAGTGCCGGGGGCGACAGACGTACCCCATGCTGTACCAGTCGAGATGGCTACACCCGCCGCAGGATAAACCGTGGGGCCAGTAGCACCTGTCGGGCCTGTAGGGCCAGCGACTGTGCTGTCTGCGCCTGTTGCGCCTGTCGGACCTGCGACTGTGCTTGCCGCACCAGTTGCACCAGTGGGTCCTGTCGGGCCGGGCACTACACTTCCTGCACCTGTTGCACCAGTGGGACCAACGACTGTGCTGTCTGCGCCTTGCGGACCTGTTGGGCCTGTGGGCCCAGCGACTGTACTCGCCGCACCTTGAGGACCTGTCGGACCTGCAACTGTGCTCCCGGCACCTTGAGGACCAGTTGGGCCTGTGGGCCCAGCGACTGTACTTGCGTCACCCTGTGGACCTGTTGGCCCTGTAGGGCCAGCGACTGTACTTGCCGCGCCTGTAGGGCCAGTGGGTCCTGTCGGACCTGCGACTGTGCTGCCTGAACCTGCGGGACCTGTAGGTCCGGGGACTGTACTTGCAGAACCTGTTGCGCCAGTTGGACCAGTAACACCTTGCGCTCCGGTTGGACCTGTTGGGCCAACGAGACCTTGAGAACCAGTGGGACCTTGAGGGCCTACGATCTGACCGACATTATTCCACGCAGTGCCGTTCCATACATAGAGATCACCATCGGCTTGTACGACATAAGCGTCGTTGACGGCGTTACCTGTAGCCGGGAGGTTACCGACTGTGGCAACAGAACCCTTGATTGTGATCGACGTACCCTGCGGGCCAGTTGGACCCATGATGCCGCCATACGGCAGAGCCGAGTATGTAGACACGCCGTTACCGACTTTGAACTTGGAAGTGTCGGTCTCCAATACCATTTCACGGGCAGCAAGCACGGGGTTAAACGACGCCCACCGCGCTGCGGTATCGCCACGAAGCGAAAGTTGGAAGATCGATGAAGTAATGGTCATGTTTGTGCACTCCCCAAATCAATCCGTGCGCCACCTACGTAGTCAGTAGCAGCGTTACCAGCATCGATAAGCGTTGACAAGACTGGAGCAATACCAGTCCAGCTCGTACCATCGGAGTAGTGCATCAGCCCATCTTCGCCAGCAACAACTGCGCCTTTATAGGCTGCCTCGTTCAGAGCGATTGGAGTATTGTACACCAAGGACCGACCAAGGCTACGCTCCCGACCAGAAGCAAACTTCACACTCATGACAGCACCGTGTATTCTTCGCGCTGGTTCAGCACGTACGACAAGCTGGCAACCGCACCCTGAAAGGTTCCGCACTGAAGCTGTAGGCGTTCGCCGCTTCCTAAGTTCTGTTTGCCGAGATCGATTAAGGCAAAGTCATTCGGTGGTACGTCCATCTCGTCAAGAAGCAACCAGCTTCCGCCAGTAGCATCGAGGATTCGGATCGATAGCTGGAGCACATCAGCTGAGTTGTTTGCGACAACCAATGACGTAAGCAAAGCCACAGCCTGAACAGTACGTGCCGGAGACGGACCATTAACAGGGATAAGATAGTTCGGCACATCCAGAATTGTTGTCCAGAACGACGGAACATTTATCCGTGCGGCGTTGAACAAATTCAGTGGTGGACGGGGAGTAACAATCGTAGGCATGTATCAACCTCCAAGGGCTTGAATCAGTGGTAGCGTGATGTTCTGTACGCCACGCGAGAATGCTTGACCCTCGACAGTGCCGCGCTCGAAGTCAACCCGAAGGTCATCACCGAGATAGGTATCGCCCATCTCAGTCGAGAAGGTTGCGTAAATGCGTCCACCATCGAGCTTGAGGTTGACCTGTGCCGGGTCTCCAGCAAGGCCAGTACCGCGTTGTGAGTACGGTAGAGAGTTGTAGTTGACACCCGATCCAACGTAGCTGAACTGCTGACCAGTTGCTTCGATGACAGATGGGAATGCGAGGATCGGCGGGGTCGCGACGTTGGTCTTGATGAGATTAATCAGCGAAGTCAGCATCGACGAAGCTGGAGATGTCAGAGCGCAACGTGCCAAGATACGCGCCTTAACAATATCGTAGCTACGTAAGAAGATAGGCAGTAATGACGCATCAAAGAAGTACTGCGCGTTCCAGTCGAACAGACCCTTGACAAAGAACTGTGAGCCACGGTCTTGGCCAGACCGGAAGTCATCTGCTAGCTCACGTAGCAGTGTGCCGAGATCACGGCGGGTTAGCGCCTCTTGCTCTACGGTAAAGTTCTGCACTGCAACAAACTCAGCGGCCAGCTGGATGTAGACCTCTTGTATGATAGTGGCCTTCTCAGTGTTGATAGCATCAGCTGTCGCTACGTAGACACCGCGTGGCTCACCGACTGGGTCGGGGATACGGATCGTGTTGCGGTAGCCAGTTGAGACCAGCGCATAATCTCCAAACGTACTGTTGGAGTTAGCAACTGTTACCTGCCCACCGTCATGCGTCCATAGACCATAGCGTGCCCAGTTCGTGAAGACCGACACCAGCTGAACAAAGGCGTTCTTCTGGATGAGGTAGCCATAACCGTTCGGGTTGATCGCTGTGTAGCTGTCCACGACCACAGACCGCAGAGGTGACGAAGGCGCAAGCACCGAGCCATCAGCAAGCAAGTTGCCGCCGCCGCGAGGCATGAGTGGGTTACCCAACGCACGATCAATCGGCAGCGTCATCTCGTCTTGTGTACGATTGTGCAGCTGCGAACAGTCAGAGATGTATGGCGAGCGTGTAATAAACGCGCCGGGCTTGAATACAAAACCCCAACCCTTCGCTGGTGGATAGTCATGCTCGATCAGCGTGGCCACATTATTCATCTTGCGGTATAGAACACCGCTGACGGTAAAGTATGCGCGGTCGGCGACAGCCGCGAGGCCAGCACTAGTAGAGGCGTAGCTAGGTGCGCTCTCATGCTGGAGATTGGTAAACGTAAAGCCGCGAACCTTGCACCCACTGTCAAGCTGGAACATGTTGTTCTGTTCCATGCCGGGCGGGAGGCTGAGGCGTGTCGCACGCAAGTCGTAGCCATAGAGCATACAGTTCGCTGGAACCACAGTGTTCGGCTGGACTATGTACTCACCCGGATGGACAAGGACGCCGCAAACAAGATTAGTCGCAGCAGCGGCAGCAAGGGCCGCACCGATTGTCGCAAACGGGACAGCCAGACTTCTTCCTGTGTTAGCATCGCTACCGCTCATGGTAACATAGAACGTACGTGCGACTGTGTATGAGTCTGCCACGCCAGCACCAGTTGGGATCGTACCAGCTGGCCATTGGAAGTTACTAGGGATTACGAGGTCGTCAGCAGAGACCAGCAGCGGTGTCGGAGTTGGCGAGTTGTAGAAGCCAAGCACAACCAGATCAGTTTCATGGCCAATACCAAACGTGCGGAACCAGCTGATGCCATAACGTGCTGACTCTGGGATAAATACGTCAGGCACTTCTTCGCCACCTGCAAACGCAAGCGAGTACTCAGCTTGACGCAGCAACGAACTTACCAGCAGCGTGTTGTCCGAGTGGACGACAGTCTCACCGATCTTGTTGTTGTACCCGTTGTACCAATCGATACCTGCGGTGATGCCGTCGTTTGCTGGATCGCCGCTGTTCTTAAACCGCTGGTAGCCCAAGCGGAATGTGTATGTCTGGCCGGGTTCCAGCGGGACGCTGTCGACCATGTAGGCTGTGCCTTGGCCAGCGAAGCGGTAGACGTTACCGTTGAGGCTGGCCGTTACCGATCCACCTGCAAGCGTAAACTTATTTGGGTCATCGCCGGGGCGATACTCGCGGAACAACTTGTCGTCAGCTACAGTAGCAGTAAGGTTACCTACAGTAACGCGCAACTCAACAAGGCTACCGGGGTTAAACGACAGCGCCGTTGTCGACTCGGCTGCGCGTGTAACGGTCAGCGTATCGCCAGACCGTGCAGTAACATTCACGATTTCAGAAAGCCCCTCGGCGGAGACCAGTGTGGCGAAGAACGTATCACCAGCTGCGAGTACTGGGAACGACGCGCCTGTGCCGCTCGTTAATACGAGCTGCGTATCACTTTGTGTGATAGCTACGCTGAGGAACCCTCGAGCATTATTCTTGAGTTTGACTGCCATCTAATAACTCCGTCACCCGAAGGGGCGCATTTGAACGTGCATGACACCCCGCATGTTGCCTAGATTAGCACGGGCACGCCTCTCAGTCACGCAGTATGTGTACTGCTTGGCATGATAGGCCGCTAACTCTAAATCTTTCCACGGTTGATTGGGTACAACCATAAGCTCTTGGAGAGCGCCGTGGTAGATCGTGTCCTCGAGTTCGTTGAATATATACTCTGGCATACCCGTGGCATCGCGCTTGGGTTTCAGGGCATATACCAACCGAAGGCTGAACGGTTTGTCGTCGCTCGGTGAGGGGAGGACAATGAACTGGTCTGGGTTAATCTGGGTAAAGACGCGAGGGTCGCTGGTCTTCTCAAGCGCAGCGTCAGTCGCCGTAAACGATGACCCGCCGTTTAATGTGTTCTCGTTGAACTCAGCACCGTTGAATGCCCCGGTATCAGACCAGAGCTCCTCGTAGGGTACACCGCTGTACAGATCAGCCCATGCTGGGTAGCGCATAAACGCTTCTTCCAACGTGATACGGTCGAGCGGAGAGCCATTGACTGTCGCGACAAACACAGCGTGTACGTCAGACTCGGCTGGTTTGCGGTAGAGATACTGATGCACCGCTGGAGTTAAGTTATACGGAACCTCTGCGTGACGCCAATACAGCGTACGCTCACAGGTCCGGATAGCTGCGTTCCGAATAGCTGTGTTGATAAGGAAGTTAGGACAGCCCGGTGCGCTAACGCTTACGCGGGAAACAAGGGAGTCGAACTCACGGTCAGCCATCAGATCACCTGCTTCGGATCGAGGCCACCAGCTTCTGTGTCAGTTATCGTTCGTACCTGTAATCCTGCTGCGAGGACTTGGTTGAACGAGTCTTGGAACATTTTAGCACGGCCTGAGTTTACATTCTCGTCGTCTACCGACTCGGCAAGGAATACCACACCGTCAACGACGGCTGGCAAATATGCGTCGGATAGCATATTTATAGTCTGGTTTATCGTGTACGCAGCAGGTGTCTGCACGTACTCAGCAACAAGGACTACCCCGGCTGCTGGGCGTGGGTACACAAAGAACCGATTAGGATTGCGGACATGCCGCATAAAATTCACCGGGTTCCCCGACGCATCACCGGCCCAGCTGGGATGGACGCGATCAAGGGACTCACGGTTTGTCTCAGTAATAGCGTTGCCGTTCTTCACCTGAAACACTTCGACCAGTCGCATCGAGTCTGCCGGGCAGCTCTGAAGGACCGTGTCTGGGGTAGTAGGGATATCACCAATGAGGGAGAACAAGTCAGGACGCAGCATTACCATACGCTTCAGCGTTTGATTCACCCAGCCAAGCATAAGGGTGTCGCTGTAGCGGTACGGTGTGCGTGAGTCCTGAACTAGTGCTCGTGCCTCAGTGATGATATCCGATGGTTTCATTCAGGCCAGTTCCTACCAGCCTCTGCGGCCAGCTCTGGGTCTGTATACACTGGTTCGACAGGAATGTCAGTAGCAAGATTGAGACCCTTGGGTGCGACAACCTCAGCCTGTGCCTTGACGACTGGCTTCTTGACGCGCTTAACTGCGTGCTCTGGTACGAAACGCTCAGGGAACGCTTGCAGTTCTGAGATAACTTCACACGAAGCAAGCGCCGCCATGCGGGCGTTGTAGTCGTAAATGAAGCCATCTTTGATGACGCGGATAAATTGTTTCTCGGACATTTTAATCTCCTTATTTCTTCGAGCCGCCCATGGTGTACGGGGTGCTCTCTTTCTTTAGTGTACCTACAAACTTATCTACAAGTGGCATTCTGCTCGTAGGCTTTGGTGTTGGCTTCGCCGCTGGGCGTCCGCCCGACGCATTTGTCGTACCTTCTTGAGCTGCAATTTTCATTGCTGCTGCGGTTCTGGCAGGAGTACTACGGTTAGCGATAGCAGCCCGCTCCATCTTTGCCGCTGGTGAAGCGCCTAAAACCTTAGTTCCTTTGTTCATTGGCATTTGAGTATCCTTTACTTCTTCTTGGATTTACCGGCTTCGCTCAGTGCGATGGCGATAGCTTGCTTACGAGACTTGGCCAGCGGTGCTTTCTTTGGGCCTTTGGGATCACGACCCGCATGAAGCGTGCCACGCTTAAATTCGCCCATTACCTTGGCGATCTTGTTAGGTGCTTTTGCCATACTATCAACAGTTCCATGCTTTGAGGCTCTTGTTGATCCGTGAGTTAGGATCACGAGCGGTTTTCTCTGAGGTGAGCTTCTTCTTCATGCCTGTCATCCGCGCACAGAATGACTCCTTGCGGGGGCCACCTCCGGGTTGCGGAGCCTTGAGCCCGGGCTTGCCGGGGTTAGCCTTGTTGTATGATGCACGACCCTTGGCGTTCAGGCCACCTTTTGGGTCCTTGCCTTCCTTGCGGGTCCATGCTGGTGTCTTAGCCATTACGCTATCGCCCCCTTGATTACAGCGAACTGCAACACCGGACTGTCGGTGCCCGTAGACGGGATGGTCGCGTTGTCGATATTCCCCACAGAGATAACGCAGGAGCCAGCGGCTTGTGCGACAACATGCACCTGATAGAATTTCCGCGTAGCAGCAGCACAACCGTTCTTGATACCGAGGACGATAACGTCGTTCGCCCCAATGGCGCTGTTGGTCAGCGTGAACTCATCGGCATCATGCCCAGCGAGTGACCCTGCGAACAGAGTGATCTGGCCTGTGATCTTATTGAGAGTGACACCTGTCGTACGGCTCGTCGCCTGAGTAACAGCGCCGCCCGCTCCAGTGGGGTAACCGATTGATGTCGTGGCCTCGATAGTCGTGCCGTGTATCGCAGCTGGAACTGTTGCCCCCACAGTGGTGCCGTCGATTGTGCCAGCGTCGATATTCACCTTAGTGATGTTTACGCTACCTGTACCCTTGGGCGTGAGGCTGATGTCGAGATTGGCGCTAACACCCTCAGCGAAGATGCTATTGTCCTGAAGGGATATCCCATCAGTGCCAGCTTTTGTGGTGAACTTATCTGCGTCGATCAGCGTGATGCCGCTAAAACTACCAGTGAAAGTTACGTTTGTGAGTGACCCGCCAGTGATAGCCACACTGCTTGCGTTCTGCGTGGACATGGAGCCGAGGCCCATGCTTACTCGCGCCGCTGCTTGGTCTGTGAAAGCTATGTTCGAGAACGTCCCGGACATCGACGTAGTGCCCAAGCGCAATGCTGTTGCAACTCCGGTGCCGCTATGCACAACTTTTTCTGTGGCTGTAGGTCCATCGCTGATATGCAATATCTGCCGATAGGTGGAGTTGATCTGAAAGCCTGTTAGATTAGTTGGCATAGTCGAAGTCCTGTATTAGTGGGGGCCGAAGCCCCCACCGTTTATGCGGGCGTGACGGCGTTTGTACCAGCTGCATCGACCCAAGTCGAGGCGGCAGTTGCGCCAGTCGCGACCTTGATCTTGCTGTTGGTTGTGTCGAACACGACTGTGCCCACTTTCTTACCGACCAAATTTACTGCGTTACCGATTGCAGCAATCTGAGCAGCAGTGGCAGTGCGAAGCTGGATATAACCAGCTGAGGCATCGACGTTGCCGGACATCGAAACATTGTACAACGTGCCGCCGTTGATGGTCACGTTATCTTGGGTAATACCTCTATAGACACCCATGGTGTTTTCCTTTCAAAAGGTAGGGCTGCCAGTGACGACAGCCCGTACCGATTAACCGCAGTTAGCGACGATGGCCCATGCCTTAACAACAGCATTGGCCGGAACCGCAGTGTTGAGAAGGAGGTCGATGGTATCCGCTGTCTTGATGACAGTTGCGTTCGCAAGGTTGTCCGAGTCCATTGCTACTGCGTTGGACGCGAAGTCGTCGCAGTACACGTTAGCAGCAGCAGGTGTGCCACCTGTGTAACCAAAGTCGAACGTCGCAGTGGTGTTGGTCGTCTCAGCCGAAACTACGTTCAGGCCAGCGGCCAGAACAACAGAGTATGCTGGGAGCGCGATGACCTGAAGCGTGTCGGTAGCAGCCAATGCGGTGGCACCAGCTGCGGCACGAGCAGCAACGATCTGGGCGAAGTCGAGGTCGACTTCAAACTTATATACGGCAGCAGTGTCTGGGTATGCAGCGACACCCTTGTTGAAGCCGAGCGAGTCAGTGAATGCAGTCATTATTTTACCTTTCAGAAGTAGATGGGGGCCGGAGCCCCCACCATTTTAGAACTGGATTACAGCAGTCGAGAGAGCTTCTGGCTTGATGACTTCGTAGCCATAAACCTGAAGACCACGGATGATGTTACCAAAGGTCGATTCCGACCGGATGGTTTCCATGTTGGTCATCTGCGAAGCGAAGGTGAAGCCCATCTTGTGACCTGACAAGATGTTGTACTTACCCGAAGATACGTACAGGTTGTGGCTTACGTAGATCGTGAAACGATCAACCATACCGAGGCGTCCGTTACGAACCACTGACATGCTGTCGCCTGTCAACGATGCGTCCTTCAGTTCCGACTTCTTAATCAGACCAGCCATCTTGGCAGGAATGACGAGGAAGCGGTCAGCTTCAGGAGCATTGGCTTCGTCGAGAACAGTACCCATGTCGACGATCAAGTCGATCACGGATGCAGTGCCGCCAGCGCCATCCTTAGTCACGGTCAGCGGAGCGCCAGTCGTGCCGAGGTTGAACGATGCCGACTGCTCACCAGCATTCGCACCCTTGTTGGTAGCCGAAATGCCCGGCAAGATGTCGGTCAGAACGCGCTGATCGATCTTGATCTTCATACGCTCGGAAGCGTCCTTCGACCAAGTGTCCATCAGGTTGATGTCCGACTGAACTTTATCTACATCGTCTTCGACGCAAGCGAAGTACTCGCCCTTATCGATGAGCAACTGGAGCTTTGGCTTGTCGGGGTTTTCGACAGTCAACGCTTGACCTTTCACGTAATCACGGATCGTGATTTCTGGTGTGGTGCGGATGTTGACGGTGTCGCCGTACTGACGGATTTCACCTTCGTAGTCGGTGTTCGAGATTGCTGCGAGCACGGTGGCGTCGTAGAAATTCTCGATCAGTTTGCCCGACCAGATTTCAGGAATGAAGTTACCCGAGTAGTTCGGGCGACCAGACGAAACAGGATATACCATAAAATTTACCTTTCAATAATCAAGCGTTCGCGGTAATGCGGCCTTCTCGTTGCGCCGCAAATATATCGCGCTCTATACGGTCCCGCTCTGGTTCACGACCTTTGTACTTACCCAGTCGGACGGCGTTAAAGAAATCCTTAATGTCGTCTGGTGCGTAGGTCTTGGCTGCCTTCGAAGATGGAGCGCCTGAGCCGCGTGAGCGACCCGGGGCAACCTGCTTCTCCAGCTCGTTAGCCGCAGCGGGGGTGGATTGGGGAACAAAGACTTGTCCAGAAGTATCAAGCCAAGTTTGGAAGAACGCACTAACTCGATTCGCATCGAGCGAGCGTTGGGCCTCGTCAAGGAAGGTCTGCCGCGCAGCACCCGTTAGTGGATCAACGTCAAGCAACCAAGACTGGAAGTCTGGATTGTCATTCACGCTACGCCACTCAGGCACAAATGTCGTCAAGTCAGACCAGAACTGTTGCTCTGCTGAAGCGTGCTGCCGTTGAGCGACAGCGCGTACCTGCGGAACTACATTAGCTTGCATCTGCTGAAGGAGACCCTCGATATGAGCAAGGCGCTGGGCCACAGGAACAAGTTCCTCGCGGCTGACATTACGCATTACATCAATCGATTCACCATACTCACTGATATCATCGTCAGACACAAATCGTTGGACTTGTGCTGGCTCTGATGCCTGAGCTGGTGCCGAGCCTTTCTCCGATAGCGCAGCTAGAAGCTGCTCCATCTGTACGACACGATCTTCTAGTTCGGTTTTCTGCCGAACTGTGGCATTGTATGACCCCTGAAGAGAACGCCACCTCTGAGCATAAGTCTCAGAGTTCTCGTCGTCTTGGTTTGTCGCACCGGAAGTTTGTTCGTCTCCCGATACTTGAGCATGTTGTTCGTTGTCATTCGCGTCAGCCGGAGGGGTTTCACTAGCAGGTTCAACGACTTCTTCGGCAGCCTCAGCGGTAACGCTTGTGCTATCGTCATCATTTAACTGCTTGTACAACTCTTGTACAGCTTCGGACTGTTTACGTACTTGCTCTGGAATTGCCATTTATTTGCTCCAATCTGTGAGCTTGATTAGTCGGCCCCTTGGGCCGCTAGGTTGGGGGCGTCGTTAGCGAACTTTGTGAGTTCACCGAGCACTTGGCATCTGCCCTGATAGATACCAGTGTTGTCGACTACGCTAGGCAGCCGACGTAGTTCCTGCAACTCCCATTCACGCAGCCACTCCAGTAGAACTGGGAACTGCCGAACAGATGCGGCAAGAGCTTTAGTCACTTGAGGGGTTGGTCGGTTCATGCCGCCGCCCCACTCACACGACTACTGACCGTGTTACCTTCCATCCCACCTTTGGGTGCGCCGCTTGCATCAGTTGGTGCAGGGGCTGCTGGCTGTGTCTGCTGCATTTGCGCAGCAGCACTGGCCGCGATTGCGTCCTGTTGCTGATTGTAAGCGGCTTTCTCCCGCGATGGGACGACTTCGTCCGCGGACATTTGCAACCCTTTAGCCACTTCGCGTAGAATTGCGGCGCGGCCATCCTTACCGATGATGTCCATATCGAACTCATTGGCGGTTGCGTTGAGGAACTCGATGCGGCGGACGTTGACAGTCTCCTTGACTGCGAGGTTGATGGCACCCTTGGCCAATACCTGAACGTCGCCCTTGATTGATTCGTCTGGATCGTAGCGCATGTTGTACACGAACTGACGCTGCACGATGGGCTTTACCACATCTGCGTCTATGTGCATGACGACCTGACGTATGCCTTTGCCCGCCGCACCCATCAGCATCGAAAGACCTGATGAAGTCCGGCCAGCCCCCTGCACATTCAGATCGCCATACACATAGGCCGGAATCCCCGAGTGGTCATCTGCGAGACGGGAGAAGCGTTCGTAGACGGACATCAACTCGGAAGCACGGGACTCCGGTTGGGTAAAGCGAATAGCCGCCGAGGAAGAACCGACAGGGTCGTTGACTGTCTGCCAGATTTTCCACGGTGAGAGTTGCGTGATGTCTTCGTTGGCCGGAATGCGGTCGAGGTTGACCTCAACCTGCGGACCTGAAGCAATCCCCATGTTGTTGACCAGTGCGCGGGTAGCTGCGTTGCAAACACCCTGAAGGTCTTCGATGATTTCAGGTATACCCTTACCCCAGAATGCACCGGGGCACTTGATAAAGCTGGTTTTTGCGTAGGGTTTCTCGCCTAATGGGTCGTAATTCAGCACCGCCTTGACAACGTAGTTACCTACAAGCCAGACGTTTGCATCATACTCACGGGCCGAATCGGGGACCTCATCCTCGGTTAGACCCCACTCAATCAGCATTTTACCGCTGACTTTGCCCCAAAATTCTAGTGCATCGAACTCAGTTGTCGGACGCATGTAGCTGTAATACTTGCGCTCTTCCTCGTCCTTCTGGAGCTCAACGTCTTCACCGATCCACGACTGGCCATTACCAATCTCAAGGACTTTGCGGATGGCATCGTCGTCATAACCGGGCACACCGATAAGATCAGACAACTCCATACGTGACAAGCGGTGATGCTCGAACAGATATCCTTCGTCAATGGTGCTGATGCCCGGCTCAGGGTAGATGCGGAACGGATCAACACGCTCGTACTCAGGTCCAAGACGCTCAATCGGCTCGACCATTGTCTTACCGTCAGGCGATGTCTTCCATCCTAAAGTACGCTGTCTGCGTACAATCGGGCCTTTGACAAACGCTGCTGGGAACGTGACAAGGTCAGTAACGAAATCGTTGAACGCTGTACCCCATCCGCCTTGCGCGAACTGGTCTTCGATCTTCGTCTTCATCCGGTCAGCGCGGTTCTGCGACTGCTGGAGGATTGCGAAGCGGTAGTCTTGCGAGACTGTCTCTTTGATCTCAGTCATCTGCGCAGCGCCGGGTGCTTGACCCGAGGACTGCACAAGCTCCAGCACCTTCTCAGCAAAAGCCTGTTGGACTTCGCGAGACTGTGTGGGTGACAGGTCTGGAATAGGTGTAGGGTCCAAGCTCCATGGCGGAGACCCGGTCTCGAGGAGAATATCGCGCAGCCAGCTCTCAGCCGCCCGACACTTTACCTCGGTTATCATCATATAAATCTCAGAACCACCTTGGGCTCTGATGCCTTGCAGCTTATCCGCTTCGTATTCACCGTTGCGCTGGCGCATAGCGCGTAGCATAATCTGTTCGATAGGGCGCTTGGCCATCGCAGCCACATCCCAGCACTGACGAAGATAGCCAGTTAAACCAAGAATAACTGGCTGATTCTGGCGGTCTTGCAGCGCACGATCACTGTCAGCCTTCTCTTGACGAGCAAGGTCTTCGTTGTTGACAACGCGGAGGAAGCTAAGACCCGCCATTATTTACTGCGGGGTGTCTTCGGATTTGTAATATACGTGGTCATGCTCGCACCTACCGAAATGTTCGCGCAAACTTAACACGACATGGCGAAGTAGGCAACAGGCAAAACACTTTGCTCATGTCCATCCGGTCGATGCTACCTGTTTGACTTCACGCCGCGCTGCAAGATGCCCGGCCTCTCCACCACTGTGCAGATGGAGGCAGAGATACTGTAAGGCTTCGGCAACGTGACTGTGTTTGTTCTTGTCGATGGCCCCATCACTCTTGGGTTTGAACCGATAGCCCCCCATCATCGCAGCTTTCAACGCTGTGCACCGTGGATCAAGCAGGAACCCCGGATCACCGTCAACTTGACGCATGAGATACTCATCAACCGCACTGATACGCGCCGAGACGCTGTTCGTCCGGGCGGCTATGACCTTCATCCCCTCAGCCTTGATAATATCCACTGCACTACGCTCATCAGTCTGCGCACGCTGGACACCCGCAGGGTCAGTCACGACGAGAACCGGGCATCCGCTGAATTTTTCATACAGCATCGGCTTGAGTACAGTCCGAATAAACCTCTGAATGCCCATGTCAAAGCTGACAGCCTCGCCAAGTATCAGCGCACGACCCCGTGGGTCCTGCTGTCCGATGACCGCCGCTGGCGTCAAACCGAGGTCCATCCCTATGATTATGGGCCGTAACCCGTTACTTATGGGCCGGATAAACTGCTTCGCCATGTGGTAATCGGACCGGAAATACTTGTATACTGGCTGGCCAGCGGACGACAGACCATAGTCCCCGTCGATGAAAACGCGGATATACTCCTCGGACCGACCCAGTGTGTCGTAGTACCCGTCTGGCAGGTTCTCGATGTTCTCTGCGTAGGGACTGCGACCCGACGGCTGCTTGAATACATCCCAGCCATTCTCGTTGGGAGACACGCCATCCTTGGGGTCGAGCTTCTCCATCTGGTAATACCACCACGTATCCATAGTCGGTGGGTTGGTATCGCCCCACATCCCATGCCACGTTGGACCGCCATCTTTGGACGACGGGAAACGTCCGACACGCTTCGACATGGCATCGACAATGTCTGGGTGGATATCTCTGCACTCGTTGAACCATGCGAACGTAAGCTCGAGGGAGTTCAAGTTGGCTACGTCATCCGCGTCATCCAGAGCACGGAACATAATCTCGCACTCAACGTCACCGACCTTGAAGAAGTAAGTCTTTTTTGTGCGCAGGTACGTCCCGCACTGCCCGGGTGGGAACCAGTCGAGGAACGTCTTGATCGTCGTATCTTCCAGCTGCCGGGCAGTTTCGCGGACCACAGCTGCACGCGAACGGCGTATGCCTCGGTCATCAGGGTTCTGCTGTGACGCACGGCGCACAATCTCAAAGCAACAGGTCACAGACTTGCCGGACCCAACGGGGCCAGTTAGCGTACGCATCTTCGCGTTGCTCTCCATGAACCGCTTGCCAGTTGGCGGGGGTGTATAGTTTATAGTTATAGCCATCAGCTCACTGGCCTTCCTCGTTCGTACTCTTCCCGACGATCCAACGAGTTATGTACCCAGATGTCAAGTCCGTCTTCGTCGCACACTGGTGTACACCAGCAATCTGTAAATGGTTCGTGCTCCTGTAAGTCTACTAGGGGCAGCAGATGATACTCATAATCATCCTCAGTTTCGACCGCAATGGCCACCCAGTTAAACATTACCTTGGTCACCACGCTACTCCAGCAGGAGGATAAGAAACTCTCTGCCGCGTTTCTTCGTGATGTTGATCTTGGTTTTGAACGACTGGCCAGCCTCTATCAGCTTACCCTCGATAAGTTTTGCGGCAGCAGCAGTCCGAACCCGGTAGCATTTGTAACCGTCATGTTCCTCAATCATCGTCGTGGTCTTCGGCGTAGCCGTTGTCACTGGCCTCAATGACACGCGCAGTCGCATCGACAACCTGCATATCCAAGGGGGATGACCCGAGGTTTATCATGATCTTAACGCCACCTGCGCCACCTGCGCCGTCATTATCTGTGTTCTTCGGCTCGAGACCAGCCCACTTTACTGTGGATTTAATCAGGTCTGCCTTCACTGCTGGCGACACACTGGGGTCGTGGATCAGCATATAACTTGTTGTCAGGAGTTCTTCAGCTTGTGCCCGCGCCTTCAGTCGGAACGTCAGACCTTTCTCACGGACCTCCTCGCGATATGTCTCCACTCGTTTGAGGAAAACCTTGTCGCGGTTAAACACCAACAACTCGTTGGCGTCGATCTTGTGGCGGTCCTTGATCTCGTCGAGGGTCTCACCCGAGCCTTCCAAGCACAGGGCAACGTCGAACGCCAGCCTGTCAGACCATCGGGTTAGGTGAAGAGGTAAGCTATCCATGAGGGGAGGGTAACGATTTTGTGTGGGCGTTGCAATAGGTGTCGTAACTTTACATCTTGGTTTTGGGGCGGGAAAATTTTTGGGGGGTGCTAACTTTACATCTTACTTTTTTGGCCTTTGATCTGCGAGGTATACTTATACCCCCGCCCCGTCGCTTTTTTAATGGCCATGTGCCCCCCCTCTAGACACAAAAAAACCCCGCTAGGCGCGAACCTAGCGGGGTGAAACAACGCTTTACTGTCGTTTATTAGCGGCCCAAGCGTGCTTTATTGACAGCTGGCTTGGCTTTAACACCGTCCTTTCCAGTGATTTTGATGACGGGAGCCATGAAACCGCCGTTTTTGCCGCGACGTTTAACAGCGATTAGCTCGACATCATTGCCAGTGGCGAGCTTCTTTAGAGCGGCACCAGTGAACGTTTCAGCTGGCTTGAAATCGACACCGTCAATCCATAGCGACCATTTCGACACTGGCAATTTACACTCTAACAGGTCTGCCATTAAATCCTTCACTTCGCTTGCATTATAGCCACCGCTTGAAACACGACGAATCTCAGCAGAACCGTTACGCTCAAAAATCGAAACTAAACCTTCAAATACAGCCATAAATAATCCTTCATATATTCCAGAACCCGAAAGCTGGATGCGTTCGGTGTCCCCATTATGCCCAATTCGGGGAAAGTGTCAAGTTTTGTTTTTGTGTAAGGTGCTAGTTAAACCTTACATGTATAGTTATATGTGTCAAGTATCGACATATCAGAGGGTGTGTCAAGTGACGACATATCAGAGGACACCAAACAGTGTCAGGTTTGCTTACAACAATCTAAAAGATCTTTTTAAAACCCGCAGAAAACAGCCATGTGTCAAGTTACTAACCTAAATCTGCCTGTTTTTGATTATTTACTAACCTTACAAACTTGACAGTAAAGTTAGTGAGAAACCACGGTTTACCAAGGGTTTGCTGCTGTAGTGTATAGTTAATATAATCAAAAGAGTCAAATAATATAGGTTTTTTTCACTAAAGCGGTTCACATG
>JBBARG010000013.1:0-43161 GCA_040399905.1 Burkholderiaceae bacterium
TGAAAAGCAGTACGTCGAGAGGCTCGCGAGTGTCTAGGATTTCCGGGGCGATTCATGCAGGCTCACTGGGTGAGCCTGCGGTGCATTTAACCGATCATCAGCAATATAACCAATAGTCGCTCAAAAAGATAACGCCGAGTAATAAGAATTCTTATCCTGACATCAGGCACGGGCTCGCTTCCCCATGAGCCGGTGAATAAGAGAGGGCAATTTCGTTGGGTCAGGCTCACTCGGCGAGTCTGCTTACTCCTGAGAATGTGTTTCCACTCACAACTAAATTCTGGAGAAGTCATGCACCCGTCCCGTCTGCTTAAAGCTGCCCCAACTCTGTCTGTCATTGAGCCCGACGAACGCTCACTGCACTGGTCGCTGCGCCTGTCGCTGCTGCTGGTCTTATTCATTGCCGCCAGCCTCATGACCGGCTGTGCTTCCATTACCGGCTCACGCAATCAGCCCGTCTCGGTGACCTGTACGTCCGAAGGCAAGCCCGTCAACGGCGCCAATTGCAACCTGATGAATGACAAGGGTCAGTGGTTCGTCACCACGCCGGGCACGGTGATGATCCAGAAGGCATATGGCGACCTGGCCATTACCTGCAAGAAGGACGATGCCACCGGTGCGGCCACTTTCAAGTCGGCCAGCGAAGGCGCGGTCTGGGGCAATGTGATTGCCGGTGGCCTGATCGGCTATGCGGTTGATGCCAGCAGTGGTGCTGGCTTCTCTTATCCGCAGAGCATGAATGTGAATCTGAGAGGTGGCAGCACGGCTGCCGCGGCAGCAGCGAAGCCGGTGCCGCCGGAAGCGTCGCGCTGAGTTTCAACGACTTGTTCAGAAAATATTTTATCTGCGGCAAGACCGGTGTCACTGGGCGAGACTGACTCAATCGCAGAATCACTTCCTGCAGTTCAATAGTTTTGAACTGGCATTCAATCTTTTCGGTTTGCCAGCCAACCCGCTTTGCTGGCTGTAACCGCACCTTATTTTTTAATTTTGGAGTCAGACATGATCAAGCAATCTCTCTTGGCACTTTCCCTCATTACGGCAAGCTATGCCGCCTCTGCGCAAGAGCAAACCAGGTTTTATGCAGAAGCGGCTTACGGCGGCATTCAAACCAAGACTGAAGATTTTAACGTGACGCCCGGCGTTGGCCTGCTGCGACTGGGTGTGAACATCAACAAGAATTTTTCGACTGAATTCATGGTTGGCACAACCCTCGCTGATGCAAAAGTTCAGATCAGCGGCGTGCCAATTACGCTGAAGTACGACAGTATTTATGGCGTGTACTTGAAAGGCAAAGCTGAAGTTGCCCAGAACCTGGATGTCTACGGCCGACTTGGTTTTATACATGGCACCGCTAGCGCTTCTGCCTTGGGTGTCACTGCCTCGACCAGCGATGATGATTTTTCATACGGCGTTGGTGCACAGTACAGCTTTAGCCCAACTGTCTACGGCACGCTGGACTACATGTCTTATTTCAGAAAAAACGGTACAACAGCTGCTGGCCCAGCACTTGGCGTAGGCGTCAAATTTTAATGTCGTCGGCTCTCAAGTGATTGGCATGCAAAGCTTGAGAGCTTTTTTATTTCACAAGTTAAGCCAGTGATCTGGTCACTAACAAACCTTGATGCGACTACTCCGAAGGCGAGTCTCCTCATTTAGAAGAAGGCGAGTCATGGCAATGAGAGACGGTGGATCATGATTCTATTCGGACTCTCTATTCTGTTTGTCTTGTCGTTGTCGCTCTATGTCGCGAAGTCGAGCGGGCAGGATGTGACAATCACGTTCCTGGTGCTGCTGATTCTGTTTTCGGGGCTGACTTACAAACGGCACGTGAAAAATGAATTAAAAATGCTTAACGTCATCGTGAAGGTGTCGTGCCTTCATTCAACTGGCGTGTACGTCATACTGCCTACGACTGCGACCAGTATTCCAACGTAAGCGCGTTGATGGGTGCGCCGGAAGATACGGCCATCTGCAATATTTTCTGCCTCATGACGTCTGCGAAATCGTCGCCGACGAGCATGCGCAAGGATTTGATGATCCGCGTGATGCGCAAGTGGTTGTGGTTCGCCACGCTCAACCACTGCTCATTGCGGCACAAGAATTGATAGAACCACTCGGCAGATTGCTTCAGGTTGCTGATGGCAATGGCGGAAGAGTAGATGTCGGCAATGTCGTGTGTCGTCAGAACAGGCGCGTTCGGCACTGCGCCACTCTCCTGATCCAATGGGAAAACCCATTGGATGTAGTCGTGGCAAGTCTCCATCTCTTCATCGGTGAATTGCCAGATCTGCGACAGCTTGCGTCCGCGATGATCCGGTGCTTCGTTTTCAAGAAACTGTCTTAGGTTCATGTGCTTTGATGTGTTCCCCAACGTAGGTTAAATGCAATGCAGGTAATGGGCCGATTGGTTAATGCACCTGCAACCACTCCCGCAACGCCTCGTTCATTTTGGTTTGCCAGCCATCCTCGCGCTGCTGCTGCCGAGCGGCCTGCCGCGTGGACGCACAGGCTTTAACTTTTTGAATTCTGCCGCACTCAGTTCGTAGGTATCTGGATCGGCAGCAATGCCGATATCAATGGCCGCATTTTCTTCTGGCGTAGGCACTTGAATCATTCGGCCTGATTTAGTTTTCAGTTGCATAAGCCCTTACCTCTCGCTCGTTCGCTTTTCGTAAACTGATGATATGGCGTTGATCGCCGCGCTCCGTATAGACGCCGCAATAAAGGCGATCACTTTTCAACGCATACCCAATAAAACGCTGCTCGCCATATTCATGTCTATTGTCCGGCTTCGCAAAATGTAGTCTACGTGTATAAAATTTTGAAATTTCTATATCTATTACCGCCAATATGTATAGAAAATAGATTATTTCGCTTGATGCAGTGACGGTACTGGTTGATGAGTCAATTTGCCAACGAAGCGCGTTGCCTGACAAAAAGAGGAAATTCTTTGAAGAACACTGACTCAGCATGCCGCCCGATCATCGCAAGCATCTTTCTATTCATTGAAAGCTTTGCAATTCCCAATACAGACCGTTTCGTTCAATAAAATTAAATGTTCACTAAAGTTGAACAAAGTTATTTCTTGAACAAACGCCTCGTTCAATTTTTCTTTCGTTTCTATACTATCTGGGACAGTGTTCGCTTCCAGTGGTCAGCGAATCATTTTCAAGAATTTATTGCAGATTCATCGGCTGCTTTTCGGTTGATTATGGTTGAATTCTAAGCTGCGATTTTTTTGCTCATAACTAATTTTTCATACTGCGCGCTTTTTTTCGCTAAACCTCGAACAGCCTCAGGGATAGAGTCGTAAATTTCTCCCGCCGACCATCCCACCAATTTACACACGAGCTTCTCATCCGCATTGATCTTTAACGTCGCAATCGGGCAGCAGGTTTTTCCATCCAGAAGAATAAAATCACACGCGTTCAGATCGATAGATTCCTCTGCACCTTGGCAAAGAGGTATCTCGAATTTTCCAGCTGCTTTGATGAGCATGTACCTGCGGCCAAGATAGACAATGTCATGGTCGCCAATTTTCGGGAATACATAAACATTCGTTTTTTTCGTTAGCAATTTATCCGCCGGCGTAACGCCCACAACACCGGCCATGAGTTGTCTTGTAAATCTACCGGAACTGATACAGATCAACCGCACGCGCTTGCCCCTGAAGTCAGCCAGGGCTCCTTTGCGGTACATGGGCACGTCATACAGGCAGGATTGGCCAATGCTGGTCAGGTGATAACGGGTCGGATGCCCCATGAATGTTTTGTAGCGCTTTCGCTTCAACAGCTTTTTCAGCTCGGCGAGGTGTTCCCTGGCTTGCGTATTCCAGCCTTCTCGAGCATTCAATGCATCAAGAAGGAAACGTACGTCATCGTCAATGCTGTCTTTGATCATGTCTGACGTATTGAACATTTATCGCACCCTGCCTTTTTGTTTTTTTTAGATCAGACAATCATCTCAGCCCCCAGCGGAATCAATCCTGCTGCAAACCGCTCAGAAGCGAATGCCGTCTTTCATCCGGCTCAGTAATCACCTTACCACCAGCTGCGCAGACTGCACGATACAGCACGACTGCGATGTATTCTGCATCGGCATCCAGCGTAGCGGCTGTGCAGACGGCGACGATCTTTCTGTATTCCACACTCTGCGCCTCGTCCAGCGTCATGCCCCACATTGCCTGTAGCTGGTCATCATTTACCCTGCCCTCTTCGATGTCTTCTTCGGTGAGGCCATCAAGTTCAACGTTGCGCTCGACGCTTTCCATGACCCACCCGCGCGAACCGACCTTGGCAAGGTAGTAGGCAATATGACCAGAATGATAAATATCCTCGGCCCAGAATCCGGACGTAACCAGCTGCCAATCAACCGGGGTCTTGGGACGCCGCCTTTCAAGAGAATCCGCTTCCGAAATCGAGGTATTGATTTTCATGCTGCAGGCATCAATCACTGCCTGACATTCGGCAGTCAGCGCTTCTACTATTTCCTGTTTTGGCACGTAGACGTTGTAGCCAAAACCACCGAGCATGCCCCCCGTCGACCAGCCGGCCCCGACCTTGGCGTACGCTAATGACTGCAGTGTTTCAACCAAATCGAAATCACCTGACACCGCTTCAATAAGATTCGCTCTTGTCGGATGACGGCGGGCTTCTTCTTCAAGAATCAGTTTGTCCACATCGTCATCTTTCGCCAATTCAACCAGCTCAAGCAACTCTTTAAGCGCATTATTAACCGACTGGGTTTTGTGCAAGGCTTCGGCTTGCCCGTCCCAGACAAAGGCGCTGATGTGTTCGCAGGTGTCGTAGGCAGGCGGGGAATTGAGGTGCCGGCAGAATGGGCATTGATCTCCTTCGCGCCGCTCCTGCTCAGCGAAGTGCGCCATCTTCGGTCTCCGGCCTGTAATTCAAATTCATTTCGCGAACCTCCAGTGACATTGCGATGTTGTCTCTGGGTTTAATTTACACGTTGGCGGGCTCACCCGATGAGCCTGCCAATTACGTATAGTCAGCGCAGCAGAATAAGTTGCGGAACAGCGTCTGCACCGACCCAGACGATGGCGTCCTGTCCGAACTGGACACCGATTAGCTTAGCCGGCTCCAAAGCCAGGCCCAACGCAAAGTAGCTGCGCTCGGTGGGCCAGTCGCTGCCTTTTTCGCCGCCGGAGCCTTCGATGGATTTGACGCCCCGTTTCGCAAGCTGATTTGCCAATTGGGCGTGCGCTTCGTTGTTGGCCTCGTCAGACTGCTTGGTGCCACGTGGGTTGTACGCGGTGATGAAAGCACCGCAATCAACGCCGCTACTGGCAAACAAAGACGCCAACCGCTCTGAGTGCTTGCCGATGGTCAGGATGATGTCGCGGTCTGTGTGCCCGAGCCGGTAGGCTGTGGCCAAATAGGCACGGATTTTGTCGGGATGAATCTGCGAAGTTTCAGGCATAAAAAACCCCAAGATATTTGTGGAGAGCCGACGCTGCCCTATGCGAAGTTTGGACTTATTCAGTTTGGTATCGGTTCAGACATCAACTCTGCCACTTGCCATGGCCGACTAGTAACGATAAAACGTGTCGCGGTGGAAGCACATGGACTGTATTATAAGAATCAAATTTAATAACTATATTTACGAAATTCGCACAAATATCCGTTTATAAAAAATATGAAAATCAAACATCTTTTAGCATTCCTTTCATTGATACCCTGCCTTGCATGGGCACTGACCGAACAAGATGTGAATGCAGAGCTTCAAAAGCTAGCGTGGCAGAATGGGCCAATTTCTGCCGACATTGCCGGCAAAGCCATAATCAAAATTCCTAAAGACTTTGTCTATCTCGACGAAAAAAACACACGTCATTTTCTGGAGTTGGCAGGTAACCCGCCGCAGGATGGACATTTTCTAATTGCACCGCAATCACTACGATGGTTCGCAGTCTTTTCTTTTAATCAATCCGGCTATATCCAAGATAACGAAAAAATAGATCCTGCTGATCTGCTGGAAAAACTTCAGCAATCTGATATGCCTGCCAATGAAGAGCGTCAGCGGCTTGGCATGCCGGCCTTGTATACAGACGGATGGCAAGTCTTGCCTCATTACGATAGCAATACTAAACACCTTGAATGGGGTCTGCGTCTTAAGACTGGCAACGGTGAAAAATCCATCAACTACACGAGTCGTTTGCTCAGCCGATCCGGTGTGATGAGTGCTGTTCTGGTTTCCGACGTAGCCCGACTGGATCAGGATACGGCCGAGTTCAAATCTGCGCTAAAAGACTTTTCTTTTAACGCTGGCGAAAATTATTCCGAATTCAGGGACGGCGACAAAATTGCTGAATACGGGTTAGGCGCTTTGATTCTTGGTGGTGCAGCTGCCGTGGCAGCCAAAAAAGGGGTTTTTGCGGTGATCGCAGGCTTTCTGGCTGCTTTCTGGAAGGTGTTGCTTGGCTTGGCGATCGCTGCACTTGCCAGTATGAAGTCCCTATTTGGCAGAAAAAAGGAATGACTATTCCCATAGCTGCACAGATAACAGGCCTTGCATTCATTCTCTATATTTGTGATTCCTTGCTTTTACTTTATGTGAACGAAGGAATACTCACTACCAAAGGTCGCAGTGAGTGGCGCATCCTGTTCGGCTCAGAGACTGCTGGTATTCGGGGGCGGAATTTATTTCTACCTAATCCCTTTTTCCTTCATAAACCTTTGTTCCGGCTGAGCTGGCAGTTTGAAAGGAATGTCGCCATTCGCGCAGAAGACTGGAATAAACGGCGACGCACGTTTAGCGTACTTGCTCCTCTTCTTTATGGGCTTGCCGTTCTACTTTTTGGCATGCTGCCGTTTGCCCTCTTATTTTCCTTAGGCGATTCAATATTGCTGATTACCCTTGTCCTGCTCTATCTGCATATTCTCGGGTGTATCGCTTGGGTCTATTTGAACAGAAAAATTCTTGGCTTGAGCAATACAAAATTCTTCACGCTGGCGTTTGAATGCCTGGTTTGCCCACCGATAGCTCTCAACCTTATACGAAGACTTTCACTGCAAACGCAGTCTGATCAGGATTTGATAAACGTGGCATACAATTTATTGACTCCTGTCGAATGGGAAATCGTTAAGGCCAAATTTTTTATGGAGCTAAATCTGCAGATGGCGGAAGAAGACGAAAACACTGACCGTTACAGATCGCTTACTATTCGCCGTAATGAAATAGCTTCGTTGGAAAGTTCTTCATGAACGCTACCTTAATAGGCGTAGTCATTACCTGCGTGCTAGTTGGGTATTGGATAGTTGCTGCTGCGTTGAATCACTTCTCCGCAGAAAAAAACAATCGCAAGAGCGACGATCATGCAGGTAGCGAATATCCGGCTCAAGAAAGCTGGTATGAAATTCTGGAGGTCTCACCGACCGCTTCAGTTGATGAAATACAGAATGCCTACAAGCAGATGATTAAACAATATCATCCGGATAAAGTAGCTACCTTGGGTAAAGAGATTAGAGATCTCGCTGAACACAAATCTAAAGAGATTAACGGTGCTTATACGGAGGGATTACGCATTCGGAAAGCCATAAATTGATTATGGTGATCAAAAGCTGTGCGCGCAATTACGCGGCTTGATTGAAGTGGCTGTCAAATCAACTTTGAGCTACTACGCCTCATGCCACAGGCAGCACCACACGCACCATTAATCCACCGTCCTCGCGATTTATAATCTCCAGCTTCCCTTGATGCCTTTGCACGACGCGATCCACAATCGCCAGCCCCAGACCTGCACCATTCGCCTGACCGCGTGCGCTATCCAAGCGCGTAAACGGTCTAAGCAAATAAGCAATCTGCTCAGGCGGCAGGCCACTGCCGCGGTCTGCCAGTTCAATAACGGCGTGACCGGATTCAATAGCAGCACTCAAGCTCAGCTCCGTTACGCCACTGCCTTCCGTCTTGCCATAGCGCCGCGCGTTTTCAATCAGGTTGCTCATGACGCGCGCCATCTCGGTTGGATTACCCGTCACCGACAAACCTGCTGCAATAGCGGTCGTGATTTTTATATCCGGCTGACGCGCTGCTTCTTCTGCGGTTTTTGCAAGCAGCGCGGACAAATCAAAGGGCATAAAGCTCTTGCTGTCTGTCGGCCGCGCGTAGTCAAGGAATTGCGCAATGATGGCTTCCATTTGCGTCAGGTCGGACTGCATGCCGCGCCGTGCTTCACCTGGCAAGCCCGACATTTCCAGCTCCAGCTGCATGCGCGTGATCGGTGTGCGTAAGTCATGCGAGATGCCCGCCAAAATAACTGCGCGATCCGTTTCGACTTGCTGCAGGTCTTGCACCATCTGGTTGAAACTTTGGTTCGCTTCCCGGATTTCTGCCGGCCCTTTTTCGTACAACGGCGCAGGGTTGGTGCCGCGCGCAATTGAACGCGCTGCGGCAGCAAGATTGGCCAACGGCTGATTGATCAGGCGGCTGATGAAGACAGCGCCCAGCAAAGACAGGAACAGGCTGATCGTGACCCAGCTCAGCCATTGGATGCCGGATGGACGATCAACCCGATCGCGATCCAGCATAAGCCAGTAGTCGTCATCTTCAATCCGGAAGCTGATCCAGAAGCCGCGCTGGTTATTTACCTTACCGACAATTTGTGTTTCCTTACCTAAACGTGCGCGAACATTCTCCTCAATCAGCGCTGTCACATCGTTGTCGGGCAGCGGCCTTGTTTCATCTTCTGCTTCACGCGGGTATACACGTATGCCTTGTGTGACGGCCAAGTCAAACAGCAACTCGCGCCGCAGTGCCGGTGCTGAGTGCGTCAAGGCCGTTCGCGTGATGGTGACGATAGAGACGACTTGCGCAGCAATCTGCTGGCCGCGCGGCGCGCGCTCGACCATTCGAAAGCTGATGACCCAGGCGGCCATGCTGGCGGCGATCAGAAACGCCAGCAGAAAGAAGGTGCGCCAGAGCAGCCCGCTTCTTAGCCACGAGAGGCGGCTTGCGAAGGCCTTAGCTGGATTGGCCATCGGGAATGAAAACATAGCCCAGACCCCAGACTGTCTGTATGAAACGCGGACTGGAAGGGTCAGGTTCGATTAACTTGCGTAAGCGCGATACCTGCACGTCCAGACTGCGGTCATAGACTTCATATTCGCGACCGCGTGCGAGCTCCATCAGCTTTTCACGCGACAACGGCTGGCGTGCATGGCGTGCCAATACTTTGAGTACAGAAAATTCGCCTGTTGTGAGCGCCACTGGCTGTCCACTTTTGGTCAGGGTTCGCTTGCCAAGGTCAAACTCGAACTCGCCAAATTGATAAGACTCTTCATGGTCTGACGGTGCGCCGGGTATTTCGTCGGGAGCGACACGTCTCATCACTGCAGCGATACGTGCGAGCAGCTCGCGTGGGTTGAAGGGTTTGGGCAAAAAATCATCAGCCCCGATTTCAAGCCCTGCAATACGGTCAGCATCTTCACCTTTGGCCGTCAGCATGATGATGGGCGTATTGTCACCGCCCCCTCGCAGCCGCTGGCAGATCGACATGCCGTCTTCACCGGGCAGCATCAGGTCAAGCACCAGCAAGTCATAGCGTTCGCGCAGCCACAGTCGGTTCATTTCAATTGCGCTGCCAGCAGTCGTGACGGCATAGCCCTGCTCGGACAGGAAGCGTTTCAAGAGATCGCGCAGACGCACATCATCATCAACCACCATGATTCTGGCCTGATTGCCGGGGCTGCGGCGAGATGCCACGGGCGTGGGAGTGTTTGTCGAGTTCATGACCATATGGTAACGTCCAACTTGTTTTTATGAATCACTGCAAGGCTGATCATTACAAAGCCTTACAATCTTGCACACTACTGGGTAGACAAATCGCCTCTACACTGTATTCAAACAAGCCATTTGTCTTATTTAATTGAATAGCATGAAAGCACTGTTCCTCCGACTCAGTATAGCTGCGCTACTGTCTGGCACCGTTGGTCAAGTCATGGCCGACGCGAATGGCAGAGGCGACGGACGTGGCCATTCCGATCGTCCGGGTGCGGACAGAATGGCAGCGGATCGTTTGAGTCAGGACCGTGGCGAACGCCACGATGAAGGCAGGGCTGCACGTGATGACGGCGAACGAGAGCGCAAAGGCTCAAGGTTGTCGCCGGAAGAGCGCCGCGCTCTGCGTCAGCAAATCAACGAGGCCGGACACGACCTTTATCAGCCTAAACGATAAAGTTAATCATGCGGCATGTTCCAATTTTGTTTTTCTGGTGATATAATCTTTTGCTTCGCGGCTGTAGCTCAGCTGGATAGAGTACTTGGCTACGAACCAAGGGGTCGTGGGTTCGATTCCTGCCAGCCGCACCAGTAATACCGAGGGGTTACGTTCATAAGACGTGACCCCTTTTCTTTTTACAGAGCGATACCTAATAGTTAACTACATGGTTAACTACACCGCTAACTACGCTTCTAACAATAACGCGATAGCCTGCGCAGCCATCCCTTCTTCACGCCCTTCCCAGCCCAGTTTTTCATTCGTCTTGGCCTTCAGGTTGACCTGCGAAACATCCACGCCAAGATCAGCCGCAATATGCGCAATCATTTGCGGAATGTGCGGCGCCATTTTTGGCGCCTGCGCAATGATGGTCGCATCGATATTCCCAATCGAATAGCCAGCTTCCTGCACACGCTCTGCCGCCGTGCGCAACAGCACACGTGAATCAGCACCGGCAAACCGTGCATCCGTATCCGGAAAATGCCGACCTATGTCACCGAGCCCGGCAGCACCAAGCAAGGCGTCCGTAATGGCATGCAGCAGCACGTCCGCATCCGAATGTCCGAGCAGACCAGCTTTATGCGGAATGCTTACGCCGCCGATAATGAGCGCTCGCCCCGGCACCAGCGCGTGGCAGTCGTAGCCCTGGCCTATCCGAAACGGTGGTCGCTTATTTTTCATGCCTGTCCCTTTAAATACCATTCAGCCAGCAGCATATCCTGCGGCATGGTGACCTTGAAATTACGCGCACTGCCCTCGACCAGCTTCGGCTGCTGCCCCATCGCTTCAATTGCGCTGGCTTCATCGGTGACAGTTACTGCCCGCTTCAAGGCTGCAGCTAAAGCCTGAAGCCTGAACATCTGTGGTGTCTGCGCCGCCCACAGTGTTTCACGCGGCACTGTCTGTTCGGCACGGCCGTGGCCATTGCTGCGCTTGATCGTATCGACCACCGGCATCGCCAGCAGGCCACCAACGGCATCATCCTTTACGGATGCAATCAGCTTGTCAATCAACTCCACCGTCAGCCCGGGGCGAGCAGCGTCATGAACCAACACCCAGTCGTCAGGCTCAACTATGGAAGCTATTGCAGCCAGACCGTTTGTCACCGACAACTGGCGCGTCGCGCCACCGCATTTGAGCACCGATACATTGGGCAAATCTGCGCTAATCATCAAGTCTTCAATATAGGCATCGCCTTCGCTGACGACGACAAAGGTATGGGCAATCTGCGAAGCTGCAACGAATGTCTGCAGCACATGCTGCAACATGGGTTTGCCGGCCAGCGACGCATACTGCTTCGGACAGCCGGCAGCCATGCGCGCGCCAATGCCGGCAGCAGGAATCAAAGCGAAATAACGCGGCACATTCATGGGGGAAAGGGTAAACGCCACGCTATGAAGCAGGTGGCGACTGATGAGTGAGAACTAATTTATAATCTCATCTTAATTTTTCACTGTCAATTCAGCTTCGCGCCTGCTTCCATCCTGGCGCCATCCGCGAAGACAGTGTCCTGCTCTACACCATGTCACTGGCACCCAAACTAGCACCTAAGCTCGCACCTAAGCTCGCACCTAAGCTCGCCCCACCCAAGCCCGGCACGCGTTTCGTTCTGCCTGCGCTGCATGGCGCGGCCGATGCCTGCGTGCTCGCACAAGCAGCCAAAGAACTCAAAGCCCAAGGCAGCATGCTGACGGTAGTCGTGGCCAACGCCCCCGACGCGCAACGCCTGCTGGCCGAAATACCGTGGTTCGGCAACGGTGATGACGATACGCTGCGCTGCCATTTGCTGCCCGACTGGGAAACCCTGCCCTTTGACGCGTTCTCGCCGCATCAGGATCTTGTTTCCGAGCGGCTCGCGACGCTGCATGAAATCCATAACGGCCAGTGCGATGTATTGATCGTGCCGGCCACCACCGCTCTTTTGCGTATGGGGCCACCGTCCTTTCTGGCGGCCTATACCTTCTTTTTCAAGAAGGACGAAAAGCTCGACGAAGCGCGACTTAAATCGCAGCTCACGCTGGCTGGCTATTCGCATGTCGCGCAAGTGATGTCGCCGGGCGAGTACTCGGTGCGCGGCGGCCTGATTGACCTTTTCCCCATGGGCTCGGTGCTGCCTTACCGCATTGACCTGTTCGGCGACACCATTGACACCATTCGCACTTTTGACGCTGACAGCCAGCGCTCGCTGTATCCGGTCAAGGAAGTGCGACTGTTACCGGGTCGTGAATTCCCCATGGATGAAGCGGCACGCTCGGCATTTCGCAGCCGCTGGCGCGAAGTGTTCGAAGGTGATCCGTCGCGCGCGACGATTTACCGCGACATTGGCAACGGCATACCGGCAGCCGGTATTGAATATTATCTGCCGCTGTTCTTCGAGCAGACCGCAACGCTGTTTGACTACTTGCCAGAAGGCGCGTGCTTTACGCTGATTGGCGATATTGATGGCGCAATCCAGCGCTTCTGGGCCGACACGCGTTCGCGCTACAACTTTTTAAAATCAGACCGCGAGCGGCCGCTGCTGCCGCCCGAGCAAATCTTTTTAACCGACGAAGAATTTTTCACGCGCGTCAAACCCTATGGCCGCTGGATCATTCAGGAAGATCCTGCCCCGTCGACACTGTCGGCGCCGCTGCCGGACGTTGCCGTCAACCGCCGCACTGACGACCCGCTGGCAAACTTGCGCGCCTTCCTGCTGCAGACCGACAGCCGCGTAATGATCTGCGCCGAATCCAGCGGCCGCCGCGAAACATTGCAGCAGTACTTCAGTGAATACGCGCTGCCGCTGACTGTTTGCGAGAGCCTGACCGACTTTAATACCAGCAGCGACAAGCTCATGCTGTGCGTAGCACCGCTGCATGCCGGCTGCGTGCTGGCGACTGCGCAAGGCCAGATCGCCTTCGTGACCGAGACCGAACTGTATGCAGGCAGCGGCCGCCGCGCCGGTCGTCGCAAGCAGGAAGGCGCCACACAAGTCGAAGCGATGGTGCGCGACTTGTCGGAACTCAAAATCGGCGACCCCGTCGTGCACATCAACCACGGCATCGGCCGCTATCACGGCTTGATCAGCATGGATCTCGGTGAAGGCGAAACCGAGTTTCTGCATCTGGAATACGCAAAAGAAACCAAGCTCTACGTACCTGTCTCGCAGCTGCATGTGATCTCGCGCTACTCGGGTGCGTCACCCGATGATGCGCCGCTGCATGCGCTCGGCTCCGGCCATTGGGAAAAAGCTAAGCGTCGCGCCGCCGAGCAAATACGCGACACAGCAGCCGAACTGCTGAACCTGTATGCGCGACGCGCGCTGCGCCAAGGTCACGCTTTCCAGTACTCGTCGCATGACTATGAAGCCTTTGCCGAGAGCTTCGGCTTTGAAGAAACGGCCGACCAGAGCGCCGCCATCAATGCCGTCATTGGCGATATGACTTCCGGCAAACCCATGGACAGGCTCATCTGCGGCGATGTTGGCTTTGGCAAAACCGAAGTCGCGTTGCGTGCCGCGTTTGTGGCCGTAATGGGCGGCAAACAAGTCGCCATCCTTGCACCAACGACGCTGTTGGCCGAGCAGCATGCGCAAACCTTTGCCGATCGTTTTGCAGACTGGCCTGTGCGCATCGCCGAGCTGTCGCGCTTCCGTACCGGCAAAGAAATTACGCTCGCTTTAAAGGGCATGGGCGAAGGCACGATCGATATCGTCATCGGCACGCACAAGCTGCTGTCGCCGGACGTGAAGTTTCAGCGGCTGGGACTGGTCATCATCGACGAAGAGCATCGTTTTGGCGTGCGCCAGAAAGAAGCGCTGAAGGCACTGCGCGCCGAGGTTGATGTGCTGACTCTGACCGCAACGCCGATTCCGCGCACGCTGGGTATGGCGCTTGAAGGCTTGCGCGACTTTTCCATCATTGCGACGGCGCCGCAAAAGCGGCTGGCGATCAAGACCTTTGTGCGTAGCGAATCCGAATCCGTCATCCGCGAAGCCTGTCTGCGTGAACTCAAACGCGGCGGGCAGGTGTACTTCCTGCACAATGAAGTTGAGACCATCGAAAACCGGCGCGCAATGATAGAAGCGCTTCTGCCCGAAGCGCGTGTCGCGATTGCACACGGCCAGATGCATGAGCGTGATCTGGAAAAAGTCATGCGCGACTTCGTCGCGCAGCGTTTCAATATCCTGCTCTGCACCACCATTATTGAAACCGGCATTGATGTACCGACGGCGAACACCATCGTCATGCACCGCGCCGACCGCTTCGGTCTGGCGCAGCTGCATCAGTTGCGTGGCCGTGTAGGCCGCTCACATCATCAGGCGTATGCATATCTGCTGGTGCATGATGTGCAAGTGCTGACCAAACAAGCGCAGCGACGGCTGGATGCGATCCAGCAAATGGAAGAACTGGGCAGCGGTTTTTATCTGGCCATGCATGATCTGGAAATTCGCGGCGCCGGTGAAGTGCTCGGCGACAGCCAGTCCGGCGAAATGACCGAGATCGGTTTCCAACTGTATTCCGACATGCTCAACGAAGCAGTGCGCTCCCTGAAAAATGGCAAGGAACCGGATCTGGCTGCGCCACTGGCGACAACCACCGAAATCAACCTGCATGTACCGGCGCTGTTACCTGCCGATTTCTGCGGTGACGTGCACGAGCGGCTTTCTATCTACAAGCGGCTGGCCAATTGCATGAAGCAGGAAAAAGTCGACGACATGCAGGAAGAGTTGATAGACCGTTTCGGTAAATTGCCTGATCCGGTCAAGGCACTGATCGAGACGCACCGGCTGCGTGTGTCAGCCAAAGCAGTTGGCATCATCAAGATTGATGCGCATAGCGAAGCAGCGGTATTGCAATTCGAACCGAAGCCGCCGATTGATCCTATCCGTATCATTGACCTAGTCCAGAAAAGCCGCCACATCAAACTGTCGGGACAAGACAAATTGCGCATTACTGCCAGCATGCCGGACTTGGCAGCGCGTGTCGCGCAACTCAAGGCAACGATCCGCGCATTGGCAGCTTGATTATTGGCAGCCTAAACAACAGGAAGAACAAAATGGATTTGATATTGCAAGGTCTGCGCAGCGAGCGCGCCATCATCGAGCGCATTGCCGCGCTGGCAGAAGCACAGAGCGTAGTTGAAATTGGCGTTCATGCTTACCGCTGCAAAGGCGTGGATGATTCAGCACCTGTGCGAGGCCTGATAGAAGCTGCCTGCCAGCATGCGCAGCTCGACGGCACCTTCATCGAAGCCCACAAGAAACTCAGCGACTTCAAACTCCTGGTCACTGACATGGATTCAACGCTGATCACGATTGAATGCATAGATGAAATCGCTGATATGCAAGGCCTGAAACCGCAGGTTGCTGCCATTACCGAAGCGGCAATGCGCGGTGAAATTGAATTCCGCGAAAGCCTCACGCGACGCGTAGCCTTGCTCAAAGGTCTGGATGCGTCTGCCTTGCAGCGCGTCTTTGATGAAAGATTACAGCTCTCGCCGGGTGCGGTTGAACTCCTTGCCAGCGTCAAGGCAGCGGGCCTGAAAACGGTTCTGATTTCGGGTGGCTTCACCTTCTTTACCGACCAGCTGCGCGAGCAGCTGGGGCTTACCATGAGCTTCGCCAACGTGCTGGAAATTATTGATGGCAAACTAACCGGCAAGGTCAGTGGTCCAATTGTCGACGCTGAAGAAAAACGCCGCACAGTGGAACGCGAAAGCGCGGCGCTGGGTGTGCCACCGTCAGCCGCAATTGTCATGGGCGATGGCGCTAATGATTTGCAGATGATGTCGGTGGCAGGCTTGTCAGTGGCGTTTCGCGCCAAGCCGGTAGTACGGGCGCAGGCAGATGTGGCGCTGAATTTTGTGGGGCTGGATGGGGTGTTGAATTTATTTAAATGATGGGTTTGTAGCTTGCTGTGAAAGACACTGGGTTCCAGCTTTCGCTGGAACGACGATAGTAGTTAATAGAAATTTTGTCGTCCCAGCGAAGGCTGGGACCCAGTGACTTTTATCAAAATACCATGAGCCAAGACACCTACTTCGACATCGATTTCGAATCCAAAAAGAATCTGCTGTGGTGGCTGTACTTGCTGCACGGCGCGTCACTGGTGTTTTCCCTCGGCGCGTTCTCGTTTATTCCGCTCATCCTGAATTACATCAAGCGTGATGAAACCAGCGGCACCTTCCTGCGCAGCCATCACAGCTGGCAAATCCGCTCGTTCTGGTGGTATCTGTTGTGGATGGCGACAGGCGGCCTGTTGTTTGTGACTATCATCGGCATTCCGGTGGCTGCACTCATCTGGCTTGCGGCCTGGGTCTGGAAAGCGTACCGACTGATACGCGGCTTCACCGACCTGCGTGACAACAGACCTATGCCAGACTGACGAGCGCCTGCTCCAAATCGGCAATCAGGTCGGTCGGTTCTTCGAGTCCGATATTGAAGCGCACCAACTGCCCCGCATGCTGCCAGTCCTTCCGCATACTCTGTATGCGATACGGCACGCATAAACTGTTAGCGCCGCCCCAGCTGTAACCTATCTTGAATAATTGCAGGCTATCGACAAAACGGTCGGTCTGCTGTTCTGTATAGCGCGCATCAAACAACACCGAGAACAAGCCCCCTGCCCCGCTGAAGTCACGCAACCAGTTCGCATGGCCCGGACAATCAGCAAAGGCTGGATGCAAGACGCTGGCCATTTCCGGCCGCGCCTTGAGCCATGTTGCGACTTGGCGCGCACCAGCATCATGCGCATCGAAGCGCAGTTTCATTGTGGCTAGCCCGCGCAAAACCAGATACACATCGTCAGCCGACACACCCATGCCGAGCCGCATATGCGCGAGTTCAATTCTGGCGTTGAGCGCCTTGTTACGCGTAATGACAGCGCCCATCAGCACGTCCGAGCCGCCGGACTGGTACTTGGTCAGTGCTTGCATGACGATATCGACGCCGAGGTCAAACGCGCGCAGTGCAATGCCGGCCGACCAGGTATTGTCTAACGCGACCAGCACGCCACGCGCATGCGCGGCTGCGCAGATGGCGGGCAGGTCCGGCACTTCCATCGACACTGAACCCGGCGCTTCGGTCCAGATCAGTTTCGTGTTGTCTTGAATGAGTGCGGCGATGCCGGCACCAATCATTGGATCGTAATAACGCGCGCTGATGCCGAAATCTTGTGCGAGCCAGTTGCCCAGTTCGCGGTTCGGGTTGTAGACGTTATCGGGCAAGAGCACGTCGTCGCCGGTTTTCAAGAGCGCGAGGTCAACCATTGCAATTGCGGCGAGCCCGCTGGGCGCAAGCAGGCAGTGCTGGCCGCCTTCGATCTCGGCCAGTCGGGCTTCGAGCGTGAAGGTAGTTGGTGTGCCGTGCAAGCCGTAGGTGTAGGCGTTTTTGTCTTGCCAGTTGCGCGCACGCAGCGCGGCGACATCCTTGAACAGCACGGTGGATGCATGATGAATCGCAGCAGGAAAGGCAGCAAAACCTTCCGGCGGCCGGTAGTCCGTCGCCGTCAGCAGTGTTTGCAATGATTTCCTGATTTTCATGCGCACAGCCTGTTCAGTTAGCCTTGGCCCACAAATCATGCGCATCGGCGGCGGTGACGATCACGTCAACGAATTCGCCAACTTTGAGTTTGCGGTTAGGCTCGTAAGGCGGCTTCACATAAACGACGCCGTCAATCTCGGGCGCGTCGGCTGCCGAGCGGCCGGTGCCTTCGCCGTTACGATCTACTGCATCAATCAACACGCGCAGGGTCTTGCCGACCTTCGCTTGCAGCCTTGCCTTGGAAATCGTTTCCTGCAATTCCATCACGCGACCGCGACGTTCTTCACGCACTTCTTCCGGCACTGGATTAGCAAGTTCATTGGCAGTTGCGCCGTCGACTGGCGAGTAGGCAAAGCAACCAAGGCGGTCAATTTGCGCTTCTTGCAGGAAGTCGAGCAGGTGCTGGAATTCTTCTTCAGTCTCACCGGGGAAACCGGCGATGAAGGTTGAACGTATCGTGATGTCAGGACACAGTTCGCGCCACGCGCGTATGCGCTCGATATTTTTTTCGCCATTCGCCGGGCGCTTCATGCGCTTCAACACATCCGGATGCGAGTGCTGCAGCGGCACGTCCAGATACGGCAGAACATGGCCGCCGTTCATCATTGGAATAATGGCATCCACATGCGGGTATGGATACACATAATGCAGACGCACCCAAGCGCCGTATTGCTTGGCCAGCTCGCCCAGCGAGGCGACCAGTTCGGTCATGTGCGTGCGCACCGGCTTGCCGTTCCAGAAGCCAGTGCGGAATTTGACGTCGACGCCGTAGGCGCTGGTGTCTTGCGAAATGACCAGCAATTCTTTAACGCCAGCCTTGAACAGATTTTCAGCTTCCAGCATGACGTCTGCAATCGGACGCGATACCAGGTCACCACGCATGGACGGGATGATGCAAAAGCTGCAGCGGTGGTTACAGCCTTCGGAAATTTTCAGATACGCGTAGTGTTTCGGCGTCAGCTTGATACCTTGTGGCGGCACCAGATCAATGAAAGGTTCATGCGGTTTTGGCAGATGGATATGCACCGCATCCATGACTTCAGCCAACGCATGCGGGCCGGTCACGGCCAGCACTTTCGGATGAATTTTCATGATCATGTCGTCGCCGGCAGCATCCTTCTTTTTGCCGAGGCAGCCAGTGACGATCACTTTGCCGTTTTCATGCAGCGCTTCGCCAATGGCATCCAGCGACTCTTGCACAGCGGCGTCGATGAAGCCGCAGGTATTAACGATGACGAGATCAGCGCCATCATACGACTTGGCGGTCTCGTAACCTTCGGCGCGCAATTGCGTAAGAATCTGTTCGGAGTCGACTAAGGCCTTCGGACAACCGAGGGAGACGAAACCAACTTTGGGGGCTAATGGAGGATTGCTGGACATGGGTAATCAGACAAGAAAAAGGCACAACAGCGAAGCCGCCATTGTACCCTTTACCCTGCAACTTCCCGTCTGTGCGCTTCGCTGTCGCGCGATACTGCACCAATAGTATGATCTGTCTTGCTATTACTACCTATCGGGGAACTCACATTATGGGAACCGGGCGTAAAACAATTACCCTGACTGACAAGCAGGACTGCTGGATAAAAGCACAGATTGATGCGGGTCACTGCATCAATGACAGCGAATATATTCGTGCCCTCATCCGGCGCGACCAGGAACGTAATGCCGAAACGGAGACCATCCGTTCTGCGCTGTTAGAGGGCGAAACAAGCGGGGAGCCAAAACGTCTCAATATCGCAGCCTTCAAAAAGAGAATGCGGATAGCGCATAGCTGAATATCGACTTACCCTAGCCGCCGAACGTGTCCTTGAAGTTATCTGGATCCACATGTTTTAGCATTGGGACGTCCAGTCAGTAATCGCATAGTTCGCGGCGACAGTTCCAATGTCGCCGCCTTCCAGCTCAGTTTTACTTCTCGCCCGGAGCCTTAAACCCCGGCGTACCCGGAAATGGAAACACGTTAAACACGTTCTTAGCCTGACTCTGCATCTGTTCCTGCATCTGCATGAACAAGCCTTTGCTCTGTTCGATGTAGTTGCTCATCATCCCCTGCATCATGGGACCCTGCACATTCATGAACTGGTTCCACATCTCGGGACTGAATGGCTTGTCGTCCACCACACCTTTGGAATTTTCAGTCAGCTTGTTCTGGATGTCGATGAACACCTGAATATTTTTTTCGAGGTAAGAGCCCATCATGCCCTGCATCGCATGACCATAGTAGCGAATGATTTGCGATAGCGCCGCGCTGGAGAACATCGGCTCGCCGTTGGCTTCTTCTTCGAGAATGATCTGCAACAGGATACTGCGGGTCAGGTCTTCTTCGGTCTTGGCATCAACTACGGTGAAAACTTCATTACCCAGCACCAGCTGCTTGACGTCTGCTAACGTGATGTAAGAACTGGTCTGCGTGTCATACAGACGGCGATTCGGGTATTTCTTAATCAGGCGCTCGCCGCTCTTCTTTGAACTGGTCATCTGGGTTCCGATTTTTTGCGTCGCAATGCAACGGCATCATTTTATGGGGAAATCGAACTGTCGTTCGCGTCTCTGCTGCCCATTATAGTGCCGGAAAACAAAAGCTTGGCAAGCTTTTAGCTGCGGTTTTGATAACATATTGCATCGCAACCGCAGCCCGCCTGTTCTTTCTTTTATTCTGCTTTCATCTTCACATAGCGACCCGGTGCCGGCTCAATCGGTTTGTGGCGGGTATTGCCATATTTGCGCGGTGCATTGACCAAGTCTCCGGCATTCTTGGACAAAAATGCGGACCAGCCTGTCCACCAACTGCCCGGATGTTCGGTTGCACTCTCGAGCCAACCGTCAGCAGTGGCCGGCAATTTGGCATTAGTCCAGTAGCTGCGCTTTTTCTTAACTGGCGGATTGATCACGCCAGCGATGTGACCGGAGGCGCCGAGCACGAATTGCATGTTGCTGCGCTTGCCGGTATTGAGCAGTGCTGTCGATGCATAAGCACTACTCCAGGGCACGATATGATCTTCGCGTGATGCATAGATAAAGGTTGGCACCTTTACCTTACCCAAATCAATCTTCTCATCACCGACGAACAGCCTGTCAGGCACACGCAGATTATTTTCGAGGTAGGTATTGCGCAGGTAATAGCAGAACATCGGCCCCGGCAAATTGGTGCTGTCCGCGTTCCAATACAAGAGGTCAAACGGTGGCGGATCTTCGCCTTTCAAGTAATTTGATTCGACGTAATTCCATATCAGGTCGTTCGGACGCAGGCTGGAAAAAGTGGCCGCAAAATCGCGACTAGGCATCAGTCCACCTGCACCGATGGCCTGCTCGCGCTTCGCAACCTGCTCTTCATCGACATAGACATCAATGACGCCAACGTCGGTGAAATCAAGCATGGTCGTCAGCAGCGTCAGGCTAGACACCGGCGACTTGCCACGCGCCGTCATCACTGCCACAGCGGTTGAAAGTATGGTGCCGCCGACGCAGAAGCCGAGTGCATTAACCTGCTTCTGACCGCTGATTTCTTGCGCGACTTCAAGCGGTTCGATTGCGCCCTTCAGGATATAGTCGTCCCACGTCAGATGACCATGCGATTCATCGGCATTAATCCATGACACCACAAACACGGTATGCCCCTGCTCGACTGCGTAGCGGATCAGTGAGTTTTCAGGCTGCAGGTCCAGAATGTAAAACTTGTTAATGCAAGGCGGCACAATCAGCAGCGGGCGCTGATGTACTTGCTTTGTCAGTGGTCGATACTGGATGAGCTGGATCACATCATTTTCGAACACCACCGCGCCTTCGCTGGTGGCGACATTGCGGCCGACTTCAAATGCCGTCTCGTCGGTCTGCGAGATATGGCCTTTGCGCATGTCGGCGACCATATGCATGATGCCCTTGGTCAGGCTCTCGCCCTTGGTCTCGATGATTTTTTGCTGGGCGACAGGATTGCTAAATAAAAAATTCGATGGCGACATCGCATCGATGGCCTGCTGCGTCGCGAAGCGGATTTTCTTTTTGGTCTTGGGGTCTGCTTCAACCGCCTCGGCCAGCGCATTCATGAAACGCGCATTGAGCAGATAGGCAGCGGCATTAAAACTATGCAGCGGGTTGGCCTGCCATGGCTCGGCATTGAAACGGCGGTCTTTTACAACTGGGGTATGGGAAGCGAGCATGCCAGTCCACAGGGCTGACATCTCGCTCATGTAATCTTTTTGCAGGGCGGCGAGTTTTTCCGGCGGCACTAACGCTGCAGTTGCTGGCGCAAGCGGCATAGCGGGCATAGCCGGCATAGCCGGCATAGCAGGGGCATTGTTCTGCGCCATCTGCATCATCGATTGCCAGGCTTGCGGATCTGTCATCTGCGCAAACCATGCGGCGGGAGTGGCGGTTGAGTTGAACGTGTTATCAGGTTTGCTCATACGGGTTCCCGGTATTTCGCGTAAGCTGCGGCCGACTTGTCTAATTACTGCGAATTGCCATGCATATTGCTGCGGTCGGCTGGAGCTATGTCGTGTTAATGATGTCCATCACCGAAGACTCGGTGATCGCTGGCATTATGACGTTTTTCCTCTATGGCGTGTTACCTGTGTCGATCATTTTATATATCACCGGCACCGGCGGCAGACGGCGGCGGCGCGAGCAAGAACGCTTAAAGGAAATGCAAAAGCGGCAACAGGCTGAATCAAGTGATCAAAATAAACCGGATTAACATCCGCATGAACTCGCCATCTGGATCTATCCGGAACTATTGGCCTCGTATGTTGCTCTAATTTACTGCTCCCTACTTTGGCTCCTCAATGCCCACTCACTATTCCCCCTTGCAAGGCACGAATGCCAAGCCGAAGTCCTTGATGCGCGTTGTGGGTCAAAGCGAAAAAATCAAAGTTATCGTCGATGAATGCGCCGACGAACTCTCTTCAGTTAATTTGGTATTAAAAGAAGAACTGAACAGTCGCCCATCACAGCAAGGCGTGGAAATCGCTTTACAAAAAAGTGAAGCCATCGAAGCCAAGGTGCAGGATTGTGCCGACAACCTGAATCTCGTCAACGAGGACCTAAAAGGGGAAGTGCGGGAAAGGCAGGCGCTGGAACATGAACTGATTCAAATGAAGGAACGGGAAGAAGCAGCTCGCCACGAAGCCCTGCACGATGCATTGACGTCCCTACCGAATCGCCTTTTGTTCAATGATCGTCTCGAGCACGGATTGGCACAGGCAAAAAGGCATAGCTGGACACTCGCTGTTATGTTCATTGATCTGGACAATTTCAAAAGCATCAATGACACGTATGGGCATGCCGCCGGAGACTTCATACTTCAGACGGTAGCAAGCCGCCTCAAAAATATGACGCGGGCCGACGACACGCTGAGCCGTCACGGTGGTGACGAGTTTCTCCATCTGTTATTGGAACTCAAAAGCGCGCAAGCGGCTGCTGTCTTTGCGGAAAAAATCATCTCGACAGTCGGGGAGCCTTGCGTGGTGCTAGTCAATAATGAAACCATCAGCTACAGCATCAAACTCAGCATTGGTATTGCGATTTTTCCCAAAGATGGAGAAACCGGAAATGCGCTTATCGCTTGCGCAGATCAGGCCATGTACCGGGCGAAGAAAGATAAAACCAGCTATGCGTTTAGTTCTTAAGGAGCTTTCGATCTGCATCCGCTGAACAGCGCCGTGGCAGCCAAGAAACCATCATAGACAGATGCTTGTTATGGAAATCTTTATACTCTCTTGAAAATTATTTGATCCAAATCAGCGAGGCCATGCGGCCGGTGACTTGATCGCGACGGAAAGAATAAAAACGCTGCGGGTCGCTGACCGTGCAGTCATGACCGCCAGTGACGTGGGTTACGCTTGCTGCAGCGAGCGTCAAGCGCGCCAGTTGCGGCAAATCTGCTAAGTATTTACCAGGCTTGGCCGCCAGCGGCTTGAATGCCAACTCACCCTGCACGCCCAAATGCGCAAAGGCTGTGCGCACATCTTCACCCACTTCAAAATGCTGCGGCCCGATGGCTGGGCCCAGCCATGCGAGCACATCGTCGGCACCTGCCTGTCGCATCGCGCTAACCGTATTTTCCAGCACGCCACCCGCTAAGCCGCGCCAGCCTGCATGTGCGGCACCGACCACTTTGCCACCACGGTCGCGCAGCAGCACGGCCATGCAGTCGGCGCTCATGATGGCGCAGACTACACCGGGTTGATTGGTGAAGCTCGCATCAGCTGCCGGCGCGTCTTGCACGCTGGCTGCATCAAGCACCAGATTGCCATGCACCTGCGTCAGCCATGCCGGTTCGGCCGGCAACAGTTTTCTTAACAGGGAACGGTTTTGCTTCACCGCCGCGGGATCGTCGCCGACGTGCAGCGCAAGATTGAAGCTGTCGTAAGGCACGACACTGACGCCACCTATACGTAGCGTGGACAGCGCGCCGATCGTGTCGGGCATGTTGGGCACGCTTGGCCAATGCGGGTTCAGAGTGGCGAGTGTAGTCATGCCGGTTAAGGTAACTGCCAGATCCCTGCGTCTTTACACTCTTCTGTCGACAGCGTGATGCCGGAACGTGCCATCAAATCGACCATATCGGTCGGCAGCGGCGCTTCCCATACGCATTCCTCGCCACTGCCCGGATGCAGCAGGCCCAGACGCACTGCATGCAGTGCCTGACGCGGGAACAAGGGCACCAGATGCTGCTTGCCATAGACGCCGTCACCAATCAAGGCAAAACCCAGCGATTGCATATGCACGCGAATCTGATGCGTACGCCCGGTCTCCAGCTTACAGAGCAGCAAAGCCACCGGACGGCCTTCAAATTTACCCTTCGCCAGTTTTTGATAATGGGTCACTGCCGGGCGTGCGGTTGGCAACGTGCTGACCGCCATTTTCGTACGCTCACGCGGATGCCGCCCTATGGCAGCTTCAACTTTGCCGTTCGAGACTGGCTGGCCCCACACCATCGCCACATATTCTCGGCTGACCGTACGTTCCTGCAGCTGGCGTACCAGATCTGTCTGTGTCAGCAAGGTTTTAGCGACCACCATCAGGCCGCTGGTGTCTTTGTCCAGCCGGTGCACAATGCCCGCACGCGGTATGCCCGCCAGATGCGGCCAGCGATGCAGCAAGCCATTGAGCAGCGTACCAGACCAGTTACCGGCGCCCGGATGCACGACCAGCCCCACTGGCTTGTTGATGATGATCAGGTCGTCATCTTCATAAACAACATCAAATTCGACTGGCTCGGGCAAATAAGCCTGCTCGGCCTGCGATATCTGCGGCAGGATGACGATCTTTTCATCGCCGTACATGGTCGCGCGCAGCACCGTTGCTAGTTTGCCATCGACACTGACGTGTCCTTCTTCTATCCACTGCTGAAGGCGTCCACGCGAGTACTGCGGCAAATGCGTTGCCAGTACCTTGTCGAGACGCACGCCACAGCTTTCGGGTTCGAGCTGCAGGGTAATCGGCGCGAGTTCGACCGCGCCGGCTCCGAATTCATCGGCATCTTCAAATACTTCGTCTATTACTGGTTCAGTCACGCCATCTTTCATTGTGGATTGTCCGGGTTGCTTTATAGCGCTGGCCATCGGCTATAATCGCAAATCATTTTGACGCCATGGCGCCCATTCTTATGCTGAAAACTGTCTTGAAATTCGCCGTCATCGTATTTGCCATTTTCTTATCGGCATGCGGCTCGCTAAACATGGAGAAGGCGGACGAGACCAAGACCTGGTCCGCTTCGAAATTATACGCTGAGGCCAAGGATGAGCTAAACGGTGGTAATTACGAAAAATCGATCAAATATTTCGAAAAGCTCGAATCACGCTATCCGTTCGGTGCTTATGCGCAGCAGGCGCAGATGGAAATTGCCTACGCCTATTACCGCCAGAACGATCAGGCTCAAGCCCTGGCTGCAGTCGAGCGCTTCATCCGCCTGCACCCGAACCACGTCAACGTAGACTACATGTATTACCTGCGCGGACTGGCAAATTTCAATGACAAAAAAGGCTTGTTCGACTTCATCAGCCGGCAAGATCCTACCGAGCGCGACCCGAAAGCGGCACGCGATGCATTCGATGCCTTCCGCCTGCTGATTGAGCGTTTCCCCGACAGCAAATACGCGGAAGATGCACGCGACCGCCTGAAATATCTGGTCAACGCAATGGCGCAATATGAAGTCCACGTTGCCGATTACTACCTGCGCCGCAACGCCTATGTTGCTGCTGCCAATCGCGCCCAGACCGTCGTGCGCGAGTATTCCGGCTCGCCGTCAGCACGCGAAGCCTTGGTGATCCAGATCCGCGCTTACGAGGCGCTGGGCCTGAAGGACTTGCGTGACGATGCAGAGCGCGTTTATGAACTGAATTACCAAGTCAAATCGGCTACGCCTTTCAACATCAAAGAAGGTAAGCCGTGGTGGCAGGTCTGGTAAGCGCCTGTGCTGGTTAATCTTCCAGCCGGCGTCGAAAGACCCACCTGAATTCTCCCGAACTGGCGGCATCGAACGCATAGCCGTCAGTGTCAAACTTCGTCAACTGCGCCGGCTTAGTGATTTTCTTATCAATTGCATAGCGCGCCATTAATCCACGCGCACGCTTGGCATAAAAAGAAATAATCTTGTACTTGCCGCCCTTCCAGTCCTCGAACACGGGCGTAATCACCGGCGCGGCCAGCGACTTCGGCTTCACCACCTTGAAGTACTCTTCCGATGCCAGATTCACCAATGCTGGCGCCTGCTGGTCCGTCAATACGGCATTCAAGGCCTTGGTCACGCGCTCACCCCAGAAGTCATACAGGTTATTACCATGCGCATTCGGCAGCTGCGTGCCCATCTCCAGCCTGTATGGCTGCATCAGATCAAGCGGGCGCAACACCCCATACAGCCCTGACAAAATCCGCAAGTGATCCTGCGCCCAGTCAAGCTGTGACTGTTTGAGCGAACGCGCATCAAGCCCTTCATACACATCGCCATTGAAAGCCAGCAGAGCCTGACGTGCATTATCAAAACTGAATTGTTTTGACCAGTCTGCATAACGCTGACTATTCAATTCCGCGAGCGGATCGGAAATCTTCATCAGGCTGCCTATAGCCGCTGGCGAGAGTTTGCGCAGCAAGCTGATCAGTTCAGCCGAACGCGGGATAAAATCCGGCAAGCTATGCACGTCGCTTTTCAGTGGCGACGCATAGTCGAGAGTCTTGGCAGGAGAAAGCACAATCAGCATGAAGAATTCCGGATAAATTTTTGCACATGATACCTAAACAAGCCGAGCGCATCGTCCTCGACACTAACGTTCTGCTCGATCTGTTCGTATTTCGCGATCCGCGCTGGCAAACCTTACTGCAAGCGATGCGGCAAGGCAGCGTACAGGTTGTCACGCGTGCCGACTGCCGCATGGAGTGGACTCTCGTGCTGGCCTACACAAAATTAAAGCTCGATGCAGCGGCGCAGGAACAGATCAAAGCCGAGTTCGATGCGCTAGTCACCCTGCTGGAACCGCCGCTACCTGAGAACGCAATCAAACTGCCAGTCTGCCGCGATACCGACGACCAGAAATTCCTTGAACTGGCCTATGCCGCCAACGCTTCTATCCTGATCAGCAAAGACAAGGCGCTGTTAAAACTGGCGCGCAAGACCGAACGCGCCGGGCTATTTCGCATCATGACGCCGGAGCGCTGGGTGGAATTGCATCTGGCATTACAATAAGCTTACTGAACAGCCAACATTTTTTCTCCATGCAGACAAGCCTCACATCACTGAACTCGAAACTGCCGCGCGTAGGCACCACCATCTTTACCGTCATGTCCGCACTCGCGGCAGAAAAAGGCGCAGTCAACCTCGGTCAGGGTTTTCCGGATTTTGATTGCGACCCGGCACTGCTCGATGCCGTCAACGACGCCATGTGCGCCGGCCACAACCAGTACCCGCCTATGGCCGGCATCTTGCCGCTGCGCGCAGCGATCGCGCAAAAAATTCACACGCTCTACCAGTGCGACTACGACCCCGCCACCGAGATCACCGTCACTGCCGGCGGCACCCAAGGTGTGCTGACAGCCGTACTGTGCTGCGTGCATCCGGGCGACGAAGTCATCGTCATCGAACCCGCCTACGATTGCTATGTGCCGGCTATTGAGCTCGCAGGCGGCAAGCCGGTTTTAGTTCAAATGGAAATTGGCGCCAACGGCTACTTCGTACCATGGGAAAAAGTCGCAGCGGCTGTCACACCGAAGACCAGACTGATCATGGTCAACTCGCCGCACAACCCGACTGGCTCGGTGCTGCTGGAAGCGGACATACAGCAGCTGACAAAGATCGTGCGCGACACGCAGATCCTGATTTTGTCGGATGAAGTCTATGAGCACATGGTCTATGACGCCTGCCGGCATGAATCCATCTGCCGCTACCCTGAACTGGCCGAGCGCGCGTTCGTTGTTTCGAGCTTTGGCAAAACCTATCACGTCACCGGCTGGAAAGTCGGTTTCGTCGCCGCACCGGCGATGCTGTCGGCTGAATTTCGGCGCGTACATCAGTTCAATGTCTTCACCGTCAATACGCCGATGCAGCACGGACTGGCCACTTATATGAACGACCCGATTCCGTATCTGGACCTGGCGCCGTTTTACCAGCACAAGCGCGATCTGTTTCGCGAAGGGCTGGCGAGTACACGCTTCAAGCTGCTGCCGTCGAGCGGCACTTATTTTCAGTGCGTGGACTACACGGCAATTTCGGATTTATCCGAAGCGGACTTCTGCACGTGGCTGACCACTGAAATTGGTGTGGCCGCGATTCCGGTTTCGGCGTTTTATCAAGAGGCGCGCGAGTCGGGGATTGTGCGGTTTTGCTTTGCGAAGAAGGATCAGACTTTGCGGAGTGCGCTGGAGAGATTGGCGGCGTTGTAAAGATTTAAAGACGCTGGGTTCCCCTCCGGGCCACGGTCTGGCTTGCAAGCCAGACCGCTTCGGCAGGCGTAACGCATGCGTTACGAAACCCCTGCCTCACCCTGCGCCGGAACGACGCTTTTTGGGATAAGTAGTAGAAAAACTGTCATCCCGGCGCAGGCCGGGATCCAGCGTCTTCAAACTTTACTTACGCGTAGCAATCTGCATCAGCAACTCGCGATTCGCCTTACGGTCCACATCAATTTTCTGCACCGTCTCGCGCTGCCCCATCATCTTCACGTAGTCGCGCACTGGCAAATCAGCCAGCATGTCTTCGCCATAAATGATCTTGGTCGCTGAGCCAACCATAGGCAGATGGTACAAGGCCGCGCAATCGGCCAGCGTGAATTCTTCACCGGCGATGTACGGCGCAAATTTGGCCAGCTTGGCAAAACCGGCCACATTGCGCTTGAGGGTTTTCTGCACGCGCAGCTTGGTCTCGTCAGAGACCTGACCACCGAAAAAAGCTGCTGGGAATAATTCACGCGCAACCAGCTCCAGATGCAATTCAATAAACTGTGTCAGCTCGCGCACCTTGGCAGCGGCCAGCGGGTCAGCTGGCAGCAGGGGTTTTTGCGGATACGCGTCTTCCAGATATTCGACCAGCGTCTGCGATTCGACCAGCACCTGGTCGCCAATCTCGAAATACGGGATTTTGCCCAGCGGTGATTTTTCATAAAGCGCAGCCGACCTGTCGGTCCACACCAGCTTCTCATCAAAAGCCACGCCTTTTTCCATCAGCGCGAGCTTGACCTTGTTGTAGTAGTTACTGGCTGCGAAGCCGCATAAGGTGATCATTAAATCTCCACGAAGAATAGGTTTTTATTATCGATAGGGCTGTAAAGTACCACGCTGCTTTGCAGGCGTTACAATGCAATTCAAACAGATCCTATTATCCCTGAAAATAATCAAGCATCCACCATGTCTGCCGAACTGCTGGCCTCGCGCCGCGATGCAACCCTGATTCTGACTATTTCCAATCCGGGCGCGAAGAATGCGCTGCATCCGGATATGTACGCCGCCGGCATTGAAGCGCTGACGACGGCAGAGCGTGACAATGAAGTGCGCGCTGTGGTGCTGACTGGCGCAGACAATTTTTTTTGCGCCGGCGGCAATCTGAACCGTCTGCTGGAAAACCGCGCCAAAGACAGATCGGTGCAAGCCGATTCCATCAATCAGCTGCATGGCTGGATTGAAGCCATTCGCGACTGCCCGAAACCTGTGATTGCTGCCGTTGATGGCGCTGCCGCCGGTGCCGGTTTTTCACTGGCGCTGGCCTGCGACCTGATCGTTTCCGGTGCTGCTGCCAAATTCGTCATGGCCTATGTCAAAGTCGGCCTCACGCCAGACGGCGGCGCTTCGTGGTTCCTGTCGCAGGCACTGCCGCGCCAGCTGGCCACTGAAATCCTCATCGAAGGCAAACCCGTCACCGGCACGCGCCTGCATCAGGCCGGGCTAGTCAACCGTGTTGTAGCTGACGGCCAGGCGCTCGACAACGCGCTGGCCTGGAGCGATGAACTGGCCGCGCTGTCGCCACATGCAGTCGAGAACATCAAGTCTTTGCTGCGCGATGCACCGGGCAATTCCCTGCGCACCCACTTTGAAGCCGAAAAACAAAGTTTTGTCGATAGCCTGCACCACCGCGACGGACTTGAAGGCATCACAGCCTTCCTGGAAAAAAGAAAGCCGACCTACCGATGAGTTTTACGCTATGAGTTTTACTAAACGACGTCGCATCTTCCTGATGCGGCATGGCAGCGTGACGTATTTTGACGCCAGCGGCAAACCCGTCTTGCCTGAAACCGTGCCGCTCAATGAGCAAGGCCGCCTGCAAACTACTGCTGCAGGCCGCGTGTTTGCCGACGCCGGCATCCGCTTTGACCGTGTGATCATCTCCGGCCTGCCGCGCACGGTAGAGACCGCTGCACGCGTACTGGCCGAGACCAAACAGGACATCACGCCCGAGCACTGGCCCGAACTGGTCGAGATCAAGGGCGGCAAGCTGGCCGACATTCCGCAAGCAGAATTAAGAGAAGCCTTCGTCGGTGCTTTCGAAGGCGTCGCGCCCGAGCACAAGCGCTTCCTTGGCGGCGAGAGTATCGGTGAGCTGATGGACCGCATTCACCCCGCCATCGATCGCCTGCGCGCCGACCCGGAATGGGACACCGTGCTGCTGGTGCTGCATGGCGGCGTCAACCGCGCCATTTTGTCGTATGCCCTGACAGGACAGCGTCTGTTCCTCGGTAATCTGGCACAGACCGCAGGTTGCATCAATGCGCTGGACGTCGGCAGCGACCCGCAGGACTGGGTTGCACGTATCATCAACTATTCACCACCGTCGGTGCTGCAGGCCGAATCACGCAGCACGACGATGGAAGCTTTATTTCATCAGTATCAGCAAGGTCGCAGCCTTTAAAATTAAAAAAGTCGCAGGAGACAAGTTTGTATGTATGAAGAATTCATGGGCACCAAGCCCGTTGCCGAACGCCAGAAAGTTGACCTTGATGCACTCGGCGCTTACCTGCGCCAACACGTGGGCGACTTCAAAGGCGAGTTGACGATAGAGCAGTTCAAGGGTGGCCAGTCCAACCCCACCTTCATGCTGACCGCCGGCGAGCAGAAGTATGTGCTGCGCACCAAGCCGGCGCCTGCCGCCAAGCTGCTGCCTTCTGCGCATGCCATCGATCGTGAATACCGCGTCATGGACGCACTGTCGAAAGCCGGCTTTCCGGCTGCTCGCCAATATGCATTGTGTGAAGACGAATCCGTCATTGGCCGCGCTTTCTACATCATGGAATTCATGCAGGGCCGCGTGCTGTGGGATCAGTCACTGCCTGACATGAGCACGGCTGAGCGCGCTGCGCACTATGACGAAATGAACCGCGTCATCGCGCAACTGCACACCATCGATTACAAAGCAATCGGTCTGGAGACCTATGGCAAACCGGGCACGTATTTCTCGCGCCAGATAGACCGCTGGACACGGCAATACAAAGCGTCTGAAACGGAATCGATTCCGGCGATGGATCAGCTGATGGAATGGCTGCCAAAAAATATTCCGGACGGCGAGCTGACTTCCATCGTACATGGTGACTTCCGTCTCGATAACCTGATGTTCCACGCGACCGAGCCGCGCATCGTCGCCGTGCTGGATTGGGAACTATCGACACTCGGCCACCCGTTGGCGGATTTTTCGTATCACTGCATGAGCTGGTTCATTACACCGGGACTGTTCCGGGGCATCGCCGGGCTGGATCTGCCGGCACTCGGCATACCGAGCATTGACGAGTACATTGCCAAATACAGCGCACGCACCGGCATCGCCATCAACAAGGAAGATTTCCGCTTTTATCTGGCTTACAACATGTTCCGCATGGCGGGTATTTTGCAGGGCATCATGAAGCGCTATCAGGATGGCACCGCTGCCAGCGAGCAGGCATTAAAGAATGGCAAAGCAGCACGGCCTATGGCTGAAATGGGTTGGGAATACGCATCGGGACAAAAGGCAGTCTGAACTGCTTAAAAATAAAACAAAGGAGACAACATGGAATTTGAATACTCGGAACGTTGCAGCACCTTGCGCGTAAAACTGCTGGCCTTCATGGAGCAGCATATCTATCCGAACGAGCACTTGTACAAACAAGAGATCGACCGCAACGGCAAGGAAAAAGGCAACCGCTGGATTCCGACCAAAATTATTGAAGAGCTCAAGCCATTGGCGCGCGAACAAGGTTTGTGGAACCTGTTCCTGCCCAAGTCCATGCGCGCTCCCGAAGGTTTGTCCAACCTCGACTACGCGCCGCTGTGTGAAATCATGGGTCGCATTCCCTGGGCACCGGAAGTATTCAACTGCTCCGCGCCCGACACCGGCAACATGGAAACCATTGAGCGCTACGGCAGCGAAGAAAATAAGCGCGAGTGGCTAGAGCCGCTGTTACGCGGTGAGATGCGCTCGGCGTTTGCGATGACGGAGCCTGATGTCGCGTCGTCCGACGCGACCAACATCGGCACCCGCATCGAGCGCGATGGCGATGAGTATGTAATCAACGGCCACAAGTGGTGGATCTCGGGCGCTGGCGACCCACGCTGCAAGGTTTTCATTTTGATGGGCAAGACCGATCCGGACGCAGCACGTCATGCGCAGCAGTCCATGATTCTGGTGCCGGCCGATACCAAAGGCGTCAACATCAAACGGCCGCTGCCGGTGTTTGGTTATGACGATGCGCCGCACGGCCATTGCGAAATTCTGTTTGATAACGTACGTGTGCCGGCATCGAATATTTTGCTCGGCGAAGGCCGTGGTTTTGAAATCGCGCAAGGTCGCCTCGGACCGGGCCGCATTCACCATTGCATGCGCGCCATTGGCACCGCAGAGCGGGCGCTGGAGTTGATGTGCCGTCGACTCAACGCACGCACCGCATTTGGTCGCAAGATTTCCGAGCAAGGCGTGTGGCGCGAGCGAATTGCCGAGTCACGCATCATGATAGACAGCGCACGCCTGCTGACCTTGAAAGCGGCGTACATGATGGACACCGTCGGCAACAAGTTCGCTAAATCTGAAATCGCCATGATCAAGGTGCTGGCACCAAACATGGCGCAGCAAATCATTGACTGGGCGATTCAGGCGCACGGCGGCGGCGGTGTGTCGGATGATTTCCCGCTGGCGATGTTGTGGGCGCATAACCGTACGCTGCGCATTGCAGACGGCCCGGATGAAGTGCACCGCAATGCGATTGCGAAGCTGGAGCTGTCCAAGTATATGAGCTTGCCGGGTGAAGATTTGAATTTGCCTATTACAAGGTCTTAAGTAGCTAGCATCAAAGTCAATGGATCCCCCTTCGGGCCACGGACTGGCTTGCAAGCCAGTCCGCTTCGGCAGGCGTAACGCATGCGTTACGGAACCCCTGCCTAACCCTGCGCCGGGATGACAATTTTTAAAGTTGGCAGTAAAAATAACCGTCATCCCGGCGTAGGCCGGGATCCAGCGTCTTTTTCAAATAACGGAAACCGCATGATTGACCTCTACTCCATGGCCACCCCCAACGGCCACAAAATCCACATCATGCTCGAAGAATGCGGCCTGCCCTATCGCGTGCACCACATCGATATCGGCAAGGGCGACCAGTTCAAACCAGCCTTCCTCAAAATTTCGCCGAATAATAAAATTCCCGCCATGGTCGACAGCGACGGCCCTGACGGCAAGCCAATTTCAATGTTCGAGTCCGGCGCAATGCTGATTTACCTTGCCAGCAAAGCCGGCAAATTTCTCGGCCACACAGATCGCGAAAAGTACACGGTGCTGCAATGGCTGATGTTCCAGATGGGCGGACTAGGCCCTATGCTCGGGCAGGCGCATCACTTCCGTATCTACGCGCCGGAAAAAATTGACTATGCCGTCACCCGCTACACGAATGAAGCGAAACGTTTGTACGGCGTGCTGGACAAGCAGTTGTCAGAACATACGTATCTGGCTGGCGAGGAATACACAATCGCCGACATCGCCTCTTATCCGTGGATACGGTCGTGGAAAAATCAGGGCATAGACTGGGCTGATTATCCGCATGCAAAACGCTGGTTTGATGCCATCAGCGAGCGGCCGGCTGTGCAGCGCGGCGTTGAAGTATTGGCCGACTTGCGCAAGCCGCTGGTGGATGACAAGGCCAGAGAAATGATGTTTGGCGCGACCCAATACGCAAAACGTTAAATACCTCAAAATCCAACCTACTCGGCATTGTGTGAGGGAGCTTGTATGCAAACCGCTTTAATTATTGGCGCATCGCGCGGCATAGGTCATGAATTCGTCAAGCAGCTGCTGGCTGCAAAGTGGACGGTGCATGCAACCGCCCGTACGGATGTGGCCATGTCTGAACTGAAAAAATTAGGCGCAGAGCCGCTGCGTTTCGATGCGACCGAAGCCGGTTCAGCCGACAGTCTGGGCAGCAATCTGGCGGCAAGTGCGCTTGACCTGGTCGTCTACGTGGCCGGCACATTTGGCATGGAAAGCGGCGCGACCAGCGCACCTGCTACGTCTACGTTCGATCAGGTCATGCACACCAATGTGCTGGGCGCGATGCAAACTATTCCGCTAATGGCGCCACGGGTCGAGGAAGCTGCCGGAAAATTCATTTTCATCACCAGCGGCATGGGCAGCATCGCTGACGCGCAAAGCAGTATGGGCTGGGTTTATCGCGTCTCGAAAGCGGCGCTCAATATGGCCGTGCGCAGCGCCAGCTTTGACTATCCGAAAGCGACGTTTGTGGCAATGAACCCGGGCTGGGTCAAGACTGACATGGGTGGACCGGGCGCGCCAACTTCTGTGACTGCCAGCGTGGCTGGCATGCTCAAGGTCACGTCGCAACTCACAGTCAAAGACAGCGGCAGCTTCCTCAGCTACGACGGGAAAAAATGGCCGTGGTGAAGATTCGCTGAGCCTGACAGTTTCATCTGTAAAATTGCCTTTTATTTTGCATCGGACAGGCAATTAACGTGGCGCTGAAATCAACAATTTACAAAACCAACCTGCAAATCGCTGACATGGACCGGCATTACTATGCCGACCATCAGCTGAACCTCGCCTGCCATCCGTCCGAAACGCAAGAACGCCTGATGGTACGGCTGTTGGTTTTTGCCCTGCACGCGCAAGAATATCTGGAATTCGGCCGCGGCATTTCCGACACCGAAGAGCCGGACATCTGGAAAAAAGATCTGACGGGCTCTATAGAAAAATGGATAGAAGTCGGCCAGCCGGAAGAACGTCGCATTTTGAAAGCCTGCGGCAAGGCAGAGCAAGTGCTGGTCTACATGTACAGCTCGGGCGCGCAAGTCTGGTGGAAACAAATCAGCAGCAAGCTGGAACGCGCAAAAAATCTGACGGTCTGCCAGATTTCGTCCGAGTCTGCGAAAGGACTGGAAAAACTTTGCCAGCGCAATATGCAGTTGCAAGTGACGATACAAGATGGCGAGATCTGGATGCGGGATGACAGCAATGCTGTTGAAGTGAAGATGGTGACGGTGATGCCTATTGTCAGCTAAGCGTTCATCGATCAAAACAAATTTACTTCGTTGTAAATTTGTTTTGTTTGCAATTTACGCTTTTCAGAATGATGCAAACCAATGACGATGGCAAATTCAATATGAATATGCCGGCTGTATGTCACTTGGAGTGTCAACTTGATCTATACCTCTCAGCATGATTTTTTCAGCTTTGCCCCAAGCGCAGAGCTGATCAAGTGAACGACAAATATAAGCTTGCGACCGCATACAAAATTTTATATAATTGCGGCGTTAGAGATTCAAAACCTGTTGAATTCCGTGGGAGCGCCTTGGAAGATTTGGGCGATTTTCCGTTGCTGGCGCGCCGTGATGCAGGATTTCAGATAGACAAGGTGCAGTGGGGACTGGAGCCTGATGACTGGAAGCCTATGCCGACAATTGGACAAGGTGTCCAGAAAATCAGGATTAGCGATGCTGCTGGCGCATTTCGGGTTGTCTATGTCGCTAAATTTACTGACGCTGTGTATGTGCTGCACTGCTTTCAGAAAAAAACGCAAAAAACTAGCAATACAGATTTGAATCTGGCCGCAAGCCGTTACCGAGACTTGATGAGGGAGCTAGGCAAATGAGCAAGCAAAAATTCAACAGCGTGTGGGATGCAATCGAAGACACACCTGCAGAAACTGAAAATATGAAGCTACGTTCCAGCCTGATGATGGCGCTTGCCAGTTATCTTGAGCGCAGCAGTTTGACCCAGTCGCAAGCGGCCGAGCTGTTTGGTGTGACTCAACCACGTATATCAGATCTTAAACGCGGCAAGATCAACCTGTTTGGTCTGGATGCTTTGGTCAATATGGCAGCCGCTGCAGGCTTCCACATCGAAATGCGGATACTGGAATCTGCTAATTAGTCATATCGACGTAGCACCGACTCCGCCACACACGCCGGCTTTTCACTGCCCTCACGCTCCATCGTCACCTGCCACACGGTCTGTATGCCTTTGTCGATCTTTTCGAGAGACAGCAAAGTAAAGCGACCGCGCATACGGCCACCCACCATCATCGGCGCCGGAAAGCGTACCTTGTTGAGTCCGTAGTTAATGCTCATGCTGCCGGGTGGCAGCTCAATCACTTCTTCGATGAATTTCGGCAGCAAGGACAAGGTCAGAAAACCATGCGCGATGGTGCCGCCGAACGGCGACTCGCGTTTGGCGCGTTCGACATCGACATGAATCCATTGCGCATCGCCGGTCGCTTCGGCGAACTGGTTGACGCGTTCTTGCGAAATCGTCAGCCAGTCCGAGACTGCAACTTCCTTGCCTACTTCAGCCTGCATTTCTTCAACGGACGCAAATTGTCGCATCACACTTCCTTTCAAAGTCTTAAGCCGCGTCGCGGAAACCCGGCTGCGCAGCAAAACGCGCCAGATGATGATCTGTATCACCGAGGGTGAGCTCGATCATGGAAAGACGTTTGAAGTAATGCGCGGCCGGTAGTTCATCGGTCACGCCCATGCCGCCATGCAGTTGCACTGATGTTTGGCCAATGTATTTGATGGCTTTGCCAATCCGTGCCTTAGCTGCTGAGACGGTGCGACGTCGTTCGACCGCATCAGCGGAGCCGACTTTGACTGCTGCCAGCGTTGCCATTGAGCGTGCCTGTTCCAGCTGCATGAATATTTCTGCCATACGATGCTGCAGAGCCTGAAATTTTCCAAGTGGTACGCCGAACTGCTGGCGTGTCTTCAAATACTCCAGCGTTGCCGCACTCAAGGCTTCCATTGCGCCGAGCGCTTCCGCGCACAGCAAGCTAATGCCATAGTCGCTGGCTGCTTCCAGCAATTCCCAGCCCTGTCCGGCTTTGCCGAGCAGTTGCGCTGAGGTGGTCGTGACGTCTTTGAAGTCGATGGTGGCGGCGCGCATACCGTCGTTGGTACGGTAATCACGGTGCGTAATGCCGGCACTGTCGGCAGGTATGACGAAGAGGCTGATGCCATTCACATCACGCGCTTCACCCGCGCTGCGTGCAGAGACGATCAACTGCCCTGCTTGCGCACCATGCAGTACGACGCTCTTGCTGCCATTAATTACAAAGCCACCGCCACTGACTGTCGCTGTGGTTTCGATGTCGAACAGGTCATGACGCGCCTGCCGTTCGCCAAGTGCGCAAGCCAGCTTCAGCTCGCCGGTCGCGACTTGCTCAAGCAAGGTTTCATGACCGCCGGCCAGTTTCAAGAACTGCACGCCTAGCGCTGTCGCAAAAACTGGCTCGATCACCAAGGCACGACCCAGCTCCTGCATCACCACCATCATGTCGAGCGCCGTACCATCGAAGCCGCCCTGCTGTTCCGGCACCGGCAAGGCCAGCACACCAAGCTCGGCCAGTGCCTGCCAGCCGGCGTCGGATACGCCTGCTTCTGAATGAATAATTTTTTTACGCGTGTCGAAGCTGTAGTCTTTTTCAGCCCAGCGCTTGACGGTGTCGGCCAGCTGCTGTTGTTCGGGGGTCAGGTCAAAGTCCATTGCGTCCTCACAGTCCCAGAATCATCTGCGTGATGATGTTTTTCTGGATTTCATTGGAGCCACCGTAGATCGAGGTCTTGCGGTAGTTGAAGTAGTACGGCGCGAGCGGCGCGGCATCGTCGTCGCCGGCGGCGCTATGCTCGGTCTCACCCTCGAGGAAGGCTAGGTCAAACGGCAGACCTTGCGGGCCGACTGCTTCGAGCATGAGCTCGGTCAGGACTTGCTGAATTTCAGTGCCCATCACTTTCAGCATGGACGCTTCCGGTCCCGGGCCGCGCCGTTTGCCTTCTTGCGAAATCACGCGCAAGACTGTCACTTCGAGTGCCATCAAATCGATTTCGAGCGCAGCGAGTTTGGCCGAGAAGAGTGCGTCGTCGATCAGGGGCTTGCCATTTTTTTTCTGCTGCAAAGCGAGTCGTTTCACGAACCCCAGTTCGCGCTTGGAACGGCCGACGGCTGCAATGCCGGTACGCTCGTGACCGAGCAGGTACTTGGCATACGTCCAGCCCTTGTTTTCTTCGCCGATGAGATTGGTGATGGGCACCCGAACTTTATCGAAAAAGACTTCATTGACTTCATGATCTTCATCGAGCGTGATGATGGGGCGCACGGTAATGCCGGGCGTTTTCATGTCGATCAGCAGAAAAGAAATGCCTTCTTGCTTGCGCACGCCGTTGTCGGTACGAACGAGGCAGAACATCATGTCGGCGTGTTGCGCCAGCGTGGTCCAGGTTTTCTGGCCGTTGACGATGTAATGATCGCCATCGCGCTCGGCGCGGGTTTTCAGCGATGCCAGATCGGAGCCGGAGCCGGGTTCGGAATAACCCTGACACCACCAGTCCTCACAGGACAGGATGCGCGGCAGGTAATGGCGCTTTTGCGCGTCATTGCCGAACGCCATAATGACGGGTGCCACCATGTTGACGCCAAACGGCATAACCGGCGGTGTGCCGGCCTGTGCGCATTCTTCCTGCCAGATGTGCTGCTGCACCGTGTTCCATCCAGTGCCACCGTGCTCGACCGGCCAGTTGGGCGCAACCCAGCCCTGACGCGCCAGGATCTGGTGCCAACGCACGAAATCGTCTTTGGAAAGGCGCTTGTGATTCAACACCTTGTGCTGCAAATCTGCCGGCAAATTGGCTGCCAGCCACGCGCGCACTGAGTCGCGAAACGCCAGGTCTGCTGGCGCATAGTTCAAATCCATGCTGTCTCCGCTTGTGTGTTTGCTATTTTAAAAGCACGACCGTTCGAATATTACACTAAGCGCAGTAATTCATGGATTTTGGAAAGTTGAAAAGGAAAGCCGGCACGATGCCTCAGCGTCGCGCCGGTCTTCGGCACAGAAAATTAATCTATGTAGGAGTGAAAGACATCCGGATGTTCAACTTGTCCGGTCTGTGATGATTGCCCCATAGGCATATGGCTACAGGCAGCGAGTGACATGATCGCCAGGATAATCAGACATTTTTTCATTACTTTCCTCTCACGTGATTGCTGGTTGTTCACACGCAGTAGCTTTCGGTAATCAACGACCACCCTGCTACTGCCAGTTGCGTTCTGAGCGTGCGATCTACTGATAGTTTCGAGAAAAGCGGTCTTAATTTTGTTTAAAGCTGATAAAGAGAGTTTAGGGCGTTTATCGCAAACTCATGGACAAATTAAGTCTAGCAGTTGAATGGAATATTGGCGACGATATGTTCGATGAAAGAACGCATCGCGAATCTGATTTGATTTTTATCAGATCGCCGCTTTCACCAGCTTTGCTTCCCGTATCGGCAAATTGATTAACGCCGCCCCCACCGCCAGCACCATGTCGATGTACCACATCCAGTTATAGCTACCAGTTGCCTCAAATATTTTGCCACCGGCCCATGCGCCCATGAAGCCGCCTATTTGATGCGTCAGCATGACGATACCGAACAGGGTGGCCATATTCGCGGTGCCGAAAAATTTTGCGACCAGCCCTACCGTTGGCGGTATCACCGACAAGAAACTCAGACCCATCACGCTGGCAAAAATCAGCATCACCGGTCCGGTCTTGGGAGCCAGCAAAAACAGCAATACAGCAACGGCGCGGGTGGCATATACCAGCGACAGCAAAGACTTCATGCGCCAGCGCCCGACTGCCCAGCCGACGCTGATGCTGCCAATAATATTGAACAGGCCAATCAATGCCAGCGACCACGCACCAAACTGCAAGGGCAGCCCGCAGCTGGCGATCACGCCCGGCAGATGCGTCGCAAGAAACGCCACATGAAATCCGCAAACGGTAAAGCCGGCCCCCAGCATGAGGTAGCTGCGGTCCTGCATGGCTGTGCGGATTGCTGCCAGCGTCGTCACTGGAGCCTGAGCCACTGAGGCGACTTGCACGGCATTACCCTTCAACAGGAATGCTGCCGGCAGCGCAATCAGCACTAGCAGACCCATCACCTGCATGGCCGACTCCCAGCCCAGATTCAGCATCAGCATGCCGGCTAATGGCGCCATGACGAACTGGCCAAACGAGCCGCCTGCGTTAACAATACCGCTGGCCATGCCGCGTTTTTCTGGCGGGATCAGGCGCGTGGTCGCGGCCATCAGCACGGCCGGTCCGGCCATACCGGCGCCACCGGCCGACAGCACACCGACCGCAAAAATCAGTCCGGCAGTAGTGGTCATCAGCGGCGTCAAGTAGGTGCCGAGCGCAACCAGCACAGTACCGGCAAACAGCACGCGGCCGGCGCCGATTTTGTCTGCCATTGCACCAGCGAACGGTTGCGTCAGTCCCCACCATAGCTGGCCAAATGCGAAGGCCAAACTGATACTGCCTATGCCCAGACCGGTTGCGGTATTCATCGGGCTCAGGAACAGGCCCATCGTCTGGCGTACACCCATGGTCAGCGCGTAAGTACCGGCCGCAGCCAGAAGCACTATCCAGAGGGCATGCTGGCGACTGGAATTATTCACAATGTTATTCATTTTCTTCTTCCTCTGCGATTGAAAGACTGTCCAGCGACGCATCCAGCAGCGCATGCAGAGCAGCGACGTGTTCGACGCCAAGTAAACGGTTAAGACTTTCCTGTGCTACTTTCCAGTGACGCTTTGCCTGCGAGCGCATGGTCAGCCCTTCGCTAGTGATGACGACCAGCCGGCTGCGTGCATCAGCACCCGGCTCCAGCTTGATCCAGCCGGCATCAATCAGAGGCTTCAGGTTGCGTGTGAGCGTGGACGCGTCCATCGTCATCGCTTGCGCCAGCTTGCCGGGATTGATCGGTCCCATTACCGCGACATGACTGAGTAGCGAATACTGCGTGGTTTTCAGGCCGGTCTTTGCGAGTTCATGGTCGTAGTGATGCGAGACGCGTCGCGTTAACTGGCGCAACTTGAAGTTGGTGCAGCCTTGTGGCGTAGTAGTAGCTTTGCTTGATGTGCGTGGCATCTGGATTGCCCCATGTTTTAATTGCAGCTACAATAATTGTATATGCAATTATAAAAGGACGCAGCATGTCGATGGAAGCCACACTCAAGGAATGGAACGAAGAACTAGCCAACGTGCTGGACAAAATGCATGGCGGGGGCGGCAAAGCGGGCGTCGCCAGTCTGGAGATGGTGCAGGGGAAAACGGGGCTGGAAATTTTGCAGGCGATGCTCGCAGGCGAGCTGCCCTACCCGCCTATTGCAGATACGCTGGATTTTTCACTTGTAGCCGTCGAATCAGGCAAGGCAGTTTTTCAGGGTACGCCGCAGCTCATGCATTACAACCCACTGGGTTCCGTCCATGGCGGCTGGTATGCAACGCTGCTGGATTCTGCACTTGGCTGCGCGGTGCAGACTATGCTGCCGGCAGGACGCGGCTATACAACGGCTGAACTGGGTGTGAATATAGTTCGCGCTGCCAGCCACAAGACTGGCCCTTTGCGAGCGATTGGGACAGTGCTGCATTGCGGCCGTCAATTGGCGACGGCTGAGGCGCGCATCGTTGGCGCTGACGGCAAGCTGTATGCGCATGCGACGACGACTTGTCTGGTGTTTGAGGCACCGACAAGCGCTGCACGCTAATGAAGATCAGCGCACACCCGCGCTCAATTTTTACCGCAAGCTGTTTTCCAAATTGACTCTGCCGAACTGCCCGCTGGCACCGGTATCCAGTCTTGTGTTTTATTTTCCGTAAAGAGCGCACCGCCGCTTCCCATATTTTCAGGGAAGATGCTGAATTCGATTTGTCGCATCAGGTTTTTTGCACAATCGTATTCACTGCGGGTTTTTGACGCGAAGTAGGATTGTCCGGCGAGCGATTGCATTTTGTGGAAGTCCTGAAAGCTGTCGGCCTTCACAAAGCTGCCATTTTTTTCCATCGTATCGAGATCAATGTAGAGAATCGATTCGCGTGTTTCACCGATGAGTTGCCAGCCCGCCCAAGCGCTGGACAGGCCCAGCATCAGAATAATGACCGCTGCAATTTGTCGCCGCATCTTTCACTCTCCACAAAGAATTTGAAATCACAACAAACAAACATGCCGCATCGCTTGTTTGAATTAAACACTGTAGCTGAACGGATTACAGGAAGAAAAGAATTGGTGCCTGAGACCGGAATCGAACCGGTACGCCCTCTCGCGAGTAAGCGGCGGATTTTAAGTCCGCTGTGTCTACCAATTTCACCACTCAGGCAGTGAGCAGATTGTAGCTGTTGCCACAATCGTCATTGTAAATCAGACAGCCAATAAAAAAGCGCCGAAGCGCTTTTTTGGAATATGGAGGCGGGGGTCGGGATCGAACCGGCGTAAACGGCTTTGCAGGCCGCTGCATAACCACTTTGCTACCCCGCCAGGGGTGCTAATTGTAACCGCCTGAGACTTTCTTTGCTCGCACAGGACAGTGATAAACAGTTATAAAAAAAAGGGAAGCCTTGTGAGCTTCCCTTTCTGAATAATGGAGCGGGAGAAGAGGCTCGAACTCTCGACCTCAACCTTGGCAAGGTTGCGCTCTACCAACTGAGCTACT
>JBBARG010000014.1:0-26231 GCA_040399905.1 Burkholderiaceae bacterium
GTGGACGGGACTCGAACCCGCGACCCCCGGCGTGACAGGCCGGTATTCTAACCAGCTGAACTACCACTCCTAATACTGCTGTACTGCTGTCTTACTTGGTCTTACTTAGCCATACATGCAGCATGACTGTTGGTGGGTGCTGACGGGGTCGAACCGCCGACCTACGCCTTGTAAGGGCGCCGCTCTACCAACTGAGCTAAGCACCCTATGAAACTTTATTTAAATCGTTTCAGCTTAGTCAGCCACACTGGCGTATGTCACTACGCCAGAAAGAGCGCTAGTTTACTGCATCTTTCAAGGCTTTGCCAGGCTTAAATTTCGGCACCTTGGCGGCAGCGATTTGAATCTCTTCGCCGGTACGTGGATTTCTACCGACGCGTGCAGCACGTGCACCAACGGCGAAAGTGCCGAAGCCTGCAAGTGTGACTGAACCATCCTGTTTCAAAGTCGATGTGACTGACTCGATCACAGCTTCGAGTGCTCTTGTGGCTGAAGCTTTTGAAATATCTGCTGTCTTGGCGATCTCATCAATCAATTCGGTTTTGTTCACTGACAACCCCCTGGGAAATGGTGTTAACTCGCACCGGCAATTTACTTTTTATTTATGTATTATGCGCGGCAATTAATTGCAGAAATAACTGCAGCGCCCATTAGACTAGTCGCGCCGTATAGTGTCAAGAAATATGCGACGCCAAACACAGTCGAATCGGGCTATTCGTGCGTTTATGTGTAATTAAAAAAATTGCGTAAAAAAAAGGCATCAAAAAAGCGCTCCGAAGAGCGCTTTTTTAGTGAAGATCATTGATCAATGCTTGACAAGCACCGAATCAGTCTTCGCTTCCGTCTTGCCATCAGCTGCTGCGACTGCTGCCACTGCCACAACTTCTTCTTCGGGCAAAGGCTCAGGCTTACGCTCAAGCGCCACTTCCAGCACCTTGTCTATCCAGCGAACCGGAATGATCTCCAGACGATTTTTAACATTGTCCGGAATGTCGGCAAGGTCTTTCACGTTTTGCTCGGGGATCAATACCGTCTTGACCCCACCGCGATGCGCTGCCAGCAGTTTCTCTTTCAAGCCACCGATAGGCAGTACTTCGCCGCGCAAGGTTATCTCACCCGTCATGGCCACGTCAGCGCGCACAGGTATGCCTGTGAAGGCAGAGACCATAGCAAGCGTCATGCCGATACCAGCCGACGGGCCGTCTTTCGGCGTAGCGCCTTCGGGTACGTGAATATGAATGTCATGCTTCTCGAACGCGTCTGCTTTAATGCCCAGCATGCGCGCACGGCTGCGCATGACGGTGCGTGCGGCTTCGATCGATTCCTTCATCACGTCGCCAAGCGTACCGGTGCGAATCACATTGCCCTTGCCGGGCATCGTCATCGCTTCAATCGTCAGCAGCTCGCCGCCAACCTCGGTCCACGCAAGACCGACGACCTGACCAACCTGATTATCTTTTTCGGCCACGCCAAAGTCATAACGGCGAACACCCAAAAACTTGCCCAGATTTTTCGCAGTGATCGTGACTTTCTGCTCCTGCTTTTTCAGTAGCAGCATCTTGACCACTTTGCGACACACCTTGGACACTTCACGCTCTAGCGAACGAACGCCTGCTTCACGCGTGTAATAACGGATGATGTCGCGAATCGCCGATTCGGCTACGCTGATCTCGCTCTCTTTCAGACCATTGTTTTTGATCTGCTTAGGCAGCAAATAACGCAACGCGATATGCGTCTTTTCATCTTCGGTGTAACCCGAGAGGCGAATGACTTCCATACGGTCGAGCAGCGCAGGCGGAATGTTGTACGAGTTCGCGGTCGCGACAAACATCACATCCGACAAGTCGAAATCAACCTCAACGTAATGGTCGGCAAACGTATGGTTCTGTTCCGGATCCAGCACCTCGAGCAATGCAGAAGCCGGGTCGCCACGGAAGTCCTGACCGAGTTTGTCGATCTCGTCGAGCAGGAACAGCGGATTGCGCACGCCGGTCTTCGACAGGCTTTGCAAAATCTTGCCTGGCATGGAGCCGATGTAAGTGCGACGATGACCGCGGATCTCTGCCTCGTCACGCACACCGCCTAATGCCATGCGCACGAACTTGCGGTTCGTTGCGCGTGCAATCGACTGACCAAGTGAGGTCTTGCCGACGCCCGGAGGGCCTACGAAGCACAGGATAGGTGCTTTGACTTTTTCGACGCGCTGTTGGACAGCAAGATACTCAAGGATGCGTTCTTTGATCTTGTCGAGCCCGTAGTGGTCGTCTTCGAGCACTTTTTCGGCATGCGACAAGTCATTGTTGACCTTGGATTTTTTCTTCCATGGCAGACCAAGCAGTACGTCGATGTAGTTGCGCACCACGGTCGCTTCAGCCGACATCGGCGACATCAGTTTTAATTTCTTGAGTTCGCTCTGAGCTTTTTCGCGTGCCTCTTTCGGCATCTTGGCGGCGATGATTTTCTTGTCGAGTTCTTCGAGGTCTGCGCCCTCTTCGCCTTCGCCGAGTTCTTTTTGAATCGCCTTGACCTGCTCGTTCAGATAGTACTCGCGCTGCGATTTTTCCATCTGCCGCTTGACGCGACCACGGATGCGTTTTTCCACTTGCAGGATATCGAGTTCGCCTTCAAGCTGGCCGAGCAGATGCTCATGGCGCTTGGCGACATTGAAGATCTCGAGGATCACTTGTTTCTGTTCCAGCTTCAGCGGCAGATGCGCTGCGATGGTGTCGGCCAGGCGACCGGCATCATCAATCCCTGCCAGCGAGGTCAGAATCTCAGGCGGTATTTTCTTGTTCAGTTTTACGTATTGGTCGAACTGCTGAACGATCGCGCGGCGCATCGCTTCGACTTCGGATTCGTCACCGGACTCAGATTCGACCGGAGAGAGTTCGGCGACAAAATGCGTATCGACTTCGCTGATTTGATGAATACGTGCGCGCTGCGCACCTTCGACGAGCACTTTGACGGTGCCATCGGGCAGTTTCAGCATTTGCAGGATATTGGCGATGCAACCAATCTCGTAAATATCATCTGCGGATGGTTCATCTTTGGCGGCGGCCTTTTGTGCGGCCAGCATGATGCTTTTACCCTGCTCCATCGCCGCCTCGAGAGCTTTGATGGATTTAGGGCGGCCGACAAACAGCGGTATCACCATGTGCGGAAAAACTACCACGTCGCGCAAAGGCAAAAGCGGCAATTGGGTTGTTTCAGTAATTTGTGAAGATGTCGTCATGGCGAGCCTTATCAGAAAACCAGTTAATGATGTTGGCACGGTCGGGTAAAACACAAGCCCGAAGTTCAACAAATATCACACGGGCATCATCTGCTCAGCAAAAAGCAGGCATGAAAAAAGCCACACACGAAGTTAGCTCCGGGTGGCTTTACGATGGAAGCCTGTGTGCATGTTTGTTGAGTTGATTGTACTGCGTTTGTTCAAAATACTGCGCTGAAGGCCTTAACTTTTGCAGTTTTTTGTGATTATTGCAGTGAATTCGAAGATAAAAATGCAATCGGGGCAGCTTGCTGCCGCCCCGACCGGATTTCAAGCGGATTTAAATCAGCGCTTATTTGGCGCCCGAGACCTTTTGCGGCTCGTGATAAATCAGCAGCGGCTTGGCGCCATTGGTGATGGTATTTTCATCGATGACGACCTTGGCGACGTTTTGCTGATTTGGCAATTCAAACATCACCTCCAGCAAAGCGTGCTCAATGATGGAGCGCAGACCACGTGCACCGGTTTTGCGCGCCAGTGCTTTTTTAGCAATAGCATGCAAGGCAGCCGGTCTGATTTCAAGCTCGGCACCTTCCATCTCCAGCAGCTTGGAATACTGTTTGACCAGCGCATTCTTTGGCTCAAGCAGAATCTGGATCAGCGCTTCTTCCGACAATTCGGACAAAGTGGCTACCACTGGCAGACGACCAACCAGTTCCGGTATCAGGCCGAACTTGATCAGATCTTCCGGCTCTGCGTCCAGCATCACATCACTCGCACTGCGCTCGGTCTGGCTCTTTACGTTGGCCGAGAAACCGATGCCGCTCTTTTCGGAGCGGTTCGAAATGATCTTTGCCAGGCCGTCAAAAGCGCCGCCGCAAATGAACATGATGTTGGTGGTGTCGATCTGCACAAAATCCTGATTAGGATGCTTGCGCCCGCCCTGCGGCGGCACCGATGCCATCGTGCCTTCGATCAGTTTCAGCAAGGCTTGCTGCACTCCCTCGCCCGACACATCGCGGGTGATGGATGGGTTGTCGGACTTGCGCGAAATTTTGTCGATTTCATCGATGTAGACAATACCCTTCTGAGCCTTTTCTACTTCGTAATTACAATTTTGCAGCAGCTTCTGGATGATGTTTTCCACATCCTCGCCAACATAACCAGCTTCCGTCAGCGTGGTGGCATCAGCAATCACGAACGGCACATTCAGCATGCGTGCAAGCGTTTGCGCCAGCAAGGTCTTGCCGGAACCGGTAGGACCTACCAGCAGGATGTTGCTCTTGGCGAGCTCGACGTCGTCTTTCTTGCCCAGATGACGCAGGCGTTTGTAATGATTATAGACAGCGACCGACAGGATGCGCTTGGCAGTTTCCTGGCCGATCACGTACTGCCCAAGCAAATCATTGATTTCCTGCGGCGTTGGCAGATCCGACTTCGGACCGGCAACGGTTTCTAGTGTGGAGGCTTCGTCCCGGATGATGTCATTGCAGAGGTCAATACACTCGTCGCAAATGAAGACCGAAGGACCGGCGATGAGCTTTTTTACTTCATGCTGGCTTTTGCCGCAGAATGAACAATAAAGCAATTTTTCGCCGCTGGAGGATTTTTTCTCTGACATGGAGCCTGGATTTTTTAAGGTCGGGATGAAATGATATTACCTGCGAATCGCAGATTCGTCACGTTGGCGCGCAACGACTGGCATTGTGTAACCGGTTGTCAAACAAAAATCCGGCTAGGCCGGATTTTTATTGAAGCAATTTTATTGATTAAGCTGCAGATACGCGGTGCGTCAAAACCTTGTCGATCATGCCGTATTCAGCAGCCTGATCGGCTGACATGAAGTTGTCGCGATCTGTGTCTTTGCTGATCTGGTCTACGGTTTTGCCCGTTTTATCAGCCAGCATCTGGTTCAGACGCTCGCGCAGATACAGAATCTCGCGCGCCTGAATCTCGATATCAGCCGCCTGACCTTGGGCGCCGCCCAATGGCTGGTGAATCATGATGCGTGAATTCGGCAGCGAGAAGCGTTTGCCCTTGGTGCCAGCAGCAAGCAGGAAAGCACCCATAGATGCAGCCAATCCTGTACACAGCGTCGAGACATCCGGCTTGATGAACTGCATGGTGTCATAGATCGCCATGCCGGCCGAAACCGAGCCACCTGGAGAGTTGATGTAGAGCGAAATATCCTTGTCCGGATTTTCGCTCTCCAGAAACAGCAGCTGGGCAACGATCAGGTTGGCCGAATGGTCATTGACCGGGCCAACCAGAAAAATTACACGCTCCTTCAATAGGCGCGAGTAAATATCATATGCGCGTTCGCCGCGGCCGCTTTGCTCAATGACCATCGGCACCATGCCCAGCATGTCGGTGTCGAGGGCAGATTTACGATAAATATCAGTCATAGTGGTTCCTTAACGAACGTACAGACGATCAGGCCTGTGCGTTATTACCCATCAATTCATCAAACGCGACCATTTTTTCGGTCACTTTGGCTTTGCCCAGTACGTAGGTGACGACGTTCTCTTCCAATACAAGAGCTTCGACTTCAGCCAGACGATTACGGTCGCTGTAGTAGTACTTGATGACTTGCTGCGGATCTTCGTAAGCATGCGCGAAATCGTCCACGTGCGCTTTGACTTGTTCGGCAGTTGCCTGCAGACCGTTGGCCTTGACCATTTCGGACAAGATCAAACCCAGACGTACGCGGCGGTCAGCTTGTGCGGTGAACAGTTCAGGCGGGAATGGCATGTTCTTCACATCCATGCCACGTTGACGCATGTCTTCGCGGGTCATTTCAGCCAGACGCTCTGCATCCTGATCCAGCAATGCCTTCGGTACGTCGAGTTCGGCAATCTTGATCAGCGCATCCATCACGCTGGTTTTGGTACGGGCTTTGACGCGTGAACCGACTTCACGTTCCAGATTGGCGCGGATATCAGCGCGCATCTTTTGCATGTCACCGTCAGGCACGCCGAGTGCCATGGCGAAATCAGCATTGACTTCCGGCAGGTGCGCCCATTCCAGCTTTTTCAGCGTGATGGTGAATTCAGCGGTTTTGCCAGCAACTTCCTTACCGTGGTAATCAGCAGGGAAATCCATGGAGAAGGTCTTCGCTTCGCCAACTTTCATGCCGACAGCCGCTTTTTCAAATTCAGCTAGCATGCGTCCTTCACCGAGCACGAACACGAAATCTTCAGCAGTGCCGCCAGCGAAAGCGACGCCGTCAATTTTGCCGAGGAAGTCAACCGTTACGCGGTCGTTGTTCTGTGCCGACTGGTCTGGACCACCATCGCCGTGCGCATCTTGCTCGCCCTTGACGTGATAGTGAACACGCTGCTTGCGCAGGATATCGATGGTTTTGTCGATTTCAGCGTCGCTGATGTCAGCCTTGCTTTGTTCGACTTCAATAGTGCTCAGATCGCCGACTTTGACTTCAGGATAAACCTCGAAAGTCGCTTCAAAGACCATGGCGCCTTCCACTTTTTCATCGGCCTTTGGCTCGATTTTCGGAAAGCCGGCAACGCGCAGGTTGTTAGCCAAAGTGGCTTCACCGAAAGCGCGTCCGATCTTATCGTTCAGCACTTCGTTCTCTACCGTGTAACCGTATTGAGCAGCGACCATTTTCATCGGCACTTTGCCCGGACGGAAGCCCGGTGCCTTGGCGGTGCGGGCGCGAATCTTCAGGCGCTTTTCCACCTCTGCGGAGACATCAGCCACGGGTACCGTCAGGGTTACGCGGCGCTCAAGTTTTTCGAGGGTTTCGACTGCAGTTGCCATTTGAATCGTCCAAAAAAATTAATTAATTCTGTGGTGCGAGGAGGGGGACTCGAACCCCCACACCATTGCTGGCGTCAGGACCTAAACCTGGTGCGTCTACCAATTTCGCCATCCTCGCGGCATTAAGCGCGGCCAGTTTCAACAAAAGCAAAGGGCGACCCGTAGCTTGAATCGGTCGCCCTGATTTGCCAATGTGAGTTGGCTATTCGACTTCGAAGGCGGATTTTACTGGATTTTTGACCAATCCGCGCCGCATTTTTGGCAACCACCTCCAGTCCCTGCGACTACTCAGGCCTTTTTACCCTGAACCAGGCCGCATACAGTGCCGGCAGGAACAGCAGCGTCAGTGCGGTGGCGACAATCAGCCCGCCCATGATGGCCACTGCCATTGGCCCCCAGAATACCGAGCGCGACAGTGGAATCATTGCCAACACCGCCGTGGCCGCCGTCAAAATAATCGGCCTGAAACGGCGCACTGCCGAGCCAACAATCGCATCCCATGCCGGCATGCCCTCACCGATATCATGCTCGATCTGATCAACCAGAATCACCGAATTGCGGATGATCATGCCAAACAAGGCAATTACGCCGAGCTGAGCGACGAAGCCGAAAGGCCTTTGCAGAATCAACAGCGCCATCGCCGCACCGGCCACACCGAGCGGTCCGGTCAGGAACACCAGCAGCGAGCGTGAGAAGCTATGCAACTGCAGCATCAGCAAGGTGAACACAATGAAGATCACCAGCGGCACATTGGCAGCGATCGAATCCTGCGCCTTGCCGCTGTCGGCAGCTGCACCGGCCAGTTTAATGTGATAACCCGGCGGCAGTTGCGCACGCAATGCATCGAGCTGCGGATTAATCTGGCCTGAGACCGTCGGCCCTTGAATGCCGTCGACCACATCCGACTGTACCGTGATGGCCCATTCGCGCCCTTCACGCCAGACTACGCCCGGCTCCCACACAAAGCGCGGGGTGGCCAGCTGCGACAGCGGCACTGCCCGCCCGCCTGCGGTCGGAATGCTGGCATTGTTCAGGGCCGTGATGCTGGCGCGCTCGTCCACGGGCTGACGCATCACAATATCAATGAGCTTGTCGCCATCGCGGAACTGCCCGATCGTCGAGCCGGTAAGGATAGTGTTCGCCGCCCGCATGACAGTCTGCGAATTAACGCCGATCGCGCGCAGCTTGTCCTGGTCCAGATCGATGCGCAGTACCTTGACCGATTCATTCCAGTTGTCGTTAACGCCAATCGCATTCCGATTAGTGCGCATAATTTCTTTGACCTGATCCGCAATCACGCGCACTTTCGCCACTTCCGTGCCTGTAACGCGGAACTGCACCGGATACGGCACCGGCGGCCCGTTCGGCAGCAGCTTGACGCGGCCGCGCACCTCGGGGAAATCCGTCTTGAAGGCAGCAATAATCTTCAGCCGCAGCGCTTCACGCGCCTTGGAGTCTTTTGGCAGCACGACCACTTGCGAGACATTCGTCTGAGGGAAAATCTGATCCAGCGGCAAATAGAAACGCGGGCTGCCAGTGCCGACATAACTCGTCACGCTCTCGACGCCCTGCTGCTGCATGATGAACTGCTCAAACTTCTTCGCCTGTGCCTCAGTCGCTTTGTAAGCGGTGCCTTCCGGCAGCCACAACTCGACCATCAGTTCCAGCCGGCTTGAGTCCGGAAAGAACTGCTGCTCGATGAATTTGAAACCGAACACACCGAGGAAGAAACCGGCCAGCGTCAGCGCGATGGTGGTCTTGCGCCAGTCCACGCACCAGTTAACAATGCGGCGCAAGCGCGTATAGAACGGCGTATCGAACAATTCATGATGGCCGTCAGCATTCGTAGCCGGCCTGACCTTCAGCAGCACGTAGCCAATGTAGGGCGTGAACAGCACGGCAAACACCCATGAAATTACCAGCGCCAATGCATTCACCGAGAACATGGAAAACGTATATTCACCGGCAGCAGACTTGGCAAAACCGATAGGCAGAAAACCTGCTGCGGTGATAAGCGTACCGGTCAGCATCGGCATGGCTGTGGACGTATAGGCGAAGGTCGCCGCATCAAAGCGCGACAAGCCCTCCTCCATTTTTCGCACCATCATTTCAACGGCAATGATGGCGTCGTCGACCAGCAGGCCCAGCGCAATGATCAGCGCGCCTAGCGATATCTTGTGCAAGTCAATGCCGAGGATCCACATACCCAGAAACGTTGCCGACAGCACCAGCGGAATCGTCAGCGCCACCACCAGACCGGGGCGGGCATCAATGCGGAAAGGCTTGGTATGCAAACCGAGCGCCAGAAAGCTGACGGCCAGCACGATCAGCACTGCTTCTGTCAGTACCTTCAGGAATTCATTGACCGAGGTGCTAACAGCTTTGGGCTGGTCTGCGACGCGCTGCAACTCAATACCCACCGGCAGCTTGGCGCGAATCTCTTTCGACGCCGCATCCAGACTGTGGCCAAGCGCGATGATGTCGCCGCCCTTTTCCATCGACACACCAAGGCCGATGACTTCCTTGCCGTTGTAACGCATCTTGTCGCGCGGCGGATCAATGTAGGCGCGAGTCACCTTCGCAAAATCGCCCAGCCGGAAGCTGTTGCCATTGGCACGCAAAGGCATGTTCTCGAAATCCTTGACGGACTTCATCGCACCCGAAACACGCACTTGCAAGTTGTCAGATGGCGTAACCAACACGCCACTGCCTTCTACTGCGTTCTGCTCATTGATCTGCGCGATCACGCTTTCAAAAGGAATACCCAGTTGCGCAAATTTACGTGTTGAAAATTCAATATAGATTTTTTCATCCTGCACGCCATACAGCTCGACCTTCGAGACTGATTTAACGGCCAGCAGTTGCTGGCGAACGAAGTCGGCGTACTCTTTGACTTCTGCATAGGTGAAGCCGTCGGCGGCAATGGCGAAGATGGAGCCGAAGGTGTCGCCGAATTCATCATTAAACATCGGGCCCTGCACGCCAGCTGGCAGCGTATTGCGGACGTCGCCAACTTTCTTCCTGACCTGATACCACGCAGACGGCACTTCTTTGGGCGGCGTAGATTCACGCAGCTGCAAAATGATCAGCGTCTCGCCCGGTTTGGAATAACTGCGGATGGTGTCGATGTAAGGCGTCTCTTGCAGCTTTTTTTCCAGCTTGTCCGTGACCTGCTCGGCCATCTGGACCGCGCTGGCGCCTGGCCAGTACGCGCGCACAACCATGGCGCGAAACGCGAACGGCGGATCTTCATCCTGCCCCAGCTTGCTATAGCCGATGATGCCGCCCAATAGCAGCACCGCCATCAGATAACGGATAAAAGGAATATGTTCGAGTGCCCAGCGTGACAGATTCAGGCGACCCTTCATTTGGCCGCTCCAGCGGCAGCGTTGGCAGCGTTGGCAGCATTGCTAGCGTTAACAATTTCAGCGCCGAGAATTTTGACCTTCTGACCCGGTCGCAGCAAATTGATGCCGGCGGTGACAATCGTCTGGCCGGGGTTGATGCCGGAAGCAATAAGAATCTCGTTGCCAGACGCACCAGCCAATTGAACTGGTGTTAATTTGACGACGCCGTTTTCCACGACCCAGACCGAGGTCGTATTCTTGTCATTGAACAGTGCCGTTAGTGGCAGGTGAATGGCGGCCTGCGCAGACTGGCTGATGAAACTGACCGTAGCAGTCATACCAAGCCGGACTTCGTTACCTGCTTTTGGCAAGGATATCTTCGCTGTATAAGTGCGCGTAGCCGGATCGGCCATAGGCGAGACTTCGCGCAGGCGGCCATCGATCAGCACATCAGGATTAGCCCATGTACGGACTTTGATGTTGGCGACGCGGCGCAAGGCATCGACCTGATCTTCCGGCATGCTGACCCGGACTTCCTTTTCACCGGTCTGCGCGATGCGCACCACCGGCACACCGGCTGAGACCACTTGACCGACTTCGGCTTCCAGCGTCGTGACCACGCCGTCCACATCTGCCACCAGTGTCGTATAGCTGCTCTGGTTAGATTGCACCTTCAAGCCTGCGCTTGCCTGTTCATGCGAAGCGGCTGCCGATTTGTAGGCCGCCTCTTTCGCATCCAGTAAAGCCTGACTGACAAAATTCTTTTGGCGCAGTTCGCGGTAACGATCCATCTCTGCCTTGGCCAGCGCGAGGTTGCTGCCGGCGGCTGAGACTGATGCATTTGCCTGCGCTTGCGCCAGTTGCAAATCTTTCGGGTCGAGCTGCATCAGTACCTGACCGCGGCGCACGGTGCTGCCGATTTCTACATGGCGGGCCACCACTTTGCCGCCCACACGAAAGCCCAGACGGGATTCATAGCGCGGCTGGATTTCACCGGCGAGTTCAAGCGCCGATTGCGCATTGGCGGGCGCCAAAACCATGACACGGACAGGTCGTATATCTTCAGTCTGCTCAATTTTCTTTGAACATCCGCTTGACATCAGCCCCAGCGATACAAAGACGCTAGCTGAGGCGGCCACGCGTGCAAACCGTGTTAACTGTGAAGCAGATGTCATGAAGTACACTTTTTTTCCTTTATTATTCGACCAGCCAAATACATGTGTTCTGAGCTTTGAAATAAAAACCCGCGGCAGGCTTGCTTTCCGCGCCGATTTATTACTGACTCAAAGGTTAGTAATTATAGCCAAAACAAAAAGCAATGGTTCCTGCTTTTATATGCCGCGATAAAATTTAAATAATTGATGCCAAATTCGCATTACGAAAATTTCCCAGTCGCGTCCCCACTATTGCCCCGCCATTTGCATGCCCCGGTCAGGGCGGTCTATGCATTTGCGCGCAGTGCGGACGATCTGGCTGATGAAGGCGACGCCACCGATCAGCAGCGCCTCGCAGCCCTGCTCAGCTATGAGCGGGAGCTAGACCGCATCGAACTACGACAACAGCCGCAAACTACGCTTTTTCAGAACCTGGCGACCGTCATTAAAGACCACGCACTCTCAATCCAAGACCTGCGTGACTTGATAAGCGCCTTTCAACAAGACGTGGTGCAGACGCGTTACGCCAATATCGATGTGCTGCTCGACTATTGCAGCCGATCGGCCAATCCGGTAGGCAGCATCATGCTGCAGCTATTTGAAGCTAATAGCTCACAGAACATTCAGCAGTCGGATGCCATCTGCACCGCACTACAATTGATTAACTTCTGGCAGGACGTGGCGATAGACTGGAAAAAATCACGCGTCTATCTACCGCAGGACGAATTGCTGCAATGGGGCGTAACTGAAGAACAGATCGCAGCCGCTCGCATTGATGAGCAATGGCGTGGCCTGATGCGCATGCAAGTTGAACGTGCGCGTAAGTTGATGCTGGAAGGCGCACCACTGGCGCGCCGGATGCCGGGCCGCTTTGGCTGGGAACTACGACTGATTGTACTGGGCGGCTTGCGCATACTCGAAAAAATCGAGGCAGTCGACTATGACGTGTTTCGCCACCGTCCAAAACTAAATAAAGCAGACTGGCTGATCCTGTTGTGGCGCACGTTGCGCTTTGTCGGATAGCATAGCGGTATTCAACGATAGCCTCTTATGTCCCCAGAAGACTACTGCCAACAAAAGGCCGCACAAAGCGGCTCCAGCTTTTACTACAGCTTCCTGTTCCTGCCGCCGCAGCGCCGACAGGCCATTACTGCCCTCTATGCGTTCTGCCGCGAAGTCGATGATGTCGTCGATGAATGCTCGGACCCTACGCTGGCGCGCACCAAGCTGGTCTGGTGGCGCAAGGAAGTGCAGCACATGCTGACTGGCGCCGCCACCCATCCGGTGACGCTGGCACTGACGCCGCATATACAGACCTTCAACATCAAGGGCGAACATTTGCAAGCCGTCATAGACGGCATGGAGATGGATCTCGACCAGACACGTTATCTGGACTTCCCTGCGCTGCAGCGCTATTGCTGGCACGTTGCCAGCGTGGTCGGCATCATGTCGGCCAGCATTTTCGGCTGCACCAATCCGCGTACGCTGGAATATGCAGAAAAACTGGGCCTGGCTTTTCAGCTGACCAATATCATTCGCGACGTCGGCGAAGACGCACGCCTCGGTCGCATCTACCTGCCTGTCAATGAACTGCAGGCGCATGGCGTGCCGGCTTCTGATTTGCTCAATGCGCGGCATAGCGAACGCTTCGAAGCCTTGATGCGTTTTCAGGTACAACGCGCACAAACTTGTTATGACGAAGCATTCGCGCTGTTGCCGCCGGAAGACCGGCGCGCGCAACGCCCTGGACTCATCATGGCAGCGATTTACCGCACGCTGCTCAATGAAATCGAGCGCGATGGCTTTCATGTGCTCGAACATAAAATCTCCCTGACGCCAATACGCAAACTGTGGCTGGCCTGGAAGACCTGGGTCAGGAATTGACTACAGTCGCCGTCATCGGCGCTGGCTGGGCTGGCTGCGCAGCAGCGGTTGAACTGATTAAAAAAGGTCATAACGTCACCTTGTTCGAAGCCGCACGCGTCGCCGGCGGACGCGCACGGCGTGTTGAACAACACGGACTGCCACTCGACAACGGCCAGCATATTTTGCTCGGCGCCTACCGCGATACCTTGCGGATGATGCGCGAAGTCGGCCTCGATCCTGCAGAAACACTGCTGCGCTTGCCGCTGCAAATGCGCTACCCGCCGGCTAGTGGCGGCATGGATTTCATCGCCCCTCGCCTGCCCGCGCCGCTGCACATGGCTTGGGCTCTGTTTCGTGCAAGCGGACTTGAGCGAGCCGACAAACTGGCACTGGCTCGCTTTTCGAGTACAGCACGCTGGATGGACTGGCAGCTTGATACCGACTGCAGCGTGACCGAATTGCTGGACCGCTTCGACCAGACAGATCGTTTAATTCAACTAATGTGGCGCCCGCTTTGTATCGCTGCATTGAACACACCGCCGGATCGTGCGTCTGCCAAAGTCTTTCTGAATGTGCTGCGTGACAGCCTCGGAGCAAGCCGTGCCGCCTCCGACATGCTGCTGCCCAAAAAGGATTTGTCCGCGCTGTTTCCGGATGCTGCCATTCGCTATGTCGAACAGCATGGTGGCAGCGTACGGTTTGGTGTGCATGTGCGTGCAATTGAGCACACAAATTCGCAGTGGCGTGTCGATGGCGAATACTTTGATAAAGCCATTGTCGCTACGCCGTCGTGGGTCACTGCCGGCCTGCTGGCTGCACATGATCCTACTGTCGCTGCCATGTCCTTCGAGCAGGAGCCGATCACAACTTGTTATTTGCAATATCCTTCTGACGTAAAACTTGCCATTCCGTTTTATGCGTTGGTTGATGATGCACAGGCAGGACAATGGGGGCAGTTTGTTTTTGACCGTGGCCAGCTAGATGCCGCTCAGGCGGGCTTGCTGGCTGTGGTGGTGAGTGCATCAACAGAGGCCAGTGCGCTTGACCATGCTGAACTGGCTGCGGCGATTAGTTTGCAACTGGCGCAGACTTTGCAGCTGCCTGAATTACGTCAGGCTCTGTGGAGCAAAGTGATTACGGAAAAGCGGGCGACGTTTGCGTGTACGCCGGGTTTGACGAGGCCTGCTAATCAGACTGCGTTGCCCGGCTTGTGGCTGGCCGGGGATTACACGCAAGGGGATTATCCGGCGACGATTGAAGGCGCGGTGCGTAGTGGTTTGCTGGCTGCTCAATTGTGCTTTAACGACGCTGGATCCCAGCCTGCGCTGGGATGACGGTAGTAATTGAGATGTCATACCAATTTTCCACCGTCATCCCAGCGCAGGCTGGGATCCAGCGTCTTGAGTTCTACACCCATCCCCACCGTAAAACTAAAGTTCCCGCACCTTATTCATAGCCTCATCAATCCGCTCGACCGCAATCACCTGTAAGCCTTCGATCTTCTGCTTCGGCATATTCGCCTTCGGCACCATCGCAATCGAAAATCCCAGCTTCGCTGCTTCTTTCAAGCGTTCTTGCCCGCGAGGCGCAGGACGAATCTCACCTGCCAGACCAACTTCACCAAAGGCGACCAAGCCACGCGGCAAGGGTTTGCTGCGCATGGATGAATGAATCGCCAGCAGCACCGGCAAGTCGGCCGCCGGCTCGGTAATTTTGACGCCGCCGACGGCGTTAATAAATACATCCTGATCAAAGGCGGCAACGCCGGCATGCCTATGCAGCACAGCCAGCAGCATCGCCAGCCGGTTCTGTTCAAGGCCGACTGACAAGCGGCGCGCATTCGGTACATGCGACGCATCGACCAGCGCCTGTATTTCAACCAGCAAGGGACGATTGCCTTCTTGCGTCACCATCACGCAAGAGCCGGGCACTTGCGTATCGTGCTGCGACAAAAATAGTGCGGAAGGATTCGAGACACCCTTCAATCCTTTTTCCGTCATCGCAAACACGCCCAGTTCGTTGACGGCGCCAAAACGGTTCTTGAAGGCGCGCACCAGCCGGAAGCTAGAATGGGTATCGCCTTCGAAGTACAACACCGTATCGACTATATGCTCAAGCACACGCGGCCCGGCCAATGCGCCCTCTTTGGTCACGTGGCCGACCATGATGATGGTCACGCCAGACTGTTTCGCAAAGCGCGTCAGTTGCGCTGCGCACTCACGCACTTGCGCGACCGAGCCCGGCGCTGATGTCAGCGCATCGGAATACACGGTTTGTATGGAATCAATGACAGCAACCTGCGGCTTCAGGTCAGCCAGTGTGCCCAGAATTTTTTCAAGCTGAATTTCTGCCTGCAATTGCAAGCCGGCCGCATCGACGGCAAGCCGTCTTGCGCGCAAGGCAATCTGTGCGCCGGACTCTTCACCGCTGACATACAAGACTTTTTTAATCTTCGACAAATTAGCCAGCGCCTGCAGCAGCAAAGTCGATTTACCGATGCCGGGGTCGCCACCAATCAGCACCACGCCGCCTGCCACCAAACCACCGCCAAGCACACGATCAAACTCATCGATGCCGGTGCCAAAGCGCGGCACATCAATGGCATCGATATCGGCAAGGCTCATCACGGGCGAGCCTTGCGCAAGTCCTTGCGGTTGCGTCGAGTAGCGATTGCCGCCGGTCTCGACGATGGTCTCCACCAGCGTGTTCCAGCTATTGCAGGACGGGCACTGGCCCGCCCATTTATTGCTGATGCCGCCGCACTCAGTGCAGGTGTAATTGGTTTTTGCTTTAGCCATATTCTTCAGTTGCAAATTCAATTGCGCGCTATGCGTGGCACGCGCGGCGTTATCGCACACATCAATTCATAGCCTATGGTGCCGGCCGCTGCCGCGACCTCTTCAATCGGCAACCCATCACCCCACAGGATGACGCTGCTGCCTACGTCGGCCTGTGGCAATGGCGTGAGGTCAACGGTAATCATATCCATCGACACGCGACCGATCACGCGCGTGCGCACGCCGTCAACCAGTATCGGTGTACCCGTAGGTGCGTGACGCGGGTAGCCATCGGCATAGCCGCAGGCAACCACACCTACTCGCATGGCCTGCGCAGCAATGAACTGGCTGCCGTAACCGACGGCGTCGCCTTCTTTAAGTCGCTGCACTGCAATCAATGCGCTTTGCAAAGTCATTGCCGGTTGCAAGTCAAAGCCGGCTGCGCTGCGGCTGCCGGGTGAGCCGCCATACAGCATCACGCCAGGACGTATCCAGTCGGCAGCCAGTTCCTTGTGCAGCAAAGTCGCGGCCGAATTGGCAAGGCTGAGACTGCCTTGCAACCCTGCGGTCGCTTGTTTGAAACGTGACAGTTGGGTGGCGACGTTCAAGACCGGCTCTTGTTCTTCCGCGTTCGCAAAATGCGTCATGAAGGCAATCGTGCCGACGGCCGGCATTGCCTGCAAGCGTTGATAGACGGCAGGCACACTATCCGGCGTAAAGCCAAGCCGGTTCATGCCTGTGTTAATTTTCAAATGAATACTAAACGGCGCATGTACTTTTGCACTGGCCAGCATCGCGAGCTGTTGTTCGTTATGGATAACCAATTCCAAACGATGTTGATCAGCGATGGCAATATCGCCCGGCTCGAACAGTCCTTCGAGAAGCATGATGGGCTTATGCCAGCCCCACTCACGCAGGCGCACAGCGGCATCAAGCTCAATTAACGACAGACCATCCGCGTTGGCAAAACCTTGCATGCCGAATTCAAGCCCGTGACCGTAGGCATTCGCCTTGACCACTGCCCAGGTTTTTGCCTGCGGCATGGCGGCATGGGCAAGAGCAAGGTTGGATTGCAGTGCGGCGAGATTAATAATGGCGGCAAGCGGTCTGGGCATCGAGTCTGAAAGCTAGGAATAAGTTTTTCAATAATGATCATTTTACCGGAGCGTTGCACCGCGGTCGCTGCTGATTCGACGTCACAGCCGGATTTCATGGTATAAAGTTCACCGCCTCTGCTTTAGCATTGCTCATACATGAATCGCGGTTTCTACATCATCATGGCAGCGCAGTTTTTTTCTTCGCTCGCCGATAACGCTCTCCTGATCGTCTCCATTGCGCTATTAGCAACAATGCAGGCGCCTGAATGGATGACGCCGATGCTGAAGCTATTCTTCGTCCTTTCCTACGTTGTACTGGCCGGTTTCGTCGGCGCATTCGCTGACGCCTTCCCCAAGGGGCGGGTCATGTTCATCACCAACCTGGTCAAAATCTGCGGCTGCATGATGATGTTCCTGCACGTGCATCCGCTGCTGGCTTACGCAATGGTTGGTTTTGGCGCTGCGGCTTATTCTCCCGCCAAATATGGCATCCTGACCGAGCTCTTGCCCGCTGAAAAACTGGTGGCCGCAAATGGCTGGATTGAAGGCCTGACGGTGCTATCGATTATTTTTGGCACGGTAATGGGTGGTGCGCTGGTCAGTCCGCAATTCGCTGCCAGCTTGCCATCCGTGCTGCTTCCTTTCATCAGCAAGCCGGGTGATGCCGCTATCGAGATTGCGCTCGGCGTCATCATGGTCGCGTACATACTGGCGTCACTTTTCAATCTGAAAATTCCCGAGACTGGCGCTCGTTATCCAAATCAGCAACACAGCCCGATCAAGTTGATTCTTGATTTCTCGCATTGCTTCGTGACTCTGTGGCGTGATCGTCTTGGCCAGATTTCGCTAGCCGTCACCTCGCTATTTTGGGGCGCTGGCGCGACGTTGCAATTCATCGTACTGAAGTGGGCCGAGAAGGCACTTAATATGCCGCTCGACAAGGCCGCTGTGCTGCAGGGCGTGGTCGCAGTCGGCGTCGCCTTTGGCGCCATGTCTGCTGCGCGAATGGTGCCTTTGAAAAAATCCCTGACAGTGATGCCGCTGGGCTTTGTTATGGGACTGGTCGTCATCCTGATGACGATGGCGCATTCAGTCTGGCTCGCTTACCCGCTGCTGGTATTGATAGGTGCTTTGTCAGGTTATTTTGTGGTGCCAATGAATGCCTTGCTGCAGCATCGCGGCCATGTGTTGATGAGCGCGGGTCACTCTATCGCGGTACAGAATTTCAGCGAAAATTTATCCATCTTGCTGATGCTGGGTCTGTATGCGTTGATGGTCAAGCTGGATTTGAGCGTCTACATCGTCATCGTGACGTTCGGTTTGTTCGTGGCCGGTACCATGTGGTTGATCATGAAAAAACACGCGGCCAACCAGCGTGAATATGATTCGATGCATTTGATAGGCGAACAGAAGCACGTCGGCACTTGAATTTTTGTTCGCTAATGATGGTGGGTTTCGCCTTTGGCTCTACACCCCCCTACTTTTCATAGTGCACAAAGATCCGTAGGGTGGTGTAGAGCGCAGCGAAACCCACCGTTCAGCATCTAAATATCTGCTGTCAGCTTTAATTTCTTCTCCGCCCTGTCCTGCCAGTCATCCGGCACCACAAACCCGCGATCCGTTTCCAGTAGCCAGCCGTCCTGCAAAGTCAGGCTGGCAACCATCACCGGCATCGCATCGACAGCGAACTGATCGTTCAACTGTTTTTGCAAAGCGGCGCGTGTCATGCCTGCGCTTTTAGGCAAGCGTGCGGGAGCAAGCCACGAAAGTCTGGGCAAGATCACACACCAGTCTGTATCAACATGTGCATCCAGTTCTTGCAGGCTGCACCACCAGCCGCGGCAGTGTTGCGCTGAAATGCCTATCTCTGCGGCGGGCAATGATTCGCCACGGCGATAAAACAGCCAACCCCTGATCAAAGCTTGGGCCGCTGCGAGTGCCTGCGGCAGATGGGGCTGCGCTGCCGGATGCTGACCGAGCGCTAACTGACGCTGCAAAATCTTGCGCATTTTCGCGCCCAGCGTATCAGCCAGATTCGGCCCCACAAAATAATCGGCAGATTGCATTGCAGGCTGGACCGGCAAGCTGGCATGCAGCAGATAAAATTTGGTCGCAAATTCCCAATGCAGCAGTGCATCTCCTTGCCACAAAAGGAAATCAAACTCACCGATGGTTTCGTCTTTGCCCGCCTGCACCTGTACGCCATGCGCGAACAGGCAACCGTGTTCCTGAAAATACCAGGCCAGCAGTTTTTCTGCATAACGGCCAAGCCGCGTGAATCGATGCATATCGAGAAAGGCATGCAGCGGATCCGGCGCTGCATCGAGTTGCTGCAACCACGGCAAAGCATCGCGTGCGGCTGTTGCCGGCAGGCTGGCTATTTTTCCTTGCCAGCGCGATGCGGCAGGGTCGAGCAAATCAGGAGCTTCGAGTAACCACGCCAGTGACCTGACATGCGGATCATGCAGCGCTCGCCAGCGCTGGTGAAATGCGGACTGATAGTTAAGTGCATTCGGTGCAGACTCAGACGGAGACACAACAGCCTTAGCTGACATCACTCATGCTCTTGAAAGAGGTCTTCGCTAGACAGAGATCAGCCCAGCTCTTGGCTTTGTCTGCTGGCTTGCGCAACAAATACGCAGGGTGATAAGTGACCACCACTGGAATGCTGCCATGCTGATGCGGCTTGCCACGCATGCCACCCAGCGGTGTGTCAGCATCCAGCCCCAGCAAGGACGTTGCTGCAACCTTGCCAAGCGCAACAATGACTGCGGGTTTAATCAGTTCTATCTGGCGTTCCAGATAAGGCCGGCACGCAGCGACTTCATCAGCAGCGGGTGGACGGTCATGACCAGTTGCATCGACCGGACGACACTTGACGGTATTGGCAATGAAGGTGTGCTTGCCACGTTCGAGATCAATCGCCAGCAGCATATTGTCGAGCAACTTGCCGGCCGGTCCGACGAAAGGCTCGCCTTGCAAGTCTTCATTGTGACCCGGACCTTCACCGACGAATAACCAAGTCGCATCAGTCGCGCCAATGCCCGGTACCGCCTGTGCCCTGCCCTCGCATAAACGGCAGCGCGTGCACTGTTTGATGGCGTGGTTAAGCGCGTCCCAATCCATTTGCGCGATTGCGTCGCTTGATATTGCATCGGTCGGTAATGCGTCGGTCGACAAGGCCTCATTGCTGTCGACAGAAGCAGGCTGCCCAGCATGGCTGCCACGGCGCTGCCAGACCGGGCCTAGTCCCATCTGTTCGAGCTTTACCAGCTTTTGTGACGAGCTATTCATGGCTTCAATCTGAAAGCAGCAGGCGCATGACGATGGCGTCTTCACGCGCAGCAGCACCGGCTGGATAGTAACTTTTGCGTATGCCAATCTGCTCGAAGCCGACATGACGGTAAACGTTCAGCGCCCGCTGGTTGGACGGCCGCACTTCAAGCAGCACCGACTTCATGCCCGCTTCACGCGCCAGTTCTGTCACCTTGTTGAGCAGCATGCGACCCAAGCCTGTGCCTTGCAGATCAGGACGCACAGTGATGTTAAGTATATGCAGTTCATCGACTGCATTCATCAATAGAAAATAACCGGCCAGCTTGCCGTCATGGGCACGCATGACCCAGGCCGGATAAGCACTAGCCAGAGAGTCGAGGAAATTGCCACGAGTCCAGGGGAACGGGAAAGCATCCGCCTCAACGCCTGCAACCTGTTCAATGTCAGCCGCACGCATCATCGCAAAACGCATTTCGTTGTTGGCTCGTGCTGAACCCGGCTTTGTAGCAGTATTGGTTTGCAGTTCAGTATTCAAGGCCGCACTCCTGCCTGTCTTTCCTTGATGGTCAAAGCAACCTTATTGCGCAGATACAGCGGCTGCGCATCACGCGCATGCACTATCTCGCCATTCTTGACGGAGGTCGATGCCAGTCGCGCGACATGCTCCGCATGCGGCATCACATCCGGATAAAGCTTTGAAGTACCAAGTTGCGTGAATTCTTCAGCATAGGCAAACAGCCCGTTGCCACACACGGCCACTTGTCCTTGCGGTTTGACATCAGCAGCTTTAGACAAGACGGGTGCTGTAACGGTATGCCATTCGTCCAGATAACGATACTGCGCCCAGTAAACCTCTCCCATGCGCGCATCGAGCACAGCGACGATATCGTCGCCGGCACCGGCAGCGCGTGCAGCCTCTGCCATGGCAAGGAGGCTCACTATGGGCACCACCGGCACATTGGCACCAAAGGCCAAACCCTGAGCAAGCCCGCACGCGGTGCGCACGCCGGTGAACGAGCCGGGGCCAGCACCGAAGGCCAGCGCATCACATTGCGCCAGCGTGATATCGGCTTCCAGCAACAAGTCCTGCAAGAGCGCCAACACCGTTTGGGAATGCATTTGAGTACCGACAGATTCGCGCGTGCTGAGCTGCTGGCCGCGCAGCAAAGCAACGGAAGCATGTTCGGTCGATGTTTCAAGGGCGAGAATGTAAGGCATAGTCGTTATTTTACCGTGATGACTGCCGCTTGCCTCTACTTCCGGTACGGATATGCGCTACGGTAAAATAGCGCCATGTCCAGCCTCTTCCTTACCCCTGCCAATTTCACGCAGCTTGCCGCTGCCCTCGCCGCTGACAAATGGGTTGTCGCCTGCCTGTGTGCGGCATGGTGCGATGTCTGCAAACAGTACCGCGCCGGCTTTGATGCCATGGCCGCGCAGCATCCGGACCAGCTGTTCTTGTGGATTGATATTGAAGACCAGGCCGATCTGGTCGGCGACCTTGATGTCGAAAATTTTCCGACCATCCTGATGCAGCGCGGTGAGACCGTCGCTTTCTATGGCACCATGCTGCCCGAGCCGCGTCAGGTGGCGCGCTTGCTACAAGCGCAGCTTGAACGACCCGAAGCCGAGCTCATTCGTGAAGCCGGCAGCACCCCCGAACGCCAACAATGGCAGCGCGAATGCAATCTGCGTGCGCGTCTGGCCGACCTACCTTCCTGAGAGACTAACGATGACCATTTCCATGTACGCCGCTTCGGTGCCTGTCGTGAACCAGATGCTGGGCAGCCTGTCCGCCATTCTGAGCAAAGCTGAAGCGCACGCTGCAGCCCGCAATATCACCCCTGAAGTACTGGTGCAGTCACGCCTGTTTCCCGACATGCTGCCGCTGGCCAAACAAGTGCAGATTGCCTGTGACTTTTCCAAAGGCCTGTGCGCGCGACTGGCTGGTATTGATGCGCCGAAGTTTGAAGACAATGAACAGACGCTAGCCGACCTGCAAGAGCGCATCCGCAAGACGCTGGACTTTGTAGCCACCATCAAGCCCGAACAACTCAACGGCACTGAAGATCGTGACATCACCTTCAGCTTTGGCACCAACACCCGTGAATTCAAGGGCATGCCTTATTTGCTGCACTACGCAATGCCGCAAATCGTGTTCCACGTATCGACCGCTTACGCCATCCTGCGCAGCAACGGCGTGGAACTCGGCAAGCGCGACTTCGTCGGCTCGTTTTAAATTAGGCCAAAGTTCAAGCTAAACGCAAGGGCAAGCTGCGCAAGCGCTTGCCCGTTAAAGCAAAGACTGCGTTGGCGACTGCCGGCGCAAGGGGCGGTAAGCCCGGCTCGCCCACACCTTCAGGCGGCTCTGTACTTTGTATGAGTACGGTTTCAATCAATGGCGACTGATTCATGCGAACCATAGGGTAGTCATGGAAATTGCGCTGCACGACCTGCCCGTCCCGAATCGTAATCTCGCCGTACAGCGCAGCGGATAGGCCATAGATGACGGCCGACTCTATCTGCTGCCTGACCCCGTCCGGATTGACCACGATGCCGCAATCAACCGCGCAAGTCACTTTGTGCACGCGTATCTGTCCGTCTTCTATCGACACCTCAGCGACTTCAGCAACGATGCTGCCAAAGGACTGATGCAGCGCGACGCCCTGTGCACGGTTCGCTGCCGGCTTGCCGGCTTTTTCTACCGCCGCATTCAGCACCGCCAGATGGCGTGGGTGGTTTTGCAGCAGGCTGCGCCTCATGTCGACCGGATCGGTCTTTGTCGCGTGCGCGATCTCGTCGATAAAACTCTCTTTGAAAAATGCATTGTGCGAATGGCCGACCGAGCGCCATGAGCCTATAGGCACACCAGTGTCGACAATCACATGCGCCATCTGCTGATTCGGAAACTCGTAGCACAGGTCGTACAGACCTTCGATGGTGGTTTTGTCGGGGCCGGATTCGGGCAAGCCGAAAGCACGCGCCAGCATGTTCTGTCCCGGCGCATCAGACGCTGATTTGCTTTGGTAAGTCAGTACCTTGCCGCTTGCGTCGAGCGTCGCGCTAAAGCGTGCCACCGATGCCGGACGATAAAAGTCGTGTGCAGTGTCGTCTTCACGACGCCAGATCAATTGCACTGGAGCGCCTTCAGCCGCACGCGCTATGACGACTGCCTGCATCACCATGTCGGTTTCCAACCTGCGACCAAAACCTCCACCCAGATAAGTCGTGTGCAGCGTGACACTTTCTTCGGCTATGCCGGCAGCTTTGGCAGCAGCGGTCACGGCGATGGACGGTACCTGCGTCGGCACCCACAACGTGAGCTTGCCGTCTTTCAGTTGCGCAGTACAGTTGATCGGTTCGAGTGCCGCATGTGCGAGAAAAGGTGCGCTGTATTCTGCGTGGAGCATTTGCGCAGCCGCTGCAGCCTGATCCATGTCACCAGTCTTGTAGTAGGTGAAGCCTGAGTCTTGTTCTATGCTGGTTTTTAATTGTTCAGCGATGCTGGCACTCGAAAGTTTCGCATGGTCGCCCGTGTCCCACACCACGGGCAACTTGCCCACCGCCTTTTGCGCCTGCCACCAGCTTTTCGCAATGACGGCCACACTAGCTGGCGTACCGGCACGGTTGCTCGCAACGGGCACCACATGCAAAACACCGGGCATGCCTGCTACAGCTGCCTGATCAAACGATGTCAGTTTGCCGCCAAACACCGGGCTCATTTTGACTGCGGCATAAAGCATGCCGTCGGGTCTGACATCCATGCCGAACTGCGCAGTGCCGTTGACCTTGGCAGGGCTATCGCGCCGCATCGTCGAATGACCGATCAGCTTAAACTGCGCCGGGTCTTTCAATGTAAAGCTGGCCGGTTTCAGCGTCGCTGCCTTGGCAGCCAGTTCGCCGTAACTGGCGCGCTTGCCACTGCCATTGACAACGCCATAAACAACAAAACCTGCCTCGGTACTGCACTGTTCCAGCGGTACTTTCCATTCGTCGGCAGCTGCTGCCAGTAACATTGCCCGCGCAGCAGCACCAGCTTCGCGCATCGTCAGCCAGCTGTCCTTGATGCTGGATGAACCACCGGTGACCATGACACCAAATTCACGCGAGACTTTTTTGGACAGCCATTGCGCAGTGCGCTTGAGTGCGCCACGATCGTCCGGATGAAATGGCAGGCCGTCGGCGAGCATACTGATATCACCATAAATCTTGTCAATTGGCGCCTGTGCGATATCGACCATATCGAGAGGTATATCAAGCTCTTCAGCCACCAGCATAGGCAGACTGGTAAAGACGCCCTGCCCCATTTCATTTTTTGCCAGCGCCACCGTGACGCGCCCGCTGCTGGCGACCATGACCCATCCATTCAATGGAATCGTGCCTTCGGCTGAGGGCAACGGTGACGATGAAGTGAGCCGCTGGCGCGGAGCAAGCATGCCCCAACCGACGACAAGTGCGCCGGCAATGCCAACGCCGCCCAAGAGAAATCGACGACGGGAATTGGATTTGGTTGGGGCGTTCATGCTTGTCCTGTGCGTTAGCCGGTATTATTTTTTGAGTTGACATAGTAGCAGCGACTCCATTTGCGAGCGAAATAATCATAAAGCAGGCCGCAAATCGCTTTATCATTCCGTTTTTTGTCACAAGCACTGTGCGCTATGGACCAGTTCAAGCAGATCTCCACCTTCGTCGATGTCGCAGCCAAAGGCAGCCTGTCAGCAGCAGCACGCGCCGAGGGGATTGCACCGGCCATGATAGGACGCCGGCTCGACGCGCTCGAAGCACGGCTGGGCGTCAAGCTCCTGCAGCGCACCACACGCAAGATCGCACTAACCAATGAGGGTGAAGCCTTCCTGGAAAACTGCCAGCGCATCCTGCTGGACCTGGAAAACGCCGAGACACAAGTGTCGGAGCGCAGTGCGCGACCCAGCGGGCACTTGAATATCTCGGCACCGGCCGGCTTTGGCCGTCAGCATGTGGCGAGCCTGATTCCCTCTTTTCTGGCTGAGCATCAGGACGTGACACTGACGCTGAACCTGAATGACCGCATCGTCGATTTGATCGGTGAAGGTGTCGACGTTGCGATCCGGATTGCCGATTTGTCGGATTCAAACCTGATCGGCGTCAAGCTCGTTGATAACAAGCGCGTCGTAGTCGCCACGCCCGACTACCTGAAAAAGCATGGCCGCCCCGTTTCACTCGATGAGCTGGCGCGTCATAACTGTCTGGCGATTTCCAGCCAGGGTAGCCAGCGCGGCTGGACTTTCCGTCAGAACGGCAAGAACGTCACACTTAAAGTACAGGGCAATATGGTCTGCAACGATGGCGCGGTGTTGTATGACTGGGCGCTCGAAGGGCGCGGTCTGGCATGGCGCTCCATGTGGGAAGTCGGCACCGAGATCGAGTCGGGCCAGTTAGTCACAGTGCTGGATGACTATGCCGCACCGGGCAATGACATCTACGCGATCTTCGCGCAACGCCAGCATTTGCCGCTGCGGATACGCGCGTTTGTTGATTTTCTCAGGCGGGCTTTTGCGCAGCCGGACTATTGGAATAAAGCTAAGGTATAAAAGCTGTGTGAAAATTCAATCGTTTTCTTGATTGACGAAAGACGCTGGATCCCGGCCTGCGCCGGGATGACGGTGGTAATTGAGATGTCGTACCAATCTTCTACCGTCATCACTGGCAGGTGATGACTGCTGCGTGGGCGGACTGCATGCAGT
>JBBARG010000015.1:0-24029 GCA_040399905.1 Burkholderiaceae bacterium
GACCTGCTCAACCTGGTCGTGGCCAAGGGCTACCTGACCAAGCTGCTGTCCAACGCTGCGGTCAACAGCTACATCCAGCGCCACGAGCCCGAGATTCTGGAGCAGTTTGAGCTTGTGGTGAACACTGTCAGCATGGAAGAGGCGGTACAGCAGCAAAGTGAAATGGTGGTCACTGATCTTGGCGAAACGTCAGAACTTGGCTGACTGGATGGGCAGCAAATTCGTGTTCGGCATGCACGAATTCACGCGATCGTATGAGCGATTGCCCCGTGGCTGCGCTACGCTTCACCCATGGACACTTTGATTCCCGCTTTCCTGCGCCGCCAGCGCAACCAGCGTCGTCTGACGCTGGAGATGTTGTCTGCCAAGGTGGGCATGTCGCCGCAGCATTTGTCGGAGATTGAAAACGGCAAGCGCGATCCGCGTTTGTCGTCCATCGAACGCATGGCGGAGGCGATGGGGATGACGGTGATGATCGTGCCGGACGCCATGGCACCGGATCTCCGCCGCTATGTGGCCAACAACGGCCGCATCTATACCACCCACGCCGGCCAGGCCGCTGCCGCGCCCAACCACCCCGAAGCTCCAAATCCCGACCATGCCCAAGAAAAAACCTGACTCGGCCCCTACTCAGCCCTCAGCCCCAAGTCATGAGCCCTCCTCCTTGACTTTCATCATCGAAACCTTCGACGACCCCGAAACCGGCATACCCACCCACCACGGCCGTTTCATCCGCCACTGGCAGGACGAAGAAGCCCTGGATGTGTTGATCGACAAGTTGGAGAGCGGCCAACTCAGCCACAAGCAGGCGCTGATGCAAGCGCGCAAGCTGGAAGCCACTACGCCGTACAACCTGGAAATTCAGAACTTCATTGCCAACCGGCTGTGGGCGCTAGGCCTGCAAGATGAAGCCACCGAGGTGTACGAACGGGCCTACAAGCAGGCACTGGCCCACATCCCCAAAGGCTTCAAAGGCCAGATCACCTGGGGTGAGGTGGACAATCGGCCCTTCCTGCGCCTGGCGCACGGCACCCTGCTGGGCTTGATGCGCCGACGGGACCAAGCAAAAGGGGGCGAAGCTGCCATGGCGCTGGCCAAGCAGATGCTGGCCTGGTGCCCCAAGGACAACATCGGTGTGCACTTTTTGCTGGGTGACATCGCCTTGCGCCAAGGCGACCATAAGGCCGCCATGAAGGAATACCTTAAAGGCGCGCCCAATTCCCCCGCGCACTGGTACCAGGCCGCGCTGATTGCGTTTCGGGAGGGGGACTATGTGGCGGCCTGCACCTACCTGCGGCGGGGCATTGCCACGAACCCCTACATTGCGGAGGGATTGACCGGGCGCACGGTGCTGTCAGAACACCTGTACTGGCACGCCAGCAATGTGCATGGCCCGGAATGGGCGGTTGACTATCTCGACTCCGCCGCCTGTGACTGGACGCCGCAGGAGATCGACTTTGTCGACTGGGTGTTCAATGCATCGTCCGTGCTGAAGGAGCGCGCCGCGATGATGGCGCTGCGTGAGGGCATGACTTACGAGCGAGATGCTGAAAAAAGCGCCCACTACGCTCAGCGATCATTGGATTTCATCGACCGAATCACAGAAACACTGTCCAAGAAGATGGTGCGAAAGGTCAAGAACCGTTGGAACGAAGAAGTCTGGCGTTGGTACAGACCCAAACTTCGTGGATAACCTATTCGGTGTAGAACACTCCCTCGTGCTCATGCGATTCGACGAACTCATATCGAACTGTCTGAGCGAGGGCTTGTTCGAGTGGCACCGGCGAAACGAAGCCAGTTTTATCAACTGCAGTCTTGTAAACAGAATTAGCGCAGAACTTCTTAACCCTAATTGAGCTGACCGTGAATCGTTTTCCAGTTATCGTCGCCACAAGATCAAAGCCTTTGCCAATCACGAATCCAAATACAAACGGTAGCCGGAAGCTGATTTTTTCCGATCGTCCTAATATTCGGTTCACTTTCGCGACCAAGCTGTTCATCGTCAAGTCTGGCTTGTCGATGAAGTTATAGACGTGGACGCCCGGGCCGAACGTCATGCTGTGTTCGACGAAGGCCGCAACATTTTCAACGTATGCCATCGACTTCCGGTTCTCACCCGAGCCAATCATTATGAACTTACCAGAGGCAATCTGCCTCAACAAGTTGTACACATTGCCCCTATTGCGCTCGCCAAATATCACAGTAGGGCGAATAATTACCAATGATCTGTGCAAAGGTTCTTCTGATTGCCACTGTCTGAATATCTTTTCGGCTGCGAACTTCGTACGGCCATAGTCATTGAACGGAGTAATCCTTCCATCTTCATCTGCGCCAACCGTCGCGTAGCCATACACAGCAACAGAGCTCGTGAACACTATCGTGGACACATGCTTTTCTCGTGCAGCCTTACAAATATTCTTGGCACCTCCAACATTGACATCGTCGTAAAGACTCAGAGGACGCACATCGTCTCGGTGTTCGGCGGCTAGATTGACGACAACCGCGCCCTGTGGAATCGCTGCAAGCTGGTCAACTGAGCGAACATCCGCTAGCTTAGTGATGCTCGGATGTTCCTGACTCATGTTCTTGTCGAGATTGCTGATGTTGAACTCTTGGACGCGCAGCTGCAGTCTCTTGATGAGGCGGGTACCAACGAAACCGCTACCGCCGATGATGCAAACGTTCTTCATTATGAGTTGAACTGACGGAGTTTCCGAATGCCCCTAACCTTAGAGGCAACCTTTTTGAACGTATACCACCACCCACCACCTCCAAAAACATCGTTGTAAGCGCGAATAGACTCCTGCCAACCTGCCGCATAGCTTCTCAGTCCTCCCGTGCTGGCACCGCCGATACTCATAAGGGTCAAGGGGCGCTTGATATACACACCGCGAGCGCCAAGCTTGTTGATCAGGATCAGTTGCTGCTTCAGGTCGGCCGAGATTCGGTAGCTTGGATCAAATGCCGGACTCAAGGAATCCAGTAGAGAACGCCTGACAAAAAGCGCCGGGTGCGGAATTTGTGTGCTCCGCAGGCCGTCAACCGAAATGGCGCCGGTCTGCCAGTGGCGGACTACCTCGCCGGCTTCATTCAACATCTGAATGTCGCCGTACACATAGTCCACATTACTATTAGAGAAAGATCGAGCAACATCCGAAATGACTGTGCTATCCGCATAAGCATCGTCTGAGTTAAGAAAGCCAACCACATCTCCCGTTGCTAGCGCCAATCCCTTATTCATCGCGTCGTATATTCCATTGTCTGGCTCTGATAAAACTCGTGATACATGAGTGCCGCGGCAGCGGACTATCTCCAAGGTTCTGTCGGTTGAATACCCATCAATTATTATATGCTCAATATCAAGATGTAGCTGCGAAGCAACAGAGTCAAGCGTATTGGCAATAGTTCTCTCGCTGTTAAAAGCAACAGTGACGATTGAGACTTTCATAGGGCAAATTTAGCAAATTTCCGGAAATAGTTTTATTCAGAAAGTCTTTGAACGCCAGTACATGCAACTTCGAGCATCTTCTGAGCCACAGCATTCCAGTCGGCAGGAATATTCGACAGCCGACACTGCCAATCTGGCCACCATCCGTTATCAAGCTTTGACTTCAAAGCTGTCAGAGCCTCTCGGAGAGACTCAGGCCGATCGGAATCAAAATAAAAAGCGCCTTCACCGCATAGCGTACGTGCGTAGGGGAGATCTGGGCAAACGATAGGTAGCCCGACATACATTGCTTCAATAAGGGGTAGACCGTAACTCTCATCTTTTGATAGAAAAAGCAGCGCGTCGACGTCTGAATAAGCCTCGATAATATTCTCAGGAGTTAAAAAACCGATGCAATTAACCCAAGACAAATGAGGTGCGGGGTGCACAGTAGGATCCAAAGTAAGAACAAGACGTTCAACCGGCCAATCAACACACGGATCTATCCTAGATAAAAAAGCATGGTTCTTGTGAGGATAACAAGCAGCGGGATATATGAGGCTTAGCGCTTGGTTGACCTTGCGTATACGATTATGACGCCGCAATCCGCTGTTAAGGAGCCAAGCTGGAGCTGGCTGGCCAATAACATGCACTTTACCAACAAGTCTAGGATAGCTTCTCTCAAGACGATCTCGCATAACATCAGTTTGAACTATGAAGGCCCGAACACGGTCAATTCCAAGCCAAAAAAGCAGACGAGAAACCCAGTATTTAATGTCACCACTAAATAAATTAAAACTCGAAGGAATAATAAGGTGAGGTGTTTGAACAAATACTGTCTGTGGCCCTCTGCAGCGTAGCGGTAGGTCTCCTAACACAAGCAAAGGTGACTCACCCTCGAACCTATTTGCAAACAACGTACACTCAAGTAAACGCGACAAGACATTGGGTAAACGCCTACGGTACTTCTGGACCACAGTATGCTGGCTATTACTACTATAGTCGGCGAGTTTACCGCGATCAGGAAGATCAATACGCTCAACAGTCACACTCAAATCACTCTCCAGTGCTGGCAACAAGGATTGCAAGACCTGTGAAGCACCAGCTCCAGTTACGTTAGTCAAGTGAATCCGGACCGGAACTTTGGAACGAGCAAAAAAAGTATCGTTTGTCATATCGGCCATCTGCATTCAATTACTCTTTGATTTAGTAGAATGAAAGCGAAACGATATCAGGCGCAGCAGCGAAAAAAAATAGAGCTTCCACAGACGCAACCCGAATAGAATAAATTGAATTATGGCAATGCGCTCAGTAATCAACTGAACTCTAAATACTTCAGTAAGCAGTCCCACTGGGTCGCTTCCGGATGTCCCCTCTGACGAGAACTCACCTGCAAGGAAATTTCTGCGCGAGATCGTTGCTCCGCCAGAAACGGCCTGCTTGACAAAAAGTTGATCTGCAGCAATTGGAAATTTTCGCGAATACATACCATACATATGATGCAAATTTATATTGACCGCCATGCCAACAGCATGACTACTTGCCATACCTGGCAATCCATAAAGCCAACCCAAACCTTCTCTAGGCTCAACTATTCGTCCGCCTTGACGCACTGAGGCGCTGATTATATCTGCTCTACTTTCGTTTATGGCAGCGTGGTATTCTTTTATTGCCTCCGGCGTAAGCGTGTCATCCGCGCCAAGTACAATATAATAGCCATGTTTAATGACCTTCAAACCACGATTTAGAGCATCATATATACCAAAATCGTTTCCAACCAGGCACCGAACGTTTAATCCACAGTTGTTTTTGATTAAATCTAGAGTCTTGTCTGTCGAGCCGCCGTCGACCACAACCCACTCAAAATCTCGATCAGTTTGATTTTGAAGGGAATCAATCAAACGGGGCAAATACTTTTCAGCATTGAGCGTGGCAGTTACAATTGTTATTTTATCATTTCTCATCTATATTGCACCAAAAATACTTTTAAGAAGACCATTACAAGATGCGAGCAAGATTTTATCGTTAAGCAAAATAAACCAAATCAATCGCCAACAGACCGGGGCATTTATGAACAAGATCAACGGCAATCAACACAAACGATTACTCAAGGCATATGCACGACGAACACAGGGTGATAATGCGTTTAGTATTTTTATCGTTATACTTGGTCTGGTTTATCACTTGCTCAATTTTGTGGTGCGCAATGAGTTTTATCATCGCTCAAACGCCCTGTTTTTTTGCCATTTCCTTCTTAATAGATTTTTCTAAAATCAGCAATCCAAACCATTGAATTAACAGCATGGAAAAATAAGGCTCAGTGGTTGGCATCTGCATCACGCCAGTAATTAACATAGTCGGAAGCAGGAGAAATGCGCACAATTCAATTTCACTGCTTGCCCTTCTATTTAAATTTCTTGATAAAAAATAAACTATCAGTGTTAACATGGTGAAAAAAATGACAATTCCAAACCACCCCATTTCCGCACCGATTCCACCAAATATCGTTGAAAAGAAATTAGGGAAATCAATTCCAGACTTTGAGGCAATATAATCCCCATATGCAATATTATAACTAGATATGTCAGGCACCACCCCGGCAGTTGTCAGCCTTCGATAAACCAGGGGGAAAATAATGGAAATCAAGGGAAAGCCGCCGCTCTCGTAATAAAAATCAATTGAGTAAGCCAGTCCCGCCTGATTAAGCCCCAAATAAGCATACAACAACTGGAAAACAGTCTCAACGTGTGACTCGCACAATGGCTCATAAGTACATTTTGCCCCAGTAAGAGTACTCATGTATTTAGCCACTATATTATCTTGCCCATCAGGCAGATAATCCAATCTTAATATACTAAAAATTATCAGCAGGCAAACAACCCCAACCCCCAAAATAATCATCCGTCTAAAAAGTAATTGAGGGGCGCCTGACTTACTCAAGCTGTAATTAGAAAGGAACACAAGCGAAAAAAACGTAAACTGTCTGTTTCCAGAGAATAAAAGCGTAAGACAGCACAAAACCCATCCAATAGCACCCAGCCTTTTTTGATATGTAGTGGAATGCTTAGAAAGGGTTAATAGTATTACACTTGGAGCAGCTACCATGAAGACATAATTAAACCAGGAATAACGTTCATCAAAAATCTCGCGATTCGCGCTTAATCCACCCTCTCCGTTTTTGTAAAGCAGCGCCAAGACCAAAAGTGAAGCAATAACCAAAATAACAGACGCAAAACATGAGGTCGTCCGGATTATTTTTACCCTATAGACTGAATTACCGCTGTTGGGAAAAGAGTTTTTTATAGAAAAAGACACAATTATCACAAGAACGAAACTTATGAATGAGTAAAAATAGTTTGTCTTGTGAGAATATTCATGAAATGGCGATAACGTCATCAACAGCGACGCACTCCATATTATCAAAATCACATACGAGATTTGGCGCATTTATCCTCTGGGAAATACATCAAGATAGGAGGGCGACGATAGATTATAAATTTCCGCGCCCTCATTGCGTGCAACCTGCTTCAAAAATTCATACGTTCGAAATAAGCTTAAACTTATTTCGATCATTGATGTATACGAAAACTTCGAAAGATCCGCCGGAGTAGTTTTTTCTGACTCCTCATAAAAGTGAGGGGAATTTCCCCTTGTAACAAGCCAGTCATGATCCATTCCTAATAAATAAATTTTTTTGAACCCCATGTACAATGCAATGACAATGGCCATTTGTGAGGTTGATTGATACACAAGGCCTTGAATATGAAGCGTCTGGCCTGTAAATACAAATGAGTTGGCCCTTACCACTGGGGTATAATAATGAATTTTATTGTTTATATTTTTTGTCTTTTCAATATTTCCCGAGTGCAGCCAATATGTCTCAGAATTAACCGCCTCCATCATCCTCCGTGGATCTTGCCAACCTTCTGATGGATAAGGCTCTCCAATACAGTGAGCGACTATATTAAACTTATTTTTATCTTCATGCATTCCGAAAAAATTCATACTTATAATATTCTCCCCATATATCTTTGATAAATCGAAATTATTCAATGACGGCCCACCGCCAAGTATGTAAACATTTTTTCCAAAATATTTATCTTTAAGGCGACTATTCTTTAGCGTCCATTTGATGGATTTAATAAGCAATGGCAATGTTCTAGCATAACCAAGTAGATCTATAAATACTTGGGGCACTATTCTTTTTGCTTTATTTTTTATTTTTGATTCCATTTCCGTCTCGATATTTTTATCCGTATATTTTTACATTGCGCAGTTTAATTGGCATTCGCTTTTTCTTCTACAATATTTCTGGTCGCAATGGTTTTCACATTCACACTTCCGGGGCAATACGACTTGATAATTCTCCCGCCTGTATCATGGTTCTTAAAAATCGAGATTTGTCGGCATTTTGCATTTTCCTCAATATCTAAATTGCATCAACTTCGAATCATTCTTATCACAGCAAAGGCCTCAGCAGCAACAAGTCCAACGCTGTTCCCACGATAACTTGCCAAGCAAATTAAACTTTTAATGCTCCTAGCGTGAGGTTCATCTCTCATCTCGTCTCTATAATCATTAAGAGCGTTTATTTTCGTATCGAGATATTTTTCGACGTCTACAAAATAGTTCGGAATGAATGGTCGATGATTAGGAGTTGACCATTCTGTACTTGACATTACCTCAAAAGAATAAATTTCTGTAACACAGTGACCCGGTATAGGTCTAGACGCAGTCAGAACCGCTTGATGAGTAATTCTGTGGTCAATGTTAAGGTCGCCATAATGATGCGTATAGATTATATTGGGGTTCAGTTGATGTATTATTGACTCAAGAGGCTTAATGACTTCAATTAGCGGGTAGCTGTCTAGTCGATTATCTCGGAGTCCCAAATAGAAGTTCTCCCGAATACCAAGAGTTTCCCTTGCTCGCTCGGCGGCAAAGTTGCGGTTTGCCAAATCGTCCTTATCTACTTGAGCGCGCGAGCTAACGCCGTCAGCTATGAAAACAGCATACACAACATCACCTTCGGCGACGTGGCGAGCAATCGTGCCTCCACATCCCAGCGCTTCATCATCGGTGTGAGCTGCAACTACAAGAATAGTCTTAGTCATCGAGAAGGTTCCACTGTACCGCTGTACCACGCGCTACGTCTTCACGAACCATTCGGCCAATCACCTTATCAAAGTTTTTCGGGGCTAACCCGAAACCCGGCCGGATCCTACGGATATCGTCTTCTGTAATTTTATGTCCAGCTTTTAGATCTCTTACAAAATAAATTGAACGTCGGTAGCGCTTGTTAGCCTCCTCCGCGGTCTGACGGTCGAAGCCTACACGGCCCAGCGCAGACCACGCATCGAATGTATCTTGACACAACCGTCTCAATTCGTCGGGCTCAATCGAGAACTCGCTGTCGGGTCCCTTGTCCTGACGACTAAGCGTGAAGTGCTTTTCGATGACACATGCACCAAGCGCCACCGCTGCTACTGAGGCAGTCATCCCTAACGTATGATCGGACAGTCCAGGTAGACTGTTGAATCTTTTCGCCAGATTTGGCATTTGTCGCAAGTTTGCTTGGTCGATTGGGGCGGGATAACTGCTTATGCAGTGGAGCAGAATTAATTCAGTACAGCCTGACTCGCGTGCGGTATTAACTGCTTCTTCGATTTCCACCTCAGAACACATTCCTGTAGACATAATTATCGGTTTGCCTTTGCTCGCGACGTATCGTATCAAGGGCAGATCGGTAGCTTCAAACGATGCGATCTTATAAGCAGGGGTGTTAAGGGACTCGAGTAGGTCAACCGCAGACTCATCAAATGGCGTCGAAAATATCGTAATGCCAATGCTGGCAGCGTAATCAAAGATGGCCTTGTGCCACTCAAACGGGGTTTCAGCCCACTTATATAGATCGTATAGTTTATAGCCATCCCACAAGCCACCGCGAATCATGAATTCTTCGCTATCACAGTCGATCGTCATCGTGTCTGCGGTGTAGGTTTGTATCTTGATGGCGTGAGCACCTTGATCTCGTGCTGCTTTGATTGTCTTTAAAGCGCGATCGACGTTGCCGTTATGGTTAGCGGATAGCTCGGCAATTATGTAGGGCGGGCTGCTAAGTCCGATTTCTCTACCATTAATATTGATATTCATTCTTCATCTCGGTTGGTTTCATTTTTAAGTTTGATTTCAACTTGGGCTACAACGCGATCGCCGTCAAGTCTCGCTTTTTTGAAATTGATAATATAGTCACCATGCTCGACAAAAGCATTTGGATATCCGTCGGCATCAAGCATTCGGATAAAATCGTACGCATTCTTCAGATTACCTGCGTCCGGCAGACCGCTTTGTTCAGGTTTTCGGCGCTTGAAGGTTACCACCTCCCCCACTTGTGGCATTGGCTTTGGATTATTTTCAATAATCCATTGAATAATTTCAATGCTCAGCCTTCCTGCGCGGACATATATTTCTTCAGCGGACCCATTGAGGTTTAGAGATCTTTTGTCATACACCGGGCCTGCGTCCATCTCCGAGACCATTTTCAGCGCGGTTAGCATGGTCTGAGTATGACCTAGAAGAATCAGGTTCTGAAGAGGACTGCCTCCGCGTCCATAAGGGACGTCGGTCATATGAAAGCACACGCATTCGTATTTCTCCCAAATAGTCTCGGGAACAATCCAGTTCCAGTGGAGAAAAAAGATATATCTTGGCTTTACCTTTAAGAGTGTGTTTTGAAGTTCGCCGGTGTTGGAAACGTAGTACCAGCCTGCCTTAGTTTCATTGCGTATATAATCGAATGATGCGCGATGCCATGGTTTACAGCTAGCGAAGATATACGCTGGCTTGACATTAAAGTTGTCATTTGTCCCCATTGATTTCTAGGCTCCTCATGCTTTTATCTAGTGCTAGCCACTCACTACTCAGAACACCAAAGCAAAAAAGGTCGTGGTGCATACCATTGATCTGATTATGTTCCCGAAGAACTCCTTCTTGCGTAAATCCAAGGCGCTGATGAACGCGAATTGAAGGGAGATTAAAGTCAAGAACTTGACCGGCAACTTTATGGAGTCCAAGCTCGCCAAAAGCGAAGTCAAGCGCCGTGGCACAAATCCTCTTTCCGCTGCCTGCTGGGCTACCAGGCGCTGAATAGAAGCTCCAGTCGGCTGTTGCGTTTTTCTCGACACCCGAGAAAATGACACAGCCACGCGGTTGCCCATGCTCCTCAATGACCAACAACGCACGCGACTGGTCTCGGGACGCACGATCGAACCAGTCACGATGTTCGGCGAGCGTTATTTTGTGTTGTGAGAGCATGAACCGGCGTATGTCAGGATTGTTGCGCCACCTTAAGACATACTCAAGGTCCTTCTCACTCATCTTTCTAACTGACATAAATGCGTGTCTGGTCACTTTACTTTTCCAATAAGGTCGTTACCGAGTGGATACCCATACCATCAATAATCGCCGCGGATGTTTCGCTCATCGCGTGTAATTTTCCGTGAGTGGAGGTCAATAGGCTAAGCAACCCCGGAAGTTGAGTCTCCAAGTCTGATACTGAGGTAACAAGTTCCGCGGCGCCTGACTGCTTGAGTCCCTCTGCAACCTTTAGTTGATTTTCTGCCAACACGAGCATGATCGTTGGTAGGCCCAAACAACATCGCTCCCACGAGGTCGCCCCTGCTGCCCCGATCGCCAAATCGCTGTCGGCCATCAATTGAGCCATGTTAGTGACTCCCACCAGCACCTGGGTTTCCCAAGGCATGTGTTGCACCTGTCTGCTAACAGCTTCAAGCCACGGTGCCTTCTCCCCTAATACAACGGTGATCCGGCAGTCCGCAGGCAAGGGGCATGTTCGCAGCACTTGCAGCACCTGAGCGGTTGCGTTGTCCTTGTCCACGCCGCCCATGGTGATAAGCAACTCGCGCAGGGTGGGCTGGCCACGACGCTGCAGGCTGTAGGGACGTAGGGCTGCAAACTCGGGACGTAGGATTGCATATTGGGAACCGCAAAGCAGACGGCAGCTTGTCGGCACAAGAGGGTAGTAGTCCGTCGTTTGGCGGCCGAAGGTTTGGTCGAGGAGCAGATTGCAGGTGTGGGTCCGATCTGCAAGGTCGTCTATGACCATCAACTTGCGGTAGTGCTGCGCCAATGCGCCCTCCCAGGAAGCATCGAGCGAGTAGTGATCTACAACGAGCCAATTAGGTCGCAATTCGGCCAGCATCGGAGCGCAAGCCTCAGAGTCCTGCGCTTGCGTGGCGCCTAACCAGTGGCGATGAACGATGGGGGACGGTACCTTTATGCCGCGCGCGGTCGGTGACCCTCTTGAGTGCTGCGCAATTGGCAATTCGTGGGTGATGAATCCTTTGCCGCGAATAAAGTCGATCAGGTTGCCTTCGTGCGCGCGACTGATGAACTGACACTCTGCGCCTTTGGCAGTGAGCGCCTCGGCCAGAGTCAAGCATCGCATGACGTGGCCCGTGCCAATCTCCAGTGATGCGTCGGTTCGGAATACGACTCTCATGTAAGGGTAGATTCCCTGAAAGGGCCTCGTACAGGAATTCCTACCTTTGCCATAGCTGCCTTCGCTTCAGCCGGTGTTTGCTCGGTGAAATGAAATATGCTTGCGGCTGCAACAGCGGATGCACCGGCTTGTTTGACAGCGTCAATCATGTGTTGATAGTTCCCTGCGCCCCCCGCAGCGATGACCGGGATCTTTACGGCTCGAACCACGGTTTCGATCAGCGGCAGGTCATAACCCTGCATGGTGCCGTCACACTCGATGGACGTGATCAGTATCTCGCCCGCACCGCGGTCTTCCAGCTCGCGCGCCCATGCCACCACCTCCCGGCCGGTAGCCTGGCGACCCGCGTGACTGAAGCAGGCCCAGCAGCCGTCTGAGGTGCGCACGTCGATGCTGGCCACCACACACTGCGCTCCATGCCGGCGCGCAATCTCATTGACTAGGTCGGGGCGTGTGTAGGCGGCGGTGTTGATGGCCACTTTGTCGGCACCTGCCCGCAGCAGGCGCTGCACCTGTTCGATGCGGGTAATACCGCCGCCCACGGTCAAAGGCACGAAGCAGTCCTGGCCGAATTCGTCGATGGATTCAAAGTCCAGGTCTTCGTCTGACTGGTGGGCCACGATGTCCACCAGCACTAGCTCGTCTACCTCACGCTGGTTGTAGACCTTGATGGCCGGAAGCACTGGACCGACGCGGCGCCAACTATCGAAGCCCACGCCCTTGACCAGCCCGAATTGCTTCCACAGTAGGGTAGGAATGACGCGCACCTTCAGCATTCCGGGCCTTCGATGAAGTTCTTTAGAAGCCTGAAGCCCGCGCGCGAGCTTTTTTCCGGGTGGAACTGGGTGCCCCACACATGGCCGCGCCGCACCGCGGCTGTGACCGGAACACCGTAGTCGGTGGTGGCCAGAACGTCGGACGGGTCTTGCGGCGCAAAGGCGTAGCTGTGGACGAAGTAGAAGTCGGTGCCGTCGGGCATACCGGTCAGCAGGTGGTCATCGGTGCGGGTGCGGATGATGCCGTTCCAGCCCACGTGCGGCACACGCAAGGTACAGCCAAAGTTACGCAGGTGCCCCACCTGTCCGGGAATGAAGCCCAGGCCCGGCGTAGCCTGGCCTTCGGTCGCCCCTTCGGTGCTGCTGTCGGCCAGCAGCTGCATACCAACGCACACGCCCAGCAGCGGCCGCTTGTAGCCTTGCACCTCGTCACGCAGCGCGGTGGTCCAGCCCCCCTCGTCAAGCAGGCGCGCGCAGTCGGCAAAATTACCCACGCCGGGCAGGATCAGGCAATCGGTTGCGTGCATGTCAGCCGCGCGGTTGACCAGCACCGGCGCAACGCGCAACTGTTCCAGCGCCCGCAGCACAGAGCCGAGGTTGCCAACGCCGTAGTCTATGACACCGACTTTCATGAGATCACGCGTTGTCGTAGTTGATCTTAGTCAGGTTGCCATCCCTGTCTTTCAAGAGTGCACCGCTGACGTCGCGCTTGAAGATCTTCTTGTTGGTGAACTTGTCGCAGATGCGGATGAACTCGTCTTCGGTCATCTCCAGTGGCCGCAGGATGTCCTTCAGCGGCTTGCCCAGGTATTCCCAGGGGAACAGACCGTCCAGGCGCTTGACCGCTTCAAGGCCGTCCTGACGCGTGAGCCGTCCGCGGCGAATGTGCAGGCAGGCCAGATCGGTGGCGCGGCCGAAGCCGAACTTCAGGAACTTGAAATAGTCGTGAATGCCGGTCTGGTAGTTGTCCAGGTTCTCGTAGTTGACCATCGAACCTTCGACCACCTTGTGGTAGCTCTGGAAGCCGTTGGCCGAGGCGATGAGCGTGTTGGACAGGCCATCCCACGGGATGTAGTGGCCCAGGAAGAGGCCCGTCACACCCACAAGGTGCAGTTCTTCGTCAGTGGGGTAGGTGTAGGGGATTAGGTGTTTTGCTTCAATACCATCCTGGCCAATCAGGTCGGTCACGCGCATGCCCAGCAGGCCCCCGAATTCTTCAAGCCAGCGGCGGTTCAGTACGTTGTTCTCAGCTGCAGCGGCCGGACCACCGTACTCGTTCTGCGAATTCTCGCCCCATACGATCAGCGGCACGTTGAACTGTACCGCGGCGCGAACCGGGATGGTGAAGATGCCCACGTGTTCGGACCACGAGATGTCGCCCACCTGCGTGAGGCCCACGCGGTTGAGTTTGGCGCGCACCAGTGGGTTGGGCGAGAACTCCATGTGGTCCACGCCCAGGCGCTTGAGGTTCTCGATGTTGGCGCGGCCCAGCGGCGAGAGGTCGCAGGTAGACGAGGTGACGCACAGCGGGTTCAGGCCCAGCTGCAGCATGCGCACCACCTGGTAGGTGCTGTCCTTGCCGCCGCTGACGGGAACGATGCAGTCCCAGTGGCTGCCGTCGGGGCGGCGGTACTTCTCCAGCACCTTCAGCAGATCCTGGTAGCGGGCGTCCCAGTCGATGGCCTTGCGCGCCTCGTAGCTGCGGCAGGCGTTGCAGATCCCGTGTTCGTCCAAGTGCAGGTCCGGTTTGGTGTCCGGCATCACGCAGCGTTTGCAATAGGTCAGCATGGTCGTGTCTCTCCAAAAGGGCTCAGCGCTTTTCCATGAGGAACCAGGTGATGTCGTCCTGCGGGAAGTTGGGGTCGCGGCGGTAGGCAAAGCCGTAGTCCACCAGCTGCAGTTGCGGGTGGCGGTCCATGAGCTCGCCGGCGAAGTCGCGCTTGAATAGGCGGTCGCTGTGGCCGCGGTAGGGAATGGCCACCGGCGCCGGGTTGTAGTACTCGGCCACCATCAGGTAACGGCCACAGGCGGCGAACAGCTTGTCGTAGACCTGCGGCAGCGCCTCGGGGTTGATGTGTATGAGCACGCCCTTGATGAGCGTCAGGTCCCACTGGCGGGCTGGAGTGAAGTCCAGGATTGATGTGCTGTGGACGTTGGCGGGCGCAATGACGGTACCCAGCTGCTTCGAGGCCTCGGCGTTGATCTCGATGGCGTGCGCGTCAATGTTGGGGTGCAGTAGCTTTAGCGCCTTGAGGTTCATGCCGATGTTGGCACCGAACTCGATGCAGCTCTGGATGCCGCGTGCCTGGCGCAGGGCCTTGGCAAAGAAGTCGAGGTTGGAAGCCAGCAAGGCATTGCCTTGGTTACGTTGTATGTATTCGGTGCCAAAGTCTCCGGCCCAGAAAGCCTCTTGATCAGTTTTGAAAGTCATAAATTATCCTTGAATTAAAGATTTGAACACTTGAACATCATCTCGGCGCGCGCCCAGTCATCTGGCGTGTCGATGTCTTGTACACGATGACGTGGCAAGACAATTGGTTTTGCAGCCTCTGAAAAAAGCGGCAATTCAGTTAGCCAAGCATCAGCTTTACCCCAATAAAACTGCGCCGCGTCATGCCAAGCCTCTTCTAGGTCCTGCGAACGAGTGGTGAAGTGTTCGGGCTGGAACATGGCTACACGCTTTGTTCGTGTGATTTTGAGGGCTCGCTGAATCGGGAAGGCGTAGCTGGTGACAGAAAATGCATACTTTGCATCAGACTCTTGAATCGCCTGCCATCCGCGCCGCAGGTCTTCGGACCTAATGAAGGGAGCGGTAGCGTAGATACAGCAGGCCTCGCTCACATCTTCGCCATTTGCATTTTGCCAAGCTATAGCGTGAGCGATTACTGGAATGGTGCCAGTGTGATCGTCAGAGAGTTCAGGCGGGCGCACAAAGGGCACTTCAGCTCCGTGAGCTTTGGCTACTTCTGAAATTTCAGGATCATCGGTGCTCACAATAATGCGGTCAAAGCAACCGCTTTGCCGCGCAGCGGCAATTGACCACGAAATAATTGGTTTCCCACCAAATAGACGTATGTTTTTACGAGGGATGCGCTTACTGCCGCCACGGGCGGGGATAATTGCGAGCCTCATGAGCAAAGTACCTCACGTAATGCATCCACAACACGTTCTTGCTGCAAGTCACTCAAGGTCTGAAAGAGTGGCAGGCTAATAGCCTCAGAATAGTACTGCTCGGCTTGAGGGTAGTCCCCTAATTTAAACCCCATGCGCTGGTAATACGGCTGGGTGTGCACCGGAATGTAATGTAGATTCACGCCAATGCTCCGATCGCGTAGTGCTTCAAAGACCTGCAGGTGGGTCTTGTTGATTTTTTTCAGCAGCAGGCGAATGACATAAAGGTGCAAGCCCGAATAGCTGTCGGGATGTTGCCATGGCGTGGTAACTGGCAGATCAGCCAGCAGGTGGTCATAGCGACAGGAAAGTTCGTGGCGACGGGCAACATAAGCATCTAGCCGCTGCATTTGGCTCATACCCAAGGCAGCTTGGAGCTCGGTCATCCGGTAGTTGAAGCCCAGGCCAATTTGCTGGTAGTACCACGGCCCATCGGGTGCGTGGGTCATTTGGGTAGTGTCGCGGGTTATACCGTGGCTGCGCAGCAGCGCCATTTCTGCAGCTAGCCTGTCACTATTGGTCAGAACCATGCCGCCCTCGGCGGTTGTAATGATTTTAACGGGATGAAAGCTAAACACAGTGATGTCGCTGTAGCGGCAGTTCCCAACAAATTCACCCTTGTATTTGCCACCAATTGCGTGCGAAGCGTCTTCGATGATTTTGAAGCCGTACTTTTGACTGAGGGCATAAATAGCGGCCATGTCGCAGGACTGGCCGCACAGATGCACTGCCACCAGCACTTTGGGCAACCTGCCTGATCTTTCGGCGACAATTAATTTGGCTTCAAGCGCTTCAGGGCACAGGTTGTAGGTGCGTGGATCAATATCTACAAAATCCACTCGAGCACCGCAATAAAGACCGCAGTTCGCTGATGCAACGAAAGTTACGGGTGATGTCCAAAGAAAATCACCCGCCCCCAGTCCTAGCGCTAAACAGGCAATGTGCAAAGCAGATGTTGCGCTATTTACAGCCAGTGCGTGTTTTGAACCAACATGTTTCGCGACAATTTGCTCAAACTCTGGCACAACCGGCCCTTGAGTGAGAAAGTCCGAACTTAAAACATTGACTACCGCATCAATATCAGATTGGGTGATGTCTTGACGGCCGTAAGGGATCATATTCAGATTTTTCCGATCTTCTCACGGTTGACATCGATCCAGGCCATAAGTTCCGCTGGAGTCATCCATGCAGAATTGTTATCGCTGGTATAACTAAAACCGTCCCGCACTTTTTTTCCATCCTTAATGCGATTTTCGTCTTTATCCCACTCATGAATAGCAGGTAAAATTTTGAAGTGGTCTGGATATTCATAGGAATAAAACGAGTCCTCTTCTCCGATCATCTGCTCATGAATTTTTTCACCAGGACGGATACCGACATATTCGAGTCGCGCATCTGGAGCAATGGCGCTAGCCAAGTCGGTTACCTTCATTGACGGAATTTTCTTAACATATATTTCCCCTCCAATCATGTCCTCGAAAGCATGCCATACAAGTTCTACAGCCTGGTCAAGGGAGATCATAAAACGAGTCATGCGCTCATCGGTAATGGGCAAAATGCCTTTCTCCTTAATAGACATGAAGAATGGGATAACCGAACCCCGTGACCCCATGACATTGCCGTAACGAACCACGCTAAAACGGGTGTCATTGCTGCCGGCGTATGAATTCCCTGCAACAAAAACTTTGTCAGAGGCAAGTTTTGTCGCTCCATATAGATTGATCGGGCTACTCGCCTTATCTGTAGAGAGTGCCACGACACGTTTCACACCTTTGTCGATACACGTATCGATTAGATTCATGGCTCCGATAATATTTGTTTTTATGCATTCGAAGGGGTTATATTCAGCGCTCGGCACGATTTTGGTAGCCGCGGCGTGAACAACGTAATCTATCCCGTGCAACGCACGACTAAGTCTTTCTTTATCGCGAACGTCGCCGATAAAAAAACGGACACGCGGTTCGTTTTTAAACAATTTTGCCATTTCCCATTGCTTCATCTCGTCGCGCGAAAAAACTACTAGCCTTTTAGGGTTGTATTTAGCCAAAGTCATCGGCACAAAAGAATGACCGAATGAGCCGGTACCACCAGTAACGAGAATTGAAGAATTATTTAGCATAGCTGGAACTCCGATTGAAATTGAACCAGGGCATTGGATGACGCAAATGCGCAACAAACCAAGTTATCAAGAATTTAAGCGCCATGGAAAGTGCGTATGCAATAGCAGCACCTCGCAAACCCATGAAATTTATCAATATTAACAGAAGACCCAAGTTAATTAACCCGGTCACGATGGTTGAAGCAGACAATAAAGCGGTACGCTTGGAGTAGAAAATATAGTTTGTAACCATTAGGTACATGCCCTGAAAAGCTTGCCCAAGGGCTAGCCACCCAACGATCGGGCCACCAGTACTATATTTCTCTCCAGCGATAAGAGTTAAAATTGAGGGGCCAACAATAAATGCAAGCCCTGCAATACACAGCAGCATCAAACAATAAACGTACGTCCAACGAACGATCCTCCTCTTTTCATCCATTTGATCGCGCTTCAATCGCTCAAAAAGCCAAGGAACATAAGCACTGTTTATTGCATCAAATACAAGACCCATAACAGCAACCAATTGCACTGCTACCATATAAATCCCAACCTGCTCCAGACCAAGTTTTTCATTAATAATAAACCGATCGGCTGAACTGAGCAAAAACGTTCCCAAAGAGTGAGGAATCAAAGGAACTCCAAAAGAAAGAATTTCCCTGATATAATTAGGCCGCCAGCCGAAACCTAGAAGATTATCTCTGTGAAGCAAAATTAAACTTATTACAAAGAAAATAACCGGGATCATTGATAGGGCCCAAATTCTTCCGGCAGCACCTTGCACAAGGCATACAACCAGCAATAAAGATAACCCCGCATTCAAGACGCCTTGCGACACTTGCATGATTGCATATTTTTTAGCCTCATTGCGCACTTGCCATTGAGTCATGCGTATGGTAATAACAAATGTAGCGCTCGATGTAATTACTGCAATAAAAATCCACCCCCTGTCAATAGCCAAAAGCTCAGAAATACTTTCCGCAAAAACCATTGCAGCAAGAAACACCAATGAACTAGTGGAAACTAGAATTAATAAGCAGCTGCCTATAAATATTTTTAATTCTTCTTTTGCGACGTCGCCTTCATAATATTTAATGCTCGCCGCACCCTGCGCGCTAATGCCGACAAATGCACTCAAGGCAGCCAACACAGTTTGATAGATCGCAACTTGGCCGTATTCTGCGGCCGAAAGATATCGCGTTAATATAGGAAGAAGCGCAAAAGGAATGGCTGCCGCAAGTATGTTTGAAAATAGATAAAGAGTAGCCCCCGAGAAAAAATTCTCGCCTCTAATATCGCGCCTAATATTTTTTACTTTAATTTTCATCAACTAAACTTGCTGAAAAAATTAACCGCGTGTCAGCTAAAATGCCACGCTAATCACAAGCCCAGAAGAAATGCAGTCTTCTTGATTTTTCGCAATACTGTGTGCGCACTCAACTTATTCGACGCTGACGTTTACGTTATATCCATTGGATTTAAGTAATGCGTGCTGCCTAGCCTGCGTTAGATCGTGCAAAACCATTTCGGCACACATTTGCTTAACTGAAATTTCAGGCTCCCAACCCAATTTTTGTTTTGCTTTGCTTGGATCTCCTAGCAATGTCTCCACCTCCGTTGGCCGGAAATATCGGGGATCAATTTTTACGATGACATCCCCAACTTTGAGGCCGGGAGCTTTGTCTCCTGATATTGCGGCAACAAATGCAATTTCGTCTATACCCTCGCCTTCAAACTTTAGGCTTAGGCCCAATTCGTGTGCGCTCCATTGTATGAACTGGCGGACACTGTATTGCACGCCAGTAGCAATTACAAAGTCTTCTGGCTCGTCTTGCTGCAACATCATCCATTGCATGCGAACGTAGTCTTTGGCATGACCCCAATCACGCAATGCGTCGAGATTACCCATATACAAGCAGGTTTCCAGTCCTTGAGCAATGTTAGCCAGACCTCGGGTTATTTTCCGGGTTACGAAGGTTTCACCTCGGCGTGGGCTTTCGTGATTGAACAAGATGCCGTTGCATGCGTAAATTCCATAAGCCTCACGGTAGTTCACTACGATCCAGTACGCATACATTTTGGCAACAGCATAGGGGCTTCTGGGGTAGAACGGTGTGGTTTCCTTTTGTGGAATTTCTTGCACCAAGCCGTACAACTCGCTGGTGCTGGCTTGGTAAAAGCGAGTCTTTTTCTCGAGGCCTAGGATGCGAATGGCTTCGAGAATACGCAGCGTACCAATGCCGTCAACGTCCGCCGTGTATTCAGGGCTTTCGAACGATACTGCGACATGACTCATAGCACCGAGGTTGTAAATTTCATCAGGCTGAGTTTCCTGAATGATGCGCACCAAGTTGCTGGTGTCGGATAAGTCGCCATAGTGCAGCTTAAAGCGCGCATTGTCGATGTGTGGGTCCTGATAGATGTGGTCAATGCGCTGAGTGTTGAACAGGCTGCCTCGGCGCTTGATGCCATGAACGATGTAACCTTTCTCAAGTAAAAACTCAGCTAAGTAAGAGCCATCTTGACCAGTGATTCCGGTAATAAGGGCAACTTTGAGGGAAGCGGTTGTTGCTGATGTCATTTGTTTTTCCAACGTTTATGAGGCGTAGCGGACCAAAAAGTCTCTGTAGGCGGCTTCCAGGCCTACTTCAAGTCCGACCCGTGCTCGCCAGCCCAACGCGTTAAGTCGGGTACTATCCATGAGCTTGCGGGGCGTACCATCAGGCTTGGTGGGGTCGATGCGGATAGGGCCGGTATAGCCTACAGTTCGAGCCACGGCTTGTGCCATTTCCAAGATAGTCACGTCTTCGCCGCAGCCCACGTTGATGTGGCTGAGCATTGGCTGGGTGTGCTGGCTGTAGATGGGTTTGGGCAGGTTCATGACGTGCACGCTAGCCGCGGCCATGTCGTCCACGTACAAGAATTCGCGTTTGGGTGTGCCCGTGCCCCAGATGGTGACGCTGGGCGCGTGGCTGACCTTGGCTTCATGGAAGCGACGGATCAGCGCCGGGATGACGTGGGAGTTTTCGGGGTGGTAGTTGTCACCGGGCCCATACAGGTTGGTGGGCATGACGCTGCGGTAGTCCACCCCGTGGCTGGTGCTGTACTGCCGGTTGTAGCTTTCGCAGAGCTTGATGCCAGCGATCTTGGCAATGGCGTAGGGCTCGTTTGTGGCTTCCAACGTACCTGTCAGCAAGGCATCTTCGCGCATGGGTTGCTCGGCCAGCTTGGGATAAATGCAACTGGAGCCCAAGAAGAGCAGCTTACGCACTCCGTTGCGGAAGGCCGCGTCTATGACGTTGGCCTGCATCATCAGGTTCTGATAGATAAATTCGGCCGGGTAGGTGTTGTTGGCATGGATGCCGCCCACCTTCGCAGCGGCCAAATAGACCTGATCAGGTTTTTCGGCGCCAAAGAAAGCGTTGACGGCGGCCTGGTTCGTCAGGTCCAGTTCGGCATGCGTGCGGGTCACAATGCGATCTGCCGGATGACCTTGGGCTAGTAGCTGCCGCAGGATGGCCGAGCCCACCATGCCGCGATGGCCAGCGACGTAGATCTTGGGCGGCTGACTCATGATTTGGCTCGTCCGTAGGTGTCTTCGAAACGAACGATGTCGTCTTCGCCCAAATAACTACCCGACTGAACTTCAATGATCTCCAGCGGGATCGTTCCCGGGTTGGCGAGTCGATGAACTTCGCCCAGAGGTATGTAAGTGGATTGGTTTTCGGTCAAGATCAGAACCTTGTCTCCGTTGGTAATTTCAGCAGTGCCCTTCACCACAATCCAGTGCTCAGCACGGTGATGGTGTTTTTGCAAGCTGAGGCTGGCTTTGGGCTTGACCTGAATGCGTTTGACTTTGAAGCGGCCACCTTCGTCGATGCTGTCGTACCAGCCCCATGGGCGATGCACTTTGCGGTGCAGCGTGTGCTCTTCGCGTTTTGTTTTCTGTAGTTGGGTGACGATGTGTTTGACGTCTTGGCTGCGAGACTTATCGGCTACCAAGACTGCATCGGGCGTTTCCACAACGATAAGGTTTTCCACGCCGACTAGGCTAACAAGTCGGCTGGTGGCGTGCACCAAGGTGTTACGGCTGTCAGTGGTCAGTACGTCACCTAAGTGCGCATTGCCAGCTTCGTCTTTTGGCAAGACATTCCAGACCGCATCCCATGCACCCAGGTCATTCCATCCTGCATCCAGCGGGACCATCTTGATTGGGAAACTGCTGGCCGGGCAATGTTCCATCGCGGCATAGTCAACGGATTCGGACGGGATAGCAGCAAATTCAGCCTTGCCCGGGCGCACGAATTGGTTATCTGCCGTGCGCTTGCCCCATGCGGTCTGTGTGGCCTGCAATATGTCTGGCCGGAACTGCTCAAGCGCCTTGAGCCAAACAGAGGCTTTGAGCACGAACATGCCGGCATTCCAGTAGTAGCCGCCTTCATTCAAGTAGGTTTGGGCTGTGCTGGCGTCGGGCTTTTCTATAAAGCGCTGTACCAACTGGATTGCTTCAGCTTCGCCTGGCAATGACTTATTGGTTTGGATGTAGCCGTAACCCGTTTCTGGCTTGTCCGGCGTCACACCCAAAATAACGATGGTGCCGAGGGCAGCCTCAGACACTGCGCGTTGCATGGCGGCGGTGAAGGGGTCGGCATTCACCACGGTTTGATCGGCAGGCGTAACGACCAGTACGGGGTCTGCGCCACCTTCCATAGCAGCCAGCGCTGCAAGTGTGAGCGCAGGCGCTGTATTTCTGCCTACTGGTTCCAGCAGGGCGCAGCCCAGTTCAACACCGATTTCGCGAAGTTGTTCTGATGCCAAGAAACGATGGTCTTCTCCAGTGACGACGATAGGGGCAGCAACCTGGATGTCTGCGCTGCCCAGGTTGGCTAGGCGTAAGGCGGCTTGCTGAAACAGGCTCTCCTTACCAGTCAAGCATAGAAACTGCTTCGGGAAACCAGTGCGAGACAGCGGCCACAAACGCGTGCCTGAACCACCGCAGAGGATGACAGGAGTGACTTGAAGTAACTTGTCGGACTTCATGCTTTTTGGGTTCCTTCCCCGCCAGGCGTCTCAACTTCAGACCTCAGCGCTTCAATTTCAGCCTTTAAAGCCTCGTACTCTTCCATCTTGCGCTTGAGGAAGCGGCTGGTTAGCGCCACCTTTTCGGCAATGCCCTGGGGCGTGAGCAGGTAGACGTACTTGAACTTGTTCTTGCTCTTGTGAAAATTCCCCATCTTCACAAAGCCCTTGTCTATCAGGGCGTTGAGGCAGTAGTTCAGACCACCCACACTCATGCCGAGCTTGTCAGCGAGCTCGCGCTGGGTGAGGTCCGGGTTTTCTTGCAAGATGCGCATGATCCGGAAATGGGTGTCTTCTTGGATCTTGGCTTGGCGGCTGGTCATGTCTTTGACGTTATTGAGTTGTCGTAGGGTCTAAAAAGGTTTCAGGCAGGCTACCGCAGTGCCGTATCACGTTCGACAAGCGCGGTCTTGGAGGTAGCGGGGGTAACAGAGGGGTGGAACTCTTCTGTAAGAAGTCGAACGAGTCTACCGCAAACCGCTCATCCGTTCGAGACTTGAACGGAAAATATTTGTCAATTGAAGAATTGATACCGAGTTGACCCAAGGGCTCGGGACGGCACGAACCTGGCACTACAAGAATTCAGTTCCAACCCGAGCGGGAAGGGTGCTGCCTGATCGGCCACTTTAGGCTGTGCGCTCCTCAAGCCAACGCATCCCCCCGGACCACAGGCCAAGTTGCTGGGAAGAGCCCCAAAAAGTTACCAGGGGAAGATGTGCGGACGCGGGTTCAATTCCGCAGTTTGCGCCGAGGGATTTGCTGCTTCCAGGCACCTCAAACGGGCGAAAACTCCAGAGTAGGTTCGGGGGACATCCGTTTTTACGCCAAGAGGGACAACATCGATCCCGTCTGATCGCACGCACTTTTGAGAGAGAATTGGCTTTTGCTTTTTTCAACACCGCACCGCCACCATTCACTAGGGGACTGAATTTTCTCAGTCCCCTTTTCCCTGCCCGGAAG
>JBBARG010000016.1:0-20995 GCA_040399905.1 Burkholderiaceae bacterium
TCCTGGGTCAATATTGAATCGGCAGGGTGGGTCAAAATTCACGCGGCGCGCACAAGGCGCGCCCAATTCACCGGCGCACTGGTACCAGGCCGCGCTGATTGCGTATCGGGAGGGGGACTATGTGGCGGCCTGCACCTACCTGCGGCGGGGCATTGCCGCGAACCCCTACATGGCGGAGGGGTTGACCGGACGCACGGTGCTATCAGAACACATGTACTGGCACGCCAGCAACGTGCACGGCCCGGAATGGGCGGTTGACTACCTCGACTCCGCCGCCTGTGGCTGGACGCCGGAGGAAATCGACTTTGTCGACTGGGTTTTCAATGCATCACCCGTGCTGAAGGAGCGCGCTGAGATGATGGCGCTGCATGAGGGGATGACTTACGAGCGAGACGCTGAAAAGCGCGCACCCTACGCACAGCGATCATTGGGGATCATCAACCAGATCACAGAGACGTTGTCCAAGAGGATGGTGCGGAAAATCAAGAACCGATGGGACGTGGAAATTTGGCCTTGGGATCGAGCCGGATTCAACCGCCCCGTGTCTCCCACTTCCAAGCATGTTCAATGATGGTGGCTAAATCCGCATACTGCGGCCGCCACCCAAGTTTCTGGCGGGCCAAGCGCGAATCGGCAACTAATCGAGCTGGATCGCCATCACGGCGAGGACCATTCACCACTGTAATCTTGCGACCGGTTACCTGCTCAGCTGCATCAATGACTTTTTTTACCGAGAACCCGTTGCCGTTGCCCAGGTAGGCACGACTCGACATCACTTGATCATTGACCCACAAAGAGTTTTCATCACCATATGACCAAACATCAGATGAACGTCTTCGCACAACTGCATGTCAAAGGAGTTAACCCACACGCTATGGTCGCACATCGACTTCATCTTTCCTCCGTCGTAGCCCACAACGCCTAGTACGTTCCCGCCTGCACGACGAGCTGCCTCGATAGCCTTGAGAACATTCGGAGAGTTCCCACTGCCACTTACCGCAACCAGCAAGTCGCCTTCGTCCATTAACGCGTCTACTTGGCCTGCAAAGACGTCAGCGTAAGAGAGGTCGTTACCGTAGGCCGTGATCAGGCCAACGTTGTCGCACAGGCAGACACCTCGGAATTTCTTGCCTGTAGCCAAGTTGACCATCTTGTTCCAATCGGTGATGTAGTGAGATGCTGTCGATGCACTTCCTCCATTTCCGCATGTCAATATCTTTTTGCCACCCTCAAAGGCAGCGCGTACCATGTTGATGCCATTGTGGAAAGCATCGGTATCGAGTTGTTTTGCCAGGTTGGCGTGGGCGGCGAGGTAATTGGCTACGGTGAACTCAGTGGACATAGGAAAACTCATTCGGTGGGTTGATAAAAAACGATCTGCGCGCCAGTGCTGTCGAAGCGGAATTTGACCGGCTGTAAATCAGAGAGCGCTGCGGTGATATCCGCGTGACGCTCTGGGGGAGCATAGAACATGATGAAGCCACCGTTTCCGGCGCCCAGCAGCTTGCCGCCCAGAGCGCCCTTGGCCATACCTGTGGCATACCAGGCGTCGATCTGGGGGTCAGAGATACCGACGGTTAGCTGAGCCTTCAGGCGCCAGTTTTCATCCAGCAGGTCGCCCAGGTGGTCGAGCGTGCCGGACTCCAGTTGCTCCTTCATCTCGAAGGCCAGTTCCACCATGCGGCGCATCAGTGCGCGGCGTTCGCTGGTCTTCATTGCAGCCGACTGGTTGGCAAGCACCGCCGATGCGCTGCGGGTTCGACCTGTGAAGAAAACCAACGTCGAGTCCTCCATCTCATGCAGCAGCGAGGGCTTGCAGATGACTGGATCCACTGACACCGAGTCGTCCGGATGGAAACGGATCAGATTAAGTCCACCGTAAGCTGCCGCGTACTGATCCTGCTTGCCGATGGGATCGCCGCAGCGGTCAATCTCGATCTCGCAGGCTTGGCGCGCGAGCTTCTCCTTGGAGGCAAACTGATTGCGATAAGCGTAGAGCGCGTTGAGCAGACCAACCGTGTAGGTACTGGACGAGCCCAGTCCCGACCCCTTGGATGGAATATCGGCCATCGAGGCGATTTCAATGCCGCCGTCGATGTCGACTAGCGTGAGCGCTTCGCGGACAAGCGGATGTTCGATCTCATACCGGGACTGAACGTCTTCTGTTCTGGTGTAGCTGAGGCGGATACGTCCGTCGAACTTCTTGTTGACGCAGATGTACATGTACTTGTCGATCGAAGTCGATAACACTGCGCCGATCTCTTCGCGGTAGTAGGCGGGCAGGTCGCTGCCTCCGCCTACAAAACTCATCCGTAAAGGGGTCTTACTGACGATCATTATTTCTACTCTTCCTGCGCTTCATGCTCAATAACCCAATCGGCCTTTGCCTTTGATTGCTCGACGATGGGCGTTTCGTCGTATTCCCGCGCAGCCAGGATAAGCGACAGATCCTCTGCCGACACCTCGCGCCAACCGTAATCCTGCTTTAGGCGTGCATGGCGCGTTGCGGAAGCAACATCGACGTATACGGTCATCGCAGAGGGCTGTCCGAGCAGTTCGTCCAACAACAGCGCAGGCACGCCTTCAACGATGAGCACGTCTTCAGGGCCAACAGAGTGCCCGATGTACTGGGCTCCGGCATTGCGGTCGTAGCGGTCGTAGATCGGTTCCGACAGCACGACGCGGGACCGGGAACCAGCGGCTGTGGCGACGGCAGCCGATGCCTTGGTCAAGTCAAAGCGCTCGCGCACGCCAGCGCCCTCCGCGCGTTCTGACTTTGGCTTCAGCCAGCCGTCCAGAGATACGGCGTGGGCCTGGCGACCGAGCGCATGCAGTAATTCCTTGAGCACCTGGGCGGCGTAGCTCTTACCTGCGCGGGCGAGCCCACCGATCAGCACAAGGCGGCGGCCACGGCTGGCCTCGACCGCAATCGGCGCGAGGCGACGAGTCAGCGCGGCGTGTCCGCCGAGAATCCATTCGACTGCATCCGTGAGGTCGGGGGCGATGTAGTCCGGCCGGACAGCATACTTGGCGTCCGCGCCCGCGTGACCGCTGCGCAGCAGAACGGTGCGCACGCCAGCGCGACGGCCAGCCTCAATGTCGGAGGTGGTGTCGCCCACCATCCAGGAATCTTGTCGGGAAATGCCCAACTCACTGCAGGCCTTGTCGATCAGACCGGGCTCAGGCTTGCGGCAACTGCAGGGGCCTTTGAGGTCAGGAACCTCACCCGGGAAGCCCTTGTCGGGGTGGTGGGGGCAAAGGTAGATGCCATCAACGTAAGCACCTCCGGCACCTAATTGAGATTCCAGTCGAGCGTGGATGCGCTCCAGGTCGTCGAAGCTCACGTCGCCGCGGGCAACCACGGGTTGGTTGGTAATGACCACGGCCAGCTGGCCACTGCGATTGAGCCGGCGGATGGCGGCGGCGGCACCAGGCAGCAGCTCCAGCTGGTCGGGTGACTTGAGGTGAGTGACCTCGCGGTTGATGGTGCCGTCACGGTCAAGGAAGACGGCACTGCGAAGGTGACGGCCAGAGAGGCGCTCGGGGAGGCCGGCGACGAAGTCTCGCTCGACCTTATCCAGGCGTTCCGGCGTGCCCATATCCTTGATGTACTCGGGCGTAACGTAGCCGTGCAGCCGGCGTCCGAGCTCAAGCATGCGGGGGAACATGTGCTTGGCGATGTCGGCCTTGCCTTCCGCGGGCGTCACATCCTCCAGGCCGGCTCGGTCGAGCACATACAGCGCGGCGTTGACCAGGTTGCGGACCTCGCGCCCCTCGGGGTGGGGGTAAGGGAGGATGGCGCGGACGGCACCCTGCGCATCGACATCGACAAGGTCCGAGTCCTGCGGGTGGTCGTTAGGATGTAGAAACAGCGTGCCGACAGCGCCGGAGGCAGCATGGGCATTCCAGAGCTTGCGCAGGTCAACGTCCATGAAGGTGTCGCCGTACAGCAGCAGGAAGCGATCGGCGAGCATGGACAGGGCGTCGCGCAGTGCGCCTGCGGTGCCGCGCGGATCGGCCTCGATGGCATAGCTCAGCGTGACGCCGAAGGCCGAGCCGTCGCCGAGGTACTCGGAGACCTTCTCGTGACGATGCTGAACCAGCAGAGCAATGTCGGTGAAGCCGTGCTTGCGGCAGAGTTCGATCTGGTGATGCAGGACGGGCTTGCCGAGCACCGGCACCATCGGTTTGGGGAGGTTGCCGCTGCGGTCGCGCAGTCGGGTGCCCATGCCACCGGCGAGGATGGCGACCTGGCTCTTGGTGATTGACGTGTTCACTGGGTGGCCTCCGTGCGGCGGCGCAGGATCAGTGCCGTAAAGATCTTCTCCTGGATCTTCTTGGGCATGGTGACCCACGTTGCGATGCACGCTATGCCAATGGCGCGCCTAACTGTGTGCTGACCGCTGAAATTGGAGGTGCGGGCACGGAGGTTGAAGCGCCAATGGCGCTGGTCGCGACGTGTGTTGTCCTGCCGGTACTGAACAAGCACTTGCGGCAGGTTGGCGAAAAGCAGGCCGGCGTTCATCCAGCGAAGCCACAGATCCAGGTCTTCAGCAAAGCGAAAGTCAGGGTTGTAGCCGCCGTGCTGCTCGATCGCTTCCTTGCGGTACATGACCGTCGGGTGGGCGATGGTGGTGGTCAGCTGCATGCCCTTGGCGATGGCGGTCGAGGTCTGCGGGTAGCGGCGATGGGCGAGGAACGTCCCGTCGTTGCTGATGATGTCGAGCGCGCCGCCTACGACCGAGATTTCCGGATGTGCCTGCAGGAACGCCACCTGGAGGGCGAGCCGTTCGGGCATGCAGACGTCATCCGAATCGAAGCGGGCGATCAATTGGCCGCGAGCTTTGCTGATGGCCAAGTTCAGGCTCTTCGGCAGGCCCAGTCGCTCCGTCGGATGTACATAGATGAAACGGGGGTCTTCATCGCAGACGGCACGGCAGGCTTCTGCCAGTTCGGGGCGGGTGCTCTCGTCGACGACGATGCACTCGAAATCGGTGAAGGTCTGGGCGCGGATGCTTTCAAGGCTGACGCGGACAATATGAGGTTCCTCGTTGAACGAGGGCATCACCACCGTGACGAGGGGATTGGAAACGCTCATGCCGGACCTCAGAAACCTTCCTGGCGGGCGATCTCGTCGATGGCGCGCAGGACAGCGGCCTCTGAGCCGAGCGCCGGCTTCCAGCCCATGGCCTGGACCTTGGCGGTCGAATAATGGAACTTGGGCACATCGCCGACCCAGCCGCGATTGCCTGTGCCGAACTCGATGTTGGCCGCGGGCGCCACGCGCTTGACGACCTGCTCGGCGATCCAGCGCACATAGACACCTTCATCCACTGGGCCGACGTTGATCGGCAGCGTCTTGGGAATGTCTGCGCGCGATCGTACGAGCAGCATGGCGGCGACCAAATCGCTGACGTGCAGGTAGGCCTTGCGCTGGGTGCCGTTGCCCAAGACCTCAAGGCTGTTGCCGGAGGTTTTGAGCTTGCGGACGAAGTCGAGGATGACGCCGTGAGTCGCGGGCACGCCCACGACGTTGGGGAAGCGAAAGAGGCAGGCTCGCTCCAGGTGGCTCTCTGCGGCGGCGCTGATGAGTGCCTCGGAGGCCAGCTTCATGGCACCGTAATTGGAGATCGGCAGCAGGGGTCCGATGTCCTCATGCAGGGGGTGATCGCCGAGGTCGCCGTAGATCGCGGAGCTGGAGGCGAAGTAGAGCTTGCCGATCTTGTCCGCCTTCATGCAGCGAAGAATCTCGGCGGTGGTGAGAAAGGTGTCCTTGAGGTCGACGTCAGCATCGGCCACCCCGGCCGGGATGTCGGAGTTGGCTGCCAGATGCCAGACCTCGTCGACGCTGCCGAGCGTGGCAGCGAACTCGAAGGCCCGGCGACACTGGCCGCGGTCGGCCAGGTCTGCTTCGCGGACGTGCAGGCGCGGGCTATCGAACCGTTTCAGGTAGGCGGTGTCGCCGCGTGAGAAGTTGTCCACCGCAAGGACAGTCCGGCCCTCGTCGAGCAGATTACCGATGAGGTTGGTGGCTATGAAGCCGGCCCCGCCGGATACGAATGAGAGGGGCGCGGGCTGAGAGGGGTGAGTCATGTCGTGTCTCTGCGTTGGGAAAGGGCTGGAGGCGATTGGCCTGGCCAGTGGCGGGATGTATTGACCCAGGGATGCGCGTGGTGCCGGGATGAAGTTGGGAAAGCGCGGTCAGAACCAGGCATCGGCGTTCTCAGTGAAGCCCTTGGGCAAGAAAGGCCGGAGCTTGTCGAGGTCGCCCTGGTCGTAGGTCAGTTCGGGCATGGCGATGTGCTTGGGGGCGAAAAATATAGAGGACTAACGGTAACCGTACAGCATGGTCGCCGAACTCAAATCGACGCCGCACAGCACAACGTTGTAGGCAAGCATGCCCGGGGTCTACAGGGTGAGGTGCCCGCCCCACAGGTGGCGGTGGGGGAAAGGCACTGTTATGGCGACCCGCCCGCTGGAGGAGCAGCAGGATATTAGCTTCGCGATGAACTGGCCCACGTTGCGCTGGTGCTCCAGGACGTGAGACGCCCACACAAGGTCGTAGTGCTTGTCGGGCGTCCACAGGCCGAAATCCTGATGGATCACCTCGACATCGGGCGTCGCCGAGGCGCGTTGCGCGTACACCGAGGTGCCAAAATCGATGCAGGTGACCTTCGCGCCGCCGGCTGCGAAGGCGGCCGCGTGCTGCCCGCCGCCTGAGCCGACGTCAAGCACCGTGCCCGGCTGCAGCGACAGGCAGTGGGTCAAAACGGGTTGGCTGCGCTCGGCGACGCATTGCCGCGCGCGGCTGATGTTGAGGCCAGCAATGCTAAGCCCGCTGTCGAGGGCGTAGTTGACCTCAAGGCCGATACGCGAGAGACGCTTTAGGTAATTTTTTAGGGTCGGGTTCATAACGTGGACGCCAAGAGAAAAATAGTAATAGCCTTCTTGGGCTGGCCGTCACCAGTTTGATACCCATGGCATCTGAATCTCGGGTAGGGCTGAAAAAAGTATGTTCCTGGAAAAACTGTTAGCGAAAGTTGGCGTAGCTAGAGCCAAGACGAGGCAGGCGCCGAAGGTGATGGCTCGCATGCTGCGCGCTTGGAACAGTGGGTTGGCGGTGCTCCACAGCGCGATGCACGTGACCACCAGCATGAAGAAGCGCGAACCCGAAGAACCGCCAGAGACCTCAAACAGCGCGAAGGCCAACGTCCCGCCGATCAGGGCGAACCAACGCATGAAGGGCGCCGAGTAGATGGAGACCCGGGCCGCAAAGAAGACGGTGATCGTCCAGACAATGTAGAGATAGACCGAGGTGTTGGTGTCAGTACCTTCGCGGAAGTAGGTCTCTTGGATGTCACCGCCGAGGCTCTGTACCGCCAAGTAGAGGGCGATCACAACAGCCCCCGCCGGCAGCACTAGCTTCCATTTGCGCAAGGCAATGAACTCAGCCAGAAAATAGGTAAACGAGAGCAGGAGCAGCGAGTTGTGGATGAAAAACGGCACCAAGCTAAGCGCCACCCTCAAGGATATCGACCGACCGCGTGATCGTTCAATGAGAAACGCCCAGACCGCGAAGCCCACGAGCTGCCGGTGAATATTGCTGAGCCCCAGCACGAGAAGAGGGCTAAGCAGCAGGCCTAGCACGAGGAAGGGAACAGACTTCAGTCGGGGTTGGCTCTTGTACAGTAGCCAGAACGAGGCGAGGTCGAAACCGACTATCGCTAGCCAGGCCTGCCCAGTCCATTCCGTTAGCAATTTTCCGGGCACCCAATACAAAGGCTCGCGCAAGCTGTAAAGGGTGGTCTCGGGTTGCGAGAATTCATCCAGGCATCGTAGTATGTCCGTGTCATCAAGCAGGGTTCGTGAATAGCCTATGAGGAGGTAGTAGGCAGCCAGGATCACCGCGGAGGCGAGGTGATGGCGAGATATTTTCACGAAGCAGTTCCTACCAATTCGTGGATCTTGCGGACGATCGTGTCGACGAAGGCCTCGATCCGCCTGGGGGCAGCGACGGTTTCTAGATAGTTGTCCAGTTCGCGTGTCCAAGCCGCGTACTCAGACTCGCCATAGTTTTCGATGAAGTAGATCAGCTCGTCTTCGTTCTTAAACTGACGCAGATCCACATAAAGCCCCGGTGGCACCAACTCGGAGATGTTGGACGGGCCCAAGTACAGCGGAACGCTGCCGTACTGGAGGCAGTCGATAAGCTTTTCCGAGACGCCGCCTGGGGCGGAAGAGTTTTCTACACACAGCGTAAGTAGCGAACGCTGCATCACATCGCGCTTGCTCCCGCACTTACCGCGGTAGGACGGCAGTGGCGGCCGGCGTTCGAGCCAGCGCTGCAAGGTGCGCGTGCGGTAGGCCACCTTGGACAGAAATCCCACGGGGTGGTCCCTCAGATTCCAGCCGCCGCCGTAGAGCCAAAACCTCTCGCCCAAGCGCCGCGTAAGCAGGCGGATGTAGCGTTGGCGAGTGCCGTAGAGGCTCTCAGCGGAGCGCAGCACAGCATTTTTGTTCCCCGCGATGCACGAAACCAGCAGGTTCCGATCAGAATAGCCCGGGTTAGGGATCCGTGTGAGTTCCCGAGGGTAAAGGTAGAGGCCGTGCTTAGAGCTTTGCGGCCGGTCGGTGCGCCAGTCGAAGGTAAAGTCGTAGCCCCACGACGGCATCAGGCGGTTCTGCGGCTGGATGAACATAGGCTCCGAGTACAGCAGGATGCGCTTAGACAACAGAGACGACGGGAACTGGCGTTCAAGGTGTAATTCAAGGTCAGGCTTGAACCCGGGCCGTCGCTCGCCCGCGAAGGCCACTTCGTATCCTTGGGCGACGAGTTCGCGGTGCAGCTCTGTGACGTGTCGGCCGAGCTGGTCCGGTGCTGCGTACCATTCGATCGTGTTCCGGCCGAGCCAGCCGCTTTTGATGAGGATCCGTTTCATGGACCGATTAGTGGGCAATGTAGTGCTCCTGACCAAAGCAGCTCCGCCCCCGGCAGAGGGCGGATAAAATGGGAGAGAGGTGTCATGGAGGGTACTCGGGAGGCCGCAAGGTGGCAGAGTTTAGACTTGGGCGTGCAGTCGTTCGATGCCCTTGCTCAGTAGCAGCATGGCTGCGGCCAGAGAAGTGCAAACGATGAGCGCTGCAGCGGCATAGATGGCGGTGAAAGACGAGGCGTCCATGACACGGAACGTACCTATATAAAATAAGCCCGCGCACACTAAGGCCGGGGCAACAAAGACCTGCACTCGTGCGGCTTCCGACATCGCGTAAACGCTGCTGGACGCGGCTCGCAGGAAATCCACACCTATTACAGCTGCCACGAGGGGCGCCGCCAACGTGAGCTGCGTGCCCGTCACGAAGGGAAAAGCTAGTGTCACCACGAGGGTCGACGCGGATGCAGCCAGCGCGAAGATCGCGACGATCCTGGCGACTTCCCTCCGCACGAAACGTCGCTGATGCGCCAGGTCAATTTCGAACTCGAACGTCTTCAGCCAGTGGTGCCGGCGCAGCTGGACGCACAGAGTTTCGGTAGCGTTTGATGCCGAATAGGACAATGCTGCCAAAAGCAGGATCTGCACGACCTGGTGCGTATTGCTTTCGGCGGCAAGCTGGATGCGCGGGAAATTGGGGAGCACCCACGCGTAGAACAGCGCAGACAGCGTCAGCAGGAATAACGGTTTGTTGACCTGGATTTCCGCGCGTGAGCCTACAGAGGGCAACGCCAGAACGCGCTCCCTCCGGCTGTGTAGGACAAAGGCGGTGACCGAGACGGCTACGTGTCCAAGGGTGAGTCCCGCCAGCCAGCCCGTTTCCGTGGGCAGCATCAGGACACCGCACAGGGCCGTCAACTGGGGGATGACGACGTTCAGCGCTGAGAACAGCGCACCGCCTTTGAGGTCGCCGCTGGAGAACCGGCTGGTGGCGAGCAGGGTCGGCACCGTGCTGGCGCTGGCGGTCAGGAAGATCAGGGCCAACTGGGCCGGCGTTTGGGTCCCGAAGCCCGTCTGCCAAGCGAGTGTCAAGGCGAAGGACATCAGTGCTGCGCATCCCAGAAACAGGACGATCGCCTGATGGAGGCGCCGACGTTTGCGCACCGGCTCCAGGTAGGCTATCTGACTGCACAGCAGGTTGGGCATGGCCCCCGCCGCTAGCGAGATCCCGGCGATGTAGGCCAGTGACGCGTACAAAGAAGCCGATTGGCTCGGGAGCAGCCACGATCCGAGGATACGCAGCTGCAGCAGCACGAACACCACGGATACGAGCTTGGAGAGGATTACCCAACGCATCAAAAGAAGATAGGGTGATGTGACACTAGGGCGTAATTGGAAGCCGGTTATAAGAAAGCGAGGGCAGTCCACGGCTATAGCAACTGCGCCGTGTATGTTGCAGCCATGCGACCTATATGACTTTACTCAGGCCTCGGTGTAAAAAGAGCGTATGGTCGCGCAGATTCGCTTTATATCAGCGTCCGTCAACTGCACCGCCGAGGGTAGCCACAGGCCTTTTTCGCCCACAAGTTCAGAAACCGGGTGACTGCCTTCTACTCCGTAAGCTATTTGTCGGTTGATCGGCGGGTACATGACCCGCGTCCCAATTCCACCTGCCTTCATATGAGCGATCAGACCCTCTCGATTTTCAACCAACGAATCGATAAACCACGGGGAGGTTCGTTCGAGATCGTGATCGAACAATTTAATCCCTAAAACTCCGATGAGATTGTCAGCGTAGCGGCGCCAAATCTCTTTTTTCCGCTCAACCCTGGCTGGCAGTTTCTTCATTTGCTCAATACCGATGCAGGCTTGCAACTCGGTGAACTTGAAGTTGTAGCCGATGGAGTCGTGAATATCGTTGCCGCCTCCTGATCGGCCGAAATCTTTCAGACGGCGAAGCTTTGCTGCAACAGCGTCATCATCGGTTATCAACGCGCCACCTTGGCCCGTGGAAATGATTTTTGGGGCGGAAAACGAGAAACTACCAACAAGTCCAGCGCGGCCAATGTGTCGGCCATCAGGGTAGAAAGAGCCTAACGATTGGGCTGAGTCCTCAATCAAAAGTAGATTCCGCTCGCGTGCCAGTTCCTCAAAGGCAGAAATTCCCACTTTGGGATAACGCCCATTGGCTGAAACAAGCGCGATGGCACGCGTCTTGGGGGTTAGCGTCTGTTTGACCTTTTCGATATCGAGGCACAACGTTTCAGGCTCGACATCAACAAAGATTGGAACTGCACCAAACATCTTTACCGAATTCGGGGTGGCGATCATCGTGTAGTTGGGAACAATGACTTCATCGCCAGCCTGCACTCCCACAGCCATTGCGGCCAAGGTAAGGCTGATGGTGCCGTTGTTAACAACAACACAATGTTTTGCACCTGTATATTCAGCAATCATTTGCTCGAATTGCTCGGTACGCTTGAATTCGGTGATGAACCCGTCTTCGTCCATGTATTCACAAATTGCGCGCTTTTCTTCTTCGCCGAAGAAGGGTCGCATTTGCATGATGAAGTTGTTACTCATAGTGAACCTGTATTTTTTAGTTTATTTATTCTTCCGTTTGCGCGCTTACAGACCAATCTAGCATCCTCGCCCGCATACAGAGACCAAGAATCGTATTTTTTGTTTCGAACTATTGTTTTGGCACCAGACGCAAAGCCTTCTGGAAGATTTACCCCCGGCAAAACAACACTGTGTGCACCGAGCAAGACAAAGTCAGAAAAGAATATGTTTTCTATTATCCCACCGAATCGCAGCTCCTCTGGAACGGATGGATAGTCTAAAGATGCACTTATGTAATCTGATGATGCTGCATGAATTGAACAACCTGCGGAAATCGCGACATAATTCCCCATTTCAACAAATCCAGCGCCACCGCTTATGTTTACTCCAGCTGCTATATGGCAAAACTTCCCAATTTTCATTGAAGTCGATATATAAGTAAAATCGTCAATAATACTATTATCACCGATTTCGACCAACTCCGGATGTCTTATTCTGACGGTTTTACCAATAACCACGTTTTTGCCCAGATATTTCAATCTTGACAAATCAAAGAAAATATTTTCGCTCATGATCTTTTAAACCTATGTCCGACACTCACTGACTCGATTCTTATGCGTTTAGGAACCATGTGAGACTGTAGGTGGTCTTTGAGGAAAAGCATCAGCATATCCTTATCAACTGCATCTTCTGATGAGGGCTGAACTAGCAACTCAACATGCTGTCCTGTAATAGGATTTTGCTTCGGAGTTGCCTTCACAAGAGATACACCAGGAAATGTCAAGGCAACTCTTTCGACTTCGGAGGCCATGAACTTTAGCCCACCAACATTAATGACATCGCTGATCCGTCCAACCACTTTGTAGTAACCATCTTTAGTTTCTACAACATCTTTAGTGTCGTACCATCCTTCAGAATCAAAAGGGGAGGGGGCGTTTAGATACCCGAGCATTCGTGACTGAGATCGTATTTGAAGAACGTTATCAACTACACGTGTTTCAACGCCTTCTCCACCAACCTTCATAAACAGGCTATCTCTAGCCTCAGACTTAACACGAACAATACCAAGCTCAGACATGCCAAATGTTTGCCTAAAGTCCACTTTGGGTAATAGTGAGCATAGGTCATCCAACGTTGGTTGATCCATGCGCTCAGTGCCATACGTGATCACCTTCAGACATCCTGGTACCTTTGAAGGAACAGCCCCGCTCATCAACATCATTCGCAAAAATGTTGGAGTGGTGGGAAGTACTTCTACATTGTGTTTACGGCAAGTATCTAAAACTAAATCTACCGTTCTTGATTCAGGTGCAACCACCACACCCTTATTAAATAAGGTGTGAAGTAATGTGTTTATTCCACCAATATGGTCAAAGAGTAAGAAGTTGATTGTTCTTAGGGTGGGGCGAGGTGTTTCAAACCTCTTCAAGAACGAGGTCAAATCATGAAGAATTGCTTTGGGACGACCTGTTGTTCCTGTCGAAAAAAGAACTAAACCAGCGTGCCCCTTGCTTTTCAGAAGATCAATTAGTTCATGATTGCCATCATGCGATCGTCGAGTAATAATACTGTTTTTTATAACCACATCAACATGCGCCGACTCAAAGAAATACTCGTGCTCATGGGTGGTTTCTACTGTCAACGGAACAACAATGACACCTAAATCGATTAAGCGTAGAAGGGTCAGAATTGACGAAGGATTGAAATCACCAATAATGGCAACCACATCGCCTTGTTTAACAAAAGACAAATCTGTGTGCGTCTGCTCAGCAATCTGAGAAAACCTCAGCTCTTCACCATCGTGAATGAGAAAAGGATAGGAAATCCCTGCCCAAATCTGGTTAAGTCTATCGATGATTTTCATCAGGCACCGCCAACATGTAAAACTTGCCCAGAAAGAGCGCCGCTTCGCTCATCAAGCAAAATCTCAACTAGGTCACTGACCGCACTCGGGGTAAATTGCTTCGGAATAATCTGCTGGCTAACAATGTTTTGAATCTGCGTTGAGGTAATACCTTTGAGCAAATTTGTATTAATTGGTCCAGGGGCAATACAGTTCACTTTCACATTGAAATCAGCCATTTCCCTTGCGAAAGAACGCGTAAAACCCTCAACGCCAGCTTTTGAAGCAGCATAAATCGACTCACCCTTTAACCCAAGGGCTACAGCAATTGTTGAGAAGTTGACTATCGAACCCGCTTTATTTCTAAGCATTAGGGGTACGAAATTCTGACAACAATAAATCGTCCCCAACAGATTTACATTAATAATTTTTACAGCAACGGAGGCGGGCGTTGTTACCGCCAAATTCATTGATGCTATACCTGCAGCATTAATAAGTCCTGTTATTCTTACGCCGTCTTTTTTTAATTTTTGAGATACTGCCTTTACTTGCTCATAAGAGGAAACATCACATGCCACTGAGGGAAAAGGAAGATCTTCAACGTTTCTTGCAATACCAAAGACTTCGAAACCCTTTTCGAGTAATCGTTCACAAATGGCTCTACCCAGCCCTTTGCTTGCCCCTGTAACAACGATCATTTTTTAGATTCCATTTGGCTTAGGAACTCAGCTGCTAAAGATCCAGCAGTCCTAAACATGCTTCGTGACTTTGACATCGCAGTGTCAGATGTCCAGTCAAACTCAAAACCCAGATCACTAGCCTTGTCTTCAAGCGCCAAACAAAGCTCAACCAACTTCATGGAATCCAAAACACTGTCACTACCGATTAGGGGCATTTCATCTTGAATTTTTATCTCTTTGTCCTCTAATAGGCTCCAGATGATTTGATAAATCATATTACTAATAATTATATTTTTCATGGCAATTCTCCTTAATATTGATTTTCAAGGGTTAAAAGCGGCGCCGGTCCATTTCAGGCCCGACATAAGGACCATTTTTTATTTCTAGCACCTGTGTACCATCTTCAAGAATGTCATATCCGTGGCCACCTCGTAGCAAAATGATGACATCCCCTGAATTTACTTCAATCTCTGATACTTTATTTTCAGCGGTGTCAAAAATATTTGCCCGTATCTTCCCTTTTCTAACAAATAGAACCTCTTGCGTCCAAAGAACCTCGCGCTTCACTTCATTGTGAATATGTGCTTTGAGTTCCTTGCCATCGCTATAGCCCCAAATTCCGACTTGGATGAAGTCGTTATCCTGCGAATAAAAATTCAAGCCGTCTTGCCACGCTACATCTGCGGGGATGTGTCTTGCGAGAACCAGATCCCCTTCTTTGATTTCCACCACTTCAGACATGTTTCACTCCTTGTTCGACATACCACTGAATTGCATCTGCTACCCCTTGCTTGAAATCACGCTCTGGTGACCAGCCAAAGTGCTTGGCCCCACGGCTTCCATCAACCGTTTTGTATGGGGCTCCATCAGGCTTAGATGGATCCAAGACTAGTTCGCCCTCATATCCGACCAATTCTTTGATAAGGACTGCCATTTCAAAGATGGAAATCCCTTTTCCAATACCAATATTGAGAGGCTCTAAAGTCGGTGCTACTTCGAGCGCGCGCACCATGGCTTCAGCGCCGTCATCAACGTGAAGCCATTCTCTAACCGGTTTTCCACTTCCCCAAACGATGACTTGTTTCTGCGCTGTCTGTTTGGCGCGTACCATCTTCATGATGAGTGCCCCCAGCGCGTGCGAGCGCTCTTCTTCAAAGTGGTCTTCTGGGCCGTACATATTTGACAAAATCAGGTTGACAACATCTAGCCCGTATTGCTTGGCGTATGCCCATGCGCCCATCCATGAAGCTTTTCTAACAAAACCGTAAACCATGACGGACTCATGCAACGGGCCATCCCAAAATTCATCCTCTTTAAAGAAGGTGGCGGAGCCAGGGTAGGCACAATTGGAAATGGGGTTAACTATGCGCCGCACCTTGCTCATATGAGCGGCCTCAAGCAAATTGAGTGTCATCTGCAGATTGTTGTGAAACAGTTCCGCCGGGTGTTTATAGCCAAACTGGATGCCGCCCACAAAGGCTGCACAGTTGAGCACCTGGGTTGGTTTGTTTTTTTCAAAGAAATTAAGTGTTGCCTGCCTGTCACGCAAGTCAAGCCCAGTCTGACGTGAGGTGCCAAAGTAAGGTATTTTTTTTGTTTCGAGCAGACGGCACACTCTTTTGCCAAGAAAGCCCATGCATCCTGTGACCAAGATCATGCGTCACTCCCGCCATAGTTGTCGTGTTTCAAGTCGTACTGCACCATCATGTTGACCAACTCGCGAATGCTGGTTTTAGGTTTCCATCCTAATTTTTCGCGTGCCTTGGATGGGTCACCCCACAGGAGTTCAACTTCTGCAGGACGGAAATAACGCGGATCCACTTTGACGCGTACTTGGCCCGTGTGTGCGTCAATGCCCACTTCGTTGACACCTTCCCCCTCCCAGCGCAGCGCAATGCCAACGGCATCGAATGCCCAGTCGGCAAATTGTCGGACGGTGTAAGTTTCGCCCGAGGCGATCACGTAGTCATCAGGTTCGGGCTGTTGCAGCATCAGCCACATACATTCAACGTAGTCTTTGGCATAGCCCCAGTCACGCTTCGCATCCAGGTTGCCCAAGGTCAGCACGTCTTGACGACCTTGTGATATGCGGGCAACTGCTTTGGTAATTTTTTTGGTGACGAATGTTTCGCCACGGCGCGGTGATTCATGATTAAACAAAATGCCGTTACAGGCGTAGAGACCATAAGCCTCACGGTAATTCACCGTAACCCAATACGAGTAGAGTTTTGCTGCACCGTAGGGGGACTTGGGGTAAAAGGGTGTTTTCTCTGATTGGGGTGCTGTGTCGGGCAGACCACCAAATAGTTCGGAAGTTGAGGCTTGATAAAAGCGTGGCTTTTGTCCTAAATCTTTAATAGCATCTAGCAAGCGAATAGTGCCAACTGCGTCGACCTCAGCAGTGTATTCAGGTACTTCAAAGGAAACCGCGACATGAGATTGCGCCCCTAAATTGTAGATTTCGTCAGGCACAATTTTGGACAACAGCGAATGCAGATTGGATGAGTCTGTCAAGTCGCCGTGGTAAGTTTTGAAGTTAGGATGAGAGAGCAAGTGATCGATACGTTGCGTTGTAAAAACCGAGCTACGCCTTGTTATTGCATGAACTTCATAGTCTTTTTCTAACAGCAATTCCGCCAAATACGAGCCATCTTGACCTGTGACGCCTGTAATAAATGCCTTTTTTATCATAGCCTTTGATTATTTGATGTTATTTCAGAAATTAAATGGACGACTTCCGCCCATATGTGTCTTCAAAACGGACGATATCGTCTTCACCCAAGTAGCTGCCTGACTGCACTTCGATGATTTCAAGGGGGATTGTTCCCGGGTTGACCAAGCGGTGCATAGCGCCCAGCGGAATGTAGGTGGACTGGTTTTCCGTTAGGGTCAAAACTTGGTCGCCGTTGGTGATTTCGGCGGTGCCTGTCACCACGATCCAGTGCTCGGCGCGGTGATGGTGCTTCTGCAAGCTGAGGCTGGCTTTGGGCTTAACCTGGATGCGCTTGACTTTGAAGCGACCGCCTTCGTCAATGCTGTCATACCAACCCCATGGGCGATGCACTTTGCGGTGCAGCGTGTGCTCTTCGCGTTTTGTATTCTGCAGCTGGGTGACGATGTGTTTGACGTCTTGGCTGCGGGATTTATCTGCTACCAGCACGGCGTCGGGCGTTTCAATCACTATCAGGTTTTCTACGCCAACCAAGCTGACCAGGCGGCTGGTGGCGTGCACCAAGGTGTTTTTGCTGTCTGTGGTCAGTACGTCACCTAAGTGCGCATTGCCAGCTTCGTCTTTTGGGAGGACATTCCAGACTGCATCCCAAGCTCCCAGGTCATTCCAACCTGCATCCAGCGGGACCATCTTGATGGGGAAGCTGCTGCCTGGGCAATGTTCCATGGCGGCGTAGTCAACTGACTCGGGGGGAATGGCAGCAAATTCAGCCTTGCCGGGGCGAACAAACGCGTTGTCTGCGCCGCGCTTGTCCCAGGCGGCCTGGGTGGCCAGCAGGATGTCTGGGCGGAACTGCCCAAGTGCTTTGAGCCAGACCGACGCTTTGAGTACGAACATGCCGGCATTCCAGTAGTAGCCGCCTTCGTTGATGTAGGTCTCAGCCGTGGCTTGGTTGGGTTTTTCTACGAAGCGTTGGACATCGTGACATTGGATTGCCGCGTCGCTTCGATCCTCGCAATGACGGGCAACCTGAATATAGCCGTAGCCGGTTTCTGGCTTGTCTGGCGTCACTCCCAAAATAACGATGGTGCCGAGGGCAGCCTCAGACACTGCTTGTTTCATAGCGGAGGTGAAGGCGTCGGCATTCACCACGGTTTGATCGGCAGGCGTAACGACCAGTACGGGGTCTGCGCCACCTTCCATAGCAGCCAGCGCTGCAAGTGTGAGCGCAGGCGCTGTATTTCTGCCTACTGGTTCCAGCAGGGCGCAGCCCAGTTCAACACCGATTTCGCGAAGTTGTTCTGATGCCAAGAAACGATGGTCTTCTCCAGTGACGACGATAGGGGCAGCAACCTGGATGTCTGCGCTGCCCAGGTTGGCTAGGCGTAAGGCGGCTTGCTGAAACAGGCTCTCCTTACCAGTCAAGCATAGAAACTGCTTCGGGAAACCAGTTCGAGACAGCGGCCACAAACGGGTGCCTGAACCACCGCAGAGGATGACTGGGGTGACGTTGATCATGTTTTTTGAGCTCCTTCACCGTCAGGCGTCTCAACTTCAGACCTCAGCGCTTCAATTTCTGCCTTTAAAGCCTCGTACTCTTCCATCTTGCGTTTGAGGAAGCGGCTGGTCAGTGCGACCTTTTCTGCAATGCCCTGGGGCGTGAGCAGGTAGATGTACTTGAACTTGTTCTTGCTCTTGTGAAAATTCCCCATCTTCACAAAGCCCTTGTCTATCAGGGCGTTGAGGCAGTAGTTCAGACCACCCACACTCATGCCGAGCTTGTCAGCGAGCTCGCGCTGGGTGAGGTCCGGGTTTTCTTGCAAGATGCGCATGATCCGGAAATGGGTGTCTTCTTGGATCTTGGCTTGGCGGCTGGTCATATCTTTGACGTTTATGGAGTTGTCGTAGGGTCTAAAAAGGTTTCAGCCAGGCTACCGCAGTGCCGTATCACGTTCGACAAGCGCGGTTTTGGAGATAGCAGGGGTAACAGAGGGGTAGCGCTCTTCTATAAGAAGTCGAACGAGTCTACCGCAAACCGCTCATCCGTTCGAGGTCTGAACGGAAAATATTTGTCAATTGAAGAATTGATACCAAGTTGGCCAAGGGGCTCGGGGTGGCGCGACCCTAGCAACACCAGAATTCGGCACCAACCCGAGCGGGCAGGGCATTGGCTGATCGGTCACTTTAGGCTGTGCGCTGGATCGACGTGGTTGAAGTGCCGACTCCTGCTTTCACGCCACTGAACCCTGGTATCGATGCAGGAGAAGCCAGCGCCATACATCTGGCCAAGCACTGGCGCGAGGCAGGCGACGCTGTGCTCATCGTGATGGACGATCGCGCGGGTCGCTTGGAAGCCAAAAGTCACGGACTTGCCCGCATCGGCTCAGCGTCGGTGATTGGCCTGGCGAAGACGGAAGGCTTGGTGCCTGCAGCGCGCCCATTGTTGGAGCAGATGGTGGCGTCTGGTTATTTCATTGGCCCGTCAATCATTTCTGCGGTGTTGGCAAGCGTTAACGAATAACAATGTGGGCGTCATGCAGGGATCGGGCGGCGGTTTCGGCTGTTTTTTCGGTTCGACTCCAAGACCCGGATCATCATCTTTGTATGGGTCAATGATGAAAACACCCTGCGATTGGCCTTCGTCGCCGAGCAGTTCGAAACCGATGGCTCGCCCGGGCTGACGACTTGATTCAGGCGCGTTGGTTGACCAGTTTTTCGATGGCTGCACACGCATCTATCAAGATATCGAAGTCTGGGGCATCGATGGGTAAAAGCCCGTCCTCCAGCATGGCACTGTAGTCATTGGCTAGAGCCTTGCGGGACGCGCCTTCTGGGTTCAGCTTCAACGCGCCTGAGGTCGCTTTGAAGTAGTCGACCTTGTTGCCGGCGGCGTCCTTCTCTGCGAAGAACATCGATTTGTGTTCGGCCACCTGATTGGCCAGCACACGGTCTTCGGCCGCCTGTGCCAGGATCGGTGACTCCGCAAATGACGCGATGTCGTACCAATGACGGGAATACCGTTCGCCGCGCAAACGACCTTGCGCGCAGTACACATGCGCAGCCGTGGCCTTCTCCCAGAAGGTTCGCTCGGCCTTCATCACCCTTGGGGCAGCGATCGGAAACACCACCTCGTTGATCACGTCGGCCAGGTCACAACTGATTGGCCGGATTTGATTCGGTTCGCCTGTGGCTCGGGCACCAAATTCCAGCAGCACACTGGCAGCCGCGTAACCGGTGCCTGTCTTGAGAGCCGGATAGGTCAACAGCAATTTGTCTTGAGCTTCGCCGCCGATGACCAACTGCGCGTCGATTCCAGCCGTCTGTAGCGCATCGTGCAATATCGGAACAACGGTTTCAGTTATCCATTGCGGCAATCGCGCCCGAACGGCTGTGCTGATCTTTTTTTCTTGACTCGCCGTCAACGGGATGGGGTTACCTTCGCGCAGCAGATCGGGGACAAGAGCGCGAATGTCATAGGTGAGATCGATATCTTCGGAAAACCGTTCAACCAGCTTGTAGGCCTTCGACAGCGATGTGCCACCCTTGAAGGTCAGAGCCTCACCCAGCGTGGATTGATAGATGGCATTCAAGGTCCACACAACCCAGATGTCCTTCTCCAGCAGGTGAGCTGGCCTGCCCAGCTCGCTGGCAGCGACTTCAAGGGCTTCACCCTGGTCGTTTCGGCCAAGTTTGAACCAAGACTCAGCCATGTTCGGTCACTTCGCTGACGGCTTGAGCCATCCATCCCGGCAAGCTTGCGCGTGCAGCCCGCATGGCTTGCCATTCCTCGGTCGAGAGTTGACTGGACAAGGATTTCAGCGCTGTACCTGCATATTCAGGGCCAAGCCATGACAGCGCTCGAATGACTCGGCCAGCAGGGCGCTTGCCCAACGCCAGCTGCCAACGGTTGCCGTGCTTGAGTTCGATCTGTCGTTTGCCCAACTGCAGCTTGCGCGTCGGACCTGAGGTCAGGAACACCTCTCGGGTGGAGACTTGGGTGGTCAAGCCCAGTGCGTTCGCCTCAGCAGCGCCATGGTTCACAACCAGTTCGCCAGTGTTCGATTCAATGGCTTCAATGAGGGCCTCTGTCGATGGGGGGCGTACGCCAAATCGTGTGTTGACCGGACGTGTGTAGGCGCCTCGCCCAACGCGCAGGAGGCGCCCCTCGCGGGCCAACCGGGAGAACGTCTGATCCACCGCCGCACGGCTGGCCAGGTGCAAGAACTCCTTGGGCGAGAGCAAGCCTCCCTCGGGCAGGGCTTTGGCGGCGGACAAGATGGACTCGTTCAATGTGCTCATGGGATCGCTC
>JBBARG010000017.1:0-19461 GCA_040399905.1 Burkholderiaceae bacterium
GCGCTACGTTCGGGACGTAGAGACCGGAGGTTCGAATCCTCTCACCCCGACCAAGTATTACATTCGCTGACTATAAATGCAGTGTCTCCCTATCGCAGCTTAAACACCGACACGGCCTCAGCCAGCTTGGCCGCCTGTCCTTCAAGCGCAGCCGCCGCAGCAGCAGCCTGCTCCACCAAAGCGGCATTTTGCTGCGTGACCTGATCCATTTGAGTGACCGCCTGATTCACCTGATCAATGCCCTGACTTTGTTCACCGCTGGCGGCCGTAATTTCGGTCATGATTTCATTGACGCGACTAACTGATTTGACGATGTCGCTCATAGTCAGCCTTGCGTCATTGACGAGGCGACTACCATCATCAACCTTCGTGACGGAGTCGTTAATCAACAATTTAATTTCCTTCGCCGCGCCTGCGCTACGCTGCGCCAGATTCCGCACCTCGGCAGCGACGACCGCAAAGCCACGGCCCTGCTCGCCGGCTCTTGCGGCCTCGACAGCGGCGTTCAATGCGAGGATATTCGTCTGAAAAGCGATGCCATCAATGATGCTGATAATTTCAACAATTTTTCGTGCTGATCCGCTGATGCCTTCCATAGTCGAGCCCACATTGGCGACCACCTCGCCACCTTTGACGGCTACTGCAGAGGCGGAATGCGCAAGCTTGTTACCCTGCATCGCATTTTCGGCATTCTGCTTAACGGCAGAAGCAAACTCTTCCATGCTTGCCGCGGTTTCTTCCAGGCTTGATGCTTGCGCCTCAGTGCGGCTGGAAAGATCCATATTGCCTTGGGCGATCTCGCGACTACCGATATGAATCGCTTCCACATTGGCGCGCACATCACCGACGACAGCGACCAGATTGGCATTCATCTGCTGTAGCGCACGCAATAACTGGCCGGTATCGTCATCGCGGGTCGCGGTAAATTTAGTCGAGAGATCCCCGCCCGCAATAGCCCTTGCCACATGCGTAGCCAGGCGCAGCGGTGTCACGATTGCGCTGTGCAATGCATACCAGCTGTAGAGAATAGCGATGACTGAAATCGCGTTAATGATCACGAGCCACTTGCTCTGGCCGGACGCAACGCCCGCAATCGCCATCCCCGTCAACAGCAACGCTGGCAACCCGAAACCAAGCATCAGCCTGACTGACAAAGACATGTTGCGCAAGTCAGCCAGTTTGCTTAACAGCCCTGTTTGCACCACTGCGCCATCCCGAATCGCCAAGCCTTGCGGTCTACCGTTTTTGAACTTTTTATACACCGCATCAGTTTGGAGAACCAGTTCACGGCTCGGCTTGCTGCGAACGGACATATAACCGACGATCTTGCCGCTCTCGATAACGGGCGTCACATTGGCCAATACCCAATAGTAGTCACCATTTTTGCAGCGATTTTTAACCATCCCGGTCCATGGCAAGCCGGACTTCAAGACGCGCCACATATCGGCAAACGCTTCGGCCGGCATGTCGGGATGGCGCACGATATTCTGCGGCGCGCCTAGTAACTCTTCCTCTGTGAAGCCACTGACTTCAATGAAATAAGCGTTGACGTAAGTAATCAAGCCTTTGAGATCGGTTTTCGAAACGATCGATTTCTCTTCGCTCAACTCGAGGCTGACTTGCGTAATGGGTAGATTGGTGCGCACGTGATTTCCTGAATGTTGAATTCGTTGACGGAATGGCACGGGAGTAAATCCCGGCGTCTGTTTCTATCAACGGCTGCAACAGAGAAAATGTTTAGTGTTCTAAAGCTTAAACAATGGGGGATTTTAGTAGCTGTTCGTTGCGCTACTTTTTGCAAAGAAACGAAAACCGGCCATTCAGTTCAGAATTTGACAGCTCACAAACTCCCCAAATACCCCCCTTGATATTGCGCGATTGGCGCTCGTGATTTCTCTCCAAACTGCTCGAACACCTGTCAACCACTGGAGGGAATCCGATGAAATATAAGTTTCTTGCATCTGCCATTTTTGCGTTACTGGCCACCGAATCCGCGTTCGCGCAAACGGGGCTGACTTTGTATGGCAACGTCGATGCGTCGGTGGTCTCCGCCAGCAATATCGGACCGGGCTCTGATCGGCGTACCAGCTTTGGTGAAGGCAACTGGGCAGCTTCTGTCTGGGGCGTAAAGGGTACTGAAGATTTGGGCAGCGGCATGCGTGCGCATTTCAGGCTCGAAGGCGGCTTCAATTCGGCCAATGGTGCCATTGCAAACGGCGGCACGACCGGCACCTTCAGCCGCATGGCTAATGTCGGTCTGTCCGGCCCCTTTGGCTCGTTGACGGCAGGTTTGAATCTGTCGCCATTTATTGCTGCTTACACCTCAACCCTCGGTCTGGCCGGTAATAATTTTTACGTTCCTGCATTACTGCTGCATCGTGGCGGCACGGCGTTGAATCCGGCATCAGTACCTGTGTCGGTAACTGCTGGCGGCGCTGATGCCGATCCTGCAGTTGGCTCCACGGGTGGCTTTTTTATTCCGAACTCGCTTTCCTACAGCCTGCCGAGTGAAATGCTCGGTGGCGTAACGGCTAGCGTGATGTATGCGTTTGGTGGTGTGCCGGGTGACAATAGCGCGAACCGATTTTTATCCGGCAATGTCGGCTATGCGTTTGGAGATTTGAACGTAGTCGCAGCGACTTCGTACCGCGATGCGCAGTACCGGCAATATCTGATTGGCGCGAGCGTTCCTGTTGGTCCGGTAAAAGTAGCTGCCAATATCGTGCGTTTCAATCCCGAGGCAGGCGAAACCACAAACACCTATGTTGTAGGTGCCGAGATGAAGTTCATGCCTAGCGCTAGTGTTGGTGTTAACTATGCGCGCAACAACGGCACGGGCCATCCGGACATTATTAATGTGTCTGCGGTTTACTCGCTGTCCAAAACGACAAACCTGTACGCTGCCTACAATCACGCATCAGAAGGCGCGTTTTCATCTTACTCAGGGTTGGTCGATGCTTCGATCAGCCCGACTGCGCTTAGTCAGCCAGGCAAGTCAAATGCCATCATGGTTGGTTTGCAAAAGGGGTTTTGAAGAGTACGCGAAAGGCATCACGAACTTTGCATGCATACCGCTAAGCTTGTGATGCCTTGACACGGCGCGGCCGGAATACGCTGGTGTCGGCATAGAACGCAGCATCTTGATGTGGCCACCAGCGCGGCACACCCAATACGGGCAGTGGTGTGAAATCACTTGAGGTAAAACCTGCCTGAATTTGTTCGGATACGCGCGCATCCAAGTCTGTACGCCGCGCCGCATCGCCAAGTTCAAACCAAGAGGTGTCGACGTTAAGCACCCACGCATGTGCGGTGATTGCCTTGTAAGGCTGCACCAGCTTTTCCAGTAATGCGTGGCCAAACAGTTCGACTGCATAGACAGACCCGAAAACTTCGGCTCGCCGTATAAAAACCTCATGCCAGTCATGCGCACGCAGCGCATCAGCCAGACTGGCATCACTACAAATGAACAGGGCTGCATTTTCATCAAACAGTGTTGCGGCATCACGTTGCCTGCCTCGGCTGCCGCTGCTGGATGGTGATGCAAACCTGCGTGCAATCTCTGCTGCCTGCAGCGCATTGAGCGTGCGTTTTATTTGTGGAAAACGCAACCAGGCCAGCGCATTGAAAAAATCATGCAAGTTGTCGCGCGTAGGGACTTGTCCACTTTCGTGGATGAATGCTTCGTAGCCTGTCTCTGGTGGCAGTGACTGCTGGCTAACGAAGCGTAACGCAAGCCCGCGCTGATTGGTTAGCCCGCGCGCAGCAGCTGCCTCGTTGACTGCTGCCATCCAGTCTGGCGCACACTGCAAAGCTAGACCTGTTTCGCGCCATTGCGCAAGCCATGGCCGTTGCCAGTCTATGCTTTCAAGCGATGCATGCATAGCGCAGGTTCAGACCAGTTTCCATTGCAGATTCTGGCCGGCGTCCAGCGGCACTATTTTGGTGTCGGCCATAGATAATTCTGACGGTATGGTCCATTGCGTACGTTGCAGGGTCACGCGGTCGGTATTGCGCGGCAAGCGATAAAAGTCCGGGCCATAAAAGCTTGCGAAACCTTCGAGCTTATCGAGCGCGCCAGCTTCTTCAAAGGCTTGTGCATACAACTCCATGGCGTGCAGCGCGGTGAAACAACCGGCGCAACCGCAGTCGTGCTCTTTGAGGCCTTTTGGATGCGGCGCTGAATCGGTGCCGAGGAAAAAACGCGGGTTGCCCGACGTGGCTGCTTCAACCAGCGCCAGCCGGTGTTCTTCGCGCTTCAGAATCGGCAGGCAATAGTAATGAGGACGGACACCGCCTTTGAACATGGCGTTGCGGTTGTAGAGTAAATGATGGGCTGTGATGGTTGCAGCAATCGGCCCTTCAGCGTCACGCACATAATGCGCAGCGTCGCGCGTGGTGATGTGCTCGAAGACGACTCTTAATTCAGGTAGTGCGCGTCGCAGCGGCTGCAGTATGCGGTCAATGAAAACAGCTTCGCGATCAAAAACGTCGATTTCCGACTCGGTGACTTCACCATGAATCAGCAACGGCATACCTAGCTGCTGCATCATTTCCAGCGTGGCCATGCAATGCTTGATGTTGGTGACACCCGCATCGGAATTGGTGGTTGCACCGGCCGGATACAGCTTCACACCGTGCACGATGCCGCTTTCTTTAGCGCGCTTGATTTCATCTGGCGGCATGTTGTCCGTCAGGTACAGCACCATCAGTGGCTCGAACTGCATGCCGGCTGGCAGCGCTGCCAGAATACGGCTGCGATAGGCCTCGGCCATGGCGGTGGTAGTGACCGGCGGCTTCAGGTTGGGCATGACGATTGCGCGCGCAAACTGTTTTGCCGTGTGCGGCAATACATCGGCCATCATGCTGCCATCACGCAAATGCAGGTGCCAGTCGTCCGGGCGGGTAAATGTGAAGCTGTCAGTGATAGACATAGTTTTTTAGTGTGTTTGTTGCGATGAAATCAAGCGCAGATTTTACAGGAGTAGTTACAAGATCAGAATCACACGATAGTCATTCACATTGGTACGGGTCGGACCAGTGACAAGCAGATCACCGAGCGCAGAAAAATAATTGTAGCCATCGTTATTGGCCAGCATGCTCTGCGCGCTGATGCCGAGCTCAGCTGCGCGTGCAGCGCTGTCCGGCGCCAACAGCGCACCGGCGTTGTCTTCGGTGCCGTCAATGCCATCAGTGTCGGCAGCGAGCGCGTAGGTATCTGCCATGCCGTCGAGTTCAACAGCCAGTGAAGTCAGGAATTCTGCGCAGCGGCCACCGCGGCCATTGCCGCGCACGGTGACGGTACATTCACCGCCGGAGATCAGCGCCACAGGCGGCTTGAAGGGTTGATGATGGTGGCGGATTTCACGTGCCAGCGCCGCATAGACCTTGGCGACTTCTGATGCTTCGCCGGTGACGGTGTCACCTAGTACAACCGGCGTGATTTGATGCGCGCGGAAAAATTCAGCTGCGGCCTGCATGCTGTCACGTGCAGTGGCGATAACGATATTGGTCACGTTTGCAAAAACGGCATCGCCCGGCTTGGGTGTTTCTTCGACACGGCCAGCGGCACCTTCGCTCAGGTGCTTTTGCACCGAGGCTGGCACGGCGATCTGGTAACGCGCAAGAATAGCGATAGCATCCTGATAGGTGCTGGCGTCGGCACAGGTCGGGCCGGACGCTATGGCGCTCGGGTCGTCGCCGGTGACGTCGCTGATGATCAGGGTTGTAATCGGTGCCTTGCAGGCGGCGGCGAGTCTGCCACCTTGTATCTGCGACAGATGTTTTCTGACGATGTTCATTTCCGTGATCGGCGCACCCGACTTCAAGAGGCTGGACGTCACCGCTTTCAAGTCAGCCATGGGCACGCTGGCAACAGGTAGCGAGAGCAGGCTGGAACCACCGCCGGATACCAGCGCGATGAGCCTGTCCTCCGCAGTTAATTGCGAGACCAGCGAAAGGATTTCGGTCGCAGCAAGTTCACCGGCGTTGTCGGGCACTGGATGGCTAGCCTCAACGACGCGGATATGTTCAGTATCCATGCCGTGTGCATAGCGGGTGACGACAAGGCCTTCCAGCGATGCTGCGGCAGGCCATGCCAGCTCAACAGCGCGCGCCATGCTGGCAGCAGCCTTGCCGGCGCCTATGACCAGCGTGCGGCCTTTGGGCGGCGGTGGCAGATGAGCTGCGACGATCTTGAGCGGGTCAGCGGCGGCAACGGCGGCGTGGAAGCTGTCGATGAGAAGTTTTCTGGTATCCATAGTGCGTTTCAGTACGTTGAGTAACTGACCATTCTAAAAGACTGAAGCAATACAACTGTTGAAAGATTTTGAAGCCAGACTCAGACTCAGATTCAGACCAGCAAGGAGCGAGGGCCACTCGTTTCAACTGAAGGCTCCTCTTCCTGCCGCGCCTGCTGCCGTTCCCACATCTGCGCATAAGCACCCTTCGCAGCCAGCAATTGCGCGTGGTTGCCGCGCTCGATGATGCGGCCATGATCCATGACCAGAATCTGCTGTGCATCGGCGATGGTGGAGAGACGGTGCGCAATCACCAGCGTGGTCCGGTTGCGCGCAATTTCTTTTAGCTGGGTCTGAATTGCCTGCTCCGCTTTCGAATCGAGCGCTGATGTGGCCTCGTCAAAAATCAGGATCGCCGGATTTTTCAGCAAGGTGCGTGCTATCGCTACACGTTGTTTTTCCCCGCCGGACAGTTTCAGGCCGCGCTCACCCACGGGCGTTTCGTAACCATCAGGCAGGCTAAGGATGAAGTCATGAATATAGGCAGCACGCGCGGCCGCGACGATCTCGTCGTGACTGGCACCCGGCCGACCATAAGCGATGTTGTAGGCGATGCTGTCGTTAAACAGCACGGTGTCTTGCGGCACGATGCCTATTGCCTTACGCAAGGAGGTCTGCGTCACGCTGCGAATGTCTTGCGCATCTATCGAGATGGCGCCGGCGTTCACGTCATAGAAACGGAACAGCAGGCGTGCGAGCGTGGATTTGCCGGAGCCGCTGTGGCCGACTACGGCCGTGGTGGTGCCAGCCGCGATGGTGAAATCAACGTCAAACAGGATTTGACGGTTCGATTCATAGCTAAAGTCCACATGCGAAAAACGAAGCTCGGCCTGTGCTGCTGTTTCAGCAAGTGCCAGGGCCGGCGCTGTAGGTGCATCGGCTACTTCGCGGTGCTGGTCTAGCAGTACAAACATTTTTTCCATGTCTGCCAGACTCTGTTTGATTTCGCGATAGATCACGCCCAGAAAATTCAGCGGGATATACAGCTGAATCATGAAGGCATTGACCAGCACAAGGTCACCCAATGTCATGCTGCCATCGATAACGCCCAGCGTGGCGCGCCATAAGATCATGGTGACGGCAGTGGCGATGATCATGGACTGCCCACTATTGAGCAGCGTCAGCGAAGTTTGCGATCTGACTGCTGCATTTTCATAGCGCTTGAGTCCCTCATCGTAGCGCTGTGCTTCGTATTCTTCGTTGCCGAAATATTTGACGGTTTCATAATTGAGCAGCGAATCGATGGCCTTGGTGTTGGCTTTGGAATCGAGCTCGTTCATGGTGCGGCGAAAGTGCGTGCGCCATTCCGTGACTACGACTGTAAATGCAATATAGGTAGTCAGCGCCACGACGGTAATGGCAGAGAACCAGATGTCGTACTGGACCATCAGGTAAACCAGTACCAGCGTTATTTCAACCAGCGTCGGCAAGATGCTGAACAAGGTATACGACACCAGCGACGAGATGCCGCGCGTGCCGCGTTCTATGTCGCGCGTGATGCCGCCCGTCTGGCGATTCAAATGAAAGCGCAGCGACAGCGCATGCAAATGACGAAATACTTTCAGCGCGATGGTACGCACGGCGCGCTGCGTGACCTTGGCAAAAAAGAATTCACGCAGTTCGGTAAATATGGTGGTCGACAGGCGCAGCAGACCATACGCGATCAGCAGACCTACCGGCAGCGCCAGCAAAGTTGCCGGATGCGCAGGCGTAATGGTCAGCGCATCGATCAGTTTTTTTAGTATCAGCGGCACGCCTACGTTGGCGACTTTGGCACTAATTAGGCAAATCAGTGCAAATAGCACACGCCATTTGTAAGCCCATAAATAGGGCACCAGCGTTTTTAAGGTGCCCCAGTCGTTACGGGTGCCCTGATTGGCGGGTGCGGTAGTGTTGGAAGCGTGATGGCGCATGAGAAAATACAGTCTGCTGAAGTGATGGGGTGCCGGATGGTCTATGCTTTAGCACACCGCGATTGTAGCGTTTTAATCTAATCAGGACAGGAAGCCCTTATGAAGATAGTTGATGAAAGCAGCCTGCCCGAAGGCATGCCCACGTTGCGCGTGATGCCAATGCCGGCCGACGCGAATGTTCACGGCGACGTATTTGGCGGCTGGATCATGGCGCAGGTCGACATTGCGGGTGCGATCCCGGCGGTGCGGCGTGCCAATGGCCGGGTCGGCACGGTGGCGGTAAATTCTTTCGTGTTCAAGCAGCCGGTTTTTGTCGGCGACTTGTTGTCGTTTTACGCAAAGATTGTTAAAACGGGAACAACGTCGATTACGGTGACGGTAGAAGTTTATGCAGAGCGCAATCGTTTGCAGGCCGAGATCGTGAAAGTGACCGAGGCCACGCTGACTTATGTGGCGACCGGCGAGAACCGCCGGCCGCGCGTACTTCCAACTTTGCCCGCAATTTAAGCTGCTTAATTAGGCAGCCTTAGCGTCTCGCAGTTCACGCCGCAGTATTTTGCCGACATTGGTTTTCGGCAGGTCATTACGGAATTCGATGTGCTTCGGCCGTTTGTAGTTGGTTAACTGCTGCTGGCAATAGTCCATCAACTGCTGGGCAGTCAAATCAGGATCGCGCCGGACCACAAACAGTTTCACCGCTTCGCCCGTAGTTTCATCCTGCACACCCACGACTGCGCATTCGAGTACACCCGGATGCATGGCAACGACGCCTTCGACTTCGTTTGGATAGACATTGAAGCCGGAGACCAGCACCATATCTTTTTTGCGGTCTACGATGGTGACATAGCCGCGCTCATCCATGATGCCGATATCGCCGGATTTGAAGAAGCCGTCGGCTGTCATGACGTTGGCTGTTTCTTCCGGCCGGTTCCAGTAACCCACCATGACTTGCGGACCGCGAATGGCGATTTCGCCAGGCTGCCCGAGCGGAACTGGGTTGGCATCGTCATCCAGAATGGCAATATCGGTGGACGGAATCGGCAGCCCGATGGTGCCGGAGAATGCTGTCGAGTCCGATGGATTACCGGTTGCCACTGGTGCTGTCTCTGACAAGCCATAACCTTCAACAATGCTTTTGCCGGTGACTTGCAGCCAGCGGTCATTGACAGCTTTTTGCACGGCCATGCCGCCGCCATTGCACAGCTTCAGCGCTGAAAAATCCAGCTTGGCGAAGTCGGGGTTGTTGAGCAAGCCGTTGTAGAGCGTATTCACAGCCGGCAGCAGGTTGATTTTGTATTTGCCCATTTCCTTCACCAGACCCGGAATGTCACGCGGGTTAGGTATCAAGATATTCATGCCACCCAGACGCGTGCCCATGAGGCAGCAAACTGTCAGCGCGAAGATATGATAAAGCGGCAGCGCGCACAGAATACTCATTGCTTCAACCTTCGGCTCTTTGTTCATGGCCGGCTCGAGCCATGCTTCATTTTGCAAAAGATTGGCAATGACGTTGCGATGGCTGAGCATGGCGCCTTTGGACAAGCCGGTAGTTCCGCCGGTGTACTGCAGGAAGGCGATATTGTCCTGCCCCAGCTCAACCGGATGCAGCGTCATCTGCGCACCTCGTTTGATGACGTAGTTGAAGCGCACAGCATGCGGCAACGAATAAGCCGGCACCATTTTTTTGATGTTGCGCACGACGAAATTGACGATCGTACCTTTAAGCCCGCCGAGCAAATCTCCCATGCTGGCAACGACGGCGATCTTGACTTTGGTGCGGGCGATGACTTTTTCCAAAGTGCACGCAAAGTTTTCAAGAATGATGATGGCTTCGGCACCGGAGTCATTAAGTTGATGCTCGAGCTCGCGCGGCGTGTAGAGCGGATTGACATTGACGACGGTGTAACCGGCGCGCAAAACGGCAGCGATCGCGACCGGATATTGCAGCACATTCGGCATCATGATGGCAACGCGCGCGCCTTTTGACAGGCCCTGCCCTTGCAACCATGCGCCGAGTTTTTTCGACATGCTGTCGAGCTCGGCATAGGTCATGAACTTGTCCATGCAGACGTAGGCATTACGCTGCGCATACTTACTGAAAGATTCTTCCAGCAGCTGCACCAAGGAACGATAACGAGTGTAATCAATCTCTGCAGGCACGCCTTGCGGGTAGGACTTGATCCAGATTTTTTCCATTTTCACCTCTGATAATTATTATTTTTTGAGGACAGCGCCACGTGTTTGCAGTCACTATTGTCTCTTTGTCAGATGCTATCCGGTCAAGGCTATCAGCGGCAAGTCTTTTAATGGGGTGCGTAGGAAGGGAAAAATGCGGGCTTCGCATATTGCGCTGCAACACGTGCTTGTCCAGTTGAATCCGTTTCAATTTGCTTTCCCGCGTAGGCAGCGAGGCGCTTACGGCGCAGCGGTTTCTTCAGTTTGGCGAGTTCGCGGGTGGCCTGGTAAAAAGCTGGCAAGGATTTTTTCTCTGACAAGAGCTTGCGGAATGCTGGCACCAGATCATGATAAGTCGCCATCAAGGCAAAGTCGGCATTCGACATGGTGCCTGTAAACCAGCGGTCATATCCTGCATAGCCATTCCAGCGCGACTGTTTGACCTGTTCATACTCCTGCTGCAAGGACTGGAATATCTCTGCCTTGCGGCTTCTTTTTTCCTTGTCACTGACAGCGCGACTAAAATTTTCTTCCAGCTGCTGGCGGTGCTGCGTCATCAGCATTAAAAAATCTTCTTTGCGTTGACGGTATGCCTGATAGTTATCGCGCATGGCTTCGTCGCCTTGCGCTGCGAGCCAGCGAGCTACGCCGACTTCCTCCACCGTAGTGGCAAAGGACTCGTTGAATTGCGAGTCGTTCGGCGCGTACGCAATCTGGTGCGCGAGTTCGTGAAAGACCAGCCTTGCCAGTTCAGCTTCCGGATATTCGATGAAGGTCGACAGCACCGGATCATTGAACCAGCCTAGCGTGGAGTAGGCCGGCACGCCAGAGACACGCACATCAAAGCCTTGCCGCTGCAAGTTGTCGGCAAAAGCCTGTGCCGCCTCTTTGTTGTAATAGCCGCGATAGTCGACGCAGCCCGCTACCGGAAAACACCATTGGTTTGGTTCGACCGACAATTCGGGCGTGGCCACCACATTCCACATGACGAATTTGCGCTTGAGGTCTGCGTAGTTTTTATAGCTTTGGTTATCGGGCAAGCCCAATTCGTGCGCAGCATAGGCGCGAATTTCACGCACACGCTTGAGCCGTCCTTTCAGGTCATCCTTAACGAGCGGGTCGGCCAGCCATGTGTCAATCGGTTTGGCCTCTGACATCAAGGACATCTGTCCCTGCATCGCCTGCATGTAGTAACCGAGCTGGGCGCAGCCTGCAACGGCGAGCAGTACGCAAGCGCCGAGGCAGTTGCGCAAGATTGAATACATAAAGACTTTCAGATTTTTTCGACCTGCACCAGCACATCGTAAAAAGTTGGTGCACGGCCCATATCGGTCAGCTTCTGACTGGTGACTTCATTGGCATTCTTGCCATCGCTTGCCATTTTTTTCCACCAGATGGACAGGCCGACAACCAGTCCTGTGCGCGTATTGTCTGTCACCCGCGCTTTGGCAACGAAGGAGCCACGTGCATTGAAGATACGGACCCTGTCCTCGTGGGCGATGCCACGCGCTGCAGCATCAAGCGGATGGATATCGAGATGCGGTTCGCCTTCGGTATTGCGCAGGCTCTGTACATTGACGAAGCTGGAGTTAAGAAAGTTCCTTGCAGGGGGTGAGATCATCGCCAACGGATAATCTTTCGCCAGCTCTGGCGCGCTTCGCACGGATTCATACGGCGGAATATATGCAGGCAGCGGATCAAGGCCGTCAGCCAGCATGCGTGCGCTGTAGAACTCGCATTTGCCTGACGGCGTGGCAAATCCGCCGTAGGCAAACGGCGCGTCGGGCACGTTCAGCTTTTGCCAACCAGTTTTCTTCAGGCTGCTCCAGTCAAAGTGGATGGCGCGTGTATCTTTCGCGTTGAAAGCCTGGGCTGCAATGGCGTCATCACTCTCGGTAAAGCAAGGCTCATCAAATCCCATTCGTGCAGCCAGCAAACGGAAGATTTCACTGTTCGGCTTGGATTGACCTAGCGGCGCAATCGCCGGGTTATTTGCCATCATGTACAGATGGCCGTAGGTTGCGTGAATATCGATATGTTCGAGTTGTGTAGTGGCTGGCAGCACGATGTCCGCGTAGTCGGCGGTATCAGTCTGAAAATGTTCGAGTACGACTGTGAACAAATCGTCGCGCGCAAAACCTTGCGCTACTTTAGCGGACTCGGGAGCAACAGCGACTGGATTGGCGTTATAAACAATGACTGCTTCAATGGCGTTGCCGAATGCAGCAGAGGACGGGCGCAATAAATCGTCGCCAATGGTGCTCATGTTGATGGTGCGCGGCGCCGGCTCGGTAGGCAGCAGATCCGGACGCTCTAGTTGAAAAGAGTTTTTCGGGAAGCTGTCGCCAGAAGAAAGCAGGATGCCGCCGGCCGCATGTCGCCACGCGCCGATGAGAGCTGGCAGGCAGGCGATATTACGCACTGCCATGCCGCCGCCATGCACGCGCTGCACGCCGTAGTTGACGCGGATTGCTACTGCCTCACCGCGCTGTGCTGTCTCGCCGATAAGGCGAGCTAGCTGCTCTATCTGTTCTGTAGAAATGCCGCAGGTGTCGGCGGTCTTTTCCGGCGTCCAGAGTGCAGCGCGCTCCGTGAGTTCTGCAAAACCTAGTGTGTAGTTCTTTATGTAATCGTGGTCGAGCAGATCGTCACGGATCAGGATGTGCATCAGGCCTAATGCAAGCGCGGCATCGGAGCCGGGCAAGAGTGCAATATGATGCTGGCATTTTTCTGCTGTCAGAGACCGGTACGGATCGATTGCTACGATTATGGCGCCGCGTCGTTTAGCTTCCTGTACCTTCATCCAGAAATGCAGGTTGGAGGCGATAGGATTGCCGCCCCAGATCAGGATGACTTTGGCTTTGTCGAATTGCTCGGTGTCGGTGCCGACCTTGGCGCCGATGGTGTATTTGTAACCTACGCCGCCGGCAGAGGAGCAGATTGTGCGGTCAAGTCGGGAAGCGCCGAGCTTATTGAAAAAACGCATGGCCATGGATTCACCTTGCACCACACCCATGGTGCCCGCATAGCTATACGGGAGTATGGCGCGCGCATCTTTTGCGGCGATGGCCTTGAGTTTGTCGGCGATGGTGGTTAGTGCTTCATCCCAGCTTATTCGGGCGAAACGGCCCTCGCCTTTTTTGCCTATGCGTTTTAGCGGGTAAAGGAGCCGGTCAGGATGGTAGGTGCGTTCTACGTAACGCGAGACCTTTGTACACAGCACGCCGGCGGTATTGGGATGGTCCGGATCACCCCGCATGCTGGTGGCGACGCCATTTTCGACTGTAACCAGCATGGCGCACGTATCCGGGCAGTCATGCGGACAGGTGGCGCGGACTATGGCGGTGTTCATCCAAGACTCCATTGATTCGAAAGATAATTTGCCGGATTGGCAAGTCCAGTTGATGCTGTATTAGCGAACATTGGTAGCATATGGCCGCATGGAGTTAATATTACACAGGATGCAGACAATATTGCACTTTCATAAAGAGACTTTCAGAAGAGACGACCATGAATTTGATAGAACCGATTCTCCAGTTTCATAACGAACTCCAGACTATTCGTCGCACTATTCACGCGCATCCCGAGCTCAGTTTTGAAGAAGTGCAGACGTCTGAACTGGTTGCGAACAAACTTACCGAGTGGGGCATTCCTGTCATTCGCGGCATGGGGGTGACGGGTGTTGTTGGCGTCATCAAGAATGGCAGTGGCCAGCGGGCTATTGGTTTGCGCGCTGATATGGATGCGTTGCCACTACAAGAATTCAATAGCTTTGATCATCATTCAGTCCATGAAGGCAAAATGCACGCCTGCGGTCATGATGGCCATACGGCCATGCTGCTTGGTGCTGCTTACTATTTTTCAAAACACAAAAATTTTGACGGCACTGTCTATGTGATTTTCCAACCCGCTGAAGAAGGTGGCGGTGGCGCGAAACGGATGATGGAAGACGGACTATTCGAGCGGTGCCCGATGGACGCTGTGTTTGGTATGCATAACTGGCCTGGAGCGGCGACGGGCAGCATGGGCGTGACTGCCGGCCCGATGATGGCTTCCTCGAATGAATTTGAAGTGATCATCAATGGCAAGGGTGCGCATGCAGCGCAGCCACATAAGGGGATTGATCCGATTATGGTGGCAGTGCAGATTGCGCAAAGCTGGCAGACCATCATCTCGCGCAATAAAAATCCTATAGACGCTGGTGTTTTGTCGATCACGCAAATCCATTCGGGCAGCGCGACCAATATCATTCCCGACTCGGCCAGCCTGATTGGCACGGTGCGTACTTTTACGCTTGGCGCATTGGACTTGATTGAAAAGCGCATGCGAGAGATTGCCGACCATACTTGCGCCGCCTTTGGCGCCACGCTGGAGTTTGAGTTCAAACGTAATTATCCACCCCTGATTAATCATGCGCAGGAAACTGCTTTCGCAATCGATGTGATGCAAAGTGTTGTCGGCAAAGCGCATGTGATGACGAATGTCGAGCCAACGATGGGCTCTGAAGATTTCGCTTACATGTTGCAGGAGAAGGCCGGCTGTTACGTCTTTATCGGCAATGGCGATGGTGAGCACCGCTCTCTCGGTCATGGGCTGGGGCCGTGCAATTTGCACAATCCCAGCTATGACTTCAATGATGAACTGCTGCCAATCGGTGCCAGCTACTGGGTCAGGCTCGCTGAAGAATTTCTGGCGCGCCCACCACTGCGCTGACTATCATGATCAGGCTGCCTTGCCAGCCTTGATCAGGCCCGTTGTGTTGATGCTAAAGCGTGCATCGGTGCCTGTTTCAAAACGCCAGTGCAGTTGATGGTAGCGGGCGACGATGTCGCGATGCGCAATGCTGATGATGGACGCATGCGGCAATTCAGCCAGCATCAGCTCGTAGAGTGCCTGCTCGGTTTCTGCATCGAGTGCGCTACTGGCCTCGTCGAGGAAAAGTACATCCGGTTCGCCCAGTAAGGCACGCACGAAAGCCAACCGTTGTTGTTCGCCTGGAGACAGGCGTGTGCTCCAATTGTCGCTTTCATCCAGTGAATCCATCAGATAGGGTAATCGGCATTGCTCAAGATAGTGCTGGATCGCGCGTTCTTTATAGGCGTCCGCGCTGGCAGGATAATTGATGGCGGCACGCAGTGTACCGATCGGCAGGTAACTCCGCTGCGGCAAAAACAATAGCTTCATTTCTTTTGGTATTTCAATGAAGCCTTCACCATAGGGCCAGATACCAGCGAGCGCGCGAAACAGCGTGGACTTGCCACAGCCTGAAGGTCCTGTCACCAAGATGCGCTGGCCTTTCAGTATCGTCGCGTTCATTGATTGCGTAAGCAGTGTGCCATCGGGCAGGCACAAATTGACTTGGTCTATCAGGATCGCACCGACGTTATTACGTGTGACCATGATGCCCGCTTGCTGCGACCGCGCAGCAGATACGGCCCCATGAAATTCAGCGAGACGATTGACGCTGGCCTTCCATTCGGCCAGTTGACCGAAGGCGTCTATAAACCAGGAGAGCGAAGATTGCACCTGACCGAAAGCAGAGGAAATCTGCATCAGTCCACCTAGCGTGATGGTACCGGAAAAAAATCGAGGGGCACCAACCAGAAAAGGGAAAATGACTGCAAACTGGGCGTAAAACGTTGACGCAACGTTGAGGCGCTTGCTGGTCTTCATGATGGCCCACCAGTTTTCGCGGATGTGAGCGAATCGCCCTGTGAGTTGCATTTGCTCTTCTGGCTCGCCGCCGTAAAGGGCAATGGCTTCTGCATTTTCGCGAATGCGAATCAGGCCGAAGCGGAAGTCAGCTTCATAGCGTTGTTGATTGAAATTCTGCTGCACCAGCGGCTTGCCTATCCAGGCTACCAGCAACGAGCCAATACCTGCATAGGCGAGTGCGAACCAAACCATATAGCCAGGAATGGACCACTCTTGCTGACCAAGCATGAAGGAAATAGGGCCACTGACTGACCACAAAATACCGACGAAAGAAACCAGCGTGACGACGCTAGATAGCAGGCCGAGCGACAATGCAAGCGAACCACTAGTTAAGAACTTCAGGTCTTCTGCAATACGCTGGTCCGGATTGTCTGCGCTATGCATTTGTTCGATACGGTAGTAGGCTTGATGCTCAAGCCACTCGGCCATGTACTGCTTGGTCATCCAGGTGCGCCATCGGATTTCGAGCGCTTGCGTCAGATAAATTTTATAAATCGCAACGGCAATAAAGATAAAAGCCAGCCAGGAAAATCGCCATAGCTGCTCTTTGAATATGGCAAAGTTTTTCGTCTCAAGCGCATTGTAAAACTCGCGATTCCAATCATTGAAAAGCACGTTCAGATACACCATGCCCAAAGCTAGCGAAATGACAGCTGCAAGTAAAAAAAACGCACTTATTTTTTCTTCCGAACGCCAATAAGGCTCAATCAATTTCCACACTGCTTGCCAGTCTTTGCCGGCTTTTTTGATCGCTGTTGCCATTGTTATCCCTGAGTTATTACTGACTTATTTCTGAGGCAGTTTGTCTGCTTCACTACCCACACGCTTGCCCGGGTTTTGATGCTCCAGCAGCAAAAGGATTGCTGACTGGTCAGCGTTGGATGTGATTGGTAGCAGTGAGCGATAGTGCTCGGTAATCTGTTGTGCAAGTGGTAGTGATATGCCGGCATTTGCTGCAGCATTCAATACGTTTTCCATATCTTTGGTCTGACTTTTGACTTGCCCACCGGGCATAAAGTTTCTGTCCAGCATACGCTGGCCATGTACTTCGAGAATACGGCTCTCGGCAAAGCCACCTCGTATTGCTTGCCGCACGGCGGCAGGGTCTGCACCACCTGCCTGAGCCAACAGCAATGCTTCTGCGACTATATTCAGTGTTGCACCGACAATGAGTTGATTGCACAATTTAGCGAGTTGTCCGCATCCTGCTGGGCCCACCAATGTTGGTCGCCCCATTGCAGACAGAACGGTTTCGGCGTGCGCGAATTGTTCAGCACTTCCGCCTGCCATGATTGCGAGCGTACCTGCTTCTGCGCCGAGTACGCCGCCTGAGACAGGAGCATCTATAAAATGCACGCCTCTTTGCGCGAGAAGTTGATGCATTTCTTCAGCTTCAGACTGCCGCGTAGAACTCATATCTATCACTAACGCGCCTGGTGCGATGCTATCCAGCGCTAGTTCGATAACGGACTTGACCTGCGGCCCAGCTTCTAGCATCGTAATAATAATGTCGGCATTGGTAGCATTCTCAGGCGAGGTAGCAATTGTTGCTCCATGAGATGCTAGCGCTAGTGCTTTGGCTTCTGTTCGATTCCAAACCGTAACTTTATAGCCAGCTTTCAAGAGGTTGATTGCCATTGGCTTACCCATTAAGCCAATCCCGAGAAATGCAATGGTAGGTTTAGTAACTTCTATTTTGCTTTCTGTAATCAAGTCTTCTCCGTGTCTGATTAATTTTTTTAATTATGGCGTATCTTTACGTAATTCTTTCAGAATGGCTATTTTATGGAAAGTAAAGATTATCAAATCATTAGTACCGTACCTATGTTGCTTGGTGAGTGCCCTCTCTGGCATCCGTACGAACAGGTTTTATATTGGATTGATATTTCGAAAAAGGCTGTTTATCGCTACGATCCTGCTACGCTTTTACAAATGCACTGGGTTCTGCCCTCTGAGCCAGGATGCATTGCTTGGATTCAACATGGCGGATTAGTGACAGCAATGCGTTCGGGGATAGCAAAACTCGATACAGAAAATGGTGAACTATTCGAACTTATAAGTGCGCCTTATGACACTTCGGCATTTCGATTTAATGATGGGCGATGTGACGCTAAAGGTCGCTTGTGGAGCGGGACGTTAGTTGATGCACGCGATAATCCTTCTGGTTGTTTGTATCGATACACACAAGGTTATCTGACAGCATTTAATCATCCGGTCATGGTTTCTAATGGGATAGCTTTCAGCCCAGATTCGAAAACGATGTATCACGCAGATACCGCAGCACATAGAATTAATTCCTATGATTTTGATTTAGTTACTGGTTGCCCAAGAAACGGGCGCTTATTCAAGTCATTTAACAGCGATAAATCAATCGCTTATGGCGGGCGGCCAGACGGGGCTGCTGTTGATAGTGAGGGTGCCTATTGGGTCGCTATGTATGAAGGATCAAAACTACTTCGCCTGAGCCCTGATGGAGAATTGTTAGAATCTATCAAACTCCCATTCACGTGTCCAACCATGATGGCTTTTGGCGGTAATGATATGAAAACTCTTTTTATTACTAGCGCCTCTCAAAAACGAAGTGCTTCTGAGCTTAAGCAGTTTCCATACTCTGGATTTGTCATTTCGATGAGGGTATGCGTAGCAGGCTTACCGGAATATCCATTTCGTGGATAAATAAATCATGATGTCGAAGTGGTCTACCTCTGCTTTTATACGCGGCCGAGTCGGCAATTTGGCTATTTATTTTATGCTCTCGTCCCTTCAGGCTTGCACAACTTATTCGCCTTCAAACTCAATGCTAGGCATGTCTGTTTCTGATGTTATTGAAGCGATGGGCAAGCCTGATAGAGAAATTAGATTGACTGAAGGTACGCGATTAGAATTTCCAAGAGGGCCGAAAGGTAAACATACTTATTTCGTCAATTTTGATGAACAAGGGAAGCTCGTATCTTGGCAACAGGTGCTAACTGAAGAGCGTTTTAAGAAAATTTTACCCGGCATGCCAGAAGAAGAGATAGTGAACTTGATTGGCAGCGGTAAAGAGCGATTTGGATTAGCGCGAAATCGGGGTTATGTTTGGTCATATCGATACCAAACTCCACTATGTCAGTGGTTTCAGATTGAATTTACTGCAGAAAAAAAGGTTAGATCGGTCGGGTATGGTCTACCGCCAGAGTGCAGGCCTAGACTCGTGGGTGGCTTTCGATAAATCAGTGCACATGCATGAACCATTTAATCAAAAGTAAGGTATATCAGGAGAGGCGATACTGAGTTCTTATACGTAACAACGTTATATTTTCAATAAAAAAAACCCCCAGCCGTATAGCTGGGGGTTTTCGGTATAAAAGCCTGACGATGAC
>JBBARG010000018.1:0-14161 GCA_040399905.1 Burkholderiaceae bacterium
GGCCATGGCCGCATAGTCTCTACCAATGCAGACTGTTAAAAATGGGGGGATTACCAAGCCAGTTCGGTAATTATTAATTGTCGATTGATTCAATTGGCTGGAGTAGCTTGGAGCCGCGAGAAAACAACCTATCAAAAAGAGGAAAGTGCCAATTTGACCCAGCCCGCCTATGCGCGGGCTTTGTTTTTTGCGCACCGTATCTCCCAAATCGGGTTACACAGCGGTTACACAATAGTTAGAAAACAAAAAGCCCAACCTTGTGAGTTGGGCTAAGTGTTTGATTCTCTTGGTGGCCCGGGGCGGAATCGAACCACCGACACAAGGATTTTCAATCCTCTGCTCTACCGACTGAGCTACCAGGCCAAGAGGCGCGAGTATAGCAAAACAATGGCGCAATGAAAAGGGTATCTGTACCGGCGCTATAATTAGCCTCCGCGGTTTGATGTGAAAGCCGCCTAGCCTACCCTCATGATTGATGAAAACTCATAGCGAAATCTGCGTTATCGGCAATGGTGCCATCGGTAAGGTGAGTGCGCTGGCGCTGGCGCAGGCCGGTTTCGATGTGGTCTTGCTGGAGCCGGTTGCATCTGCGCAGCGCCCGCGAGAACCGCTTGGTGAATACTGGGATAACCGTGTTTATGCCCTCAATCACGTCGCGCAGGGCTTGCTGTCGTCGCTAAAAGTATGGAGTGCGATGGATGCTTCGCGCATTGCACCGGTCGATGCGATGGTGGTGCATGGTGATGCTGGCGCTGTTCCCGCTCATCTGGCTTTTGATGCCTACGGCGCGCGCGTCAATGTCTTGGCTTGGATTGTTGAAGATGCCAATCTGAATCAGGCGCTGGATGCTGCGCTGCGCTTTGCGACTAACCTGCGCATTATCAGTGGCACAGCTATCCGATTAACTACTAACGCCAGCAAAGCTTGTATTGAATTTGACAATGGTGATGTGCTCGAGACTTCGTTGGTAGTAGGCGCGGACGGCGCAAATTCCTGGGTGCGGTCGCAGGCTGATATAGGGCTGGACTACCGTTCTTACGACCAACGCGCGGTGGTGGCGAATTTTTCATGTGAAAAGCCGCATCATGGCGCAGCTAATCAATGGTTTTTGGGCGGCGATGGTATTGTCGCGCTGCTGCCTTTGCCGGGTGAACGGGTCTCGCTGGTCTGGTCTGCGCCCGAGCATTTGGCTGACACGCTATTGCGCGAGCCGACTGAAAAACTGGCAGCCAGACTGACGGCATTGCCCGGGCAAGCACTGGGCGAGTTGACGATATTGCCACCAGCAGCTCCTGCGGCTTTTCCTCTCAGACTAATTAGTGCGCATTCTTCCGTTGCGCATCGCATAGCCTTAGTCGGTGATGCCGCGCATGTTGTTCATCCGCTTGCGGGGCAGGGCATGAATCTGGGCTTTGCCGATGTCGATGCGCTGCTTGCAGCATTAGCCAAACGCGAATTGCCATCCGATTGCGGTGACGCCCGTACTCTGGGTCGCTACGCTCGTGCGCGCAGAGAAGAAGTGTTGTTGATGAAGATTGCTACCGATGGTTTGCAGCGGTTGTTTGCATCTGAGCTGCCGCCACTGCGCACGCTGCGCAACGCCGGCTTGGCGATGGTAGACCGTATCCCTTTTTTAAAGCGTCGCCTGATGTCGCATGCGTTTGGCAAGGCGGCGTCTGTCACTTCTGATGAAAGATTGAAATGAAAACAAAGAATTTTCTGGCGCTGATTGCTGCTGCAACGCTGTCGCTTTCGGCTATGGCCGAGACTGCGGAAGCGAATATCAAAAAGCTGCTGCAACAGCGCATAGGCGATGGCGCAGCGATTGAGACTGTCGTCAAGACGCCGTATGGCGGCTTGTATGAAGTCAAGATCGGTAACGAGCTGGTCTATACCGACGCGGACGCGAAGTTTGTATTCATAGGGCGTGTGGTGGACGCAGAAACGTCGAAAGATTTTACGCAGGCGCGGCTCGATGAAATTAACCGCATCAAGTTTTCTGACTTGCCGCTTGATTCGGCTCTTAAAACAGTCAAGGGCAATGGCAAGCGTGTGATCGCGGTGTTTGAAGATCCGAACTGCGGTTACTGCAAGCGTTTCCGCAAGACGCTGAATGAAACCAAAGATATTACGGTCTATACGTTCATGTACAACATCCTGTCCGACGATTCGCGCGTGAAGTCAAAAAATGTGTGGTGCTCGGCTGATCGCAGCAAAGCGTGGGATGACTGGATGCTGAACGGTAAAGCGCCAGCTACGGCTGCCGATTCTTGCGCGGTTACCCCCAACGAAAAAGTTCTGGAGCTGGGTCGCAAGTTAAAGATAACGGGTACGCCTACTGTTTTCTTTGCCGACGGTTCGCGTGTTCCGGGTGCTATTGATGCAAAAACGCTGGAAGCGAAGTTAGCTTCGCAGGCTAAATAACTAAGTAACAGATACAAGTAATACAGATAGATAGTCACAACTTACAAACTCAGGAGACAAGATGTTCAACGCGATTCTGCTTAACAAAAACGAAGACGGCAGCACCAAGGCAGAGGTTACCAAGATGGACGACGCCCAGCTACCCGCTGAAGGCGATGTCACCGTAGCGGTAGATTATTCCACCATCAACTATAAAGACGGCCTCGCCATTACTGGCAAAGCGCCGGTCGTGCGCAAGTGGCCGATGGTGCCCGGTATTGATGGTTCGGGTGAAGTGATCGCCTCGACGCATCCTGACTGGAAAGCGGGCGACGCTTTCATTCTCAATGGCTGGGGCGTGGGCGAAGCTCATATGGGTTGCTTGTCCGAGCGCGCAAAGCTCAAAGGTGATTGGCTGATTCCACGTCCTGTCGGTATGTCGGCTCGCACGGCAATGTCCATAGGCACCGCCGGTTATACCGCGATGCTGTGCGTGATGGCGCTGGCAGAGCAGGGTGTGAATCCGGATAGCGGCGAGATTTTGGTCACTGGCGCATCCGGTGGCGTGGGCAGTGTGGCTATTGCGCTTCTGGCTGCGCGTGGTTACAAGGTCGTGGCTTCAACGGGCAAGATGGAAGAGGCGGATTATTTGCAGTCGCTGGGTGCATCTGAAGTGATTGATCGTGCAGCCTTGTCCACAGCCGGCAAGCCGCTGCAGAAAGAGCGCTGGGCCGGTGTGGTGGATTCAGTTGGCTCGCATACGCTTGCCAATGCTGTGGCGCAGGTGCGTTACGGCGGCGCAGTGGCTGCTTGTGGTCTGGCGCAGGGCATGGATTTCCCGGCATCGGTTGCGCCGTTTATTCTGCGCTCGGTCAAGCTGATCGGTGTCGATAGTGTGATGGCACCGAAGGCACGTCGTATTGCAGCGTGGTCGCTGTTGGCGACAGAATTGAAAGCCGAGACGCTGGCCAAGATTACGCAGGAAATCAATCTGGCTGATGCCTTGGCTTGGGCGCCGAAGATTCTGGCTGGTCAGGTGCGCGGCCGTCTGGTTGTGAATGTAAAGGCTTGAGATGAACAAACGCAGTCGCGAGCTTATTCACTTTCGCATTCAGCCGCATGATCTTGCGCTGCATTTGTTTGACATCACCCTAACCGTCGCTGCCCCGGCAGCAGACGGGCAGGTGCTGTCTCTGCCTGCATGGATACCCGGCAGTTATATGATTCGCGAGTTTGCGCGCAACATTGTGCAGATTCGCGCTGAGTCGCTCGGCAAGACAGTGCGACTGAAAAAACTCGACAAGCACAGCTGGTGCGCAGCGCCTTGCAACGGCCCGCTGGTGCTGCACTACCAAGTCTATGCCTGGGATTTGTCAGTCCGCGCCGCGCATCTGGATCAGACACATGGCTTCTTCAATGGCAGCAGTGTGTTCCTGCAAGTACAGGGGCAAGAGGATTTGCCGCATGTGGTTGATATCGTCGCGCCCGAAGGTGAGGCTTATGCCGGCTGGCGTGTGGCCACGGCGCTGCCGGAACTCAAAGCTCGGCGCTATGGTTTTGGCAGTTATGTCGCGCAAAACTATGATGAACTGATTGATCATCCGGTCGAGATGGGTGAATTCGAGCTGCTGCATTTTCGTGCGCATGGTGTGCCGCATGACATGGTCATCAGCGGGCGTGTACCGAATCTCGACAAGGCACGTCTGTGCGCCGACCTGACGAAGATTTGCGAAGCGCAGATTGCCTTCTTTGAACCGACGACCAAAAAAGCGCCGATGCCGCGCTATGTCTTCATGACGCTGGCTGTTGGTGATGGTTACGGCGGGCTCGAGCATCGTGCCTCCACCGCGCTGATTTGCGCACGCGCCGACTTGCCGGTTAAAGGGCAGCCCGAGATGAGCGAAGGCTATCGCGGTTTTCTGGGCTTGTGCAGCCATGAATATTTTCATACCTGGAACGTCAAGCGGATCAAACCGGCTGTGTTTGCGCCTTACGCATTGAGTCAGGAAAGTCATACGCCATTGCTGTGGCTGTTTGAAGGTTTTACTAGTTACTATGATGATCTGGCGCTGCTGCGGTGCGGTGTGATTGATGAAGACGCGTATCTGAAGCTGATCGCGAAGACGATCAATGGCGTATTGCGTGGCAGCGGTCGCTTCAAACAAAGCGTGGCGGAATCGAGCTTTGATGCGTGGACCAAGTATTACCGTCAGGATGAAAACGCGCCGAATGCGGTGGTTAGCTATTACACCAAGGGTTCGCTGGTGGCGCTGCTGCTTGACTTGACGATACGTAAAGAAACCAAGGGCCGCAAATCGCTTGACGATGTCATGCGCGCGCTATGGCGACGCTATGGCCGCGATTTTTATTCTTCAGTTGCCAAGTCTGGCCGCGGCGTAACAGACGCAGAAGTCGAAGCCTTGTTTGATGAAGTCACGGGTCTGCGATTGAAGCCGCAGTTTGATCGCGCCGTGCGTGGCACGCAGGATTTGCCGCTGGAAGACTTGCTGGCTGATTTTGCGGTTAGTCTGCATAACAAACGCAAAGACAGCAAGCTGGCGCTGGGTGTGCGCACGGCGCGTGACGGCAGTGATTGCAAGATCGCCGCTGTGTATGAAGGTGGCGTCGCACATCAGGCGGGCTTGTCTGCCGGTGATGTGCTGGTGGCGCTGGACGGCTTGCGTGTGACGGCCAGTAATCTTGATACGCTGCTCAAGCGCTATCGTGCCGGTGACGCGATTGCAGTGCTGGCGTTCCGGCGTGATGAGTTGATGGCGTTTACGGTGGTGGCGAAGCCGGATGTGGCGCCGCAGTTCGTGCTGGAGGCGCAGGCTAAGCCAGTGGCTGCGATGAAGTTACGAAAAGGCTGGCTTAGCAAGCGCGGTTAATATCCAAACAGCCGCCCCAACTCCATCCCCGGATCCGGCGCGCGCATGAACGCTTCGCCAACCAGAAACGCATTCACATTCGCGTCACGCATCTTCTTCACATCATCCACTGCCAGAATGCCGGACTCGGTAATCACCATTTTTTCCGGCGGAATACGCGGCAGCAGCTTGATGGTGGTATCAAGCGAAGTCTCGAAGGTGCGCAGGTTGCGGTTGTTAATGCCGAGCAGTGCGGTCTTGAGTTTGAGGGCTGCATCGAGTTCATCCGCATCATGCACTTCGACCAGTACGCCCATGCCCAGTTCGTGTGCGCAGGCTTCGAGTTCTGCCATCAGGCCGTGATCCAGCGCCGACACAATCAGCAGCACGCAATCTGCACCCCAGGAACGCGCCTGATAAATCTGGTAAGGGTCAATAATGAAATCCTTGCGCAGAACCGGAATCGCACACGCTGCACGCGCTTCCTTTAAATATTCAGGCGAGCCTTGGAAGAAGTGCTCATCCGTCAGTACAGACAGGCAGGCTGCGCCGAACTGCGCGTAGCTGTGAGCTATGTCGGCTGGTTGAAAATTCGCGCGCAGTACGCCTTTTGAAGGCGATGCTTTTTTTACTTCTGCAATCACACCGGCTTTGCCTGCTGCTATCTTGCCGCGTAGGCTGGCTTCAAAGTCGCGCAGTTGAAGTCGCGCATCGCTGTCAACTTCAACTTCACGACGCAGGCTGACTAAGGCCTGATATTTTTTTGCGGCTGCGACTTCGTCGGCTTTGACGGCCAGGATTTTATTGAGTATGTCTGACATGGGCGCTATGTTTTAGTTGGAGATAGCCAAGGATGTAGCTAAATTCTGTGTGACTTTGATGAAGTGTTCAAGCTTGCTGCGCGCTGCACCGGATGCGATGGCTTCACGAGCAAGCGCCAGTCCGGCGGCGATGCTGTCTGCAACGCCGGCTGTATACAGCGCAGTGCCGGCGTTGAGTATGACGATGTCACGCGCCGGACCGGCTGTGTTGTTGAGCACTTCGAGTATTTTTGCTTTGGATTCTGCCGAGCCGGATACTTGCAGGTTGCGGCTGGCGACCATCTGCAGACCAAAATCTTCCGGGTGAATTTCATATTCACGGACTTCGCCATTAACCAGTTCGCCAACCATGGTGGCGGCGCCCAATGACACTTCGTCCATGTTGTCACGACCCCAGACGACGATGGCATGTTTGGCGCCCAGCTGTTGCAGTACGCGCGCCTGTATGCCGACCAGATCGGGATGGAATACGCCCATCATGATGTTCGGTGCGCCAGCCGGATTGGTCAGTGGCCCAAGAATATTGAAGATGGTGCGCACGCCGAGCTCTTTGCGCACTGGTGCTGCGTGCTTCATGGCGGCATGATGATTCGGCGCGAACATGAAGCCTATGCCGGTCTCGGCGATGGACTGCGCGACTTGCGCGGGCTGCAGATTGATGTTGACGCCCAGCGCCTCGAGTACATCGGCGCTGCCGCTCGACGATGAAACGCTGCGCCCGCCATGTTTGGCGACACGCGCACCGGCTGCTGCTGCGACAAACATGGAGGCGGTAGAAATGTTGAAGGTATGCGCACCATCGCCGCCGGTGCCCACGATGTCGACCAGATTGTCGGCGTCTGGTACTTCGACCTTGGCGGCGAATTCACGCATGACTTGCGCCGCTGCGGCGATTTCGCCGATCGATTCTTTTTTTACACGCAGACCCATGGTGAGCGCGGCGATCATTACGGGCGACATTTCGCCGCCCATGATTTGCCGGAACAGCGCGAGCATTTCATCGTGAAAAATTTCGCGGTGGTCGATGCAGCGCAGCAGCGCTTGTTGCGGAGTCAGCGTCATTGGGGGCTCGTTATGTGTGGCTCAGAGTGTCAGAAAGTTTTTTAGCAAGGCGTGGCCATGCTCGGACAAGATGGATTCCGGATGGAATTGCACGCCTTCGATCTGGAATTCTTTGTGGCGCACGCCCATGATTTCGCCGTCGTCAGTCCATGCAGTCACTTCGAGGCAGTCGGGCATTGACTCGCGCTCAATAGCCAGCGAGTGGTAGCGGATGATGGTGTAAGGATTTGGCAAGTCTTTGAATACGCCAACGCCAGTGTGCTGGATGACGGAGGTTTTCCCGTGCATGACTTGTTTGGCGCGCACGACCTTGCCGCCGAAGGCTGCACCGATGGATTGATGGCCGAGGCAAACACCCAGTATGGGCAGTTTGCCAGCGAACTGCTGCAGCACTGGCACCGAGACGCCGGCTTCATGCGGCGTGCAGGGGCCGGGCGAGATGCAGATACGGTCTGGCTTCATGGCCGTGATCTGCTCGAGCGTGAGTTCGTCATTGCGATAGGTGTGAACGTCTTCGCCGAGTTCGCCGAAATATTGCACGAGGTTGTAGGTGAAGGAGTCGTAGTTGTCGATCATTAGCAGCATGTCAGATCTCCCCATCCAAACCGTCTTGCACTTGTTCGGCGGCGCGTAAAACGGCGCGCGCTTTGTTCTCGGTTTCTTGCCATTCCATTTCCGGCACCGAGTCGGCGACGATGCCAGCGGCTGCTTGCGCATACAGCATGCCGTCTTTGATAACGCCGGTGCGGATGGCAATGGCTAAATCCATTTCGCCACCAAAGGACAGATAACCGCAGGCGCCGCCGTAGATGCCGCGCTTGACGGGTTCTAGTTCATCAATGATTTCCATTGCGCGTACTTTTGGCGCGCCGGACAGGGTGCCTGCCGGGAAGGTCGCGCGCAATACGTCAAGATTCGACATGCCGGCCTTGAGTGCGCCTTCGACATTGGAGACGATGTGCTGCACGTGTGAATATTTTTCGATGACGAATTTGTCCGTCACCACTACGCTGCCGGTCTCGGCGATGCGGCCTATGTCGTTGCGGGCCAGATCAATCAGCATGACGTGTTCGGCGATTTCTTTCGGGTCGGCCAGTAGTTCGGTCGCGAGTACAGCATCCTGCTCGGGTGTGGCACCACGCGGACGGGTGCCGGCCAGCGGGCGGATCGTGACTTTTTTGCTGCCATTAGCAAGGGCTTCGTTGCGCACCAAAATTTCAGGCGAGCTGCCAACGATCTGCATGTCGCCGAAATTGTAGAAGTACATATAGGGTGACGGGTTCAGCGAGCGCAGCGCACGATACAGCGACAGCGGTGAATCAACATACGGTTTGCGGATGCGTTGGCCAACTTGCACCTGCATCAGGTCGCCCGCCATGATGTATTCCTTGGCTTTGGCAACGGCGGCCAGATAGGCTGCCTTGTCAAAGTCGCGCACCGCGTCGGTGCGCACGGAAGCGGAAGTCACCGGCGCTTCGACGGCGCGCTTGAGCATGGCGCGTAATTCTTTGAGTCGCTGGCGCGCGCGGCCGTAGGCTTCTGGCTGGCTGGTGTCTGCGTAAACAATCAGGTAGAGCTTGCCGGACAGATTGTCGATGACGGCCAGTTCTTCGGTCAGCAGTAGTTGTATGTCGGGCAGTTGCAAGTCGTCGGGCGGCGCGCTGTCGGCGAGACGGTGCTCGATGTAACGCACGGCGTCGTAACCAAAATAGCCGGCCAGGCCGCCGCAGAAGCGTGGCATGCCGGGGCTAACGGCGACTTTGTAACGCGATTGGAATTCTTCGATGAAGGCTAGCGGGTTGTCGTAAGAAGTCTCGATGACTTCACCGTTTTTGACGACTTCGGTGCGTTTGCCTATGCTGCGCAGTAGCGTTGATGCAGGCAGGCCAATGAAGGAATAACGACCGAAGCGCTCACCACCGACGACGGACTCCAGCAGGAAAGTGTTCTTGCCGTGGTTCTGCGGTTGCGCGAGCTTCAGGTAAAGCGTTAGCGGCGTTTCGAGGTCGGCTAAGGCTTCGGCAATCAGCGGAATGCGGTTGTAGCCTTGAATGGCCAGCGATTTGAATTCGAGTTCTGTCATGTTTCTCTCCGGGCCGCTATTGTAATAGAGCGGCGGGGTCTTCTTGAAAACCTGTCGCTAGTTGCTGGCGACCGGCAGCGCAAAGCAGGATCAGTTGATCCGCAGATGCGAGCGTCGCCATAGCCAGGCCTCGAAGGCACCCGGCGCAATCAGCATAGGTTTTTTGGCAAGAAACATGATGGTGTGGGTCAAGCAGCGATCAGATGGGCTGCAATAAGTAACGAATTGACTATACCATCCGAATCAATGGCCTGTACAGGTTGGCCATGGTTGTAACCATAAGGTACGGTCAGCACACGGCAACCTGCTGCGCGCGCAGCTTCGGCATCGTTGGATGAATCACCGATGGCAATGACTTGCTCCGGTAGCAGCGAGAAGTCGCGGCATACGGTTAGCATCGGCAATGGGTCGGGTTTCTTTTTTGGTAGCGAGTCACCGCCGTAGACCAGTTCGAAGTAGGTCGCGAGTCCGGTTTTTGCTAGTAGAGGAATCGCAAAGCTGATGGGCTTGTTGGTGACGCATGCCAGTCGCAGTCCTTGCGCGCGCATGGCATCCAAGCCTTCGACTACGCCCGCATAGACGCTGCTGAACTGGCCATTGATGGCCAGATAATGCCGCTGGTAAGCAGCCATGGCGCGTTCAAATTGCGTTTCCACATCGGCGGCGGCGTAGTCAACGCCGAGCACGCGCCGCATCAGGTTTTCCGAGCCTTTGCCGACGAATTCAATGATGGTTTCAATCGGTAGCGGTGCCAGATCAAACTCGGCGCGCATGCGATTGATGGCAACGTGGAAGTCCGGCGCGGTGTCGACCATGGTGCCGTCGAGGTCAATGATGACGGCGCGAATGCCTGTCAGCCGCGGTCGCACTGATGCGTTCATACGGTAGCGAGCTGGCTGCGCATCGCATCAATGACGCTCTTGTAGTCGGGTTTGCCGAAGATAGCCGAGCCGGCTACAAAGGTATCAGCACCTGCTTTGGCTGCAGCGGCGATATTGTCAACTTTGATACCGCCATCGACTTCGAGCATGATGTCGCGGCCCGATGCATCGATCAGCTTGCGTACTGCCGCTATTTTTTTCAGCGCTTCGGGAATGAAGGACTGACCGCCAAAGCCGGGGTTGACCGACATAATAAGAATCAGATCGAGCTTGTCCATCACATGTTCCAGATAGTGCAGCGGCGTGCCGGGGTTGAACACCAAGCCTGCCTTGCAGCCAGCGTCACGGATCAATTGCAGTGTGCGGTCTATGTGTTCGGATGCTTCCGGATGAAAGCTGATGATGTTGGCGCCTGCCTTGGCAAAGTCGGGGATGATGCGGTCGACAGGCTTGACCATCAGGTGCACGTCGATGGGTACTTGTACATGCGGACGGATTGCTTCGCAGACCAGCGGGCCAATTGTCAAATTGGGAACATAGTGATTGTCCATCACATCGAAGTGGATAATGTCTGCGCCGGCGGCAACGACATTGCGGACTTCTTCACCCAGTCGGGCAAAATCGGCGGACAAAATGCTGGGGGCGATGCGGTAGTTCGGCATGGTGATTTTCTGATTTACTGAGGCCACTATTTTACCCGAGCATGCTGCACCGCACTTGCAGGTTTGCGCTTTTTCGTGTGCAATCGCTGATTCGCATCCGAGCAGCCAGATGCTACAAGTTTAACTATAAGGTCTTACCAAACATGGCAGCATACGAACTCACCGTGACAGTCCGCACCCAGTATCTGGAGGATCAATCCGACCCTTCCCATTCCCGCTTTGTCTTTGCTTATGCGGTGACGATCAAGAATACCGGCAGCGTGACGGCGCAGTTAATATCGCGCCATTGGGTCATTACCGACGCCAATGATCATGTCGAGCAGGTGCGTGGCCTGGGCATTGTCGGCCATCAGCCGCTTCTGCAGCCAGGTGAGCAATTTGAATATACGAGCGGCACGTCGCTGGCGACGCCGCAGGGTACGATGCACGGTGAATACTTTTGCGTGGCAGAAGATGGCCAGCAGTTTGAAGCGAAGATTCCGGAATTTGTGCTGACGCTGCCGCGCACTTTGCACTAAGACTAGTCTTTGCTGTCGTCGTCTTCTTTTCCTTCTTCGTCTCGACCATAGAACATGGTCCACCAGACGATGAAGATAAGCAGCGTAAAAGCCATTCCGGCTTCCAGAAATAACAACCACATGGCACTTTGTCCTTGTCTAAATACTTAACTAACAAGCGCATCAGTTTAACCGCTTACCTGCTTACTATCACGCTGGCGTTGGCAGCTTGTTCCACGTCGCCGGTCAGGAAGCCGGCGCCTGTGTCGGAACCAGCGCCCGTCCCTGCGAAGCCTGCGGCGACTTTAAAGCCTGTCAGTTTCGCTGATCTGCCGGGCTGGCAGGAAGATGATTTACGGCAGGCTTGGCCGGCTTTGCTTGCCTCTTGCGGCGTATTGATTAAGAAGCCGTTATGGCAAGAGCCATGCAAAATTGCTAATACGATCAATCCGGCTGATTCACTGGTGCTGCGCGCTTACTTTGAAACCTATTATGTGCCGCATCAAGTCAGCAATGCCGATAGCACGGTGACGGGAATGATTACGGGCTATTACGAGCCTTTGTTGCGTGGCGCTCGTTCACGTGGCGGCCCCTACCAGACAGCTTTGTACCGGGTGCCGGAAGATTTGCTGACGATTGACCTCGCCGGTTTGTATCCTGAACTGAAAAATATGCGGCTGCGCGGCCGGCTTGTCGGTAATAAGGTGGTGCCATATTTTTCGCGAGCGGACATGGCTCAACAAGAGCCGCTGGCAGGAAAAGAACTGTTTTGGGTCGATAACGCGATCGATGCTTTTTTCCTGCAGGTGCAGGGCTCCGGCCGGGTGTATCTGGAAGAAAGTAAAGAAACGGTACGCGTGGCCTACGCCGAGCAAAATGGTCACCCTTATAAATCGATAGGACGTTATCTGGTCGATCGCGGCGAGCTCAAGCTCGAGCAGGCATCTGCGCAAGGCATTATGGCGTGGGCGGCTGCGAACCCGGGTCGACAGCAAGAACTGTTAAACGCCAACCCGAGTTTTGTTTTCTTTAAAGAGGAAAGGCTTGTCGATCCTTCCAAGGGACCTAAAGGAGCTTTGGGCGTGCCTCTAACTCCGCAACGATCGATTGCCATTGACCCGCAATTCATCCCGTTGGGTGCGCCAGTGTTTCTGTCGACAAGCCAGCCCGCAAGCGATACACCGCTGCGACGACTGATGCTGGCGCAGGATACCGGTGGTGCTATTCGCAATGCAGTGCGTGCAGATTATTTCTGGGGCTTTGGTGCCGAGGCTGGTCAGCAGGCCGGAAAAATGAAACAGGCAGGCATGTTGTGGGTGCTACTACCTAAAGAGACTGGTGTTCCCGCGCCCGTCTCTGTCAGACCCTAAAGCATGGGGCCGAGCGGGCTACCTGCCCCTTTGCGCGCATTCATTGTTGGTGCTTCCCCCGAATGCTGACAATAGGCGACCCAAACGCCTAGCGCAGCATCCTGCGTTGCTCTGTGTAAGTGAAACCACTCAGGCAGCAATTCTCCCGCAACCCGTCGCGCACAAGCGTAATCGCCATCCATAACGTCCCGGTGCAAATGATGTAGAGATGCCAGCACACGGGCATGCTGTTCCATGTGACATTTCAAAACAGGAAAGTTAAATTCTTCCATTAGCTGCTGCTCATGGTCAAACGTCTTCTCCAATGTGGCAATTACAGTGCGAAAAGTCTCCATCACTTCATGCTTATCGCAATGAGCGATCCTGGAAGTCAGTTGCAAGACTGCCTGATGGCAGTCATCAATAGCAGGTATGCCAATAAGCATGGGAGGAGAAGTAAACTGACGTCGCTTGGAAAAAAACAGCTTATCCAATCCAACATAGCGCGGCCGATTCAAATGTCAAGCCGCGCTACAATCAAGGCCGTTAAAATTAATAAGCTAATAAGGAGCGCGGCATGAAATACGAAAACATATTGGTGGAGACGCAGGCTAAGGTTGGCCTGATTCGATTGAACCGTCCAAAGGCTCTGAATGCCCTGAATGATCAATTGATGGATGAGCTGGGTCACGCATTGCATTCATTCGATTCAGATGAGGATATTGGTTGCATCGTCATAACTGGTAGCGAAAAGGCATTTGCTGCTGGCGCTGATATCGGTGCGATGGCTTCCTACACTTATATGGATGTCTATAAGACTAACTACATCACCCGCAACTGGGAACAGTTGCGTCAGATACGAAAGCCAGTGATTGCCGCTGTAGCGGGCTATGCATTGGGCGGTGGCTGCGAGCTGGCTATGATGTGCGACTTCATCATAGCCGCAGAAAACGCAAAGTTCGGTCAGCCTGAAATAAAGCTCGGTACGATTCCAGGTGCAGGCGGTACGCAACGCTTGCCACGCGCAGTATCTAAGGCCAAGGCAATGGACATGTGCCTGACTGCGCGCATGATGGATGCGGCCGAAGCCGAACGAGCAGGACTTGTGTCGCGAGTTGTAGCGACAGATAAGCTATTAGAGGAAGCGTTAGCAGCAGCGACTGTCATTGCAGCGATGTCGCTGCCGTCAGTCATGATGATCAAGGATGCAGTCAATCGCGCCTATGAAACTTCCCTCGCAGATGGCGTCAAATACGAACGTAATTTATTCCACAGTACCTTTGCAACGGAAGACCAAAAAGAAGGAATGAAAGCTTTTGTTGAGAAACGCTTGCCAAACTTCCGTAACCTTTGATATAGTTCGCCTCCCGTCAAGCAAGCGACGTTTCGAAAGCGCTGAAAAGCAAAGAGAAACAGGTGACAGGATCGGCAGTAAAGAGGAAGTGGCAGCAGCAGTTTTTGAGTAAAAACAAAAACAAAGTTGTTGACTGAATCGAGTAAATGCCGCATAATTCCGCTTCTGTGTTGATGACGAAC
>JBBARG010000019.1:0-13692 GCA_040399905.1 Burkholderiaceae bacterium
TGTTAGGGCGTTGAGTGAGGCGCTGCCGCCGTTGTTTAAGCTGAATGAACCAACGACTCCAGAAAGATCAGGTAACCCTAGCGTAGTGATCCCTGTCGGTGACGCCTTAGTATCGCTAATGGCAGGTAACCAAAAACTCTCAATCCATTTACCCGTCCCGGCCTCCGTGACCTGCTCACCCGATGCCCCCATCTTAAGGGTGTTCAGGGGTAGGGTAGTGTAGAACACCATTCCGGGAATATCGTTGGTCCCGGTGTAGCTGATGGTGATGCGGTCGGCAGTGGCTGGTGTGTTAAGCCCTGTTCCTCCACTGGCGACTGGGAGCGGAGTGGCCAGCGTGGCGGATGCTCCAGCTATGCTGCCGTCCGTGTTGAGTGCCGCTTTGACGATCCTGTATGAGTAAGGCTGCGCAGTAAGTTCCGACGTAAACGCGCCTTCAATGGTGAGCGACGTGCCAGTGGTAATCGACGTGACTTTACGTTCCGCACTCCCGACCTTGATGAAATCTCCAACTGTAAAGGTTGTGGTGAAGCTCGTCCCTGATCCCGTAACGGTCGAAGTGCCTGCTACGCATGAGACCGTCCCACTCCCAAGATTCCAAGAGGTTACAGCGATGTTTTTCTTAGACCTAAGTCCGCCTGTTTCTGTCAACTCAACTTGGTCAATACCGTTGAGTTGCAATGCCACCTCTCCCGGCGAGTTGATCGCAGCCTTTACCCCGCCTGTTAAGCGCGCGAAACCGGGCGCTGATGAGGGGTTGTTGTCCGACTTCAGCTCCTGAGTTTGCGAGGCCAAGGCATACCAGTTGGCGTGATCAAGCGACGCATTGCCACCGGGACCGATGGACAGCTCTCCAGCAAGTCCTAAGTATCCACCGCCGGAACCGAGTTGGGTATAAAAATCGGTGCACGCTGGGCTCAGGGTTTTCCAATAGGTGCCGTCGCAGACTCGGATCAGCTCGAATCGGCTTGGTTGATAGCTCGGCGTATCAGCAAGACCTGCCACCATTCCGCTGGAATAGGCGTTGAAAATTGTTCCAGCCGTGTTAACGTTCGCGCCGAGTGCGGTGAATCCACTACCAGAGAAAATCTTGTAGGTTTGTCCCGATAGTATTTTTTCTGTCCGATAAATTCCGACTCCACTTGCAATGGTAACGGAATAGGATTCTCCGACAGCACCCGTAGCCGGATCGGAAATGACGCATGTTCCACCACTCGGGACGAGCATGTAATTCGCACCTGCGACTGCGGTGAGGGTGGCAGCGGTGACAATCGTGAGCGGGACATTGATGGGGTTTGCAACCGTGCCAGTGAAGACAGGCGAGTCTTTGGGGGCTTTACCAGCTAAGTCACTAACGAGATTGACAATGGTAGATTGTGTTTGCGTTCCGGTATGGTTGGTGCGGGCGAGAGGATCGGTGGCGAGCTTGGCGAGGGAGAGCGATCCGTTAGGAATCGTCACGTTTCCCGAAACGGTTAGGTTTTCAGCCGTCGCGTTTGCGAACGCCATGTTGCCCGCGATGGTCTTGTTTCCGCTAGTCGTGATAACCGTATCGTCAACGGAGAGATTCCCACCTGAGAGAGTTAAGCCTGCGCCGTCGCCTGTGATCGGCACGGCGGGTATGTCGCTCGTTAGGGCAAGCGTCCCGCTCGCATCGGGAAAACTAATATCCCGCTCACCCGTTGGAGAGTGAGTTACAGTTGTTACGTGGAACCCATTATCTAGCCGAAAAGTCCCACATGTTTTAATGTAGTCACCATGCCCTACAATTTCCCCACCGTAAACGTCCAGCCCGCCAAAGCTCACTGAGTCGCCAGAGTTCAGTGTTTGGTTAAAAGGGTTAGCCAGCGATATTGAAACCCAGTCACCGGCATTGCTGGGGTCGCCGTTTGATATGAGCATCCAAGAAGAACCGTTGTCCGCTTGCACAACGAGCGCACTTTGTGCGGCTTCTAACGTGAGAGCTAGGCGTTCGGCTTCATCCGCAACGGGAAGAGCGTTTGTGAGATCCATTGCTGGTATGAAGCGGGCGGGAATTTTCCCTGAATCATCGGTGATAGGAACCTCGCTCCACACCGGAGGAAAATCAGATATCATCTTCCAGACTTGGCGAGGCGAAGAATTATAGTCTAACACCTCGTCACCCACGCGTCCACGGGTGCCGCCGCACCAGCGAGGGTTGAGCGTCGTAGCTCCCGTACCCTCAGTTGGAAGAAGAAGCGAGCCATTTGCGTATACGACGAAGACTTTGGCATTCCAAATCGCAACGAACTCAGACGCATTTATTGCGTCTACCATGTCGGCGTAGGACCGAAGCCCTTCCCCGATCTGCACGGTGACGGTGTGCTGCGTCCCCGCCCATGGCGGAAAGTCGTATACGATCTCCTCACTAGTGAGCGAGACACCACCCGCGCCACCGCCGTCCGGTTCGGGAAGTATGACTATGAGAACATGGTTTTCCTCCACCCTGTCGATCAACGCAATTGCGTCCTGCGGCGGGTCTGGATCTGTATCGCCGCCGATTGTTCCTTGGAAATAGGTGGCATACCCGCTCTGCGGTTGCCCGTCACGCAGGGCCAGTCCGACCGCTTCGATGTTTTGCCGCGCTGTTTCGCGTTCCTCTGGATTGAGAGTTTGGAGCGCGTCATACCTTACGGCCTCTACAATCGACTCACCAATTGATTCTAAAGCGGCCTCGGCTTCGGTAAGACGCTCTTCGATTTCGAGCAGGGAAGGATTTGGATCTTCCGGCGATCCAATCAGATTTTTGATTTCGTTGAGGGTGTAAGCCTTGCCTGTTCTGGTATCAATCAATCGCACGGAAAACCTCGATACTGTCGCTATTTCCGTTTCGTTTGCCCATACCGGACGGTATTTCTTCGCTTGGTTTTCCAGCGATTTTACTCGCCGCTTGACGACAGGGAAATTGCGTCCTGAAACGCTGGCATGAGGATCGGGAATATCGTGATAGTCGAGTGGCGGCATGGCTTTACGACGCCTAGCTTGCCATTAACCGCCTGATTCCGTAACGGGCGCAGAATCGGAAGGATTCGGTTGCTGTGATGGCTCCATAAGCCCTGAATTTACTAGGGCCGATTCGATCACCGGAGCAACGTCTGGCGGCACCAATGCGAGGATTCCTTGGGCATCCACAACAGCTTGGCGGCAAATATCCTCGGCATTGTTGAATCCAAGGGATTCAATGGCTTGAACGTAGAGAATTCGCGCTGCTGCCTTTTCGGATTCAGGTAGTTGAGTGTAGAGGGAGATAATGTTGATGGCCGCTTGCGCGTTTGCGAGCTTCTGTTGATTTTGGGACTGAACCAGTTTGAGCGTCACATTCATTCGCAGTCCTTGCACGTCACCCGCCTTGATTGTGAGAAGTTCTACTTCTTCTCCCTCCCCATAGCTGAATGTCTCGTCGCGGTCGTGGTTTGCGTAGAGCAAATCCACGTTGTAGCCCACGAGCTTTTCGATGTCGTCGGTCATTTGCGAGATAGGGTCTTTGAGAAGCAATGCCCCGCGTGAAGTGAGCTGATTGACGCCCGTCGCCGTCGATGCGTTTGGAACTCCTTTCAATTCTCCTTGTGCTGCCGACGTGATGCCACTGCGCATCTGAGCCATTTGCAGCATTTGGTTCATGATCTCCATGGAGCGGGTGTTCATATCGGGAAACACTGCGAACTCGATGAAATCCTTTAGGGTCTTGTCTGTCGCCAATTCTACGGGATTGCGGGAATCAATGATGTATTTATTGTCGTCAGGATTAGCCAGCGCGTCCTTGTGGATGCCAACGACTACTTGCGCCCCGAGCTTGTTGCGGAAGACAACAGCGTTATGCTGTCGGTCTACGGCATCATTGGATTTCTCATACTTTTCGAAGTATCCAATGCCGAAAATACGCCTTGGGATTTTGTTGATTCTCACTGGAAACACGGGCAATTCGCCCTCCGGCGTCTCGTTGGCGAGGTAATCCAGTTTGAAAAGAATATTGAGGGTGGGGGAGAACACCACATGCACCCTCACCAGTTCTCCGGTCCCCAATAGATCGCAGCGGCGGAATCCTTCTACCAAAGTCACAGGACGGTTGGATTCAAAGATGTCGTCGCCGTGTGTGATGGTCGTCGATTCCCCGTCTTCGATCCGTGGTTCTTCATCCTGCCCAAGAATAGCCTGTTCTAATTCCTTGTGCCGTTCTTTTGGGATTTTGTAGTAATTGATAACATCAAGGATACCCATGCGGAAACTCGAATAAAACGGTGTATATGCTAGATCGAGCGTTTTAGCCTTGGCATCGAAGGCGATGGCTCGGTAGTCGAGAATGTCCGTCCGTGAGTTGTCATAAACCGTGATGGTTTCCTCTGATTTCTGCTTTTTCCATTCAATGTCGCCACCATCGACGTTCATTTCCTCCAGATCTTCCGCTGTGAAAATGAGATCGCCGGACTCGTTGCGATATGCCCCGCCTGTAGCTTTTGAGAAGGCTGCGGGCTTGGAATCCTTTTTGAACGTCTCAAAGTCCTTCACCCAGCGGGATTTCAGGAATGCGGTGCCGCCCCAGCAAGCGATGCGGATTGCGTCTTTGACGGAGTCCTCTAAGTCGGACATGGCAAGTTTCCATTGCGCGTGCTTAGTGATTTGTCCCGCAAGAACCGGGTCTTTCCGGCCTACGGGGGTCGCGGCCATCCATGGTTTCGATCCGAAAATATCGTCTCTGGCTTGAGCCGCAGCGAAGTCCACAAAGCCCTCGCTCATGCCCAGCGTATCGTTGTTGTAGGTGAAAATATCCACCATTAAGTCATCTGCAACAGGGTTCACCGCTCCTATCCTGTCGGAATAGTCCATTTTGGACATGCGTTCCCATTTCTCCATCTTGCTCCGCCAATGACGCAGACCTCCGTGCAGCTTGGCCCGTTCGTCGCAGATGAGTAGCAGGAATCTGGCTCGTTGCTCTTCTGTCAGTTCTGAAGCCAATGCGCTGCCCTCTTGGCTTACGTCGATGCCATTTGGCTTATCGTCGTCGGCACGTTCCAGACGTGCTCCTTTATTTGGTTCGATGATGGTGATGCTCACGGGACCATCATCCACCAAAGCGCGTTCTCGCGTAACGGGCGCAGAATTTCATCGCCTTCGTCACCGATTCCTTGCGTTTTCCTGATATTTCGTTGTATAGGCGTTTATGCCACACCGAACAACCCGTCCGAAGATGGATGTGAAGCTTGCCCGCAGATGCAGAGAGCTAGTTATGAAGACGGCGGATGAATATGGAGTCCCCCCTGTATTCATCACCGCTCACATCCGGTCATCAGCGGCGGATGCCGCACGTTACCACGTTTGGCGGGTAATGATCGGTCGCTGGAAGCTGCCCCGCTGTCAAGTGGCGGAAATGTTCGACCGTGACTTACGGAGAGTCAGGAAAAGCGTTATTGGCGTGTGACTCCGCTGGGGCAATTCCAAGGATGTAACGCCCGTTGCCATCATCTGCGATGCTAACGGGACGGATGGTCATCAACTTACCATTCTTGTATTCCATGTAGCCCGCGAGCGTGAACAACGCGCATTTCTGTTCGTTAGTTAGGTCGGCGGCAGGGATATTCTTCCCTTTGAGGTTTCCCGCTATGGCGCGGGCGTTGTTGAAGATCATCTTGTGGACGTCGGGAAACTTCAACTTGTCCTTTTCTCTCTCCATGACTTCGGCATGAGTGGGGAAAATGGTAGGACGATCCTTTGACCATTCTTTAAACATACGGTCGCTTGCTCCTGTGTGGATGGATTCAAAGTAGCTCATGATGCTTGAAGCTCTCTTTTCATTGCTCTCCATGCCTGATTGGTTGAAAGAAACAATCGGCCTGGCTTTCCCGAACTTAGAGAGGGACGACGCCATTTCCATGACATTACCGCAGGTTTTTCCCAAATGTTTTTTGGCTTCGTGCGCATCAAATACTCGGACTCTTCAACAATCCATCCGGCTTCCGTGAGTTCGAGGGCTTGTTCCATGTCATTGTCGTCTCGATCCATCCGTCCTTTGACGGCGAGGCACTCCAGTAGCCTTTTCCGGCTGTTAGTTGCTATCCCTTCTCCTTGGAATGTGGCTGCCTGCACTTCTTCCTCTCCCACTTCTAGGATCGCTTCGCGCATGTCCATACCGTTCGCAAGGTGTCCCCCGATGCACAAAAGGATGAGGTCGGCATTCATTTGCTAGGAAGCTTCCAGAATTTGCATTCGGGGTCAAGTCTCCATGAGAGGTTCATCGCCCACGAATAACCACGGTAGCAGTTGATGCGGAACGCGATGTCTCCTAGATGATAAAAGGCGATGGATAAGATTGGTTTCATGTCTGACGGATAGATCGTTCAGCGCATGAAGTCAATTCTGTTTGCCCATTGCCTCTGCGGTCTTCTCGATCTTCAAGCGTTGCGTCTCTCGGCGTTTCAACTTGGTGAACACATCCTTAATGCGTTCTGCCTTTTGATAGGCATCCGCATCCTTGGCGGTTCTCCAGTCCCAATCATCGCCAAGAACTTCCTTGGCCGCCTGTCCGACGTTGCGGACGGATTCGGCATACTCCTGTGCGGTGAGAGCCACCTTCCGAGAGTTAGTTTCATCTGGCAGTCTGATTGTAACCTCATCGCTTGGCGCTTCGATTCCGATTCTCTGTTTCCTGTCCGGCTGGCTGGCGTTGTAGTGGTAGATCCATGCGTCAATCGGCTGGATTTCACCTCCTTTTCGCACGTTGAGCGGATCGAAGATGCGGAAAAGTGAATCTGCTGGTTCTGAGCCTCCAATGAGTTCGCCGCGATTCGTCGGTATAGGATTGCCCCATACGTCCAATTTGATCGGCGCGAATTGTGGGACGACGGAGAATCCTACTCGCTTGCCGATTGCGGTGAAAAATCCGTCGTCGGCTTTAGGGTTGGTATCTCGGGCAAACTTGTTCACTTCACGGATGGGTTGGCGAACGATGTTCGGAATAAATCCTGTGACCCATCCTGCCATGAGTCTGTCACCAAACCGATCCGGATTCCGAATCGCTTGGATGATGTTCCCAAGCCCTTGAAGGAACAACTTGTCAGTAAACTGTTCTCTCATGCCGATGAGAGAATCCGTCACAACTTGGGCGTTGTATGTGCCGTTGCGCTTGTGGCTCTCGATGAGGTCAGCCGTGGCGGATAGCATTGTTGCAATCGGCTCGATGCCTGCATAGGAGATGACGGTGTCGCCTATGCGGATGCTCTGAGGAGGCATTACGGCTTGCGCGTTGTCCCTCTCGCCTTTTTTGGTGGCGTCGTAAGGCATGGTCCCGGTGAGGTGCGGACGTCCGTATTTATCGTCATCATCGTCTCCGCCAAGTAGGGATTCCACTGCCAGATAGATCATTGTGCTGATCGTCTGATTCGTGAGCGTCTGCACAAACCTTGTCTTGTTGTAGAGTTCTCCGGCGATGCGGTTGGATTCTTCCTTGGTGATCTGGCCTGAATAAATGCGGCGGCGCAGTGATCGCATTCCGTCGATGATGTCCACGACCGTTCCGAGAGGTAACGGAATACCCAACGGCGCGATTTCCAAGCCGCGTTGAACGATGTTCTTCGGCGTCTGGATGAACGGCAACGCGAACATGTGAAGTAACGGGCCAATGAACGGTATTTTGCGTGCCTCAAGAGTCTTTGCCGCAAGAGCATCAAGCATCGTCCATGCGCTTTCGGTTTCTGATTTCTTGAGGGCTTGTCCCCATTTCATCGTCTGTCCCTCCCTGTGGTTTGGATTCTTCTTCTCGTCTGCGGCGGTCCATTTCCCATATGCAAGCGAGTCTTGGAATGTTGCACGTTTGGTGCGGTCGATGTTTCGTTGCCAAGCCATGCTTCCGGGCTTCATGAGTTCTTCCACGCGGGCGGTATAAGCCTTCCCTGATAGTCCTTCTTCCTTCGCTGCGATGCGGTGAGAAAGTGCCGCAACGTCAAGTTGCGCGAAGACTCCTTTCACAAATCCATCAACGGCGCCGAGTTCTCGGAACGTGATGTTGCGGAGAAATTTGTGAACAAACCCGACGGAGTTCCTGAATGTTGTATCCTCTTTGAGTTGCTGCCAAGTAGCAAGATGCAGGGCTGGCGCGTGTTGCATCTCTCCCATGCTTCCATTAAAGTTGATTTGAATGCTTTGTGCCTTGGCGTAGGTGTCAAACGTGCTTTCTGCCGCCATGCCGTCGATTCGCCATTCGGATGCCGCGATTCTTGCTCCCAAGGACATTGCGGCTCTCACGTTTTTAAGCATCGGCAGGAATTCTGATAGCGTGGCGGAGCGCACGTCGCCTGCTCCAAACATGCTCATGATGTCGTTCCAGCCCGCCTCTATTGCTCGTTTGGGTCCGAGTTCGTGGACTGCGAAAATTGCTCCTGACGAATTTCGCAAGGCGGTTTGGACGCCCGAGAGGATATACATTTTGTATGCCTCTGTGAGCTTGTGGCTCCATGCTCCATTGCGCTGCTCCCACTTGCTCATCAGTGCTGCGGTCGCTATCGGATCGTTCATGTCGAATGTACCGCGGGTTTCATTGATCGGTAAGCGAACGCTCTCGAACATCTCGGATTGCTTGGCCGTCCATGTGCTGGGTGGTTTTCCAAGCCATTGCTCGAAGCTGATGCGTCCGGCTGGATCGTTGATGGCGTTCATCTCGGTTTGCCAGAGGTCGCGCCATGGCTTCAAGATTTCTCCGGTCCATTCCTTGAACGACTTTTGTCCGACGAGCGGGCCAAGGTTTTTCTTCTCTGTCTGGAAGAGCGTTGCCCATGTGGAGAGCGGAGCGGCTTGGAAGCGTTCCCATGCGGCATCAAGTGCCTCTTGCTGTTTCGGTGTGAGGCTTGCGATTTGAGGTGCGGCTGGCGTCTTTTTGTTGGCCTTTTTCTTGGCGTCCTTGCGTTTTTGGTCCTGTTTCTCCAAGTAATCAGGGGCAAGATCGTTGAAATCGTCGTCGGTCTGCCATCCAAGATCGCTCATGACCATGTCGTAAACGTCCTGTGGCGATGAAGATGCCAGCGAGTTTGCCGCAAAGCGTTTCCCCGCGTCGATGATGGCTTGTTTCCATGCTTGTCCGAACCGTGTCTTTACGTCCATGATTTGGGATTGGGTCATCCCTGTTTGGCGAATGATGGTCGAGAGCTTCGATCCGTCGCGGATAAGCTGGATGATCATTTTTTCGCGCTTGTCGAGTTTCATGAAAGCCTTGTCCATGGCCTCCTTGGTTCCCGTGTGGATTTTCTCGGCATTCTCGATTCCCTGCCTGTGTGCCTGCCATGCTGCCATTGATGCGTCCACGTCCACCCCATCAGCTTTCAGTTCCGCCTTGAATGCGTCGATTTGATCCATCCATTGTTTGATGATGGCCTCACGGGTTTTTTCGTCAGATCCCGCCATGCGAGATTGCACTTGCGGGGATGGCTCGTAGAAAACCTGCGCAAGACTCAGAGCGTTCCTCTCTGCGGGCGTAAATGCTTCGTCACGGCGCATTTGGAGGGCGCGCCCCTGCTCTGCTCCTTGCTCGCGATACGCCACTTGGAACATTGCTACTCGTGCGCGGCGTTGGGGATCGGTCAATCCTCCTGAAAGTGCTTCGCGGCGGAATATCTGCTTGGCAATGGCGATGTCAATCCGGTCGGGCCTTTCCCCTGTCTGCGCCATGCCTTCGAGGCGGGAGAATTCGCCTTCATAGTCGGTGGCTAGGCGTCTGTCGGCCTCTGCGTAGTTCTCTTCCATTGAAACCACGTCGGGGATGTTCGATTCGTTACGGATTTGATCGACTGCCACAAAATCAGGATTCGCTCCATACGCGAGATCAGGGCGACCATCCACGAATTTCCCGTCTTCGTCTATTTCCGGCTTGAGGTTGCCCGCAAGTGCTTTCTGGGCGATTACTACGCGACTGCGGACTTGGTTCAGGATGTTCGTTATTGCCTTGGGAGTCACATTGAACTTGGCCTGAATCTCTTCCGGGGCCATTCCGCTTTCCACTGCATGATAAACATCCGCAAAGATCGGCGACATCTTCGAGAGTGCGATTTGAACGGGGTCCGATTCGGGTGATGAGGAAAGCAAGCTCATCTGCCCGTCCTTGGTCGTCTCCGGTCCCATGAACATCGATTGCTGGGTAATTTTCTGTCCGAGAACCGGGCGTGGCGTCACCGTTCCTTTTGCGGTGACTGCCGGAGCATCCCCTTTCAATCCCTCCATATCGAAGGCCATCTTCTGCCCAAGGGCTTGCTCCGCGTCGAGTAGCTGCTGCTCTTCTTTTCCTGTGAGCGTCTTTCCTGCTTCACGCCTGGCCGTAAGCGTGCGGTAAGCTGCAAGCGCGTTCATCGTTCCGACTTTGACTTGTCCGAGCTTCTCGGCGGCGTCTGGGGTGCTGGCTGCGGTGAACAGGTCTTCCCTGAATGCCGGAGAGCTGAGCAAGGCAGCTTGCGTCAGTCCAGAAGATCCCCCGCCTCGTCGTGCGGTGGTGCCGGAGCTGGTTGGACTTCCGGGAGGTAGAAGTTCGTCTCGTAAAGATCGTCCATATTCTTCTGTCGTTCTTCCGAGCTGCGCGGACGATCCGCGATTTTCTGCATCTCTTCGAGAGATTTTAGGGCGGTTTTCTTCATGGCCGATGCTGGCAGAATCGCGCCATTTTGCAAACACAATCGGGTCGATGTACGACTCTAAAACAACACTTCGAGTATCGCCTAACTTGAGTGCTACGATGTCGCCGATCTGGTCCCGAAGCAGCCAGAAATCCGCTGGATTGGTAGGGGATTCGTTCTGCTTGACGAGTTCGGTTGCAAGCTCTGTCGCGTTCCATGTGCGGAGGTCGTGGACGATGAACTCTGGATTTCCTGAAACTCGCTTCCAGCGGGCAAGAACCTTTGTCGCATTCGTGTTAAACAGTGCTCCGCCGCGTGACTTGCGTTCTTCCAAGTCTCTTGCCAACGGGGCATTGATGATGGTGTGTTGTTGCCGGACTCCGAGCTTTCCGATGAAGTCAAACGTCACCGTGTCGCCGTCGATTTCAACATGTTCTGCGCGTAGCGTGGAGGCTCCATAGGCTTTGACTTTTGCGCCGGTGTCGCTGTCTCCACCGTTGCGGAATCCAGTCAGATAGATGAGGCGCAAGACGGATGATTCTTCGGGGGACTCTCCAGATTCCAAGTCGTCTCCGATCTGTTTGATGGCTTGTGGCATCGTCTGATTCACGTTTTTTGCCCGTGCGAATTTCTTTGCCGCTGAGAGAGCATCTGCTTCCGATGTGCGAACCGAAACCGGGCGTCCTTTGGAATCCTTGCCACGAGCGGGGACGATGGAACCTTCGGGGAAGATTGTCACGTCCACCCATCCAGGCGGGATCTTCCGTGATGACCTGTCGGCAATAAGTCCGCGTGATTCCGGGTAATCCTCGTGATATTTGCGATTGATTTCCTCTCGCTGTTCTTTGGACTCCGCTGCCTTGAGTCGGTCTTGATGCTGGTTCCAGTTTGGAATATCAGGAATTGAATTTCCTTCCGGTAGCTGCGGCGGGCTGGAGAAGAGTCGAACACCCTTGTCAGTCTCCTCGGTCTGGATCGTGCCGAAGAGGTTGTCGAATGCCTCTGCCACCGGCGCAACTTCGCTTTCCAGCAGGTAGGGGTAGAGATTCTGATCTCGCACGAACGATTCCGGCTTGGTGACGTTGGCGAGGTAGTCGTTATGGTAGCCGTCCTGCATCATCTTGTGGATGACGTAGTTCTCGAAGCTCCTGGCGGCCCGCTCGATGATCTGGCTCCAGTAGCCGTCCTTGCCCTTGTCCACGGCTTTGGCCCGCTTGGCCATGGGGGATGCGTCCAGCGCCTTCACTAGCTCTGTGAAACGCTCCTCGACCTCGGGGCGCACGCCTTCGATGCGCTTCCAGTCGTTGATGTTGGCGAATCTGCCGCCGGTAGTCTGGATGCGGTGGAAGTTGAATGCGGACAAGCGGTGTCCGGTGCGCTGGTCCTGGTAGTAGGTCTCCGGCTGGAAGGTGATGTAGTCGCCTCCGTGCGGGGTGTTGCTCTTGCCGGGGCGCTTCTTCTGGAAGTAGTTGTCCATGGCATGGAAAAACTCATGGGCCAGCACTCCAGCCCCTCGGGTCTTGGTGAGGTTGATGTGAACGTCCTGCGGGTTGTAGTGGGCGGATGCGCTGCCGCTGCCATCGGCTCCGAAGGCTAGTCCAAGCGTGCCTTCCAAGCTCATTGCCTTTGGCGGCACTCCGAGGATCTTGGCGAGGTCCATAAAGGAGTCATAGGCGAGGTTGAACATGCCTTGTCGCTCGCGGGCATTGCCGCCTTGCTCCACCCATTTCCCGAAAGCCACGCCACGGAATCCAAATGCCTGCTCGAACATCTCCGGTGTCGCATCCTTGCCATTGCGCCAGTCTTGCCCTTGGCGCGGGCGGTTCTCTTTTCCGCGAACATCGTCCTTTTTGACGTTTTCGCGCTCTTTGATGGCATCCCACTCGGCAGCGAGCTTGGAGGGTTGGTTTTTGATGAAGTCGAACGCTTCCTTGGATGTCTCGAAGGAGGCGAGCGAGCGACGGAGCGGATCGCCCTTCTTGTTGATGTAGTAGGTGACGCGATCAAAGCGCACCTCGAACTTGAGCGGCTTCCCTGGGCGGGGAGCTTCGGTTTCGCCTCCCACTGCTGCCTGCACCTTTTCGGCAAGCGCGGTGAATGTCACGGCGTCGATGCGCTTGCCGTCGATCTTGGCTTCCGCGTAGGGGGCAGGGATGCGAATGCTGGTATCCCAATTCCCGTTCTCGTCCTTGGCGAATCGCACAGCATTCGGCCGGTTGCGCACGTCCGAGATTCGATCCCATTGCGGGCGAGGGATGGTGCTCAGAATCCTGATTTTTGATGCGAGGTCGTTGAGGTTGGAGGATTCTTTCGGGTTCTCCATGCGGCCAAGCGCGGCTTCGGCGCCGATCTCGTTGGCGATGCGCATGAACTCCTGAACGACCTTCACCTCGCCGATCCAGCGTTGCACCTTCCAATCGTCGCGGGGCTTGGCTGGCACGCTTTCGCGGAACACGGTAGCCATGGCGGCGAGAGGAGCGTCCTCGATGGCGTCCACGTCTGCCTTGGGCCAGATTTTGGAGAACGGCATGGATTCCATGTCACCATCGCTGAGGTTGGCATTCACTGCGGCGGGCCGGTTCTTGCGGATGTCCAGCTTCTCTCCGAAGTCGTTGATGCCTTTGGGCGTGCCGGGTGCGAATGTGTCGAATGGTTTCTTGTTTCCTTCCTCACGCTGGCTATCCACTTGTCCAGAAAGTCCGGTTCCTGCGTCTGGTTGGGTCTTTTTGATCGAATTCTTTCCAGAATCTCCAGTTTCAGCCTTGGCGGTGGCAGTATTAGGAATTCTTGTGTTGGGCATTTCGTCCTCAGTTCCCTGACTTCGGTCTGCCATTCCTCCAGCGTCATCGTTTCCGGCGTTTTCATTTTTGGTTGTTGGTTTGCCTCCGAAGTCAAAGCCCATCTGATTCTTCGTGTCGAAGCTGCCCGTCGTGCCAAAGTCGAACGCCGCTTGGCCGCCGATAGCTGCTTTCACATAGGGCTTGGCATCTTTCAGCCCTTCCTTCTCCGCTACGCGGGCGGCGATGTTCTCACGCGCCTTGTCGTTGGTCGCGTTGTCCATTGCCTTCTGCGCGTTCGCTTGGAA
>JBBARG010000020.1:0-5282 GCA_040399905.1 Burkholderiaceae bacterium
CTGATTTCTGCGCCCCTTTACAAAAAGGTTGACTCGCTCTATTAAAATCAATTCAGAACGCGTGAATAACCGTCAAACAGCATGATTACGAAAAAAAACGTCAAATCGAAGGAGTCGAAGCCGAATCCCAAAGCACGTCCGCTGAATGTGAGGCAAGAGCGATTTTGTGAGTTTATTTCGAGCGGCGAATCGCAGACCGAAGCATACCTAAAAGCGGGTTGGAAGGTCACAAGGCTGAGTGCGAGAGTAAATGCTTCGGACCTGCTTACGAAACCAAACATCAAGGCGCGTATTGCCGTCCTACGCGCTCCTCAGACAAAAAAAGCCGTATTAACAAAGGACAGGAAGCGCGAGATCATGCGCGACATTGCGGAAAGCTCGACGCAGAAAACACAAGATCGACTACGAGCGATCGAGATCGACGCCAAGCTCGCGGGGGATTTTGCGCCGGAGCGTGTTGAGTTGGAGACCGGACCAAAAACGCTGGAAGCCGTCCGAGAGCGTGCGCGGACAATGGCCTCTGCTTTGAGCCGAGTCAGACTGCGCATAGAGAGCGATTCTGCGCCCGTTGCTCCGTAGTCGCTGCGCCGCTATGCTGCGGCATGGCATCAAGGATTGACCCGCTCATCACTCGTTTCGAGGAAACCATTGCTCGACTCGCCGATGCGCCGGAAGAAGAGATGATGGCCGCTGCGATGCTGTCCCCTGCTATCCATTTCGCGCTGTTTTGTCAGATCCGAGACGACAACAACAATGTCATTGATCCGACGCCAAACATCCTGCAACTGAGAATGTGCGAGGTGTTCGAAACTCTGAGGGATTTGGGGGTAAGGGTAAGAATCATCGTCACAAAACCGCGCCGCGCCGGGTGCAGCTCATTTGTGGAGCATATAGGGTACCATACCGCAATGCAGACACCAATCGAGGGGATCACCATCGCGGATGATTCAGACGGGTCTGATGCCGCTATGAAAAAATTAACCAGTTTCGCACTGTTTGATCGTTTCCCGTGGGGTGTGCAAATGGTCAAGGATGCAACCAAGTCCGTTGCTTGGGATAATGGCTCAAAATGGACAGTGGATACGGCGCGCAATCCTAATGCCGGAGCCGGTGACACGCGACAATTCGGGCACATGTCCGAAACCTCAAAATGGCCGAGAACCACGGCGATAAACGACGTAAAAACGATGACATGCGTAATGCCTTCGCTGTCGGGTAGCGACAGCGTCGTTTTCTCAGAATCGACGCCAGAAGGCGCGGCGGGATGGCAGTATAAAACGTGGTCGGAAGATTCCATGACGCTTCAGGACTTCCTGGCTCGATGGGACCAAGGGTTTCGCCCGGAAGAAATATGGATCAAGGTTTTCGCGGCGTGGTTCGAGTTTCCATCCAACCGGCGCAAAACGCCTTGTAGTCCCGAAGAAATCGCCGAACTTGACGAAACTCTTAGCGCCCACGAGGCACACGAAAAAAAGAAATACGACCTCGATTATGAGCAGTTGGCGTGGCGGAGAGACACCATCAAGTCGAAATGCCACGGAGACCCAAAAGTTTTCTCATATTATTACCCGTCCGACGACGTATCATGTCTCAGCGCAAACAACCGCATTCCAACGACTCGCGGTCTGATTCCAATCAACCAAGTAGTTCCTGGCGACGTGCTTTGCAACGGATCAGCCATCAATGCGTTTTCCCAAGGGGTCAAGCGGATTGGAGAGTTGACGACGAAGCGTGGCTACCGAGTGGAATGCACGTCCGATCACCGTATTGCATTGGCATCGGGAGGCTACGTCGAAGCTGGAAAATCCGCAGGGCAAAGAATCAAACTCTCGAAGCCAATCTTTTCCGAACGCCCCCACATCGAACGATGGAACGGCATCGGAGGCTCTCAGACTACAATGGAAATCACAGAGCAATGGGGCCGATTCCTTGGCTACTACTGCGGCGACGGATCACTCTACAAGAACCAGCTTTCAATGATTTCGGATGAGAGGGACAAGGATGTGGTTTGCGTGATTGAGAACGATTGGCAGGAACTTCTTGGGAAAACTCCAACGCGACGCCAAACACCACGATCAAAGTCAATTGAGCTTCGCGGTGCAGATCAAAGCATCACAGACCTATTCGAGCGAATGGGTTTGCTGGAGGATGGTCCGTGCGGGCGCAAACGGAAGATCGCTGTTCCTGAGTGCATTTGGAGAAGCCCGAAACCCGTGGTAGCAGCATTCCTAAACGCTTTATACGAGGCCGATGGTCACACGCGGAGGACCGGGCGATTTGTCCAATTCCATTCCAAACACAAGCAATTTTGCCAGGAAATCATCTACCTGCTCTTCGGTTTTGGAATTTACGGGAAACTTTATTCAGTGGTGGCGAAACTAAACGGTAAAGAGCATCCAGGCTGGTGCATACGCATCAGCGCGGGATATGTGGATCGATTCTATGCGGAGATCGGTTTCCTTGGCAGGCGGAAGCAGTCGTTTTCCACCGCGAACGAAAACAGCAAAGGAAACGGAAGAAAGCCGGAAATTCTTGACGATACCGATGAAGTTGAGTCGTTCATTGACCTTGGAACAACGGTCGAAGTCTTCGATATTACGATGAGCGATGTTCCAGAGTTCTGTTCAGGCGGTGTCGTCGTCCATAATTGCTGGCTAGCATCCGGCTCGCCTCGGTTCGACATGCAGGCTGTCGTCGCCATGGAGATCGCGGCTAAAACGCAGATGCCGAGCACAGGCTACCTCATCACTCAGGACAACAAAAAGACGGTCTTTCAAAGCCAGCGCGATGACAGCGGCGACATTTTTGTTTGGGAACCACCAAAAGCTGGTCTGAATTATCTCGTGTGCCTCGATCCGGCCACCAATGCCAGCCAGACCGTGAGCAAAGATCCTGACAGACACTCTCTGAGCGTATGGAGAAGAGGCTACCACGATCAACTCTCAGACCGATGGATGCCAGCGAAACGTGTTGCCCGACTACGCCCGCCATTCTGCGGCGAGGATGAAGAGGTCGCGGCACATGCCGCTAGACTTTCACGATTCTACGGGCGGGCGATGGTTGCGATGGAGATCAACGTCGGCCAAGGCATCATGCGTCTGCTTCAAGTCGCCGGAATCCCTCTTTACAAGCGCAAGGTCTGGAGCGCGCGTGTGAGTTCTAACGTCGAGCAATACGGGTTCAAAATGAGCAGCGAGAAGGATGTGCGCGAGGCGTTGATCTCAGGGCTGGCGAGTGCCATTCAAAACGGCGACATCGATCCGTCATGCCCCCACGCCGTAGCCGAATACAAAGCATTCATTATCAACGGGAAAGGTAAAAGCGAAGCCTCATCAGGACACCACGATGATGACTGCATGGCCGACGCGATCGCATGGGAATGCCTCCCCTCGGCTACGCCGTTCCGCCTCGAGACCGCGATCCACCGCGGTCCCCCAGACCAAGGGCGTCACGGATGGCGGGACTCTGTCAGGAAATGGTGATTCTGCGCCCGTATCCAAGACAAACGGTTCTGTTTATTTTCCTGCCAACGTCCGCAAGACGACACAGGATAAAGCGGTCAAGAGTTCTTCAAAGCGATAGGGTACTTCATTTCCCTGGCAAATACCTTGGTCCGGCAAGGTCGCATCACCGCCCGGAACTCCCCTCCCCTCTCAATCTGCGCCCGTTACGAGCCGAGCGGATTCGTGGCAACATCGCGACATGGCCTCGAAATTCCGTAACCTCTACGACGCCGACGTTCAAGATCGCCTCTCGAATCTCCCCGTCCCGCCCGATAGCCCAGACATCGCAGACAGTCCGCAAAATGACATAGGACCGCCCATCGACATTGCCCGTGCGCAAACGCTAGCGAGATCATCGAGAAACCCAGCCGCACAGCAAATCGGGCAAGCAATGCTGGCCGAAAACGACCGACAGCAAAAAATGGCGAGCCGCAAGGCCGAATACGAGGCACGTAAAGCGGAAGCACAGGCGGCCAGAGCACAGAGAGAGCAAGATGCGGAGGTCGAAGCAGAGAGGGAGAGAAGTGTTCGAGAGGCCGCAGCACAGGGTGCCAAGACCATTACGGACGTTGAGACGGGCAAGCGGTCCATCGCCACGCATCCAGACGGAAGCCCTGTCTCCGAGGCGGGACCAATCGGCAAGCCCTTTATCCAGCCAACCGCCGAGGCCGCGCTTTCCAGCGTTCCGGGGATGGGCAGCATTGCGCAACTGAATCGCCCCGCCAACAAACAGACGCTCGATCAGACAACCGAGGTTGCGCAGCAATACCGCAACGACCGCTTTCAAACTACTGTTCAACCGTTGCCATCCGACACCGACCCAAAAACAGGACTCATCACGGGCAAACTCAAAGACGAGTTCGGCGCGCCGCAGACCGTTCAGCTCGGCGTCGATCAGACCATTCAGGCCGACACCGCAAAAAAAGCGGAGTTCGCGCAAAGAAAACTGCAACTCGATTCAAAAAAGAACGCTGTGGCTCAAACTCGCCTGCGCTTCGATCCACAATGGGAGCCTGTCAAAAAGGAGTTCGATGACGCATCCAAGCATGTTAATTCGTTCACGGAAAGCTCCCCGTTCATCCAAGCTCCCGACAAATCTGGAACGCTCGCTTGGTATGTGCGCAACCCCAAGACCGGAGCGGCCAAGCTCGATGAACTCACGCAACAGCCAATCAAAGCACCGAAGGATGAGCTAGCTTACTGGCAACAGCAGAAAGCCGATGCCGAGAACCGATTGACTGCGGCAAAGGAGAAGCATGACAAAATGCTGCCGACTGCGGAGAACCTGAACCGCAACGAGACGGAGATTGCGGACGCGCAACTGAAGTTGACGGAAGAGAAGATCCGCCACGATGCGGGACTCGAATTACAGCCGATGTTCACATCCTTCAGCCGCGAAAAGGCAGTGGAAGGGCTAAAAGATGCCACTCCCGAGAACATCGACGTTGTCGACAAGGACGGGAAAGCCGCCAGCATCCCCGTTGTCGCAGTGAGGACTCACGAAGGGAAAATGATCAACATCCCTATGGTGACGGAAACGGGCAAGCCTCTCGACAAAAATCAAGCACTGAAACAGTTCGAGGAAAGCGGTAAGTATTTCGAGAAGCCCGAGGGCAATCCCCTCACCCGCAAGCTCGCCAACATGGACATTGAGGCCGAAAGGGTGAAACACGCCGTCACCACGGGTAAGGTCGACCCTGAAAAAGCAGACATGCGGTTGAAGGTCATCGCGGAGATGAAGGGCCAGACCATCGAGCAGGCCAAAGCCGAAGCAAAGGC
>JBBARG010000020.1:5382-10101 GCA_040399905.1 Burkholderiaceae bacterium
AGCCGAAGCAAAGGCGACACTGGAAGCCAAGGGCCGTGAGATCGCAGCGGGATTTGTCGGACAGGGGAACTCGGCATCAAATCTGGCAGGAGTTAAAATCGCCTCCATGTATGAAGGGATAAAAGGAGACTTGAACGAGGTTGGAAGCATCGAACAGCGAGTTTCCAATCAACTGAGCGCGGCGGATGGAGACATCGACAAAGCAATAGCGGCAGTCGAAACACCGAAGCGCAGAGTCACAACGGCGGAGGCATGGGGAGTCCCATTCGCAGGGAGCGATGCAAAAGTAGTCAGCTCTGAGGATGCGAAGACGGGGAAGCGGTTGAGGCAGATGAAGGCCGCGCTAGCCGACGCCGGGGTCGATCCGAAGGACAACGCCAGAATCATCAAGGACGCCGCTAGCACCACGGCTTGGACAGGGAACGATACAGACAACATCCGCAAGCTCTCTACTGGCGATCTTGTCATCAATCCTGGGCGAGTTTTTGGGCAAAAAGACGCGCTCGTTGCCGAGATTAAGGCAAGCAATTCGACGCCACAACAGAAGCAGAGCGCATTGACTCGCCTCGACGCCATGCGCAAAGACATGGCTACAGAAGTAGACGCGACACTGGAGGCAGCAGACTCAGACGCATATTTAAGCTCACGCGCGATCAAGGACATCGGCACTCTCGGCATGAACGAATTGCGCGACGGATACCGAGAATTTGTTGATAAAAAGCAGACACAAGGGATGACGGATAAGGTGGCGATCCTTGACGAGTTCATGGCTTCGGAAAAGAACCGGAACGCGCTATTCAAATTAGGGAATGTGATTGAAACCGGGCTCTCGACAGGAGCAGTTGGCGGCTACAAGACAGTCGTTGGATTACTCGCTCAAGGGGCCGCTCTCACCGACAAGACAACAGGAATCGGGGGAGACATGGCCGCTTCATTGGGACAGCACCAGATGGAACTAGGCCAAGCGATTCAAGGCGTTGGCGAAGCATCAAATCTGCGTGGAGTCGGAGGAAACTGGGCATTCGTTAATGATGCAGTGAGCAGCATAACACAGATGCTCCCGATGTTCGCCGGAGGAGAGTTAGCAAGGGGGCTGGAAGGATTTGCCCAAATAGCAACAATGCACATGGCTGTTGATGGATGGGCCGCAGCGCAGGGATGGGAATCCGCTACATCGTCGATTCTTAACGACAAAGCTCAGAAGAAAGGAAGTGATCTTTCCGCTTCAGAGATCGTCGCCACGCTTCAAGAGCCGAAAACCATCATTGCGGCTCTGGCGGATGCCGTCAACACGGCGGCAGTCAATCGATTGATGCCTGGAGGGGCTGAGAGAGCGGCGGGTATGGGAGTTGCAGCAGAAGCGGAAGCGATGACGATCAGGCAATTCATCGCGGGTGGAGGGGAGCGAGTTCTGAGAGACGGAACATTCCGAAAGGAGATCTCGATGCTCTTCAAAAATGTGAAGCATGACATGAAGAGTGAGTTTTTGGAAGAATTAACCAATCAGATGTTGGAAGATGTCATCTTGGCGAAAGCAACTGACCAAGACATCAAACTCGGTGATGCTATTTCGAATTGGATCTACTCAGGAACGCTTGGGGGATTCTCTGCGGTGGGTGTCAACCAAGTTGGGAAAAACTTCACTAAGCAGAAGGCTCACCTAGAAATGTCGGATGCGCTGCGCAAACAGATGTTTGGAGAACCGGACGCAAGTATGATTTCAACCGCGCTGGCATCCATCGACCCGCAAGCCAAAGCCCCGGATTCATCCGAACTCAAACAGGCACGGAAACTGGTAGCCCCGAACATTGATTCCCTGAAAGCACTCGAAGAGAAGAGAAAGGCATACGATGCAGCAATCAAGGCAAAGGACTACAAAGCGGCAAAGGCCATAGACGAAGAAATCAGCCAGATTTTCACCGACGCGCATTCATCCGCAGCAACCGATACCGCCAAAGCCGTGATGCTTCACCGCGAACTGGTAGGACTCGGCAAACAGGCCAGCGAAGCCACTTGGAACGCCGATGAAGCTCTTACCGCCGCCAAAATGAGCGGAGATAAGACAGCTATCGCGCAAGCCGAAGCCAATCTCGAACAGGTTCTCAAGAGCAACCCGAACGTGGCATTGGTAAGCGCATCCGTGAAACTCGCAACGGGTCACGACATCAGCACTCTTACCGATCCCGAGTTGCGGTCAGTAGGATTCAAGCCGGGTGACGAAGGAACATACGAGCCAATGTCACCGAAAGAGCTAGCTGACGCCGGACTGAGTAAGCCGCTTGTCCGCGCTGGTGCCGATGGCTCGCCCATCATTCTCGATGAAGCAGTGGAACAGGTGAAACAAACATCACCCAACGCCGCCGCGAGAATCAAGCTGGACGAACTAGATGCCCTTCAAGCCGCCCGAGAACGCCGCGATGCAGCGAACGCTTCCCAAGAATCACAGCCACCCGTCAACAATGAGCCACACCCGCAAAGACAAACTGAGCAAACTTCACCTCCCGAAAATCCACAACCCGCACCCGCCAAAGCGTCCGCACCCGATGGAGTTATTCCAGATGGAGGAAAAGGAACCCCAGCGGCAATACCAAGAGGAGCCGGACCACAACTCGCGTCGGAGAAGGTAGCAGAATACGCGGCATCCGACGCCGCTATTTACACTGCCGCCCGTGAACAGAATCCCGAGCTACCAAGCATTCCAGACGTGGTAGAAGCGGCCAAGTCCGCAGGGCATCCGGTATCGGAATCCATGGCCCGCGCCGCCGAGAAGCAAGCCCCGTCAGAGGAAACCCCAAACACGGACGACCCCATTCAATCGAAGAAATCGGCAATCTTGGCAGAGATCGGCAAGGGCAACCCCGTTTCAACAAAAGAAGCGGATGCGGCAGGCGTGAAAATCCCCAGCCATTATCACAAAGTCGGCGAAATGTATCGGCCAAAGGAGGCACGGCCAGAACGCCCGATCATTGACCCAGCGACCAAAACCCAAGCAAAAGCACTTATTGAACGGTTGAAATCCGCTCTCGTAACGACATTTCCGAAACTCAAGGATCGAGTCACAATCACGGATTCTCAGGACATTCCCGTTACTGGCGGAGTCTTAGTCAACCTCGACGGAACGCTTGGGTTTCACGTCTCTGACGTTGCTATGCGAATCAACGAAATCGGAGAAGATGCGGCGTTCTCCGAACTCGAATTGATGGCGATTCGCCATGAGCTCCGCCATATCGCGCAAGTGGAAGTTGTCCGTGATGCATACAACAAAGCGAAGGCAGACGGCTACACGGGAAGTTACACGGAATTCTGGAATGAATACTACGGTGCAATCCATCAAGAACTATTGGCCACACCCAAACTCATCGGGTTCTTCAAGGAGATTTATGATGAAAAGCCCGTTGAACAAAAAGGATTCTCGTCGTGGGATCAAATCGACACGGACAGCAACAAAGCAGCCGAAGGTCTGCGGATTCTCATGGAGATTGCGGAAAGTGGCTCGGAGGAACAGAAAGCGAAACTCTCCGAACTCGCCCGCGCAAACATTCGGAACTCGCCAAAAACCGTTGCGTTTCTCGAATCCGTAATTGCAAAGATCAAGGAACTGCTCGGAAGCATCATCGGGGATGACAGCAAACTCTCGGATGCCGTGAAGAAGCACATGAAAGAGGTTGAAGACTTCTATCAGAGCTTGCTGGAAAACACCGGACCAAAAGAGATCAGCGACGACTTGGACGATTCGCGGAGAATCGTGAACGAAGCCATCTCTGATGCTTTTGAGAAGGACAAGAGCATTAAGAGCGACGAGGATCTTCGCATTACGCTAGTCAACATCGCCTTCGACATCGCCGACGTGATGGAGGGGATTCCTCCCGACGAGAGACGAGCATTCATCGACCAATCTATCGCCGACTGGTTGAGCGAAAATGCGGAGAAGATCAAACAATCCGCCGAGGCCGCCGCGCAAGCGGAAGAAGAAACGGGAAAGCCTCAAGCGGCCCGCGAAAAAGCCAAAGCAGCACGACAGGCGTATCAAGCCCGCATCAACAGCAAGGCTCGGGAGATTTTGAATTCCGGCGACTTCTCTGTGCTGTCTTCGATCTTCGAGAAAGGGACTATCACGCCGAAACCGAACGTGATCGGATTGATTCTCGCCCGTAAGAAGAAAGGGGCGAAGCTCACCGAGCGCGAGATGGCCATCCTCAGACCGCATAAAGAAGGCGGACATTGGGATGGGATGCCGCGCAAGCAGGATTATCCAGGCGGAGGCAACAATGCCGTCATCCGTGCGATCATCGATCTCATCATGGCACCAACCGGACAAGGACAGATGCCGCATAAAATGGGCACCGACCTTGGCAAAGGGATCACTGACGCCTCAAGCATGTGGGAGGCCGTGAGCAAGGCATTCCGTGCGATCAGCAAGGGGACTACGCTTGTTTCAGAAGACCCCGACTCCATCGAGACGCCGGAGAACATCGCCAAGGCAGAAGCCGCGAACGCAGAAGCCCCCGTGACCATGCAAACACTCGGGGACAAAGCCCGCGAGGAATTCGGCTCAGACTCAGCAGTTGCGCGGAAGATCGAGCTATTCGACCGTTACGCTGACCGTCTCACCGACCAGATGGAGGAGGTTATTCTAAACGCGATGCAAGCGGAAGTCGGACGCACCCGCGCTGGAGTAATATCGCCCGTGCAGTGGCAGGAGCAAACGAACGGATGGAA
>JBBARG010000021.1:0-5191 GCA_040399905.1 Burkholderiaceae bacterium
GTTGATTTCGACCAGGTGGATGGGAACGCTTACGAAGAGTTGCGCGACCAGTTGAACGCGGAGCCTCCGGCGAAAGCCGAGCCTACCCCGGAACCGACGCCCGAGCCGCCAACTCCAGAAGTTGAAGCACAGCCGACAGAGCCAACCGAGCCGCCCGCAGAGCCGGAGCCTACGCCTGAACACGAGCCGACGGAAGAAGAAGAACCCTCCGCAAGAGGGAAGGACTTTCGTCCTCGTCTCGGGAAATTGCCGGACACTCAGAAAGAGGCGATTGCCCTTGTAAAGCAGCTTGCCGATCAAGGACAGCAGATCACCCTTTCCGAAGCTGAATCCCGCGTGAACGCCAAATACGGAATCACGCCCGGACAGCCGCCAGCAGAAACAGCGAAAGCGCCGGAACCGACCGCGATCCAAAGCGAGATTGACGCCCTCAAAGATGAACTGAAAACAGCCGCGAAATCGGCTGACACGGTTCGCATGGCGGAAATCCAAGTGGAGATCGAGGACAAGCGGGATGCACTCGCCGCAGCCAAAGAACAGGCGGCGGAAGCGAACCGAAAGGCCTCTGAAACGCTGACAAAAACTGTCGCGGCCAGCAAAGAAAAGGCGCAACTCTATTACCCTGACATCAAAGACCCTAACTCTCCGCTCTCGAAAGAGTGGGATTCGGTCTATCAGGAGCTTCAATCTCTCGACGATCCGATTCTTAAAACGCCAGATGCCCCATTTCGTATTACGCAAATGGCCGCAGCACGGCGCGGAACACCGCCGATCAATCCTTCCAAGGCCGCAGCACCCGTTGCGACACCGAAAGCGTCCCCACCCACCCCGTCGAATCAACAGCCAAAGCGTACGGTTCAACCGGCTCCAGGCTCCGCAAGGAGTGCTGTGCCGGCAAATACAACCGGACAGCTACAGGCTAAAATTGACGGGCTAAAAAGCCTGAATGATTACGAGGCGATGGTGGAAGAACTCCACGCACCGACCGCGTAAGCAATTCAGCATTCCGGCACACGCCGGGAGCCGCCAAGCAAAGCCAGTGGTTGTCCTCAACAACAGGACAACATTTTATGGCTTCCTATATTGCAAATGCGAACCTTACCAGTTCGCTCGCGGCACAAAATGCCGATTTCGTTCCACGCTTGTGGAAAAAAGGCGCGGAACTTTCCGAACATAACGAAGATTACTGGCAGGAGTTTGAGGGCAAGGGCGCTCTCTCTCCGATCCGCGTCGAAACTGATTTCAGCAAAGACGCCGGCCAGGAAGTCGTGTTCCGCACCCGCGAAGGTCTCTACGCAGACGGCGTTATCGGTGATGAACTCGTCGGTGACGGCGTTGAAGAGTGGGCCGTGGGCGCATACTCGCTCAAGGTCGATTACATCCGGCACGCCGTCCGGCGCAACCAGCGCACGGAAGATCAGACGGCGCTTCGCGCGGAAATCGATGAGGGCGTGAACATGGACTTGGGGCAATGGCTTGGCCGGAAGAAGACCAAGCATCTATCCATGATGCTCCGCGAAAAACTCGATCCGACCTCGCAGGTATTCGCCAGCGCGGACGGTTCGAGCAAATCCAGCATTGAAGACCTCAAGAGCGCCGACGTGGTTTCCATGGACGGCATCATCAACTGGGGCCAAATCCTCAAGACCAAGGGCGGTCTTCCCGCGAACATCAGCCGCGATAAGGAAAACCCGATCCTCAGCTACATCGTTTCGGCGGTGGGTGAGGCGCTGGTTTCCTTGAAAACCGCCAGCGATTACAAGCAGGCGCAGCGCGAAGCGAATGTCCGTGGTGAGGAAAACGTGCTCTTCAAGGGCGGATACACCCGCATCGACGGACATGTCATCAAGGAATACAACCCCATCGACCACGCCGGACGCGGGGCCATCGGTTCCGCTCAGAACCCGAAAGCGAAACTTGGCGTTGCAATTGCGGCGGCTGATACCCTCGATTACATCAAGGGCGGCGGCAATGCGACAGCATCCGCAGTCACCCAGGCGAAATACTTCGAGTTTTTCAATAACTATGCGTATCGGTTCACTCCGAACGACATTCTGTCCAATGGCGGAAATCCGACTCGCTACGCGCTGATCTACAACTTGACCGGCGCAGACGCGAACAAGATGGGCTTCTACTCGTTCACGGTGAACGACGGGAACAAACTGACTGTGACCGGACGCCTCCGTAATGGAATCGCCGGAATCGCCAATACCACCATCGGTAACGTGACATGGAATGCTGGCGTGTGGGCAGGTAAGCATACCGATGCGCACCCGGCTGGCAGCATTGTCATCGAAACCAACTCATACGGTGTGCCCTTCGGTTACACGTTCGTTCTGGGAGCACAGGCCGCAATGCGCGGTTATGGTCGCTTCCGCAACGAACGCACCACGCAGACCTACGAGGGCGGCTTCGTGAAGGACGTGTTCATCACTTCTGTCTTCGGTCAGACGCCGAAACAGCGCAACGACGGCCAGACGCCGAACGTGTTGAAAGTCACCCACGCCCTGCAATACGCGGGGTTGGCGATTCCAAACGTCGTCTAAACAATTGGCATGTGTGTGGGGGCGGGTTGAAAAACCCGCTCCCTACATGCAGGCCAGAAATAAAATCACACACACCATGCCAAAATTCATTTTTATTCTCACCGGGACAAACAGGAACGGCCCGGCACTTACTTATTTCAACGTCCGAGGCGTCTCATACAAATTCTTTTGGAACGAGAAATACCGGAAACACATCTTCGACAACCGGGAATTGACGGCGGCGGAATTTAACAAATTCAGCGAAATCTTTTCCGGTCACGATCCGATGGAGAACGCCTGCCGTGCAGTGGGGCAGGTTGTTGAAGTGGAGGAAAAATCTACGGAGGATTTGGAACCCACGTTGAGCGAACGGCGTCAATTTCTGCAAACCATCGCAGACTTGGAAGCCAAGCTGAAAAAGAAACACGGCGGAAGGCCGCGCAAAAATCCGACACCGCAAACTGTCAGTTAAAAAACCAACCAGAAAAACACCATCACCATGAAAAAGTATCTATTCCTTCTCATTGCCATCGCTCTTCCGTGCATCGCACTGGCAGGCGACCCGATGAACACAGCTGCAAACGCCGTCATCGCAAGCAACAAATCCCTCAAGCCTGACGCTCGCCACGCGGCGGTTGCGCTCGCGCTCGTGGACAAAAACGGAAAAACCGTCAGCATCGACCCGGCCACCGGACAAATCCCGCTGAAATACATCGTCTCCGGCACCAACCACATTATTTACAGTGGCACGGCGGCGGTCACGAGCGGCACATCAGCAGGCACGCCGGGCACGGTCAAAGCCGACGGAACTTACTTCTACTTCTGCACCGGCTCAAACCGCTGGATTCGCACGACCGGAACCACCTGGTAACGCAATGGCACTCGCCTTTCCACTGACCGTCAGGAATGCGTTTGACGATCTCTTGCTACTCGTTGGCATTGAGATTGCAAACAATGCCCCGATGTATATCAGGGAAAGGGTTTTGAACGACATCAACGCCGCCCTGCAAGTGTTGCAGACCAGCGGCGAGGATTACTTCATGCGGGAAACCGTGACGATCACGCTCCCGCAGGGACAGAGCGAATTTGACCTAAACGGAGACGTTCAAACCGTCATCGGCCCAGTGCAGACAGCGGACGGCTACAGCTTGCGCGAACTGAATACCATCGGGGAACTCGACCAGTTTCCGCAGTTGTATTTGGGATACAGCGGGCTTGGTCAGACCGGAAAGCCGCAGGCATATTTCGTCTATCCGGTGCGGGACAACAGCGGCGGCGGTGACGCCATGAAGATCAAACTGTATTTCGCTCCCAAAGCGGATGCCGCATACTCGATCAACCTCGACGTAGTGAAGGTGCCCCAGGTGTTCACCTACGCTGATTTGACCGACACAACCAAGCTGATTCCAGTGGTTCATAAATACGCTCAAAGCGTATTTCTACCCATCGCCCGGTATTCCGTGATGACGTGCCCTTGGTTTCGCCGGCCAGAACTCAAGGAGAGCATCACGGCGGATTATCACCGAGCGCTCAACATCCTTGGAATCGGCGCGGCACCGGATAAGGTTGGCATCACGGATGACCTGAAAAACCGAAAAGTGCAGGCGGCACGAGCAGCAGCACGGGAGGCGTATAACGCAACGGCATGAACTCGATCCAACTCGCACAACGCCTTGCCAGGCACCTGACTGAGATCGACCTTGCAACCATGCCGGGACAGGCCGCTCTCGACATTCTGGACGCTATGAACGCCGGATTACAGGAAATCTACAACCTGCTTCCGAGCAATTACAAGCAGACCGTTGTTTCCACCACGCTCAAGGGGCCGGTGGATATGCAGGTTGGCATTGCGGCGAAATACTCCAACCTTCTATCCGACGGCGCGTTTGACCCATCAATGCGCGGATGCACTGTCAATTTATCCGATGACCCGCATGACAATGAAATCACCGGGACAAACTCTTTCCTTGATGGATTCGTTGGAAGTTCCCTGACTGGAAACGCCCGCGTGCATTACGACGCCGTTCCGCTGGTTGACGTAGTTGAGCGAATCATCTCGAATCCTCGCATTTACCGGGCCGACGGAACATGGTGGCCGTTGCAGCGGTGCGAAAACTTCCGGGAAGTTGGAATCGGCATCGTTTATGGCGCATGGCGGGCGAGCAACATCAAACGGCAAGAAGGCAGACCGCTCATTTACCTTCTGGAGCCGGTTGGAGCAAGCCAGGGCGCAGACCTTGAATTTTTCTTCCGGGTTTACCCGATGCCGGACAGTGATTACACCGTTCGATTTGAAGCCGAGATTGCCCCCAAGCAGATCACTTACCCCAACATCACACAGGCAGCAATTCAGATTCCTGTTAATGAACGTCTGACAAGCTCAGTGCTTGTTCCGTTGTGCGAAGAATACCTTTTGCGTTCTCCGTATTTTAAAGACAGGACGCCGACCAACTTAAAGCTGTTCACGGATGCCGCTGAAAAGGCACGCGACCACGCCAGAAACCGCGTTGCACGCGACATTTTACGCCCGGACAACAACATGGGAACACCGGGCAGCGTTGGAAACGTATTCGGTTGCGCGGAGGGATTTTAATGAGAATCAAAGAAGAAGACCTTCAATCCCATGTGACATCGGTTTTGATGAGCATCAAACACGGCGTGGAAGC
>JBBARG010000021.1:5291-8682 GCA_040399905.1 Burkholderiaceae bacterium
AATGTCTCTCAGAACAAAACTACGGTCACAAACGAACCGCAAAAAAAGACCACAACAACCCATCCTTCGCGCACAGTTACAGAACAATCGAGCGGGTTGACCACAAATACACACACCACGAAAGCCGACGCAAAAACGCAAGTTGTCACCGAAGATGCAGGCTTGAAAATCATGTTCTCCATCAAGATCAACGGAGGACTCAACGCAGGAGGATCGGCCCCGCCGCTGACATAAATGTTTACCCGCGTTCCAGGCACAATTCGACCAATCAAACTGGATGGAGACACCAGCGCACCAGCGATTGTCCCAGTGCCAAAAAGTAACGTGAGAATCACCAATACCGGCAGCGCCAGAATCACCAACACCGGAGCAAAAAGAAGGGCCGATGAACTACCATGAGCAACGTAAATATTTCAGACCTTGACTCCGTAATTAGCCTAAACCCATCGGACGTGGTTGAAGTCGAACAGGGCGGCGTGAACATGAGCGCCACTGTGGAACAGCTTCGGGGCACCGGACAAACAGCAAGCGTTGAGCTTGACGGGGTTTCGGCAATCAGCGGAACCGGAATCGTCGAACGGACGGGAGCAGGGGCATATGACACTGTTCCAGTCACGACGCTTGCAAAGGCACTTCTTGATGATGCCGATGCGCAGAGTATGCGCACTACGATTGGCCTTGGAGCATCCTCAGTGCTGGATGTGCCCAGTTCAGGGAACGCCAGCACCGGGCAGGTTGTAAAGGGCGACGATACCCGGCTTACAAATTCACGCACCCCGACAGCGCATAAAACAAGCCATGCGACCGGCGGGAGTGACGCGCTTGTTCCGAGCGACATCGGAGCAGCAGCAGCCAGCCACACCCACACGCTTGCGTCCATTACCGATGCAGGGAGTGCAGCAGGGAAAATTGCACCAAATACCGGCGTGAACGCCACGACATCGCAGGTTGTCATGGGAGATGACACCCGGCTTGCAGATTCCAGAACGCCAACCAGCCACACCCACACCCTCTCTCAGATCACCGATGCAGGAACCGGGGCGGCTCTGAACGTGCCATTGCCGGGCTATGATGCCAGCGGAACGCAGCTTGTGCGCGGAGACGACAGCCGGCTAACCACTGGTCTTGGAACGCCTTCAAACAACTCTGTCAGCACTTCCAAGATTCAAAATGGTGCGGTGACGTATAATTGCATTCAGGATACAACCAGCCCGGATGTTGTTTTGGGGAAGGACGGAGGATCAGGAGGCACTGTTCAGGAGATTCCATGCACAGCAGCGGGCCGGGCGATCATCGCAGGAGCAAACGCAGCAGCGCAACGCACTTCACTTGGACTCGGGACGGCGGCAACGGCAGCGAGCACGGATTTTGCGCCATCCACAATTTCAAAAGGTGATCTTGGCCTTGGAAACGTGGACAACACGAGTGATGCCAATAAACCTGTTTCTACCGCGACGCAAACGGCACTCGATGCAAAGCAGGACGCATCGACCGCAGTCACCATTTCCGGTGCCCAAACGCTGACTGACAAGACGCTGACTTCACCCATCATCAATTCCCCGACCGGGATTATGAAGGGTGATGTTGGGCTTGGGAGCGTCGATAACACAGCCGACGTTGATAAACCGGTCTCCACCGCAACCTCGACCGCTCTCGCGGATAAAGAGGCATCGCTTGGAAACCCGGACATTGACGGCAAAGCACTTGTTTCCACGGCGGCTGGCGTCCGTTCATGGGAGGGACTCGCCACAGCGGCGCAGGGATCCAAAGCCGATACAGCCCTGCAATGGGTTGCAGTCCCGGCAAGTGCATCTGCAACCGGAACCGCAGGGCAAGCCGCTTACGACGGCAGTTTTCTTTATATCTGCACCGCAACTGATACATGGGCGCGAACCGCGCTCACAACCTGGTAATCACCCAAAATCATTATGAGCCAACCATCCATCACCACACCGAACAGCGGGAAAAAAGAACTGAAAACACCCGATATTTTTTCGCAAGTCGCAGGCGTCAACGCAGCCGGCCAACCAACGCTCCTAAAGGTCGAGGACGACGGGAGCCTTGCGCTTACCGGGAATTTCTCGGTTGGCAGCGTGGATGTTACCAATGTCGGAATTCACGATGCGGTCAATAATCGAGACTTGGTTATCAGCGCGAATGGCGTTCAGGTTGACGTAAAGGCTTCTGTTCTCCCCACGGGCGCGGCCACCCAAGCGACTCTGGCAAGCATCGACGGGAAAACCCCGGCGCTTGGCGCAGCGGCAAAGGCAGCAAGCGTGCCGGTGACAATCGCCAACGACCAGACTGTTCCGGTTTCAGTGACATCCCTTCCGTTGCCCACAGGAGCGGCGACCGCAGCGAATCAGGCGACGGAAATCACCGGACTTGCTCAACTCCACACGGATTTGGTTGCGCCTACCCCGGCGGGAACGAATGTCATCGGTAAAGTTGGAATCGATCTGACTGCGAACACCGTCCAGCTTGGCGCTGGAGCGGCCACGATTGGCAAGGTGACGTTTGACGCGCTTCCCGCTGGCACGAACACCATCGGCAGCATTGCGCCAACCCCGGCTACTCTGGCGCACTCCACAGCCTACGAAGCCAGTCGGATTGTGAAAGCATCACCCGGCACACTCATCAGCATCAGCGGATACAATTCCGGCCCGGCGCAGTTCATCCAGCTTCACGATTCGGCAACGCTCCCGGCGAACGGATCAGCCCCGGTGAAGATCATAGCCGTTCCCTCGCAAAGTAACTTTTCAATCGACGTTCCTTTGACCGGGATTCCGTTCGCCGCCGGGATCGTGGTTTGCAATTCGAGCACTGGGCCGACCAAGACCATTGGAAGTGCCGATATTTACTTCACCGCCGTCAGCATTTAACCGGGATGGATAAAGTAACTCCAGGCTTCAACAGCACGGCCACGGTCGATCCGGGGATTCCACAGGAAGCACCCGGCATCCCGGCCAACGACACGGATTTTTCCATGTTCCTCGGAAACGTGCCGCCGCCATCCGGACATTACATCGCAACGACACCAACGCGCCAATGGGTTTGGAAAACCGGTTGGACAAAATGGCGGCATTCCGACCTGAAACTCTCGACGTGAAAAAACTACTCGCACTCTCAATCATTTTTTTTGCGCTGGTATGCGCAGGAAATGCGCAGTCTTGGGTTTTCACGCTCGCAGGAACGGACGGCGAAAACCACGACCGCCTTGTTTCAATTTCAGCCGGATTGCTGCAAAGCAACACCTCCGGGACGATCTCAATTATTCCGCTGAATCTTTCGCTGTTCACAAATGACGCAGGGTTCATCACGTCTAGCGGGACAACCACAAGATCACTTACAAGCGGGACGGCAGATTACGCCACGAACGGGCCATTCGATG
>JBBARG010000022.1:0-8549 GCA_040399905.1 Burkholderiaceae bacterium
TCGCTGTAAACGGGATCAGGTAAGGGACCAGGATATTGTTTGTTGTCCCATTGCCCAAATTGCCGTAGCCGTTATAGCCCCAGCAGTAAACGCGGCCCAAGTTATCCAACAAGAACATTGAGGGGCTGCTGCCGTAACCATTGCTTTGAAAAATCTTTGTGATCACGGTACTAGCACCCAGATCACCAAAGCCGTTAATCTTTGTCGGTACACCCGTTGCGCCCGAGGTGTTGCGACCAGACATGTAATCGCCACGGTTTGCACCGCAGTGATACACAGCACCGTTTACATCCAAAAAGAAAGTGTCGTTCCAATTGGATACGACTTGTTTGATGCGTGGCGTACCGGGGGGAAAGGCAACGCGAGTCGGAAAAACGTAATCTTCGCTGCTCCAGACGCCTGTGCCACTTTGCCCCGCGCCTTTGTTACCCCAAATCCTCACAGACCCGTCACTCATGATCGCGGCCATGTAGTTGTTCGACAATTGATAGCCTGAACACTCCATGCGATCAGTGGTCATCAAAGTGGTTGGAATGACATCGTTGCGCCCACCCATGAACCGAAACTCCATCGAGTCTGCGCCGTTGCTATGCAAGGCCGTGTCAGGCACGCCGCTGACTGCCACGTTGCCTGTCAGCACTTGACCTGGGCTGGTTGCCATCTGCTGACCAAGACCCAACGCCGTTGGCAGCCCATTTTTAATGACATATGCGCCGCCATTCAGGTACACAACATCATTATCGGTATAGGCAATGTATTGCGAATAAATGCCTTTCCAGCGATAGCCAAGCTTTGCAATATCAATATTCATATCGTGAGCGCCAGTTCATTGTTTTGAAGTGAAAAACTTACGTTTTCTGAGATCACCCAACTAATAAAATTCGATGAGACGATTGAGCCTGAGTTTTCTTCACTCAAGAGAATCTCAGTGCTATCTGCTGAAAGAGCAAACCCGTAAAACCTTGGCGTCGCCACAGAAGCTGCCAGGTCATAGCCTGTTTCAGCATCGTTTACTTTCAATATTTTTAGTCTTTGCCCAATGAGCAAAGACGGAATGTTTTGGGCGCTGACAGACGATGCCGCTTGAGTTGCGCTTTGAGCGGCCGCATTCTTACTTGTTAAAGCATCAGCTGCGCTTTGTGCAGCTTGTGTTGCGCTTGTTGAGGCACTCGTAGCACTGGTTGTGGCGCTTGTCGCTTTGGTCGTCGCAAGGGTCGCACTTGCCGCTGCGGCGGTTGCACTGGTGCTTGCATCTGTGGCACTCGTTGCCGCACTATTTTTACTTGTATTGGCCGCTGTTGCATCGGCATCGACTGCAACTTCTAACGCATTCGCTTCCGTCACAAACGCACCTAGTGCCGCAACCAAGGCAAAGGCTCGCGAGTTAAAAGTTGCCGTGCTATCCGTTGGCAAGGGTGCTACTGGTAGTGGTGTCATTGTCATGTCAATCCTTCGATTTCAAGCGAGCAGTCCGACCTTGTTGGGTAAGAAATCAGAATGTCAAAACTTTTATAAAACCCAAAAATTATGGTTGACTCATATTCGTCAGAGCCAATCCAAAGCGCATTCGTTGCGCGAATTTCTGCTAAAAAGTTTTGCAGCTGATCGGTTTCGAATTTCTCAAGAATCAGATCGAAATTTGCACGCTTGGCAAACGCTCGCTCAACAAGCACTGTGTCGCCAAAGTCATTTTTTTCTTTGCGCGAATAATCTTGAATCCCGACCCGTGCGCCGTATTGAATGCCAGCACCGAAAGCTCTCTGTTGCCCGATCATCAGAACGCCAACAGCAAGGCTTGTGCCACCGGTAATGGTCACCGTGATGATGCCGTCCACGTAGCTCGGCAGATCAACGCTGACAGATTGAGTTGGAGCAATTTTTGTACCGTAAAACCACGCCCACCAGGCGGGATATAGAGGTACAGCAGCCAGGCTAATCGTTTTTGAAAATACAGAGCCTCCGCCCAAAACGCTTGTCATCGAAATAACTATTGAAGTTGCGTTTGTCAGATTCAAGGCTGCCAAAGCATTAACGACCTCACCTGGTGCAAGCGTGTAGACAATGCTTGTCGCTTTCTTCGTCTGCGTGGTAACAGAGGTGTCCAGGCAAGACCAGCGATTTGTTGGACTGACTTCAACCCACCACAAGGGCTGGGTCAGCGGATCTTTGTTAAGGTTCGAGGCTTGCAGGGATTCGTAAATCTTGTGCGTGCTCACGATGATGACGCGAGCACCAAGCGCGTAGGTTGTGGTGCCTGACCAGGCCGAATAGTCTGCTTCTGTCACGTTTGAGGACGTGAGCATTGCGTCCGTGATGGTGATGGGCTTCACGATAACAAGTGCGGTCATACTTCAACCCTGGTATCGGGCAGTCCGGAATACTCCCAGCGCTCGAGCACCTTAGCCGTGCGAATTTGAATCTGGGCATTAGACCTAGACTGCGCCCGAATATCTGCTCTGAGGCCCTGGATCTCAGCCGCAAGGCTGCTGCCGCTCATAAGCTCTGCGGTCTGTGTGGCCGTATAGACTTGGCCAGGGCGATTGAAGTTAATCAATTCGGGGCCATTCTCGCCGACCATTGCTAGGCCGCCGGGGTAATAGCCACCAACGGCGTAACCCTTGGCCTTTGCCTCTGCACTATTGGCAATTCCCTCGCGGATCTGGTCGATGGACAAGCCAGAGTTATTCCAAGAATCTAGGCCGGCCGACTCCGCATTTCGCCCGAGGATTTGCTGGTACATACTGTTAATTTGATCTGTGCGGCTGCTGTCGCCACCACCGCCAGTGCCTCCACTGCCGCTACCACCACCGCCGCCACCGCCACCGCCCTGACTTCTGGCCGCATCAATTGCGGCACCTAGGGCGGCCATAGCACCGGCAACGGTCAACACCGAGCCGTTAACGTTTCGCAACTCGTTGACTTGCGCTTGTGCGTAAATCAGCTGGGATTCATAAAAAGCATTTGTGACCGCAGCTTGAGCGTTGAGGTCGTCAATTGTCTTTGTGGCGACCTCGAGCTGCAATTCTGCTGTCGTTTTTTGCTCCTGCGCGACACCATTTAAATCCGAGAGCTGCGCAGCAAGTCTCATTTGAGCTAGTTTCTGCTCATAACTCGAGGCGTAGGTTGTGGCAGCCATTCCGGCGCGCACGCTCTCCACGGCAGCCTCTAAGGCTTTCTGATCCGGTAAGTAGCCAGTGTTATTTGCCGCCTCGATTGCGCTTCGAATAAACGCAGCACCCTCAGCCGCTGACTGAGCTGAGGCCACTGCGCCAGTCAGGTCATTGATCTGACTCGTTAAATAGTCAAAGATGGAAGTGAGTGAGTCAACATTTTCTTGCGCTACGCTCTTTTGAGCCTCGGCGATTGCGAGCTGACGCTCAATTGCCTTGAGCGCCGCTTCCTTCTCGGCCTGAATCGAGCTTTGAACATTTTGAAATGCAGCATCCACGGCTGCGTATAGGCTATCTGCTACCGAGGAAATATCGCTTGCTACTGAAGCAATACCGCCAGAAACTTTAGTGGTCGCTCCAAGCAATTCCACAAGGGATTTTTGATAATTGCTAAAGGCGGGCGCGAGCTTAATCAGGTTGGCGAATAAAGTATCGTTTCCTGCTGCGCGCGCTGTCTCGACCATTTGCCTGAATTGCGCATTGGTCGCCGGCATCGCGAGCCCAAGCTGCTTGAAAACGTCACCAAGATTCTGACCCGTTTTATCCGCACGCTCCTTTGCCGAATAAAAGTTTTGGTAATAAACATCAGTGGCCGCAATGAATTTCTCAAGGCTGCCAAAGGAATCGATTAGTTTGCTTGCTGCGTCTGCACCAGCTGCAGAAGTTTCATATAACGAAATATTGAGAATGCCGAGCGTGTCATTAACGGTTTTTAAACTGCCCCCAAGTCGAGCAAGTGTGTCCGAGAATTGCTCACCTGAACGCTGATAGGCTGCGATCTCCCCTGCTGCGAAGGTTGCCAAGCCGTTTGCGTAGGCCTTGATGGTCTCGTTGATTGCTTTCTGCGCATCTTCTGGCGAGAGGCCTTCGAGGCTGCGCTGTACTTCTTGCGAGTATTGGGTCAGGTCGCGCGCGGGCAGCTTGAGGATGTCTGTGTACTGCCTGATCGACACGGCCACGGCACCCACTGAGACGTCAAAATACTTTTGCAGCTCTGCATCCACCTGCTTGAGCTCTTGACCTTTTTTGCCGCCGCTCAAAAAGCCGCCAGCTTTTGACCAGTCTTCGTAGGCGTCGACGGTCGTTTTCATCGAGTTAAAGGTAATCTTTAGACCGGTATCATCGATCTTCTTTTTGCCTGTACCGAAGGCCGCGTTGGCCAGGCCGCCGACCACACCACCGAGAGCCGCGCCCAGCGGACCGCCGACTATCACGCCGATGGCTGCACCTCCGCCCACGGTGAGCCAGGACGAGCCGCCACCGATTCCCTTGCCGTCAGAAATTAGATTGCCAGCCATAAGGCCCGCACCAATACCAGCGCCATACGAGGCAATTGAGCCAAACGCTGAGGCTGACGATAAAAGCGATTCGCCAACACTAGCCAACGCGGTACCCGCCTGATTTGTGGCGGTCAAAGTCATGCCCAGTTCGCTGGCATAGCTTGTCACTGTGCTGCCCAAAGACGTAAAGCCGCCAGATAGCAATTCATAGCCGGACTTCAGACTGGACGCAGCACTGACAAGGCCAAGCTCGTTATAAGTTGAGCTTCCAGCAGAGCCGTCTGGCGAGCCACCAGCCATTGCACCGACTGAAAACGCTCCCGTCACCGCGCCAACCACGCCGGTTAGAATCGGCTGAATAACGGGACGCAGAATCATCGTCTTAAACATATTTTTGATGAATTCGCCCGCGTTCAGGCTCCCACTCATTAACGCATCAGACAAAGACTGACCAATTTGATTGTTTATTTGCTTGACTTCGTCTGCGTATTTTTCATCTTGTTTGAGGCGCTCTTTTTGCAGGTCCTCGTTTGCCTTGACGCTTTCTTCGTCAAGTTTCTTGCGAAGCTCAACGAGCGTCTTCATCTGCTCTTTTTCAATCGCCGCAAAGATCACGGCCTCTGAGTATTTATTCCACTCTTCTGTACCCTCTTTGATCCCAAGACTGAGCAGCTTTTGCAAAGCAATGGCCGTCTCTTTTTCGACGTTACTCATCGTCAGAGCGTCGGTCTCAAATTTGATCGACTCAACAAGCTTATTGGCTGCGTCAATCATTTTTTGATAAGCGTCTGTGCCTTCTTTTTTGTAGTCAATGAAGGCGAGTGCAGCTTTCTTGGCGGCGGCTGCGGCGGCCTCAGCCTTTGCAGCATCTTCGTCGCTGATTTTTACAGGATTGTTGCGAGCCAGACGATCAATTTCTGCCGCATCTCTCCTGGCATTTAAAATTTGTTGGGTAAAACGATCGATCTCTTGGCGCGCAGCATCGGCCTTGGATTTTCTATTGGCTTCAATTGCCTGAAATCCAGCAAAGTCCAGACTGGCTAGAGCGGCGGCACGTTCGCCGATGGCCGTAAAGTCGGCAACAATTTGTTTGAGGACATAAACCACGTTTGCGCCAACAACAATAATTGCCTCAAAGCCAATGGCAATACCGTCAATAAACACAGACATTGTGCTGCCAGCCTTGTTTGCCTCTTTAAATGCCTCGGCAAGCGCTTGCAAAATAGGGAGCAACTCGGCAGCAATAAGATTTTTGGTACGCTCAGACGCCTTGCCCATTTCTGCAAGAGTGTCGTTAAATTTATCAGCCTTTTCAACGAGCTCTGGCGTCATTCCGGACAGAGCTTTGCCCTTGTCCACCATCTCTTGAATTTTTGCCCCGCCCTCTGCAAGCAATGGCGCAGCCGATGCCCAACTCTTACCAAGCGTTGCTGCGCCGACTGCTGCGCGAAGTTGTGGGTCTTCAATCTTTACGAACATATCAGCCAGTTGCTTGAACGCCTCAAGGGGCTCTTTAGCGGTAATGCCAAGCAACTTAAATTTTTCAGAATCCTCGCCGATGTGGACTGATAGCTTATTGATTGACTGAGCAATCCCCTCTAAATCGCCGCCAGACTGTTTTGCCGCGAGGTCGAGCCCGCTTAGATTTTGAACAGAAATCGCGGTAGCCTTGCTCAAGTCGTTTAGCTTGTCAGCCGCGTCGATCGCGCCTTTAATGTAGGAGGCGAAGGCCACGGCAGACAGCGTGACACCCAGACCGGCGAGCGCGTTCATGGCGCTGCTCGCACCACTTTTGATCGACGTCATCGCGTCGCTCACGGTCTTTTTTGCAGCATCCATATCTTTCTGCAAGCGAGCGACGTTAGCCGCCATCTCGATTGTCAGGGTGCCGACTGATATGCTCATTTTTCCGTCATCTCTTGGATTGCTGCGCGATCAATGAAAAAAATCGTCTCCACTTCAAAGGGCGAGAGCTCGACATTGAAAACTTGTTGATAAGCGAGTAATTCACTAAACAGAATTGGACTTATGCTCATGCCGCCTGCGGGGCGCGAACAATGAAGCTCCATAAATACTCTCAGGAGGTAATCACTACCCGTCGGAATCGCAGGCACTTCTAATTCTGGAGGAGTCTTACCGGTTGACTTTTCTAGTGCGCGAAGGTGATCAAGTTCTGACGTTCCGTCTGCGCGCTTCTTGCCTAACTTGATCTGCGCTCGGACGTGGGCGGCTAGCCCCTCGCGGAGCGCGTGATAAAAAGCTCTTTTTCACCAAGAGCTGAATCAAGCTGATCTACGAGCCAGCCCATCTCAGGATTGTTGTAGAGCTCAAGCGCCGCTGCCTTAGAAAACACGACAGGCGCACCGGCGTCATCAATCAGTCCGGTCCAGCCGAGGGTGAAGGCTGCAAGGTTTTCTTTCTTTTGGCTCTCTGCATCTTCGGGCTCAGGCATCTCTGCGCGGCCTGTTTTAGCGTACGAGCGTAGAAATTTGCGCGACTGAGCAAAGGTAATGCGCTTGCGATCTGGGTGCTCGGGACCGGCCATCTCAAAAATGACGCCCGTGGGATCACCGGTCGCAGGGTCTTTGACTTGGATTTTTGCAGACGCCACTTGGCGAATCGATTTCAGATTGAAACCTGGCATTTTGTATTTCCTTCGAGGGATTAGAGAGATTTGCCCGTGCAGGGTTCTGGCTCGGTATCTGACGCGAGCAGTTAAGCCAGGCTGTCTTGGATTGCGATGGTTGAGGCTTCGTTTGCGGTGCCCGCACCGCCTGCGGAATTTAGTAACGCCGTGAAGGGGTAGGTGCGAACAACGCCACCTTCACCGTCTGCCTTATCAGCGCCTCCGAGCTTCACGCGCGACAAGGAAAAGCTAAGGAACTCAGCTGCGGCGTCGTTTGAGGTTGTCAAGGCAACCTGGATGCCCAGTTCCGATTCAGAAAAGAACGCTGCCGGCAAAACACCATCTTCAAAGTAGGCGGTGAATTGCCCCGTGACTTTTACCCGTCCGGCGAATTGGGTGGAAATGGTATTGGCACCTACTACGGCATCACCAGAAAAGGAGGCATCAATATCAAAGTTCAGACCCGTTACCGAGGCGAGCGTTTGATTACCAATGCGCAAGACACCGTTGACCGCAGCAACTACGCCGCTAGACGTGGCAGACGTTGGGCTTGTGAAATAACGCGTTGAGCTTGGTGTCTGGCCATGGTCTTTTCCGGCGACCGTCAGATCCAGTGTGGCCATGCCCGTTGGAGGCAACTGCACCGAGGCCTTTGTAAATTTACAGCCAGAGAAAACTTCCGAGCGTGCGATGTCTGCGTACCACTCTTCGATTGAGTAGGATTTGTCTGTGTGGCCAGACAAGGGGATATAAGTTGTTTTGCCCGGCACCGAAACAGTAGCAGCCGCAATGGGACCTTCTGCAACGAGCGCAGTACCGTTTAAAACAATCACGCTCAGCACAAGTGCAGTCACACCGGTCACAAACAAATTTTTATTCAAGTTTGCAGCGTTGAACACACCCGCAGACAGGCGAACTACCTGACCGATTTTGATCCCATCAGTCAGGAACGAGCCTGCTGCGCGGGTGACGGTGTAATTCGGGGCGGTTCCTGCGACAGTGATGCTCGCAGCGGTGATCGCTGTCACAGCCGCAAAATCTCGCTTGAGGATTGCGCCAAGGTAGGTCGAGTAAGAACCTGGTGACAATTCACCTTTCAGGCTTCCGGCCACTTTGCGAACACCGTGACGGAAATCTGCAGTTTGCAAATCAGTACGGATTTCGCCTGACTCATAGGTGTCTTTGTTTAAATTAAAACTCGCATCAGTTCGACGCAGCAGCTGGGCACCCGTTGCCACAGCCGGAAGAACACCGTAGGTGGTTTCCTCTTTTATTGATACTTGCTTAAATACACCTGAGGCTTGTGCCATGATATTTTCCTAAAAATTGCCAAGAGGCAGACGAAAAAAAACCGCCTCAGCAGCGGTAGGGATAGAGTGTTGTGAATGAAAGAGCAACTTTCTTTCTGATCTTTATTCGTACCAGAGCGCCATAAAATCCTGCGAGCCGTACCAGACGTTTGCCTCGTTATCG
>JBBARG010000023.1:0-5506 GCA_040399905.1 Burkholderiaceae bacterium
GGGGGGAGGTGCCGAGGTATACGTATAAAGGTAATATTAGATATGGTATTGCCAACATGCGCTGCTAAGGTGTAAGATATGGGAATAGGGAATGCATATATTATAGCTTATAGGTATAAAGGTTAGCGAGGTTGAAAAACTTGGTGGCGAAAATATAAAAATCTGGAGGGACCAACGTGTTTCGTGAGGGCATCAGGAACGATGTCGTTAGTACCCTGGTGTTTAGGCAGAATTTGTTTTGTTTGATAAGCCCAGCGGACATGGTGGTGTTTGATATCAATATGTCGGGATTTGGCAGGGATGATGGGGGCTGTGGTGAGTTTGATGGCAGAGTTGTTGTCTTCCAGCATGATAGATGGGGTATGTTGAGGGTGGCCAAGGTCGTGAGCGAATTGTCGGTAGTGGATGAGTGTCTTGGCTGTTCTGGACAGGGTAACATATTCACCTTCGGTAGGGCTAAGAGAAACACCTTTTTCTATGCCGGAGTACGATAGGAAGGGAGCTGTTTTAGAATGTTCCCCTCCAACGGTGAGAGTGTATGCCGCGTGGGAGCGGCCATTAGGGTGAACGTTGTGGGACACATCAGAGGCAGAGCAGAGTTGGACACCGTTCGGGTAGTCAGCTTTGTTAGAGGAGAAGGTAGGCCCGAGGTCGGGGGTCCCTTTGAGGTAGCGGAGGACGTGGAACTGTTTCAGGTAGTCACTGTTGTCGGGGGCTTCACCTTTGGTGAGGAGAAAAGGGACTACCTTGTTGACATCGTAGCGTAGAGGGAGGATGTGGATAAGTTCCCCGTTGATGGTGCGAAAGTCTGCACGTGCGGAAGGAGAAAGGGGCGTAGGATCGACAGAAGGGTCGAACAGACCAGCAATATCAGGGCTAAGGGCAGGGGGGATGTGATCCATACCGATGCGGGTCAGCATTTTACGGATGTAGGGGCCATAGTGGAGTTTGATGGATTTGTCAGAGTTGGTTTCTTGTACTTGACCGCATATGCCTTTTGAGGGACTATCGAAGTTTGTGGGGCCATACCGGGTCTCGATTATGGATTTGAGTTCTGCATAGAGAGCTGGGCAGGTTGTGTTGCCATCGCCATCGTCAACGTGCATGGAAACGTGAATAAAGTCAAGAGGGTCGGTGGGAGAGATTTTTCTGAAGGTGTAAGCTTCGCTAGGACATCTGGTATAGCCATTGCGGAGTAGGAGTTCAATGAAATCTTGGTCGTAGATATGGTTACTTTGTTTAAGACCATAGTGGGCGCCGGTGACTTCACAGAGGGCCTTGGAGTATGGGGGGGGGAGATCAGGAGGGAGTCTGGTGATGATTTGTGTATTTCCTGTAAGGTTGCGAGGCAGCTTATTTCCATTGATAAAAGCTGCGGGGATATCAAAACTGAAGGTGGTGAGGTCTTTGTCACGGGTAGTGGCGTCAGCTAGCCCAACAGCAAGGACAAAGATGCGGTGAGCGGGGCTGGAGGTGCTGGCATGGGTATCTAAGAACGTGTGCGGGGGTTGCATGGCACCATTGAGGACAAGGCGAGAGTTGATGTCGTTGTTGAGTTTGAGTTTGACGAACATCTTAGAGGCGACCCTTACTGCATTGGGTTCTATTTCAGATGGGGACGTGAGTAGACGGAGAGGTTTGTAGGTTACGAATACTTTGGTAAGTTCCTTATTGAGCGACTGTTGGACGGAGACTGGGTCAAGGTAACGCATTGCTTTATGGAGAGGGAACTCGGTTGTTTGGACAGGTGGAGGGATAGGGCGCAGGTCGGTGGATCTGTTAGTGATGTCAGAGGGAGGTGGATGGGTGGATAGGTGGGAGCGATCGCGCAGGGATGCATCTTTGAGTAGGAGTTGTTTGCGGAGCTTATGACCGCTGGGGCGGCATAGGAGGGCAAGGGGGATTTTACCTACCCCGGAGGCAGCACCGATATGGCTGTTGAGGAATTTGAGGCGTGTTGGACGCGAGTTGGGGAGGAGGAGGGGAGGAGGGGTTCGAATTGGGGTTGGGGACGGGGCTGGAGCTGGAGATGGAGCTGGGGTAGGAGCTGGGGCTGGAGGTGGGGCTGGAGGGCATGGGTCTGGAGCTCGGACTGAAATTGGGGCTGGAGTTGGAGTGGGGGGTTGGGGCAGGGTTGGAGCTGGGGTAGGAGCGAGGGTAGGAGGTGAGACTGGGTCCGGGGAAGCGGTGGGGATAGGGGTAGGGGCGTGTACGATGGTAGGGAGGGGGAAAGGGGGGAGGGAGGGAAGGGGTTGGTCGGAGGTAGAAGTGGTTAGGAGGTTCAGGGCATCGGAGGGCAGTAGGTGAGGTAGTTGGATAGACGAGTTGGAGACATCGGAAGGTGGTGGGGCATCAGTAAAGGCGATGATGGGAGGTTTTCTGGGGAAGAGAAGGTGATGGGGTTTCTTGGCCCAATTAAAGGGGATGACATCAGGGGGTAGGAGTGGGCCAATCTGTTTCCTGGGAACTACCTTGTTGTTAGCTAGGAGGAAGAGAGTATTGTCAGTACCAGGTTGGAGACCCATACTGACGCCCATTTCAGTGAGGGGAACAAGTTTAGGAGGAGTGTTTGTGGCTGAGGAGATAGATAGGCGCTTGTCAGGGGGGATAACAACCATGGCTACGCGTCCAAATTCGGTGGGCTGGCGTGCCGGAGAGAATCCGGAGAGAATTTCGTTAGGTGTATGGGGGTAGGAGGCTTTGTTGACGCTGTTGTTGAGGGTTTCGCCAACGGACTGGTCCAGGAGGAGGGAGCATTCAGGGGGAAGAAAGAATGGTAAGCCAGCGGCAGTGGCTCGAGAGCGCTCTTGGACTGTGAGTGTGCTACGTTCAGCGACGCAAGCGTGTTCGCCAGGAAGGGAGGTGAATACTTTGACACCGAGGGCACCGAAGGAGGGTTTGAGGGAGTTGCAGACAGCTTCAGCATCACCATGGAGAGTAGTGACTTTGTGGCCGTTAGCATTGTAGACAGTTTGGATGGTCTTGTTCATGGCAGTGAAGAGGGAGGGGGTGGTCTTGGAGAGTGCGCCGGGTTGCGAGATATGTCCGGTGTGTTTATCGACCATGATGATCTTGTGAGTAAATCCACCGGGTGTTTTGCAAGGGAGCTTCTGGGGGTCAAAGGAGATAGTGTCACCGGGGTGGGTAGTAGGAGGTGAGAGGGATTCAGGTCTAGAGAGGGTAGTCTTGTTGGAACGTCCTTCAAGGCATTGCGGGCAGGGGCCATGGAGGGCACGCATCAAGCGGATGTCAGCGGCGTGAAGGTTACTGTAGCGGTGTTTGCCTGCTGCGAGTTCAGAGATAAGGCGGGCATCAGGGGGGTGGTGGAGGGAGTGGTGAAGGTCAATGGCAGCATAGGTACGGCGAATTTGGGCTGCGGAGACATGAGTAGGCTTGGGGCTAAGGTTAGTCGATGCTGGGAAGGCTTGAAGGAGGGGGAGTTGGGTGTAACGGTCGGTGGTGTGTAGCTTGAGGATGTAGTTGTGCAGAGTAGCAGGGAGAGATTTGCGAGGAGGGATAGTGGTGGGGCGGGTAGTGAAGAGGAGAGGGTGAAGAAGCTTGGCTTGAGTAAGGAGGGTCATATCTACTGGGGAGAGGTTGGACTGGGAGGAGAGGGGGGAGATATTCAGGATAACGTCTGGTGTGGCACGGACGATAAGGGAAGGGGTAGGCGTGTCGGTTGTCTGGTAGGATCCTCCACATCTGAAGAGGTAACCGAGGGAGTATAAGGTTTGAGGGAAGTCTTTGCAGTACAAGGCTAAGTTCATGTAGTTGTGGGAGGGCAGGGTAGTAAGGTAACCAGCGTGGGTAGCTAAGAGGGTGCCACCGACTCCTCCGATGGGGAGGGGAGGGCAGAGGGGGAAGATGTGTCGGAGGAGAGCTGCATTGTTGGTGGTGTGGTAGGAGCAGCAGTTATCCCAGTCGGCGCGTTTGTTGGCTGGGGGGGCAGAGGGGAGGCTAGGGGCGGAGAAGCAGAGGCTGCAGGGGGGGGCTGGTGGGGTATAGAGTGGGGTAGAGCAGCCACCTATATCCCCTGGGACCTAGGCATCGGATGAGGGGTCGGGTGCTGCAAAGAACTCGTAGCCATCCTGGCGGAGAGATGCGAAGAGTTGAGACACACGGGCAGCGCGTACGGCTTCGTCATCGATAACTGTGGCTGGGAAGGCCTTGGAGGACGAGCGGAGACAGTCTTTGGCGAGGTGGTAGTAGTAGGGGGTAGGGTTGTTTTGGGCCGTGAGGATCTTAAAGCAGTTGGGGCAGTGATCGTCGCGGGAAGGGATCTTGACACCTTTGCCACGTTTGGTGGGAACAGCGTCCGATGTCTTTTTGGTAGGAGAGGTAGTAGGTTTCTTGGGGGTGTAGGGAATGGAAGAGAGAAAGGCCGAGGGTTCAGCATCATGGTCCGACAGCGTGGCAAGGTCGGAAGTTTGCATGGAGATAACTGAGTTCATCAGTTGGTCGGGGACATCTAGGACATTGGCAGCGTGCGTCTGCATGTGTATTTCGAGGGCACGGAGGTTGGGTAGTTGTTTCTTGTCGAGGCCTTTGATGAGGACAAGGGAGAGGAGTTTGTCAAATTTGACATATCCTGGGTAGGTTTTACTTTCGATGAGAGGCTTGACTCTATTAGCTTGCTCACAAACATTGGAGATAAAGACAGCCGTAGTATCTGTAGTCTGGGTCATAGAGAAAAGTTTCGAGATTGCGGTAACGGTAGTGGTAGAGTTGCCTTTTGAGTATTGGTCTCGAATAATGGCAAGGTATGCTTTTGTGCGAGAGCAATCAGAATAGGGTAGGGCACAGAAGGAGGGCCAGAGGGGGTTGGTCTTGATAGTATCTTGGACCAATTTGGAGACGGTAGAGATAACAACGTTGAGGAAAGCATCATCTTGGGCCTTTCGGGTCTCAAATTCTGCAGATGAGTGTGTCAGACACTTGAAATATATGTCTGTGTCTTTGTCGAGTTGGCGGGAAGCCTCTGGGGTGAGTTCAACGTCATCTGGGTCGAACATTATAGGTTCTTCGTCAGTTGGATCATCACGAGCAATATATTCACGCATTGCAATGATATCGGCTGCTAGTCGGGCATCTTCTGCTCTGGTGAGAGCACGTTGAGCATACTGGCGGGTATTGGGAATAGGCTGTCCTCGTGAATTCAAGCGGAGATCAGATTGGTTTGGAGGAGACGGCCGAGAAGGCTGGGGCCATTGGAAGGGAGTAGTAGTGTTGTGGACAATATCTTGTCCAATTTTGCCGTGTCTGGTTCTGGCATAAGTCGAGGTTGACATGTCCCATTCATTGAAATTAAAATGACCAAGGAGAGTTGGGATATTATGGGAAGGTTGGCTGGAGGCTGAATGTTGTGCCGGAAGTTGAGATGACAAAGAAGACATTGCTTGTTGGGTTTGGAGTGGAGGAAAAGGAAAAAGGAGGAAACTACTGTTTCAAATGCTAATCAAATGTTGGATATCAAGTAAAGAAAGACTCTTAGTGCGTGATAAATAAC
>JBBARG010000024.1:0-4967 GCA_040399905.1 Burkholderiaceae bacterium
CTGATCGCTCCGGCTGTGCAGGCGTCTTTGCCGGAAAGCGTGTTCGTTCCAACTCCAGATCCGGAGCAATGAGAAAAGCGTCTCTCATCGCACTGCTAATCCTTTGCCTCTGTGTGGCATCGCAAGCCCAGACGTGGACCTATTCAACGTGGATCGCGCAGTATCCCTCCCTGTCCGGTTCGGACGCCCTGCCTGCATCGCAACCGCTGCATGACGGGATTCCGAACCTGGTCAAGTATGTCCTTTATGGTATGGACCCCACCGTGCCCCTGGTCAGCGCAACAAGCCGAGATCCGATGCCAGTACAACGCTGGCAAACGGATGTGTCGGGAAGCTTTGGCGCGGTCACCACTACCACCGCCGTTTCTGGCACGAATGCCCATGCCCATGCGGTTTTGCGTTGGCGGCCTCGGGCTGGTGTCACTGATTACCGGGTGATACCGAAGGGCACGAATGATCTCCAGCATTGGTTTTGGGGCGCCAGCGGCTGCGTGATCTTTACCGATGGCACCTACAATTACGCCCGGTCGAGAAGTAATTTTCTAGTGTGGAAAAAAGTATTCATGAGTCTGCAAGTCGAGCCGGTGCAATGAATGAAAACCCTTATTGGATGCGAGGTAAGTCTAAAAAATGGAGGGCGAATCGGTGTAATCATCGCAATTCCAAACCCGCACCTTCCGCCAGGCTTTATTGTAAGGCTCCAGAGTGGACGCAAGAGAACTTACACCATCTTTGATTTCTCAAGAATTTCAAAACCAACCCGAAATTAGAACTCCATTTAGAAACTATTCATGAGCGATGAACACAAATTTAACTGCGAAACTCATGAACTGAGACTTGGCGCGCTTGAGCACGACATGAGGAACGTGAAACATTCACTCTACGGAGTCGATGGGAAGATGGGGTTAGTCACAATGCTGGCAATCCTTTGGAGAGCGCATGTCATCTGGCCCATGATGTTCATCGGCATGATTTTGGGAAGCGCCCTGACAGTCGGCGTAACTTTTATCATCAAGCATTTATGAACCCCACGTCCTCAACCCCGCAATCGGTCATCATCCTTATTCTCGTTGCCCTAATAATCACCCTTTGGGGTGGAGTCACGGCAGTAGTTTACCTCATTGTCATCAAGGCCGAACCCGCGCTCATTGCCATTGTCTCAGGATTCGCCGGAACCGCACTCGGTCAGCTTGGCGGAATGCTCAACAACACTAGAACTTCGCCGGGAACACCGGCAAGCACAACAAACACAGTTCAGACCTCAACTCAAACAACACCATGAAGACCAAACACATCGCATCAGCTATTATCATCCTTGCTCTCGCCGCTTGCAGCACTACGGCGATTGAAAAGGTCAATGCATTCTTCGCAAATCCCGTTGTGAAAACGGTCATTTCCGATGCAACTCCAATTTTGGTCAACTACGCCGCAACTGGAAAATTCGACCAAACCGCAGCCATTGGAGCGGGGCTTAACGCCATCACCGACGAGGCAAAGCAGTTGAACAACCCGCAGCTTGCCACGCTTGTTCAGGCGACCGTGCAGACTTATACCGCCGATCCGAAAGGAAAAACGATTGGCAAAGACCTCGCCCGAGTCGTGATTGCCAGTTTGCCGCCTAATCCGACGCCACAGGACAAGGCAAATGCCGTCGCTGGCGTTGCCGCTGCCGCTTTCATTCAATCCGTTCCTACGGCAGCAAAATAGTGTAACCCCGATGCGCCTTTTGCTTTACACAACCGCCCTAGCGTCACTCCTGCTTTACACAGGATGCGCGGGAAGCGCGGTTGACGTGAATTTCCGCAGGCGCGTCGATCACGTCACCTATGGATGCGGGATAACTTACTCGCCTCCGATGAATGTGACGGTTGGCCCATACGCCACGGTTTTTTACCGGAATCCGGACACGGCCCCGCTCGCGGTGCCACTCAAACAGATTACCGGAAAATAAAACGCAACCAGCGATAGAAAGGATGTGATGCCCATGCACAGCTTACGAAAGATACTAAAGACCATCTTGCGTTTGCTTGGCGTCCTAACGGATACACCAGCACCAGCAGCCTCGTAGTGGGCGCGAATGAAATACCAGGCTGACGGCCCAACCGTCCATTCGCGCCCATTATCAAGGTTACAGAACACCAAAAATATGAACCAATTCATCTCAGGAAACCTCTCAGTTACAGCGTTATCACAGCAGGACATCGCGGAGTGTGGATTCAAGCGATGCATTTTCGGGGAAGCTGTTTACCGGACGAACGACGAAGTGATTTTTGAATCCGAAACGGCACACGGAATTATCACCGTGCCCACTGGATATTTGACCGATTTTGCAAGTATCCCGGCAGCAGCGCAGGGCGTTTTTATGCTACATGATAACCCGGTAATTCTCAGGCCGTCAGTGATCCATGATTTTCTATACGGAAACAAAGGACGAATCACGGTTACGGCCAACGGACGGCAAATGCCCATGCTGTTGTCCAGGCAGCAAGCCGACTTCATTCTATGCCATGAGGCAATGAAGGCGTGCGGAGCTACAGTGGCGCAGATTGCCACTGTTTACGACGCCTTAAGAGTGTTTGGTGACTCTTGGGGAAATAACTACCCACTTTCCGAAAGGTTCTGTTTATGAACAAAATCCCACTGATTCAAAACCTCCTTGGAACGACACCCGACGGCATTTGGGGTGTGCGGAGCAAAACTGCCCTTGCAAGCGCGCCACAGCCCATTGTGAAGCAAATTCAGGCGCTTCTCGGGGTGACTGCCGATGGAAACTTTGGGCCGACATCTCAGGCCGCTCTCGATGCCCTTACGCACGCCGCAACGCAGGCATGGCCTTTTGCCGTGCAGGTTGACGGGGAAGATTTGATCGTGAACAATATCGTGATTACCTGCTTCGGCGGCGGCTTCGATCCGCAGGACAATGGCAGCACGGCCAGCGGGATCAATACATTTGGCAGCGTGGCCGGCGTGAGCTTGCCGATGGATGGCAGGCAATATCCCAAAATGAGCCGGGCCGAACACGCCGCCCTCGATGGAAGCCCGATTCCAAAACTTCCTTGGGGAACATTGGTCGAAGTCACGATTGGCGGGGTGAAATTTACGCCCCCGGCTGGCGTGATCGACCTTGGCCCCGGACACCAGGCAAGCAAGCCGGGTGAACCGCACGCGCTCGATTTGACGCCATTTGCAGCGCAACATTTCGCGCCCAAAATGTCCCTCAGATTCATTTCTCAGGGATTCGAGGAACGGGGAAGCTACCGGATCATCGGCGGCGCGCGTTTTTTGCAAGCTTGATCGTTCGGAAAGCCTCTTCTTCCAGATGCTTTTCGAGCAGCCTGTTGACCAGTTCTGAAAGAGAAATATCCTTCGGATAATATCGGATACAAATTCCGAGAAGTCGCGCCCGTTTTCGTTGCAATACCTTTTTGCAACAGAAATCAACGGCAAAGGAAGTGAAATATTAACATTTTTACGCAAATCCATGCTTGCTTTGTGCGCACAGCATAAGTGTAAAAGCAAGAAAAAAACGCTCGTTTGCAGTTTTGTATTGCCACATGCGCACAATACATATTCAATATGCACTTAATAAAAAACGCCATGCCAGCACCCGGATATTCGCCATTCAACATTTCGCTACCCGACGAACTAATCAAAGTTCTGAAAACGACTTTCGCCAACAAGAAGCGGGGAGCGATTTCCAAAACGATAGAGCGCGACCTAATTGCCCGTCTTCGCCGTCAAAAAGTGAAACTGCCAGCGTCCCTCATCGAAAAATGAAGGTGAAGCCCAAAAAGCCCGCTGCCGAGCGCAAGCGACTGGAAAAGCAGTGGTTGAAATTGCAAGACAAGCACACCGACAAACTTCTCAAAGCTCTCAAAAAAGCTCTCAAAAGATGAACCCGCAACCAAAGATTCTAAAAAGAGGAAGGGGCAGACCGCCGACCGGACGAATCCGTATGGACGGACACCTTGGAGAAGCGATTGACCGCCTGCTTTCGGCCCCCACTTCGATTGATTGCCTGGAATCCAAATTTACGCCGTGGAGGGCAACCAAATGACCGGGCAACTCCAATCCTTCACCGTTTACCGCTTTCTCAAAAAGCGGGGCTGGCAACCGCTGATGACCGTGCAAGCCGAAACCCAGGAGGAAGCCCGGAGAATGGTCCACCGCAAATTTCAAACCGTAGAATTTTTAAAGGCAATGCCAACCGGAGAATCATTATGAGCAGAAATTCCAGAATATTGACCATCGGCAGAATCCCATTCGCGGCAGGCCGGATCATGCGGCACAGCGACCCGGCTTACATCGCGGCGAAAGCGCGGAACGCGGAAATGCGCCGAGGATTCTTTGTTATGCTTGCGATTCTCTTTGTCGAATGCGTGGGCATTTACGCCTCTGTGAAAATCAATTTGCATCCACAACCAAACCACGCCGTCCGGGGGGATGCAACAACCCGGACGGCGACCACTCAACCTTAAGAAACAATTCAAATGCTCAAACGTATTCTCTCACACCTTGCAAATTTGCTGTCCAACCACAGCTCCACCGACGCGAACAAAGCGGCTCTGGACGAACTCAACACGCTCCAAAAGGGCAACCTCGACCCGGATGAAGCGGCGGCGGTGCAGACCGTCATTGACTTGATCCAGGGGACGCACGCGCCTCGTATTCCGGAACCGACCGTGCAGGAGCCGGAACACCCGACGCCGATTGACCCCGTTGATTCCACCACGCAGGCAGGAACACCCGGCCCCGATGTCACCGAGTCCACGCCGGAAGTCGCACCGACCGCAGAGGCGGACACCACGGCCAGCGAGGAGGAAGTCACGCCACAGGGCGGACCCGCGCAGTAACTTTCACGGCCCCACAACAGGCACCGCTACCTAGGAAGAGCCACGGCAAGCGGGGAGCCGAGAATCCCCGCACCAATTTTCACACCAACCAAAAAACACACCATGTCCAACGAA
>JBBARG010000025.1:0-1061 GCA_040399905.1 Burkholderiaceae bacterium
TGCCTGGCTTTGGACTGCGCGAGGGTGAAAAAGTGTTGAGTATCCCAAAAGTCGTGAATCTGACCGTGGGTCTTGTCGCTCCACGTCCTGAGCACGCGCCCGGTGCGCTGCTCGGTCTTGGCCGCGCTCCGGCCCCCGGCGGCTAGGATTAGCACGTTTGCGCGCGGAAGGTCTAAACCCTCGTCTGCAAGGCTGGTTGCGATGACGCATTTCAGTTCGCCGGCCCGGAATGCATCCATTGCGGCCCGGCGGTTCTTCGCGCCCATCTTTGAGTGCGCCACAACTGATCCGGGAATGCTGCGCTGGAAAAGTTCACCGTGTTCGATGCTACCAACTAAAATCAACTGGCTGTCGTCGGCGTGATCTCTGGCGATTCCGATGATTGCGGAATTGCGCTTTGCGTTTTCAAAAATACCGTGTTTCTGAACGAGTTGCCAGATGGTGCGCTTGCGGATGTCCTCTTGCGAAACGAATTTCCAGAAGCGAAGCCGCTGGCGGATTAAAGGCTCGGAAGCGTCTTCGACCTTTTTTTGAATCTCTCCGGAAAAGCAGGGTTGGTGAAACAGCACGCGGGCTTTGGCTAAGTTTCCGGCATCAATCAATTCATCACGATGGATCGTTGCGAGAATTGGCCCGATGAGTTGGAAGACATCGTTTCTGAGGTCGTCGGTCCGGTATGGCGTGGCCGAAAATCCAAGTTTTATGGTGCGGTCGCTGACTCCATCCAGGCATTTCCGGTATTCAGGCGATGCGATGTGGTGGCATTCGTCAAAAATAATGATGGCTGCTGCGCTGCAATCCGGAACTGTCGCATAACAACAAATTGTGAGTTCGAGACGGCGGCGGATTACTAAGAAATTATCAATTGCTTGCTCGGCCTGTTCTCTCTGCTCGTTGGTGTTGCAAATCCAGAATGCCTTTTGCTTCTCGAAAAGAGTTGCCGCGAAGTCAGCAAGAGCGGCGGCGGCGATGATCGTTTTTCCACTTCCCGCCGGCGCATGGATTATTCCGCGCCGGTTGCTTTCAAGCGCGGCGATGGCTCGGAGTTGGTATGGGCGAAG
>JBBARG010000025.1:1161-4898 GCA_040399905.1 Burkholderiaceae bacterium
TCTAGCACGATCTCACCTGGATTGCTGTAGCGGTTAATCAACCGCTCGATAATGTCCAGTTGCAACGGGCAAACGTGATTTTCCTGATGCCTCTTCGATTGATCGCTGTTGAGCGTGCGCATACGCACAATGTCCGTCCAGATGTCCGGGTGGTTACTTATAGGCGGAAACAACATAAAGCTTGCTGGCAGCTTTCCTAACTTCTCAAGTTCTTTTCCGATCTCGATATGTTCCTGGTGATTGTAGCCGTGCTTGTGGCAATGCTCAATCCAGAGCCTTTTAATCGCGTCCATCGGCATATTGAGAAGTAATTCAGGGTCGGGTAGTCGATTCCCGTCTGATTTCCATAATGAGGCGGCATCAATCTGCCATTGTGCCCTGGTATATTGCGCCTTGTCTTTCCGCACTGGCGTATCGGCGTAGGCGTCGGAAAGGTCGGTTGGGAGCTTGCGGAGGATGATGACGTATTCCGGCATTCCCACCCCCATCTTCGAGCTGTCCTTGCTGTTCTCCGTCCATCCAAGCCGGTAGGTCTGGTTGTTCTCCCGCACAACGTCCGTGTCGATGGTGATTCGCCCCATGAAAGCAAAGCCGTGCTTCTCGAAACAATCGGCTGTCTTATCGCTGAATCGGTCAACTGTTGGCATTCCAAGGCCGGTCACGTTCCCAAAACGGATGCGGTCTTTCACGTGGATGCACGCTAGGCGTCCGGGTTTTAGGACGCGGAGAAGGTTTGGAACAAGGAAATCTAACTGATTAAAAAAAGCGTGATTATTTGGATTTTGGCCCAGGTCGTTATAACTAGGGCTATACTCGTATTGGTTCCCAAAGGGAATGCTTGTTACGATTAAATCAACGCAGTTATCTGACCACCCTACTTCCTTAGGTATGTCGCCGCTTTTAATAACAATTTTGGATCGTCCAGAAATTGCCCCAATCCCGTATTGCACCGGTAGCACAGAATCCCGCGAACCTTCCCTGTCTTGTGGCAATGGTCGATTGGAGGTGTCTTTTTTGTCAGCGGTTGCGCACAAATTGCGCATTTGTTCTTCTGAGTTTTCAACATCTTTTGGAATGTTTCCGGCGTCATTCCGTATTTCGTTTTCAGAGTGAATTCTCTCGCTCTCACAAGAGCAATCTGCTTGTTTTTTAGATACCAAGCTCTTGTTTTTGCTGCAATCAACTCCTTGTTTTTCTCCGCATATCTGCGACTTATTTCCAGCTTTCTCTCTGGATTCTTTTTGAAGTATTTCGCCGCCTTCAATAGGCATCAATTCAATTATGCAGTCATTATGTATCATGCGGAATACTTCTCCGGTAACTTCGCTCCGGTCGCATCCCATATCGCGTGTTAATTTCATATCGTTATTAAGACTGAGTTTATTTTTCTTGAGAATGTCTGCCATGCGCTCCACAAGTTCATCGTGTTGCGCCCACTTCTCTTTGAGTGAATCGACTACCGGCTGTTCGCTCTCTGAGTAAATGAAGTGAATGTTTACTTCCTTTGTTTGTTGAAACCGCTGGATGCGGTGGACGGCCTGAATTACGTCGTTGAATTTGTAACTCGCCCCTAAAAAAATCGCATCGGAACAATGCTTTTGGAAATTACAACCCGACCCCGCAAGAATCGGCTTAGTGGAAAGAATACGGTAATCGCCTACCGCGAATCCCATGATTAAGTTTTCGCGCTCGTCCAGGTCTTGCGAGCCATAGACCGCCTTTGATTCTTTTACCGCTCGCGTGATTAAATGCCGTTCAACTTCCAGTTCATGCCAGAGAATCCAATGTTTGAACGGCGATTGATCGTCCATGATCTCAATGGCCTTTGCGAGCCGTGAGATAGCCGTGTCGCGCTTTACTTCTGCCAATTCGCGCAACCCGTTCGATTGATCTTGGAAAAGCTGATGCTGCCCCCAAGAATCGCACTGCTTCCACGCTTGCCGATGATCGACGGCAACCCGGTGCCAATGGATCTTGATTGGAGGGAGGTCGTAACCCTCATCCGGATATCCAAGGTCGCTCGGTTTCTGCATAAAAACCGCCCACGATGAAAGCCAAAGCCAAAACCGCTCTTCCATGTGCGGGTAAAGCGTGAGGTTGTTTGCCTGGGTGGAGTCCCGTTTGAAGAATCGTGTCAACGCCTCGCCTGTGTCCATCACGCCAAGAAAACCGCCGTAGTGAATCAATTCCTTGTGTTTATTCGGGGAAGGGGTCGCTGTGAAAACGAAACGATACCGCACGGATTTGAACAAGGTCAAAAAAGTCTGATAGGTTTTGCTTCCGAAAGATCGCAAAACGCTCGCCTCGTCCAGTCCAACCCCGGCGAATACGTCACCGTTGATCGTGATTCCGCCATCTCTGACGCGCTCGTAATTGGTGATAATGAACGGTGTTTTGCACTCGGCAACCTCGGCATCTGTCCGGCAATATTGCATTTCCATGCCCATTGCAGGCGCGTCGTTGCGGGTGAACTCTTGTCGAACGCCCAGCGGGGCGATAATCAGATATTTCTTTTTCGGCTCGGATTCGATTACCCACTTCGCAACCTGCAAATGAATGCGGGTTTTTCCCAAACCGAAAGCCGCGAACACGGCGCGCTGACCGCCTCGGCAACACCATGCGGCAATATCGCGCTGATGCGGAAACAATGATGGGTGTGGGGCGCTGGCCGGCGTGAATCCCATCAACTCGGCGCGCGGGACTTTGGCGGAAAGGAATTCTTCGTAGTTCATATTCCCTCCTTCCGCGCCCATTCTGCCAACAGTGCGGCATCAATCAGCCCGTCATGAGCCGTCTTGCACCTTGGAGTTGCCAGAAAACCGTCATCCGGCCAAAGCCGTCTTGAAAGCTCAAGCGCCCTCGGCTTCGTGTCACCGGCCTTGCACCCCGGGAACATCTCCCTTTGCCACTTTTGAGGGGTCACGCGGTGCCAGCGGATTCCCTTGAGGGTCAAAATCGTGCGGAGCGCATGGAATGAACCAGCCATGCTGGTCGCAGCCTTCGCTGATTTGCTTCCGCCCGGTTCCTCAAGGATCGCCGTAATGCCTTCTCTGGCTCCAAGGTCGTCAATCCACCTCCAAACGGCGGCAACGTCGATTTCGTTGCCCTTCCGTGCCTTCTGGATCGGCATCGGAAGCAGGGCGATGATTTGCGAAAAGGCGTTGATGGCGGCGAGCGCGCCTGACACCCCGTTGTCAATGCCGATAAAAACCTTACTCATAGCCGCGCCTCCACAGAATTCAGTTGACCGATTCCAGGGCTTCCTGCTTCACTCTCGGCCTTACAGAAGAGGCTTGTTATGTGGGAGTCTTGTGGGGCTGAAATGCAAGTTGCTGATAATGAACAACTTAACTTGCCTCGTAGTGTAATGCCGATTTTCGGCGCGATTTCGGACGGGAAATAAAGCGTGTCGTTGTCGGGTTGAATTATTGTCGTTTGCGTCGTCATTTTAAAGCCTCCCACAATTTCCGTTTTGCCCACCGGTAGCTGTCGAAGTCGTAAATCACGGCTTCCTTGACTGTGTTTTCGTTCTCAATGACGATTATCCGGCGGACAATCCTGCCCTCGAATTTAATCGGGTCCATTGCGGCGATGGCCTCGCGCCTGGCTCGCTGGACGGCTTGGCTTGCGATTCCCCCGCGTCGAGCGCGATCTGACATCTTTTTTTTCCGTTGTCTCTGATAGCGTGTCATTTACGGTGTTTTAGTTGGTGCATCGGGTTGGTTAACAGCACTGTT
>JBBARG010000026.1:0-4316 GCA_040399905.1 Burkholderiaceae bacterium
GGCAAGGGCGCAACCGTCCGGGGTGATTGCGAAGCCTAAGCCGGGCATGTTGGCGCATGACCCCAAGCCAAGGACCCCCAACGCGCCAAGGCAAAGGAAGAACGAAACAACGGGGAGCTTGAAAGAATCGTTCTTTTCCCCATCGTCCAAAATGTCCCCAATAAGCATGACAAGAGGCTTTGACCCGGCGGCAAATGCCGGACCGGCAATGACCAACCACGCGGCAACGTCCGGGGGCATGATTGCCACAAGTTGAAGGAAGTCCGCGCCGCCCATGAAGCCGCCGAAAATTCCAATCAATTGAAGGACGCGGACCATTTGGACGCGCCAAAGCGGCGGGGTGGAAAGAACGGCGGAAAGGTCCTTTGCGGCTTCCTTGGCGTCAACGGTCAATTTGCTTGTTTCTTGTTTCATGTTGGTTGATATATGTTTTGTTTTTGGAAAATCAAGGAAGGTCCCGCAAGAGTTGTTTGGAAACCGTCACCTTCAAACGTTGCGCGGTTGATTTGTCAAAGGGTTGATTCATGGTGATTTGAACAAAAGAACCGCCCACGTTCCAATTCAAAGCAAATTGCTTGATTCGGACGTAAGCGGAACCCGCCCCGGCGTTCAACGTGCTCAACGCCGAAACGGTCCAATCATTCGTGTAAGTTGCCGCCGTTGCGGAATACGTGGAAAAGCCAACGCCGCCGGATGAATCCGGGAAGCCGGTTGCGGATGAAGCGGAATCATCAATCAACGCCTTGGCGTTAGCGGCAACAAACAAGGCGTTGCCGTTTGCCGTGGTTGCAACCTTCCAATAAGTTGTGTCACTCCGCCGCCAACGGACAATAACGCCGGGGTCCCCGCCAATGTTCACCGGGTCAACCGCCGGACCCGTGACGGCGGACGTGATACGCGCAACCGTGCTTGAAACCATGCTTGCGATTGTGGCAAGCCCGCCGCTTATTCCGTTGAAGTAAGTCCCCGGCGTTGCAAGGCGAATGGTTCCACTTGCGCCCATTGCGCCGGGGTTGGCGGCGTTGGTAATGGTCAAGCTTGTTGTTGTTGGGACCGTGGCAACGGTGAAGGTCCCGTTGTATCCGGCAAGGGACGCGTTTTCAGTCACAACGGAATCCCCAACAATCAAGCCATGGGCAAGTGACGTGTTGATTGTGAAGGTTGTTGACGTGGAAGACGCCGAAGCAAGGGCAAAGCGTTTCGGGACAACGCCGCGAAGGTCCAACTTGTCCCCGGCAAGGAAGTTTGTTGCCGCCGAAAAAGTAACGTCAACGTTGGTTCCGCTTCCCACAATGGAAGTCATGGCGAATTTTTGCGGAAGACCTATTGATTCCGCGCCCAAATCATACGATTGATTTCTTCCGCTAACGGTTTCCCGGCGCGAATAGGAACATTGGATTTGATCGTCAATATCAATTGACACGGTGGAAGGCAACTTGACCCGTCCCCCTTCAAGAATAAGGCTTCCCAAAGTGTAAGCGGACGTTGCCGAAGGGAAGTTGTAAGTTCTTTGGTATTCCACGTATCCCGCAACATGGTCAAGGGTTGTTGCCCCGGTTGTCCCACCGCTTGAATTTTGGATTGATGAACCCCAATACGCCCCATCATTGCAAAGGTAACGCCGGATTGTCCCGCCGGTAATTGTCCGGGCCGGGCCGGAAACCGTGATTGACGTATCACTTGCCCGCGCCGTGACGTGGCAACGCTCCCCGGTATTCCATTTCAATTCACAACCAACGTGAAGCGGGGACGCGGGGAATGTTGCGGTCCCGGTTGAGCGTGTCACGGTGTTTCCGGTTTGGTTCCATGTTCCGCCAAGGTCTTCAAAAGAATCAATGGTTGAAGCGTAGCTTTGCGCCGTTCCCGTCAAGGGCGCAAGATGGGCAAAGCCGCTTAATGCGGAATTGAAAAGCAAGTTTGGCGTATTGTCCAACTCCGGGAATTCAATAATCTTTCCTTTGCGAATGATACGCAACCAATCAAGCTTGCCGGAAACTTTGTTTTCAAGATGAACGTTCATAATTAAGTAAGGTCAAAGAGCGGTTTCAAATAGGTTGTTGCGGCGTAATCGGTTGCAAGGGTTCCAATATCTTTCAAGACAACTTTCAATTCAACAAGCGGTTGCAAATAAGGGGCGGCGGCGTCATCACGCGGGACAACCCCAACGTCTTTGACAACGGAAAGCAAGTTCAAAGACGGTTTGGGGTAAACCCCGGCGGCGTAGTCCGTGGGAATCCCGGCAAGGTCAAGAATAGTGTCCCGGATCTCAAAGGCGGGTTTCAAGTAAGCCGTGGCGGCGTAATCGGTTGAACCGTCAACGGCGGCAATGAACGGTCCGCGTGTAATCAAGACGTTGCCCAAGCCTTTGACCAACAAGCCAAATTCAATTAAGCGGGAATAAATATGAAGGGAAATTGTTTCCCCAACGTCCGGGTTGACAATAAAAAACTTCCCGGCGTCCCCGGCTTGAATCTTCCGGTTTGCCGTGACGTTGACCGTTGGCGAATAGTAAAGCGGGTAAGGGTTGGCTTCGGAAGGCAAGACGGTTTGGGCAATGATTTCTTCAACCGTTGCCCCAAGCTTGAAGCGGTCCGTTGCAACGTAGCTTTCGGAATACTTGCCCCCCACAAAGCGGACCGGAATCGGGATGAATGACCCGTCAACCGGAAGCGTCAACGTGAAAGCCTTTGCGCCGCTCTTCAACGTGATGAAAAAGAAATCTTGAAAGGTTTGGAGTTGGGCAAGGGAAAATTCCCATTCAACTTGATATGTCTTCCGCGTTGATTTGCTTGCGGAAAATTGCCGGGGATGGCCGGAATCCATTTCCGCCCGGATTGCCCGGCGTTCACCCCGGAAGGCAAAGGACGTGTTGACGTTGGGCAAAGTAAGCGGAAAGGCTTGGATTGATTCGGGAATGAGCGGGGAAAAATCCGCCGAAGTGATTAAAGTTTCCCCCAAGCCTTGATTGTCAATGCCAAAGTAAATGTAAGCCGTGGCGTCCGTTGGCGGCAACACGCGCAAGGTTGTTGTATTTCCTACGGCGGGCCGGACCGTCAAAAGGGCGTTGCGATGGGCAAGGGTTAGGATTTGGCTTAGGGCTTCGTCAACGGCAAGGCGTAGGAATTGGGGAACAACAAGCGTCCGGTTGCTTGGCGCGTCCCGGAGCGTCAAAAGTTCAAGCGTTGCGTTGACGTTCCACCATAAGCCGCCCTTGTGGGAAACTTCATAATTTCCGCCAACGAAGCGGACCGGTTGCGCCGAATAAGCCCCGTCATCCGGCAACAACAAGCCAAAGACAAGAACGCCCCCGGCCAAATCTTCCGCAAACCATTCTTCAAAGATTACAAGTTCCGCTTGGGAAAGGGTCCATTGGGCGCGGAAGGTTTCAAGCCCGGTTGAAAACCGCCCTTGTTGTTCAATCAAGCCGGTTCTTAAGTCCGTCCGAATGGTTGGCGTTTGCGCTTCACCCGAAAAGCTTGTCCCCGGTTGGGGTAAGTTGGCCGGATAGTCAATCATGCCCGTTTTCCTCCCCGTCCCATGTTGTAAGTCCTTTCAATTGCTTTTGCAACGGCGGTTCCGCCTTTTGATATATCTTCCGCAACCCCATTCTTGGCTTGGCCAATGATGAATTCAATCATTTGCTTGTCGCCTTGTTGGGACCGCTTTTCCGTGACGGGTTCCCCGCTCATGTTCACAATGTTGACTTGCACGTTTGCTCCGCCCCCGTTGGGGTTGGCCAAGCGGTCCGCCGTGGAAGCCGCCGAAGTAATCATTGCCGGACCTTGGACAAACTCCGGGCCGGACTCCCCGGCAATGCCGAATTTGCCCGCCGGGATGAATCCGCCGGTTGCGTAAGCTCCCGAATAGCCCCCGGAATCATCTTGCGCCTTGATGGCTTGGACGTTGGCAAAGCCCGCCGCAATTGCCGCGCCCGCCGCCGCCGCGCCCAAGGCGGGGCCAATGTACTGGATACCGGCAAGGGCGGCGTAAGCGGACGTTGCGCTTTCGTATGTCTTGATTGTTGTTTGGGCAATTGCCGCCGCCTTGGCAATTTTGGCCCCTTTCTTACCGAAAGCCCCGGCCATGGTTGCAAGGTTCCCGAAGAAATCCGCCGCCAAGGCGAATTGCATCTTGTTTTTTTCCGTCTCATGCTTCCGCATTTGGGACGTGTATTGAAGTTCCGCGTCCGTCAACATTTTCAGCTTTTCGGCTTCGGTTGCTTCCGTGGCGTTCAAGATTATATCTTTCCGCTTGGCGTAAGTGTCTTCAATCAACTTTTCTTCAAGGGCAAACCCTTCAAGCATTGTTTCCGGTTC
>JBBARG010000027.1:0-4157 GCA_040399905.1 Burkholderiaceae bacterium
TCGGCGACGGGTGCGCAGGGTTGCGCGGCAGCACTCGGGATTTCTGGAAAAGTAAAAGGTGCTGTCGGTTGCTGGCTGACCATTGCCGAGTGGAAAATCATCGAAAACAAATGGGAGCGGATCGACGTGCAGACGAAGAAGGTCGATGGAAAGAAAATCAAGGCTGACACCTGGTATCAACTCGTTGACGGAAAATTCGCGGAGGTAACGGAATGAACACTCCCGAAGTCATCACCAGTTTGAAGCCGAACGAGATTTTCGTTTTCGGAAGCAACATGGCTGGCCTTCACCACGGTGGCGCGGCGGCTCTCGCTCATCAAGAGTTTGGAGCAGAGTTTGAAAACGGAATCGGAAGACAGGGACAGACCTACGCGATTCCTACGATGGATCAAACCTTCCAACCGCTAGCACTGGCTTACATTGAAGCATTCGTGTTTCAATTTCTGGACTACGCAAGGCACAATCCAGCGCTGACCTTCTTTGTCACAAAGATCGGTTGCGGAATCACAGGGTTCAAAGCAAGAGACATCGCGCCAATGTTTTTGGATGCTTCCGAAAATGTCATTCTGCCAGTTGAATTTGAAGCCGAGTTGAAGGGGGGCGCACTGTGAAAATCCTCCAACTCAAATCCGAAAATGTCAAACGCTTGAATTGCGTCGAGATCACGCCGGACGGAAACCTTGTCATCATTGCCGGCGAAAACGCGAACGGAAAAACCAGCGTGCTCGATTCGATTGAAATGGCGCTTGGAGGCGGTAACGCGATTTGTGAACGCCCACTTCACAAGGGAGCCAAAAAAGGCAGCACGACGGTTGACATGGGCGAGATCATTGTGACCCGAAATTACACGGCTGGCGGAACCACGTTGACCGTAGCGGCGAAAGACGGCTCCAAATTCTCCAGCCCTCAGACGATCCTTGATGAACTCGTTGGGAAGCTGACGTTCGATCCGCTGGCGTTTCAGCGTATGAAGCCGGAAAAGCAACTGGACACTTTGCGGGAAATGGCCGGGATCGACTTCACGCTTTTAAATGCAAAGCATGACCGCCTTTACGCGGAGCGCACCGACCTGAACCGTGATTTGAAGCGCGTGCAAGGTTTGCTGGCATCGCTTCCGCATTACAAGGATGCCCCGACAGTTGAAGTGAGCGTTGCAGAGCTATCGGCTCAATTGAAAGATGCGCAGTCCACGAACAACGCGAATTTCGAGATTCGCCAGCACGCCAACGGACTGCAACAGGACATCGATAATTGCACCCGGAAATATAAAGACATTGAGGCGGAAATTAAAACCCTCGAAGACCTGTTGACCGCGTTAAAGGCAGAGCGGGAAACTATTATAAAGAGTGGCACCGAAGCCAGAGACGCTTACGAGACCGGACAGAAGAATATCGCAGGACTTGTGGACATCGACACCGCCCCGATCCTTGAGCAGATCACCAACGCCGAGGCGATCAACCAGAAGGTTCGCGCCAACGTCCAATACCAGGACGCTGAAAGCGCGATCAAGGCCAAGGAAGCAAAAAGCGCCGAACTCACCCGACAACTGGAAGAGATCGAAGAGAAAAAGTTGAATAAAATTCAGTCCGCACAGTTCCCGGTTGAAGGTCTTTCGCTGACTGACAGCGGGGTGACGCTCAATGACCTTCCATTTGAGCAGGCCAGCGGAGCGGAACAATTGCGCGTCAGCGTTGCAATCGGAATGGCCGCTAATCCAAAGCTTAAAATCCTGCTTTGCCGGGATGGAAGTTTGCTGGACAAAAAGAGCTTGGCGCTCTTGTCCGAGATCGTGAAGGAAAACGATTATCAATTATGGTTGGAGCAAGTTTACTCAGATGATCCATGCGCAGTTGTTATTGAAAACGGATACATCAAGGAGGAATCAAAATGAAAATAATCCCATTGAATGATGTTCCTATCAAGCTTCGCAAGTCACTAAGCATGACTCCGGATAATATCCGCAAAAGAGCCAAGTGGCATCTCGAACACCACATCCCAACCACAGAAGAGCGTTTTTGGTCAAAAGTAAAAAATGGAAGTGAATCAGAATGCTGGCCGTGGACTGCCGCCTTTCAAACAAGATACAAATACGGCGTTTTCAATTATCGAGGAAAGATAGTTCGCGCACACCGTCTCTCATTTTTCTTCACTCATGGAGAAATTCCAGAAGGCATGTTCGTGTGCCATAGGTGCGACAACCCTTGTTGCGTAAATCCAAGCCACCTGTTTCTTGGAACGCACCAAGAGAACATGAACGATCAGGCGAGCAAAGGAAGAAGGCCAATTGGAGAATCCGACGCCAAAGCGAAGCTCACCGCCAAGCAGGTGCTTGAAATTCGTGCTTCAAAAGAACCGAAACTTATATTGGCGCGACGATACGGCGTATCTGATGCGCTTATTTACAAAATAGTTAAACGTCAAGTTTGGAGTCATTTATGAGCAAGACACATGCAACGACTAGCGCAAGCAGTATGCATCGTCGGATGCGTTGTCCAGGAAGTCACGCCGCAGAGCTTGGACTGACGGACACCGATTCCGAAATCAGCATTGAGGGCACCAATAATCACGCCATATACACCGGATTTTTGACCGGGAAAGATGTCCGCGTTCAAATGGGAAAGCTGACCACGGACAATCTTCGCGCCGTCAATGCAGCCATCGAGTTGACCGAGGAAGTCATCAAGCAGGCGACCGAACAGCGGAATATCAGCGCATCCGCTCCAAAAGAAATCTTTGCAGAACGGGAGTTGTATTTCCGGCAGGGACTAAAAATTCTGTTCACCGGACATTGCGATATCGGCGTTTGGTTCCCGATTGAAAAACTTCTCATCATCGTGGATGCGAAATTCGGGTATCTCCCCGTTGAGCCAGCCAGCGGAAACATGCAGACCAGGTGCTACGCGGTGCAGGCCGTAGAGGACTACCCGGAAGCAGAGGAAATCATTGTCGCATTGGTGCAGCCCCGTCAGCCCCGCGATGAACAGCTTTCAATGGCATCTTACCTACCGCCAGACCTCGCGGCCAGCAGACAGCAGATTCTTGAAGTCTGGCAGACCATGCAGCAACAAGACGCGCAGCGTTGCGCAGGGGATTGGTGTAACTACTGCAAGGCCAAGCTGGATTGCCCGGTTTACAAGGAACAGCTTTCCGCGATCCAGACTTTCGGCAAGGCGACCGACGTTTCAAAGGTCGATGATGCTAACATGGTGACACTCTACACCGCCGTCAAATTGGCCGAGAACGAAGCATTTTCAAAATCGGTGAAGGACGAGATGAAAAAGCGGATTCAGGAGGGCCGCTACAAAGGTGTGCTTGAATTGAAGCCCGGTAAAAACCGGCGCTACATCACTTGCAACTCGAAAGCTTTTGAGATCCTTGTGGAAGCGATAGGGGAAGATGCAGCCAAGGAAGCCATCAAATTCAGCCTTGGCACCATCGAGAATGTTTACCACGACGCCAAAACGAAGGACGGCATGAAAATGACAGTTAAAGAGGCGAAGGAATACGTTGGGCAACTCTTCGAGCAGGTAATCGACAAAACCACCGACGCGCCATCCATCGTGGCCGTTAAACAAAAAGCGCTGAAATGAGTATCTCGAACGATCAAGCGATGGCATCCGCCGACACTCAAACTCCGAAACAAGATGGCACTCTCTAACCAAATCCCCGCGCCGAAAGAACCCCAGAAGGCGGATTGTCCATCCGCGCCTTGTTCGCGATTGGCGGACTGCCTCGAAAGCCCGCCCCCATACAGGAAACACGTAACCAAGGAAAGGCTCTGGCTGGTGCTGGACGCTCACGGAGACTCTGTGCTGTGGTCAGATCAAGAACTTGCAGTGGATGCCGCCGTCGCGGCGCTGAACGCGATGCACAAAACTGGATCGACCGAAAATGGATAAAGGAGAAGAAATGAAAACATTCACAGACTTAGCAATGGCGCTGCAAAAAAGACACGCTGAAATTGAGGCGTTAATTGCCGACAATTTGGAGGATGGAATCATGGCGGATATGGACACACACCATAATTTGCGAGGCCATTCGGATGGAATTTTCGAGGCGCTGCAAATGGTGCATGACATGGCGCAGGATGATTTGTCGAACGACAAGCTGAGCCACGGCGGGGACAACGAGCGATGAACGCACAACTGACAATCGAA
>JBBARG010000028.1:0-3564 GCA_040399905.1 Burkholderiaceae bacterium
TGGAGTGCTGTTTGCGCTTCACGTTCCATGGCCCGTGCACCTTGTCTTTACGCAGACCAGACCGCTAACGACCCAAAGCTATGAGTGACTACGTCCCGACAGCAGATACAGATATGCAGCGTGCGGGGGTGAGAGACTCCGCATCCCTTGGCGTTGACCAGCAGACACCGCCTAAACGCCTGCAAACCACCGCAGACAGGGCCAATAACATCGCAGCTAACGAAGAGCAGCGTTATCGCCAGGAAATCGACGAGCTGCGCAGCCAGCTGCTGGCAGTTGAGCAGGAAAGAGATAAGCTCCAGCAGGAAAACACACAGCTGCACGAGGAGCTGGCCCGCAACCGCACGCAGATTGTGGACCTGCAGAAGAATGTAGGCCAGTTGCAGGCAGACTTTGCAGCTGGCAAGCAGGAAATGGCAGCGATGAAGCAAAGTGTCGAGACGCTGCTGCAGCAGCATGCTGGGGCTATGGCTGCTCTTGCACCCTGCGCGCCCTGCCCAACCACTGACCCTGCCCGTACAACACCCGTCAGTGACCCTGCTACGCAGGGCAGTCCCAAAACCGCTCCCCCTACCCGTACATATGCCTCAGCAGTTGCTGCAGCTGCGCCATCCGCGCCACGCAAGACAGGAAAGGGCCCCCACCAGGGGCCGAACAAGACACGTAGGGACCCACCCAGGGCCTCAAGGGGGCCTGAGCGGGCCCCACCCCGCCCACAGGGCAATCGTGCGCTACCAAGTCAAGAGGAGCTGCTGGACAAGCTGGCGAGGATGAACAACGTTATCTTGCGCGGTGTGAAAGGGTGCGCTGTACGTGAAACCAACACTGTAGTCAGGGCATTGTTGACAGCTGAGGGAGTCGACTTGCCGAGGGGTGTGCGCTTCATCAGGTTGGGCAGTGCGGCGCGTACGGGTGCTGACAAAGCTTGCGAGGGCCCCGTGAAGGCCCTCTGCTATGAACCTAGGGCTGCTATGGAGCTCATGCGTCAGGTCGAGAGGCACTGCGAGGGCATCATCACGGCCCACACAGATTTGAGCGTGCAGGAGCGCGCAGACAAAGCAGCCCGTCGCCGCATGAACGACGTGTGGGACTCGTACAAGGCAGAGGGATACTCACTCACGTGGGTTGACGGCACTCAGCTGTTCTACTGGAAGGAAGGGGCCCGGGACTGGGCCCCTGCACTGCCAAATCCACCAGCTGCTCCAGGCAGCGGCTAGGGGTGCGCCAGTCAGGTACAACACATACAGGTTATAGGCTGGAATGTACGCAGTTTAAGCGATGATAAGGTTGAGATGTGCGTGCGCTCCGTACATGATGCAGCGGGCCCAAATACCATCATATTTTTGTCAGAAACCAGGCGGGTCGATGACATCGGCGCATTGTTTGGGGGGTACAAAGTATTTCAGCGTCAAGCAACCAGCAGGGTTGCGGGACAGGGTTTGTTGTTGGCAGTGCCGCAGGGAGGGTTGTACAACGCAGAAGCAGTAGAGTCTCAGGATGATGTCATAGCGGTGTTGCTGCGTGATGGCTCGAAAAAGCCGATCGCGCTCATTGTAGGTGTGTATATCCCGCCTAGTCAATCGCATAGGCTTGAGGGCGAGTTCCCCACATTGGCCGAGCGATATGCCGTTTTGCATGATGTCATTGCACGTCATGCAGGAGTACCGGCATTGTTTGTCGGTGATTTCAATTGCGAGCATTCCGCCAGCGATTCCTCACCTCATGCCCAGGCCTTGCGTTCCTTTCTGCGCCAGTCATCCCTACACATTTGCACATGTCTACCACAAGTTGATCTTGATTTCACACACCAGCAGTCTGCTCAACCTGTACCAACCCACCATATGCGTGGTTGTCGTTCGCGTCGATTAGATCATGTCATTGCCTGTCCTACGATGCTCGAGTGTAGCCTTACCACCAAGGTCCTGCCCGACCCGCACGAACTGTCAGATCACTTACCAGTGTTTGCGTCATTCACTGTTCCTGTTGCGCATACTCCTACACCCTCTGTATCATGTCAGCCTCGCCCTGCGCGCCTTGTTTGGCGCGTGGCTAAGCAGGGTTTGTATGTTGCAGCGTTGCAGCAGCAATGCCCCGTTGCTCTGCAGCGCATTACTGCTTTGGTGCAACAAGGCAGTGTTACGGATGCCGTTGACTGTTTGGTGAATTGTGTGCAGTCTGCTGCTTCCATGGCAGGCATGAAAAGCTCCTCATCCCGATGTTACCGTTCGTCACTGCCTTACGTTACCCCTGAGCTATTGCAGCTGCGCCGCGACTACTGGCGTGCCTTTCAACGTAGTGACGTTGCTGCATATCATCGCTTACGCTCTGACTATCAACATGGCATGAGGTTTAGGAAACGTGTGTGGCTAAGGCACCGTTCCCGCCATGTTGCTGCGCAGCTCAAGCATGATAGCCATGGTGTTTGCAAAGCCTATCGTGGGCCTCATAAGTCGCTGCCTGAATTGCTACAACACCCAGCCAGCTGGCAGACCTTTTTGCAATCCCTCGGGTCACCCCCTGTCACACTGCCTACTCAACAGCCTACCCCGAGCACGTTGCCGGAAGGCTTACTTCAGGCTGCTGCCTCACTCAATACGCCATTTACACACCATGAAGTGATATCTGCACTGAAGCGCCTCAACAACAATAGGTCCGCTGGTTTGGGTGGTGTGTGCTCAGAGTTCTTCCGTTATGCTAAGTATGTTCCCGTTGATGATGAATGTCACAGGCTACCGGCTGTGTATGTTTTGGCAGAGTGCATTACTACACTTGTCAATGGTGTGTTCAAGTCGGGGGTTGTCCCTTCGCAATGGAATCTTAGTCTGATCACTCCTGTGCATAAGCGGGGCTCTACTCTCGACACAGCTAATTACCGCCCCATTGCAGTGGGTGAGCCTCTGGCTAAGTTGTATGCTATGTTGTTACAGCTGCGCTTAGATACATACTTGGAAGAGCATAACCTACGCTCAGATTCGCAAGCAGGCTTTCGGCGCAATCTCTCTACCACTGATCAGTTGTTCTTGCTACAACACTTGGTTGATAAGCACAAGCATACGCGGCGCACGCTGTACGCATGCTATGTGGACCTCAAGTCAGCGTACGACTTGGTTGCTCGCCCTATGTTGTGGTTTTGCGTTCAACAGAAAGGAGTACATGGTGACTTCTTGCGTGCGCTGCAAAGCCTATACGCCTCTCCTCAATATGCGATGTGTGTTGGTGGTCTTGTTGGCCCAAGCGTCCCATCTACAATTGGTGTCCGCCAAGGCTGCCCCCTCAGCCCGTTGTTGTTTGGCTTGATGCTCGATGATTTGCAGCAAGAGTTACTGAAAGGCCTTCATCATGCCCCTTACCTGGAAAGTTGTGTTGATGCCACCGGGCCGTCGCCTGTTCGCTATGCCCGACGGCCCGTGCCGAACATGGAATATGCTGATGATATACTTCTGTTGTCTACCTCATTACGTGGCATGCAAGGCTTGCTCACGTCCCTTCATCGCTTCTGTGCACATCGGGGTATGCTAGTGAATGTGTCCAAAACCCAGCTTGTGCAATTGACGTTTGGCAAAG
>JBBARG010000029.1:0-2886 GCA_040399905.1 Burkholderiaceae bacterium
GCGGTGAGACTGCCGATGGAAAGCCACCTGCGACGGGTGCACTAGGTGACTCTCAAGAGTTCATCAAAAAAAGTCCAGCAATGACCTGAAACTGCGCCACACCTCAGATGCACCTGCCTCCGACGACAATCTACCGGAGTCGCACTTACCCGTGTCCGAAGCGTATAATTCTTCGACTACCGTCTCTCCGCCCGCAGTTATCCCGGGAGCGATATTTCCATCTCCGCCAGCAGCTATCCCGGGAGAGGTTCTCATTTACAAACCTAGCCGGCACCGAGCCGGAACACTACAGAACTCTGTCCGCTGGTTCGAGTCCTTTTTGACAAAGTGCCTGACCGCACTGGTGATCACAGTTCCAGCTGTCATTCTTCCACTATTGATCTACAATTCGAATGCATGGGATCGAATCCCTGCTGTGCTTGAATGGTCAATACTCTTGACATTCGTCTGGGCTTGCGTCCTCATGTGATCTGCCACTCAGCAAGAGGTCAACGCTCGAGCCTACCTGAAGACTATCCATAGTCACGAGCATTTCTGCGAAGCCGCTGGCGACCTCGAAGACGCAATCAAGTTGGCCACTGACGGAGCCGATCGTTGCACTCTCCGAGCACTCGCAGAGCTAGGAAAGAGCTCCGCACCCTTTCGTGCTATCCTCGGTAGGTATCGCAGGGACATCAGAAGGTCTAAGCAATTTGCCCTCCACGCCAAGAGCCAGTTAGCTAGTGGACACTCTCGATCCCGTCACACTGGCCCAGCTTTCCGTCAAGCGGAAGTAAGCCTCGAATGGAGGCCGACACCTACTACTGCGATGAGTTCTTTCTTAGCAGATCGGAATCGCAGGAGCCGTTGGCTAAGGGACCGCCTAGTGGGAGGCACCGTCAGATATGCTCAGCGACTGCCCCGCCGCCAGCAACTGCAAACCGCCGGACTAGCGACGAGCTTAGCCAGGCGATCGAGAAGAATCGGGAATTGCAAGTCCGACTGGAGTGGGCCCCGATCGGGGACACCTCAGCGCATCCCCCTCCCAACTCCGCCAAAGCTCCGTAGCGTTTTGATAAGACACATCCTTTCGACAGCCTCTACCCGCAAAGCGCTGACACCGTCTTATCCACTCGCCTGAACTACCGGACCACTATCACCTCGACGCGTATATCTATATGCACTCGGAGTCGAGCAAAAACCACTACATAATGATTGCCACGTTCAGACCAAAAGTACTGCTGGAACCTCCTAAAGTCCGCAACGGCAAGATCGAGAGGTCGAACTTCGCCGAATGGTGGAAAGGCTTCCAACACTCTCTTCAGATGGTTTTCGCTGCGGAGCGCAACTACAACTATCTGCTGAAGAACACGCCCATCTCCACCCCCGAGCTACGACTAGCAGATTTGTACCTCAGTTCCCTCGAGCTCGATACAAACATGGCCGAGGCGGACAAGGCCCCACTGCGTCTGAAGGCCATATCTGAGATCGGGAAGCAACAGCTTAAGATAAAGGATATCGAGTGACACTTCTACCAGTTTCTTATAGTTCACCTTAGTACTGCTTCCCTCCAGCTCGTCCAAAACCGATACCCCGGCCTTGCCACCACCGCAATGGAAGACCAGGACGCCATTAGCCTCCTGCTGTTGGTCAGGCTATCCCACCAGATGCCTACACACGACACGGCCCTCAACACGTTCTACTCTCAGTTCCAAGCACTGTGCAACATCCGACAGTCGTACGAGGAAGACATCGCGGACTACAACATCCGCTACATGGCCCTCCTCGAACTCGCTGTATACTCCCACAACCTCCTGTGCAAAGTGCAAGCTGACAAAGACCTGGCAGGGATAGACAAGCTCTGGCTCAGTGTCTGTTACACCTCAAGTCACTCAACATTCCGAACCTTCGCCGAGCACGTGGTGCAAACCAACCTGCAGACTAAAGACGTGACGGCCCTAACCATCAAGGCTGAAGAATGGTTCCGCACTCAGACTGCAGCTACTGCGGGCACCTACACCAGACTCCACGAGTCTTTCAACGCCCCTACCGTGCCACAGGCCCACGCTCAAGGACCAAGCGGTACCACGACGCCAGGGCGAGTATATTTGTCAGACATGGACGAGTCAAGCCCATCCTGAAGGCTACCTCCCGTCGAATCAAAGACACTCATCACGAGTTGCGTGACCGCCCACAAGAACGTCGCAGCTCCACTCCCGTCAAGCGCCGATCTCTCAGCCAGTCTTCCGCCGGGATTGCGTACTCCGACGACGCTCGCTCACAGAGATCTACCTCAGCTCCACGATCAGATGCCTCTCGATCGCGCTCCTCCACGCCCACCCACAAACCAAGAGAGATCACTTGGGCCGCTAACAACGTCAAAAACGCCGAGTCGAACGGCAAGCACCGAGGATCTGGCAAGGAGTACAGCGCCCGGCTTGACGACATCTGCGCGTACTGCGCACTCTGTACCGGGGGCGGCATCCAGTCATACCACAGAACGTGCAACAGACTACAGCGGGACACAGACAATAAGGAAATCCATCCGGCCTGGGATACCAAACGCAACGCCCCGAAGAGAGATGCAAGACCTTCAACCAGCAGCCGACGCCAAGGCCGACATACCTACTACGTCGACGGCATGGACTACGTGTCGTAATATACGCCTGGTCGCATTGTAGATCAGGATTAGCACGGCTAGCCAACGGATCCCGCTAATGGAGATGAGACGATTCTGCCGGGACCCGATAATTATTACCGTGGGAAAAGGGAACGTTAACTCGCTGTTGCAGCGAGTCAGGTTCAACTTTACCTATCGAAGTATCATGTAATGGGGTACATCAGCCGCCTTCAGTGGCTGTGGACCATCCATCGTTATTCACGCTCTTCAGATTATTCTCTCGTATA
>JBBARG010000030.1:0-2744 GCA_040399905.1 Burkholderiaceae bacterium
CACCACGCCCCGCGCCGCGACGAATGCTGCGACTGGATACGCGCACTTGACAGCCACCCCCTAGATCCCTAAATCTAGGGGGTGGACGCAGGTCCCTTCTTATCTTCTTACAAATCGCTAGACACGCACGCAGATCCCCTAACCAGCTTCCACTATAGCTAGTCACGGTACTGCTAGCATGCGCGTGCAAATATCGACGCGTGCACGTGTACGTGCGGCGAGAGTACTTCATGATCAGGGCCGCGGTCAATTCTAATGAAGCAATTGCTTGTTGCAATTGCAGGGCACCCAAAGGCCTAGGTGCCCTGAGGGCTGGGCAAAAGTCCGGATCGAGCTCATCTCTGCCCTGCGCGTGCGGTACCGCGGTGGTCAACATGAAACATATAAATATTGATCGATATCCCAGCGCTTCTTGAGGCGCTAGTGCTCAGGCTAGTGCTTGAGCGCTAGCTAGCGCTTGCAAGATGAGCTGGCGCTCGTCGAAGTCAAGCTGCAGCTGCGCACACCACTCGAACTCGCGCGCGCGCACGCGTGGAAATATGACAATGAGCTGCATCCACACGCGATTCTTTGCCCTCTACGCCTGCGCCTTGCTGGAGAGGACAGAATCGCGGATGGCTTCCACAGCTTTGCTCACGATCTCGTCGAGAGTCCCAACGACCCTGCAGTACTGCAAATTATACACTGCGGCCCACATCGCCTGCACGCTCCGCTGCCCATCCTTGACACGGACAGGGGCTCCCAGCCCCAGCCGGTCAAGCTCGCTCTCCACGATGCTTTCGACCTTTGAAACCACGACGTCCGGGCCTGGCTTGAAGACAGGGGCGCATTTCTGGGCGATGAAGTTTCCGTATATGCCGGTGCCCTCATCCCGATCACCCAGCAACAGCGGTAGCATGCGCCGCCTACCATCCCGCTTTTGCAGCTCGTGCGCCAAGCGTGACTCGAACAGGAGGTTATCCCTGTCCGAGTCTGGCGTGAGAGCAGGCCAGTTTCCCCGCATAGGCTCGCCATTTGCGTCTACTGCGTTCAGGGCGCCCCGTGACACAATAGGGACGAACACCCTTGAGAGGCTGAGAGCGTTTCCACACGGAGAAATCCCGATCGGGAGATTCTTATCCCACCAAACCTTTAAGCCTGCAGCACACAGGGCGTCAACGAGCGCCTTCGCGTGTTGTGTGAGTTGCCTGGCCGTCTGAGGCCCACCGGTAGGTAGGAGATGTACACATCGTAGTACTTGAAGCCCACTCACTGCCTTGCGGATGCCCTGCACCATCGCAGAAACAACGTCTTGTATTGACCCGTGCGTAACGGGGCCCCGATGGGCAGTCACGCTCTTGTACGTACCGGCCACGGATTTGTCAGCGCAAGCCGGGGCGCCCAATGTGAGATCGACCATGCGCTCTTCGAGGATCGCCTCGACTGCTCGCACGGCGACACTCGGCAGGGGCGAGGGGGCGCAGCTGCCAGCAGACCAATATTCGTATGCGCCATTAGATGGGTCTACTTCGCCGAAAAGCAGCGGGATAATCCCTTCGAGTCGTTTGCGCTGCTGAAGTTCAAGAGCCAAGCGCCACTCCACAAGAACAAAGTCGACGGCTGAATCCTCTGTGAGCCTGGTCCACTCACGGCCTTTCAGGCTGAAAGCCTTGCGAGACACTACAGGTAGAAAGAAGCGGGAACTGGCTAGCCCGGACGCGAAGCCCGACTCCCAGTTACTCCCTAGCGTTAAACCGTCGTCCCAACACACAGACAGGCCGACGTCCTGAAGACTTGCTGCCAGCAGTTTTGCATGATCGTGGTCGCTGGCGGTGCGGTAGGAGATGAAGACGTCGTAAGACAGCGCACGCAGCGGCGGCCGGCTTTCGCTCGGGGGACATAGCACACCTTGCCCGGCGTTATCAGGGTCCGTCACGGAAACCTTGGCAAGCAGCGCCTGGACTGCCTCAGGAATCGCGTCTATCGCGTTCTGTAGCGAAGCGTTCCCATTCTTTACAGCAGCTGCTAAATCTCCCACTCCCTTTCCAACGGCGTTGACCTGGATGCTCATAAGTTCAGCCCGCAAGTTCTTGATGTCCGTCGCGATGTCGGCAAGCGTGTTTGTGTCACTAGAAGCATATAAAAACTTGCGTAAAGAGTTTCTGCCGCAGATTGTCTCGATAGAACTACCGGCCTCCCGGACTCGCGTGTCTATTTTCATAATATGCTCCTTATAGTCGTCGCCGACGAGACAGCCATCCGTTTCGTGATCCTTCAGAAGAGTCCTCATTAACCCCAAAGATTCTCTGATTGCAACGACTGTCTCGGAATTTTTAAACATACTGTCCAGCTGCTTCAGAACCCCTGAAATCGCTGTCAGAACAGGCCCGACTAAAGGCGCAGCTGTCGCCACTGCGCCGACCAAATCAGCAGCGGTGCCTAAAGCCCCAGTATTGAAATTTGAGGCTTTACCATTGGATTCAGCGGGCGCAGGGGCGTCCACCTGACATGCAGCGGCGCCGGCACTGGCTTTGCTGGATCGTGTCGCACTGCAGCAGAGATGCACGTGCTGCGCGGAAACCGCGTTTCGTGGATCCATGCAATGAGGCTAGAATCGTCAGAGGTAAATGTGGAGCATAGTATAGAAACTAACTGGTCTTGTTCAGAGCTCACCAAAACTGAGTCGAGGATATTATTCTCGAGTCTCAAGATACTCGTATTCGCTGCATTCATTACTACGTTAAACATCATATCCCGCAACAAAA
>JBBARG010000031.1:0-2687 GCA_040399905.1 Burkholderiaceae bacterium
ACTTTAAAGGATTACTATAACATTTTAAACTGGGTTACTGGAGTTATTATGATTATTACTCGTATATATATGTCACTTTGCTTTGAAAATTACTGTTCTGACTTAAAAATCTTCCATGTAATTCTGCTCGTCTTCTAGATCTTTTTCTGCCTGACGTTTGTAGAAATCTTGTCTCTGCTGTCTGATGCGGGCAAGTTCCTTCTCCATCTGCTTGATCCCGTCGTCGTAGAGGATCTCCACGCCCTGCGGGTTGGTCATGGCCAGCTGCTCCATCTCCTCTTTGTCTAAGACCGTTTCCGGCCTGTACACATCCCTCCTGTCGCGCTGCTGGTCAGTTCTCCGTGCTGCCTGTCGGCCTGTCCCCCTGTCTGCACCTGCTCCTGATTGCTGCTGACCTTGGTTGGACAGGTGGACTGCCCATCTCCCTCCTCGCTCCTGCCTTGTCTGCAGCACAGGCACGCCCTGGGGTCCTTGACTGGAAACTCTGAAGGCGGTGATCTTGCCGTTCTTCTTGAGCATCATCCCACGCTGTACCAGCGCCTTCGCGCTGAGCATATGCTCCCTTGGGAAGCAATCCCTGAAAGCTACTCTCCTCATGTTTCCGCCGCGCGCAGTCTTGTTGATCATGTGCTGCGCAATCATCCTGTACAGTACACCCTTCTGCCTAGGAGAGCCCAGCACGATCTTGGCCGCCATGGGGCGGCCCTCCTCCCTGGGCCTGAATGCTATGACCTCCTGTACGGCCACCCTGTTCCTGGTAATGAGCTGAATTTCCTCCGCTATCCTCTCCTCGATGGGGGCGTTTCCGAAGAATTCCTCGCTCAGATTCCAGTGCTCCACGTTGTACGCCATGACCGATCTGGTGCTGTGGTCATACTCCCTCAGTTTCTGGTACACTTCCGCGGCTTCCTTCTTAGCCCTCCTGTTGAAGCGGTCCATAAGCTTGTCCAGCATGCCGGTGCACCGCCTGAACTCGTCCACTCCTCCCCCTGGTATCTTGCCGCAGATTTCTCTGAGCAGTCCCACCATTTCCTCTACCACTTCCTCCCCTTCGTCCATGCCACTCACATCCTCCCGTTCCTGTTCCTCCGTTCCTTGTCCGGCTGCCTTCTTAGCTGGCTGCCTGCTGGGACTAACCTGATCGTTCTCCCTTGTCCTCTTCTGCTGGTTGCTGAGGCCACCTGGCTGAGGGACCACTGGTCTTCTCGTATTCCTTCCCTCTGCTTCCCTGATGAGTTCTTGTATCTCTGGTCCCCGCTGTCCACGACTGTTGGGGCTAAGTCTCTCGAAAAATTCTCTCAATTCCTCAGATGTCTTACCCAGCAGCAGCTCGGTGTTGCTGGCGCTCGTTGCCGAGGTGGGTGGCGCTTGGGCCCCCGCCGCAGCCGTGCTGCTGGCTCCGGATGTCTGCTGTTGCTGGTTGCCTTCCCCCGCTCCACCTTGGTCAGCGTTGCCGGCGGCCAGCTTTGCAGCCGCCGCCCTGGCCTGCTGCCTCAGTTCGGCCTGAGAGGCCGTTTTGACCATCTCGTCTTCTTCCTCAGAGTGCGGGAATTCCGATGTTCCTACCCCTCCTGTTGTTTTCTGCTGTGTTTTCCTTCGCTGTTGCTGTTGACTTTTGCTCATCTTGATAGGGCTGCTTGGTGTTGCCCTAAGGTTGAAGTATTTGACTATTCTTGACACGCTGATCGTCGCCACTGGCACTTTAACCATGAACTTTATGTCCTCGGACTGTTGCTTTAAAGCATAGCACAGAGTAGGCTGGTGCTGCTTAGGCCTGCATGATCAGCAAACCGAGCTAACACAACCGGCCTGGCTCACGATGCAAAGACGACTGAAATAATGATGTGTGTTAGTAGTGTGTCCGTGGCGCAATGGCGACATTACTTGCAACTTTATTCTCTGTTTTGTTCTTTAGGTCGAGCTCAAAGCATTCTTGGGCCTCATACTGATGCGCGGGTTGCTAGGCATAGTTAGATCTATTTTAGTTTTTCTTTTTCAACAAAATTAAGTCCTGATTATTCACAAAAAATCATAAAAAAAAGATTTTGCGCTTATAACAGGTGCGAATCTGGTCGCGATCCCTGTGCTTTGGTCCGGCAACTACGCGGACGTGTTTAACGCAACCATGTCTATGAACAGGTTTTGCTACCTGCTAAGCATGTTGCGGCTGGACAACATAGATGCCCGCGAGGAGGCCAAAAGGTAAAACAAAGCCGTTATTGTTCAATATAATCCGTACACTCCTACCTACGTTCTTATGCCCATCTAAATCCTGGTCTGGTCCTGGTCTGTTTGCATGCTGTATATAGCTATGCACTGGAGTTCTGTCTCATTCTTTTGCTCATTGCAGGCACGACAAGTTTGCACCGGCCCGGGAGGTCTTCGAGTTGTTCAATCGTGCGCTTGCTCACCACCATCAGTGCGGGTTCTATCTCGTACAAGACGAGACTTTGTTTCCCTACCGAAGCCAACGCCTACCCTTCCGCGTGTATATGAAAAGTAAGCTGTCACAAGACTGAAATGTATTTTAGCTGAATCTGTGGTTCAAAAGCTGCAAGTTGAAATTGAGAATATTTACTTACTGTGTTTTTCTACGTTCATTCGCAACGTTCTTTTTTATAATTCCACATTTTATACGTCCGTTCTTCTATTTTAATGTTTTTCTTAAGTTAAAATGTTTGATAATC
>JBBARG010000032.1:0-2099 GCA_040399905.1 Burkholderiaceae bacterium
GAATCGCGGGCGCGGCCGCTTTTTTGGTGCCGGAAGTATTACTTGATCCCGCTGGAGCAGCACCGCCTTGAGTTGACCCGACTGTATTAGCACCTGCTCCGGTTCCGGTACTTGTACCGGAACTAGTCCCAGTTCCTGTTCCTGCTCCTGTCCCTGTCCCTGTTCCTGTACCCGTTCCAGTGCCCGTATTTGTCGAGGTCGATGTACCGCTGCTGCTTCGAGTACCACCAGCTGTCGAACCTGCTGCCCCACCCGTCGAACCGTTTGAGCCGCCGGTCGAGCCTGAACCTGAATTCGAACCGCTGCCCGAACCTGACCCTGAACTCGAGCCGCTCGCCGAACCCGCTGCAGCACCACCGGCTCCACTTAAGGACACCACTGTAGTGACCGTACCATTAGCAAGCGTCCCTGCTGCACCGGTCGACACGTTACCGTTTACATCTACGTTCTGAGCACTGATATAGGTCTGGTTTGAATTCGTGGTGCTACCAGCTGCCAAATTGACCGACGCCGAACTGATGTTCAACGCAGACGTCGACACACTTCCGTTATTTGTAAACGTATCGGTTGCAAGCAAGGTCAAGGTGGTGCCGGATGAGGCGGAGCTCGAAATCGACACACCTTCGGCGATGGTCAGGTTGCCCGATACCGCAACGGTTACGTTGGCGCTGCCTAGTGCAAAAGAAATGGCGCTTGCTAAGCCAGCATCAACCACCAGATTCTCAGGGTCAAGCATCCAGCTACCCGCGCGTCCAGCAGGTGCCGCAACATTAACAATCGCAGTTTGTAAAATCGACAGTGTACCGACCGAGCTGGTCTCAACCGAGCCGCCATTGCCGCCCAAGCGTCCGCCCGTTGCGATCAAGGTACCGGCAACGGTTGTTTGGCGTGTTGACCAGATATTGATTTCGCCACCATTGCCGCGCTCGGTCGACGACACATCAACAGTTGCGCCAACCTGCACGATAACGGTCTGCGCCAAATTGCGGGCGACGATATTGCTACGTACGCCATTCGCGTCGGCGTTGTAAGTCACCTCGGTCGCGCCGACATTAACCAAGCCACCGTTGGCACGACCTTTTGCAGTGATTGTCGACCCGGTGGCGAGTGTGACGTCGTCAGCAGCAATCGTGACTCGACCGCCGTTGCTACGCGCACCCTTACCGTCAGCAGAAACCTTACCAGCTTGGGTAACGGTATTGGCCGTAACGGTAACCCGACCTGCCGTGGCATCAGTGGCTTGCGTGTTCACGGCGACTTTGCCGGTGTTCACGACGTTGTTACCAATTAGCTCAATCACGCCGCCGTTGTTCACCATGGCAGAAGCAGTCAAACGCCCAGTGTTGCGAACCACCGAACGCATCAATTGATTTGCAGTACCGGCGGCCAACACGATCAACCCACCACGTGTTTCAACCACACGTTGATTTTCAATGAGTGCATCATAGGCGCCCTTGTCGACGTTCACCCCTACCAATTGCTGCCCTTGAAAATTCAACGTGATTTGTTCGCCACCCGCAATCACGACTGCATTGTTACGACCCTTGGTCGCCAACACGTAGCCTTCATTGCGTACCTCTGTTGCCAGCAGCGCCACGTAGCCGTCTGCATCATTAACACGAATCGTTCCCTTGTTGATCACGGCGCCTTTGCCGTTGCCTGTCCAAGTATTTTTGCCGTCCATGAAGTCTTGATCAGACTGGTTCATGGTCGTTGCCACGACAGCAGCCGCATCGACTTGAGCACCCTTACCGAAGGTCACACCATTCGCATTGCTGATCACCACGCGGCCATTCGCATTGATCGCGCCTTCGATCTGCGAGGCGCTTGCGCCAGTTACACGATTTAACGTTGCAGAGGTGTTGCTTGGCTGTTGAAAATTGACCTGCGCGTTTGAACCTACATCAAACGAATTCCAGTTCACGACCGCACGATCTGAGGTCTGCTTGACCGTCATCGTGTTGCCTTTTTGACTGATCGTTGCCTGACCCGCCACGACCTGACCGTTCGTAGGTAAGGCGCTAGCCGCCACTGCAGCGGCCGTAGCATTTGCATCTGCAGCCACAATTTTGGGGTTGCTGTTGACCACCTGCGCCGTA
>JBBARG010000033.1:0-1925 GCA_040399905.1 Burkholderiaceae bacterium
ACATGAAAACACCCCAAAAGAATGGACGGGTGTCCAACTTTTGGGGTGCAGTTCATCTCTCACAAAGAGGCGGGATTTTTCTTTGGGCGAACGCGGTATGAAGTTGATGTTTGATCTAAAACAAAGGGACACTCACTTTGTAAAAAACAAAGGGACACTCACTTTGTTTCGACGTCCTGGTCGACCCCAATCACATTGCCTCGCCCCCAAATAGACGCCGCGCCGTCACCACCCCACGCAGATATTTCATTTCCCGTCGAGCGCAATGCTCAGCCATCGCGGCCGGCGCGCCGACTGCACTGCCAAACGCTTTCAACAACTGACCCGATATCATAAGAAACGCATCCGCATCCAGCCCGAGCCGTTCGAGCAGCTGCGGCAGCTGCGAATTGATCGCGCCGCGCTTGCCCGAGCGATGTTGGCGACCCGTCCAGTCCACCAGCGCGACGTAGTCTTCGAGCCCAAACGGAATCGCCCACGGCGTTTGCCCAGTAGCGTCGAAGGGCATCAGCGCGCTGGTCGGTGTCGACTCGCGCAGGCCGGCGAGCCGCTCGTGAATCGAAGTATGGACCGATGCCTCCGGCGTGGCGACCATGCCGGCGCGCACCGGGTTCAGATCCACATAGGCCAATGCCGCCAGTAATGCCTGCTCATCCAGCAGGGCCTGGCTCTTGAAACGACCCTCCCAGAAGCGCCCGCTGCATTTGTCTTCGTTGTTCGCCATGCGCGAGATGGACTCGTTTAGCAACCGGATGAACCACGACAGATCCCCCAGCCGCGCGTGCAATGTGACGGCAAATTCACCTACGCGCACCAGCTCTGCTGTATCCATCAGCGCGCGCTGGTCTGACAGAAAACGCCGTACCAGCATCGGCCCGACAAAGAGCTGCGTCCATCGGCTTAGTACCTCTTCATTGCTCCACGCGGCGGCGCGCTGGGGCGCTAAGTGGACGATCAAATGGTAGTGATTGCTCATCACCGCATACGCGGCAATGTCGATGGCGAAAACTTGGCTGAGCTCCTTGATCCGCGCCACTACCCACGGTCGCCGATGTTCGAAGTCTTTGCCGCTGGTGAGGTCCAAGCCGCACAGGAATGCGCGCCGCACGCAACGCGAGACACAGTGGACCCACGGGGTGTCGTGCGGGCTGACGAGACAAGAGCGAGGACGTGTCATGGCGGCGCAGGCAGTGAAGGTGGCTGAGCATACGGCGCGCTGCGTAGTGTCGCCAGTGGCATGCGGGAAATGCATGCGGGATGGGGAAATCTGCGGGCTAATGAAACTCCCACGGTTATGTGGGCAGTGAAGCCAGGTGCTACGGGATCACGATAGGGTTAAAACAAAGCAAACAAAGGCAAACAAAGTCAAACAAAGTGAGTGTCCCTTTGTTTGAAGTGAGTGTCCCTTTGTTTGTGAAGTGAGTGTCCCTTTGTTTGCCTTTGTTTGCCTTTGTTTGTTTGTTTGCTCATGACACCCCCTTGAAGACCTAAATTTATAGGCTCAGGAGTTTCTAGTAAACCTGGGGCGATTCAGTTCAAATTAGACCACTACCAATACGTGCGCCTAGGGTGGCCGCCTCTTTTCGTCCAAATATTTCTAATAAGATATCAATTTAAGATCAATACGTTTGCCATATCGATGGTGAAGGTGTAAGTTTCTTTAATTCAACTATATTTCCATAGCGGGAAAATAGTTCCAGTAAAAAATACTTGTTTTCCTCTTATCCCTCAAATTTATATAAGGAACTTTCATGACAACTAAAATAAAAACGGCCCTGTCACTGGGTTCCGATTTTTATGCGGCCCACGGCGAGTTCAGTCTGGTGGATGCCGCAGGCAGCCAAACCGTGAGTGTGAAGAGTGGGACATCTGAATCGCCCCGGAAATCCTAGACACTCGCGAGCCTCTCGACGTACTGCTTTTCA
>JBBARG010000034.1:0-1849 GCA_040399905.1 Burkholderiaceae bacterium
TTCTTATGCTCAATGCGTTGTGTTGTTTGCCCGGGAGTCGGAGTAGCGATCTACCCGGGCCTCACATGTCGGACGTCACGGTCGCTATAGCTATAGGCTTAGGCCTTGGCATCAATGTGCATTTGAATCACTTCTATCTAGATCTGTGTACTGTATTCATGTACATGTACATGTACATGTATCGCCGTGTACATGTAACTATAACTACCGCGGCCGGTGCCCGAGTCGACCGCGGCCGGTACTCGCATCCCTATAGCTATGTAAGCAGGATCTACTGTGCACTGCGCGGACATGTACAAGCTCAAAAACCAGAAAATTGCTTTCACTACAAGTCTGCAATTTTCGGCTAGGGCTTGCCATGGCTCGCCTTCCTGACGACGTGGTCGCCGCCATTACGAAGCTGGTGAACGCGCAGACAAAAAGTAACGAAGAGCGCTTTGCACGTCTGGAATCTGCCATCCTTCAACTCACTAATGGGAGCGTCGGATCTTTTACCCCTGTTCAGCTTTGAGATAGCCCATCTCTGACCTCCGTGTTGGAGGAGCCCGCAGCAGTCACGACGGTCGAGGATGTGATGATTTCTTACCGGTGCAAGTCCGCGCAGGACCACGCCGACGCACTAAAAGCTTTGCTAGAGGCTGCCGGGTTCAGCGTATTCGTCTGTTCCCACACACTGCGCGCGGGCGAAGGATATCGCTCGCGCATCGCGCAAACAGCTGCACTTTGCAAAGTGATGGTGCCTCTCGTGGATGAAGGCTGGGCGGACTCTGGAGAATGCGCCTTTGAATACAACGTCGCTGTGCGTACTAATTTGGTCACTAAGACCCGGCCATCGATCATCCCAGTGGCGCTCCCTGACATCCAAGCTTACCTCAACGACCCCATCAAACTAGCGCTCAAGTTTCCATTGCTTCTGGGCATCGCCTCAAACAGCAACTTAAAGTTTCTGTGTGCGGCGGGGCTCTCCAGTGGTGAGGCGCTAACAAAGCTGTACGAGCCGGTGGCAGAGGCGATTTTACCGGCGCTTGCGCAATCGGCGCCATCACCATCCACCATGCAGGCCGCATCAACCACGCCTGGCCCTGCCAACGAGGGCTCTGCCCCTCCCTCCGGCTGGGGAGCGGTGGAAGAATGGGAAGGCTACTTTGTTGACTATCGGGACATCGACCTGCCAGACGGCACTAAAACGGTCTCCGGGGCTAAAAACCCGATCCAAGCCACTGTCATGCTGCTGGATTGTGGGTCGTTCACTGCTCGCGGACGCGACGACCTGAGCACGTTCGAGCTCGTCGGCATGGTTGACCCCCATACGGGGGCTGTCAATTTCACGAAGAGATGCTCACGCAACATCTCTGCGGCCGTACCCTGTGACGGCTGCGGGCTGAAAACCGAGGCAGTGCATCAGTGGAACATTTTTTATCAAGGCAGCTTTTCGGGACACGCCTTTTCTGGCAGGTGGGGGTTCTACGACGCGCCCTTTAATGAAATGAAACCTGTTTGCTATTGGTCAATGTGGCCGCGTGAGGGGTTCAGCACTTCGCTGGCGGACTGGTTCGCCCGAGTCCAGTCCACCAAAGTGCACAGACATTGAGGTGATGACTAAGGCTGACACACTTCACCTCAGCCAGCCACCGGGCAGTCGATTGGCGCGCATTGGCAAGCGGCCGCGCAAGCATATCGCGTACATAGCGAGAGAAAAGACGCGTAGCGCGTCAGGCCCGCGAGAGAAGAGACGCGTAGCGCGTCAGACCCGCGAGAGAAGAGACGCATAGCGCGTCAGACCCGCGAGAGAAGAGACGCGTAGCGCGTCAGACCCGCGAGAGAAAAGACGCGTAGCGCGTCAGGCCCG
>JBBARG010000035.1:0-1847 GCA_040399905.1 Burkholderiaceae bacterium
ACTTTAAAGGATTACTATAACATTTTAAACTGGGTTACTGGAGTTATTATGATTAACGACGGACATTTACTCGTATATATATGTCACTTTGCTTTGAAAATTACTGTTCTGACTTAAAAATCTTCCATGTAATTCTGCTCGTCTTCTAGATCTTTTTCTGCCTGACGTTTGTAGAAATCTTGTCTCTGCTGTCTGATGCGGGCAAGTTCCTTCTCCATCTGCTTGATCCCGTCGTCGTAGAGGATCTCCACGCCCTGCGGGTTGGTCATGGCCAGCTGCTCCATCTCCTCTTTGTCTAAGACCGTTTCCGGCCTGTACACATCCCTCCTGTCGCGCTGCTGGTCAGTTCTCCGTGCTGCCTGTCGGCCTGTCCCCCTGTCTGCACCTGCTCCTGATTGCTGCTGACCTTGGTTGGACAGGTGGACTGCCCATCTCCCTCCTCGCTCCTGCCTTGTCTGCAGCACAGGCACGCCCTGGGGTCCTTGACTGGAAACTCTGAAGGCGGTGATCTTGCCGTTCTTCTTGAGCATCATCCCACGCTGTACCAGCGCCTTCGCGCTGAGCATATGCTCCCTTGGGAAGCAATCCCTGAAAGCTACTCTCCTCATGTTTCCGCCGCGCGCAGTCTTGTTGATCATGTGCTGCGCAATCATCCTGTACAGTACACCCTTCTGCCTAGGAGAGCCCAGCACGATCTTGGCCGCCATGGGGCGGCCCTCCTCCCTGGGCCTGAATGCTATGACCTCCTGTACGGCCACCCTGTTCCTGGTAATGAGCTGAATTTCCTCCGCTATCCTCTCCTCGATGGGGGCGTTTCCGAAGAATTCCTCGCTCAGATTCCAGTGCTCCACGTTGTACGCCATGACCGATCTGGTGCTGTGGTCATACTCCCTCAGTTTCTGGTACACTTCCGCGGCTTCCTTCTTAGCCCTCCTGTTGAAGCGGTCCATAAGCTTGTCCAGCATGCCGGTGCACCGCCTGAACTCGTCCACTCCTCCCCCTGGTATCTTGCCGCAGATTTCTCTGAGCAGTCCCACCATTTCCTCTACCACTTCCTCCCCTTCGTCCATGCCACTCACATCCTCCCGTTCCTGTTCCTCCGTTCCTTGTCCGGCTGCCTTCTTAGCTGGCTGCCTGCTGGGACTAACCTGATCGTTCTCCCTTGTCCTCTTCTGCTGGTTGCTGAGGCCACCTGGCTGAGGGACCACTGGTCTTCTCGTATTCCTTCCCTCTGCTTCCCTGATGAGTTCTTGTATCTCTGGTCCCCGCTGTCCACGACTGTTGGGGCTAAGTCTCTCGAAAAATTCTCTCAATTCCTCAGATGTCTTACCCAGCAGCAGCTCGGTGTTGCTGGCGCTCGTTGCCGAGGTGGGTGGCGCTTGGGCCCCCGCCGCAGCCGTGCTGCTGGCTCCGGATGTCTGCTGTTGCTGGTTGCCTTCCCCCGCTCCACCTTGGTCAGCGTTGCCGGCGGCCAGCTTTGCAGCCGCCGCCCTGGCCTGCTGCCTCAGTTCGGCCTGAGAGGCCGTTTTGACCATCTCGTCTTCTTCCTCAGAGTGCGGGAATTCCGATGTTCCTACCCCTCCTGTTGTTTTCTGCTGTGTTTTCCTTCGCTGTTGCTGTTGACTTTTGCTCATCTTGATAGGGCTGCTTGGTGTTGCCCTAAGGTTGAAGTATTTGACTATTCTTGACACGCTGATCGTCGCCACTGGCACTTTAACCATGAACTTTATGTCCTCGGACTGTTGCTTTAAAGCATAGCACAGAGTAGGCTGGTGCTGCTTAGGCCTGCATGATCAGCAAACCGAGCTAACACAACCGGCCTGGCTCACGATGCAAAGACGACTGGA
>JBBARG010000036.1:0-90 GCA_040399905.1 Burkholderiaceae bacterium
CTGAGAGGCTCAGCGAAGGTGCGGGCGTCCCACTCGAGCTGAGCGTTGCAGTGCCCGTTGCAGTACCTGATTCCGATGGCGTCATGGATG
>JBBARG010000036.1:190-1349 GCA_040399905.1 Burkholderiaceae bacterium
CTGAGAGGCTCAGCGAAGGTGCGGGCGTCCCACTCGAGCTGAGCGTTGCAGTGCCGGTGGCCGTGCTTAACTGAGTTGCATTCGAAGTAACCGGGACAAGGCCAGAGGCCAAACTACCCGGCACGGCAATCATACCGCCAGACTGATTCCAGCAGAGCAAACCACCGGTACTGGACAACAGTGCGCACGTGACTCTCCCAGTGCTTCCAGCTGGCGCTGGACTGACAGGGAAGCAGCACTGGTCTATATAATGGGTGACAGCAAGCACGTGGCCTTGAACTTCGCGTGGGATGGCAGAGTTGTTAAGAGCAGATCCCCAGCACACAAGTTGTCGATCAACGGTAACGGCGCACGCTGATAACCCTCCTGTGACAAAAACTGTCCGTCCTTGCACCTCTGAAGGTACACTGGACACACTCGCATCATTATCCGACCAGCAGACGACAGAACGATCGCGTTTCAGTACACACCCAGACTCTGCCGCATCTCCCGCAATTCCAACGACCTCCGACCGAGCCGCAGCGGGCGGAGGAGTGAGGAGCTGCCTGCTGCGGCCACCGAAGCAAGTGACAGCGCCACTGCGTGCAAGGGCGCAACCCCCGAAATGACCACAAGACAGGGCTACCTTGGGATCAGACGTACTTGACAGGCTGGCCGGGAAAAAGTTATTCAGATCGTACTGCTAGCCTCCCCAATATGTCACGGCCCCGCTATGCGTGATGCCAGCGGTCCACGGGTCGCCACCCTGGCAGACAGTTTGCACAGAATTACGAGCACCCCCGTAGCTAAACCAGCCAACATCCCAGTTTGTGGTGATGTTGACGTTGTCGATCACTGTGACGCCGTACGCACCGACACTTACGGCCTTCACGCGCACAGTGGATGAAGCCACACTTGTTGGCACCAGAATAGGCGCTAGACTGCCTACTCTGTCAATGTAGCCCCAGCACCTCACGTCGCCAGAAAGCAATGATACGGCGCACAGCCCGTAGTACCGAGATGACAACACATTCTCGTAGGGCATGGGTCCAGGAGTAGGTTCATTTTGGGCACGGCAGCCCAACAGTGCGAGCGACAGGGCGTAAAGCGTAAAGCTAGGTTGATTCTTTCTGTAACTCAGCTAGGTTGTTTCTCTTATCAGCCCCACGCCGAAGTATTT
>JBBARG010000037.1:0-1127 GCA_040399905.1 Burkholderiaceae bacterium
CCGCTGCCGCTGCTGCCAGTGGCCGTGCCTGGGCCGACACCATCGGTCCGCGCGGTGGGAGGATGCGGTGGGTTAGGGCGCGCAGGCTCAAAAGAATATGTGTACGGCCGGTCCGGCCCCTCCATCATCCATCGCAAAGCTTCAGTCGCCCTGCCCGATGCCAGGCGCTGAGAACTACCTCAAAGGCGAAATGCATGAACAGTGCATGTGGCCATGGGTCGTTCATGAAGGCGCGCAGGCCTAGGTCGGCCTTTGTCTCCAGTCGCTCCTGCGCGTGCAATTGGCGTAGTTCAGACCGAGCTCGAGGACGATAGCTGGCGCCGGCAGCTGCAGTACTACTGTAGTAGCAAAGCGCCACCGGCGCCTGCGGTAATATTATGACAGTGACGCGTGGCATGGCAGTTCTGAAGCTAGCTTGCAATTTTGAGCAGGCAAATCAAGCACGTACGCGTGTAGCTTGCACAGAACAGGCGCATGCATGCGTAATAATAAGTGAAGTGAAGGAGTAGAGAATACTTTGTTCGCGAGCTTGAGCAGTTCCGTGGAGCGGCCCAGTCGCCACATCTGATTTCGTAAGTCTCTAGTTTGAAGCTGCAGCTGCCAAGCGACTTGACCTCCTCCAAGACGGCGTGGAATTGCCCCGGACCATTGTGCTCTATAAACTCCTCAAGTCGCAAAACGAGCTCGCTGAAGCTTGGGTCCCCATGAAGCGTCACGTTGGCTTCACGCGCGAAATTGACACCTTCTACTCCACACACCGGGTGTGTTGTTCTACTGTCGCCACCACCTCCTCAACTTCAACGAATTTAATCCAGATATCAAGTTGTTTGGTTCTCGACATTGTGATGTGAATCTCATCTTTCTGAAAAGTGGAAGTGGAAGTGAAAAGTCACTCTTTTTACAAACACCGAGCGCTCCCCGGAAAATTATACAGTATCTATCTGGTACCACACGGTTTTGCAAGTGTGGTACGATTTATGTATCTGAAAGGGCGGTAGATAAACAAGTCGCTACAGCTCATACCGCCCTTTCACACTTCCCGACTTGGGGCTACCGCCCTTTCGTGTGGCGGCCGTAGCCCCGAGTTCGCCCTCTTAAAATGGCAGACCACTCGCGCATACTGGACC
>JBBARG010000038.1:0-1104 GCA_040399905.1 Burkholderiaceae bacterium
CGAGCCGCTCGCCCGCTTTCACGTGCGCATCGATGAGCCCGACGACCTCATCCGCGAGGGCGTTGAAATAGTCACGAAAGCCAGAGTGAACCTCCGCGCCCTTTGCTATCGTGGCGAGCCTCTCCCACTTGGTGCCGGCGGCGGGAGACCTTTTTTTCGCCTGTTCAGCTAGCTGAGTACCAAGCTCAGAATAGTGTGCGCGAATAAAGCGGAGATCCGTTACGGCATCCTTGATGCAAAACGAACCATCCTTTTCGTTGCCGAACTCAGTTCCTCGGAACGCGAAGACAAGGGCGTTCGTCCCGGCGTGGGTGATCTCGCAAGAGAACATCTGGGCATCTGGACCGGCGACCTTTGAGGTACTCGTTGACGATTTGAACTTCAGATTTTTCAGCTGTACTTCTACGCCAGTGTCGCGGACGTACTTTTCAAAGGAAGCCTCGTCGTTCGTATAGGCCGCTGCAAGTTGCAGTTAAGTGGTTGGATCATTTGGATTCGACGATTTGGGTTTACGGGCTTTATGAAAACTAACCGAGGCGCCAGCCAATGTGCACGTTAGCATACATTTGTTTAGAGGCCAGGGATAACTCGCCTGCTGCGCAGGCCACATAGCCATTTATCCCTGGCCACGTCGCCATTTATAGCAAGTTAGAAAGCTTTAAGCTGCGCAGCCGAGCAGACTCTGGACTCAGCAAAGGCTTCGCGTAGGTTGTAACCGGCGTCGAATATTGGTATTGATTGGCGTGAAGTGTGAAGTGTGAAGTGTGAAGGAAGTGCGGAAGTGTGAAGGATTGTGAAGGATGTGCGATTGATACTTTGAGTCTGACAGCGACAACGGTCTCCTCAATCAAACCTGTGTTATTACTATTACAGCATCAAGCTTTTACGCATGTTATACGATTTTTGATGATATGCGCAGCGCAGTTTGCAGCACATGAGAATTTGTCAACATGATGCGTGCACATCTGTTGGCTGTCTTCTGGGCGGCTCAAGCGGCCGCACAGTACGTGACTGTCCGACGCTTCAGGCAGTCGCACCCGGGCGCTCTGTACGCGATGAACATTGCGGAAGTCCAGCTCTGGAGCGGTTCCACGAACGTGGCTC